>JADLEQ010000001.1 GCA_020846005.1 Polyangiaceae bacterium
CGGGCGCGGGCGCGGGCGGGAGCGCTGGCGTGGGCGGGAGCGCTGGCGTGGGCGGGAGCGGGGGCGTGGGCGCGGGCGGGAGCGCGGGCGGGGGCGGGAGCGGGGACGGGGGCGGGAGCCGGGGCGTGGGCGCGGGCGGGAGCGGGGGCGCGGGCGCGGGCGCGGGCGGGGGCGGGGGCGCGGGCGGGAGCGGGGGCGCGGGCGCGGGCGGGGGCGGGAGCGGGGGCGGGAGCGGGAGCGGGGGCGTGGGCGGGAGCGCGGGCGCGGGCGGGAGTGGGGGCGGGAGCGGGGGCGGGGGTGCGGGCGGGAGTGCTGGGGTTGGGGGGAGTGCTGGGGTTGGGGGGAGCGCTGGGGTTGGGGGTAC
Organism: Polyangiaceae bacterium; assembly: GCA_020846005.1. Lineage (GTDB taxonomy): Bacteria > Myxococcota_A > Polyangia > Polyangiales > Polyangiaceae > JADLEQ01. Next base: position 365 of record JADLEQ010000001.1, read on the forward strand.
CGCGGGGAGCGGGGGCACGTCGGCGGGGTGCGTCGCGGCGCTCGCGGGGCTGAGTATGGACTTCGAGGGCGCGACGGGTGGGTTCACGCATGCGCCGATCGACGGGCAGTCCGGGTCGAGCTGGACCTTCGATCACTGGGAGCACGGGACGGCGACCTCCGGGCCGGGCGCCTGCCACGGGGGGACGGGCTGCTGGGCGACCCACCTCGCCGGCAACTACGTCCAGTGCGGCCGCGCGATGCTGCGGTCACCCGTCATCGACCTCTCCGCCTGCGCGGGCGACGCCATCAAGTTCACCTTCTGGCACTGGTACGACTTCCAGAGCCCAGTATGGAACGGGACGACGTACGCGGACGGCGGGCTCGTCGAGGTGAGCGGCGACGGGGGCAGCACCTGGCACGCCGCCACGTTGACGTATCCGGGCACCATCGAGATCAACGGCGCGATGGGGTGGGGGTACTCGTGCAACGCGCAGAACAGCTTCTACGTCGACGGCCAGCCCGGGTTCATCGGCTCGAGCGGGGGGTGGGTGCTCGCCGAGTTGTCCCTGCCGCCCGCGCTCCGGACGGCGACCGCGCGGGTGCGCTTCGTCTACTCGAGCGGCGTGAGCTACCAGACGACGTCCCAGTCCGTCAGCATGACGTACACCGCCCCCGGCTGGTACCTCGACGACGTGGCCGTGGTCGCCGAGTGAGCGCTCGCCGTCGACGCGACCGCCGCCCCTCGCGCGGCGGTCGCTTGCTACCGATCACTCGAGCGCGCCCCAGACGGTGAGAGCGGCCGAGGTGTCCGCGTCGAGCCCGGCCGCCTCACGGGGGCGGGGCGTGGCCGTGGGCGCGGTGAAGCCCTGGAACGTCCACGACCACGCGGCACGCGACACCACCAGCGTGCGATCGGCAACGTCGGTGACGCACGCCGGATCGACCTCGAGCTGGCACAGCGCCAGGCGCTGGCCGAGCGCGCCGGAGGCGAGCCACGAGCCGACCCGGACGGACAGCGAGTCGCCGAGGCGGGCGACCAGCGGGCGGCCATCGAGCGGCTCGTGGCCGAGCGCGGCGGGCACTAGGCCGAGCCCTCGCGTACCCGGCAGCGGCTCGAGACCGAGCGCGCCGAGCACCGTCGGCGCCACGTCTACGGTCGTCGCCTGGGCGGCCGATCGGGTCCCGGCGCCAAGCCCCCCAGGCAGCTTGACGAGCAACGGCGGCGAGAGGAGGTCCTCCCGGAGCGTACCCACCGGATCATGTGGGATCAGCGGTGGATCCGGGTAGCCCGCGTCGCCGGTGAGGATCACGAGTGACTCGTCCCACACCTCGCGCCGCTTCAGCACGCCGACCAGGCGACCGACCGCCGCGCTCTGCTCGACCATCGCGGCCTCCTCCAGCGCGCCGAGGCGGGCGCGGTCGGCGTCGTCGAGTCGTCGCGCCCCTCGCCGCGTGCTGCGCGCTCGCGCGAGCACCATCGCCCCGCGTCGCGGCTCGACCGGCCCCGCATACTCCTCGGGGGGGAGCTTCGCCGCCTGCTCGCGCGGCACGTCCCACGGAGGGTGCGCACCGCGGGCGTGGAAGACGACCAGGACGCGCTCGGCGGCGGCCCGCTCGAGCTCGGCGTCGAGCCAGGTCGCCGCGCGCTCGATGGGCTCCGTGGCGGGCAGATCCACGACCGGCGACACGCTCTCGAAGCGATCCCACTCGCGCGCGAAGCCGAACGCCGCGAACGACGTCGGGACCCCCGTGAACATCGCCGCGCGCCCGCTCGCGTGCTTCACCGCCCCGGCCAGGGTGGGCACGTCCGCCGGGAGCCGCGCGAACGGATCGGCGAGCCCGTGCTCCCACGGCGGGAGGCCGGTGAGCAGGGTCGCCACGACGCTCGCGGGTACGCTCGTCGGGGTTCGGTAGTGGTCGAACCCCACGCTCTCGCGGCCGAGCTCTCCTACGGCCGCCAGGTTCCCGATGGGACCCCAGGGCGGGAGGCGCCGGCGGTCGAGCCCCGACAGGACGCCGAGCACCACCACCCGCGCGCGGCGGGCCGGGACGAGGGGCGCCGGGCGCGTCACGCGGGGCTCGCCGAGCACGACCCGGCCGCCTCGCGTCGCCTCGCGCGCGGAGAGCTCGATCTCGATCATCCTGCCGGCCCACTCCTCGAGCGAGAGCGAGACGCTGGCCCACGCCGCGCCGTCGCCTCCCGACACGCGGCGCTCGTGCAAGGTGACCGGCCCCTTGCCATCCTCGAGCACCTGCACCTGGGCCACGCCACGGCCCGCGCCCCAGAAGCCCGCGTCGAGCTCGAGCGTGGCGCCGCGCGCGGGCAGGACGCTGCAGCGCACCGAGGACGGCCCGCGCAGCGCCAGCGCCCGGAGCGGCCGCCCGCCGAGCGCGACGTCGGCGACCACGTCGCGCCGCGTCGGGGCGGAGTACGTCTCGTCGAGGCGGTCGGCGTGACCGAAGCGCAGCCAGTCGACCTCCGCGTACGGCACGGACGGGCTCGGGCGCCGCCCGAAGACGAGCTCGAGGCGATGCCGCCCGGGGGTGAGCGTCGCGCCGAGCGGACCGCTCGTGTGCACCCGGAGCTCGCCCGGCTGGAGCTTCAGCGCCCCGACCGCGCGCCCGTCGATCTCGACGCGCGCGCGCCGGGGCTCCGCGACGAAGGCGCGGAGCTCCAGCGTCGGCCGCTCCAGCGCCTCGTCGATCCACAGCTCCCAGCCGACGCGGGCGTCGTGGACGCGGAGCACCGAGGCGCCCGCCCGCTCTGCGCGCGCCTCGGCGCTGACCGCCGTATACCCTCTACGGTACGCTGCCTCGGGCTCCCCGGCGTCGATGGAGTAGCCTCGATGGCGCACGCTGCACCCGCCGAGTCGGTCGACGAGCGACACCTCTTCGCGCGGTCGCTCGGGCGTCGCGCCCGCGTCCCCCGCGCTCCGCGCAGGAGCTCCGCCGTCGCCCGCCGCGCCCGAGGGCGGCGCCCCGCCGCGGCAGGCGATCGCGCCGAGGAGCCCCGCCGAACCTACCCAGCGCGCGCAGGCCTGCCAGCGACAGCCCGCGCGCCACGCGTCACCTCGGCGCATGGGTGACCGAGACCTGCGTCCGGCGCCCGGCGACGACCTCAGCCGTGGCGCCGAGCTCGTCGCCGTCGGTCCGCAGGCTCACCTGATGCGCGCCGGGCGCCACCGGCAACCGGCGCATGGGACCCTTCCCCATGAAGCTGCCGTCCACGTAGAGGGAGTGAGCGGGCGTCCCCACCACCTCGAGGAGCCCCTGCCCGGCCGGGACCGTCACCCCCGGCGGCAGCTCGAGCTCGGTCACCTGGGTCGTCTCCTTCGCGGCGGCGGCTGCGGGCTTCGCCTGGGCGGCGGTGGGCGGCGGCGCGAGCGTGCTCGGGTCGACCGGCGACTCCGTGCCGAGGACCGCGGCGGAGCCCGCCGCGCTCGGCCCCGCCCCGCCCGGGAGCGCGAAGCGGAGCCCGACGAAGGAGGCGACCGCGGCGCCGAGCCCGATGACGAGGTTGCGCGTCCGCGAGCCCGTCGCGCGCGCCGCCGCAGGCGCCGGCGACGGCTCCGGCGCGTCCGGCGCGGACCGGCGGCTCACCCGAGGACGATCCGAGCCAGGCGGCTCGCTCGCCCGGGTCGCCCGTGGGCGCGCCGCCTCCACCGTGGCGGCGACGGGCGGCGGTGACTCGCTCCGGCTCGCGTCGCGCGCCTCGGGCGCCGCGAAGAGCGATCCGAGGTCGTCCTCGTCGTGGGCGCGCGGCGAGCTCGCTGAAGCGGGCGCGGGGTCGCGGTGTGCCGGCGCCGGTCGCACGCTGTCGGCGGCGCGCGACAGCGCGTCGCCGAGCGGCGACGACGGCGCGCCCTCCGCGTCGAGCTCGGGAGCGGCGCGGCGGGCCTCCGGGCGTTGGGAAGAGGGAGGAGCCGATGGCACGCTCGCGGGGGCCGCGCGCTCCGGGGCGGCGATCGGGCCGGGCGCAGCGGGCGGCGGGGCGTCGGAGTCGGAGTCGCCGCCAGCCAGGACGGCGAACGCGAGGTCGACCTCGGCGGGGTCGGTGGCGGGCTGCATGGGGATACCTCCCTTATCGGGTGCGGGCGCGGGCGGCTCGGGGGGCGCGGGGCGCGGGGGCGCGGCGGGCGCGGGCGTGGCCGCGGAGACCGCGGGCGTGGCTGGCGCGACCGCGGCCGTGGGCGACGCGGCCGGCGCGGCCGCTGGGGTGGCGGGGACGGGCGCCGTGGAGGCAGCGGAGCGCGCGGGGGTCGCGGGGGCGGCCGGGGCGGCCGCCGCGGCGGCGGGCTCCGCCGTCCCACCGGCGGGCCTCGACGTCTCGGCGGCGGGCGGCGACGCGGACAGCGCCAAGCTGAACTGCGCGGCGCCCTCGGCCGGAGGGATCCCCGGGGACTCTACGTGAACCGCGGCGGGCGCGCTGGCCGGGGGCGGCGTCGCGCTCGCGGGACGCGGCGGGGGCGCCGGCGTCGCGACCGCGGGGGCCCCCGGCGCGAACGGAGCGGGCGGCGGCGCGGCGCGCGCGGGCGGCGCGGGCGGGAGCGCGGGCGCCTCGCGCGCCAGGCTGGATCCATCCGCGAGGCGGCCGCCGACGAGCGCTCCGCGGCGCGCGAGGTCCGCGAGCGCCGCCGAGACGTTCGCGGTGCGCTCCGGCGCGCTGGTCACGAGCTCGCGCGGCGAGGCGCCCTCGGCGAGCCGCCGCAGGATCTCCTGCACGCCGGGCGGCGCGACGGAGGCGCACGCCTCGGCGAGCTCGCGCTCGAGCTCGAGCTCCACGAGGTCGTTCGGCGCCGTCGCGACGAGGCCCCGCTGCACGGCCCTCACCTTGCCGATCGAGGGCGCGAGCGCGAGCGCGAGCGGCCCCTCGAAGTCTCGCCGGCAGGGGCCAGACGCCGGAACCACGGTGAAGCGCCCCGCCTCGACGCCGAGCAGCGACCGCAGGGCGGTGTCCCCGCGCGCGAAGCCGCCGTCGCTCGCCGTACGCGTCACGCTGCGCAGGAAGCCCGAGCGCAGCTCCACCTCGTGGAGGAACAGCGCGTCGCGGAACGTCACCCGGGCGTCCTTGCGGCGCCGCGCCACGAGCTCGAGCACCAGGCGAGGGCTCACGCCGTCGAGGCGCCCTCGCGCCTCCCCGGGAGCCGCCAGGCGGGCCTCCAGGCGCGCGCGCGGCCAGAGCACCTCGCGGACCCGCGCCACCACCGTCGCCGAGTCGGCCTCCTTGCGCAGCTGTCCCTGCGCGTCCACGCCGAGATCGCGCATGCGCTGGAGTAGGTCCTCCTTCCACGAGAGGAGCAGCACCGGCACGTCACGCAGCGCTACGTCTGCGCGGAGCCGTTGGCAGAGCGCGAAGCCGTCGAGACCCGGCATCAAGACGTCGCTCACGACCACCTCGGGCCAGCGCTCCTCCGCCAGCGCGAGCGCGCGCGAGCCGTCGTGCGCCTCGAGCACCTCGGCGCCGGCCGCGCCGAGCACGCTGGCCAGGAACCACACGACCGCGGGATCGTCGTCGACCACCAGGATGCGCCGCCCGCCGAGCGCGACCGCCGGAGCTCGGCGCACCGACTCTCCCCGCTGCCCCTCGCGCCGGTCGGGGCCGCCCCACGCCCCCACCGGGAGGGCGCCCGCGGGCCCGCCGCCGCTGAAGCGCACCCGCCCCGCGGAGCGCAGCGTGACCAGCTCCCGTACGCGCGCGACGGCCCCCCACACCGCGGCGAGCGCCTCGGTGCCCTCCCCCAGATCGACGGCGACGCCGCGCGCGCCCGGCTCGACCGCCGCCGCGATCCCGCGCTCGAGCTCGGCCGCCAGGCGCGCGGCGAGGCGCTCGACCGTCCCGCTCCCGAGCGCCTCGACGGGCCCGGCCGCTGGCGCCGCGCGCGCCGCCACCTCGAGAGTCGTACGCCGCAGGGTATCCGGGCTCACCGGCTTCGGCAGGACGCGCGTCGCGCCCGCGGCCGCGAACGCCGCGGCGCGCTCCGGCTGCTCGAACGCGACCACCACCACGAGCGCCGCGGGCTCGAGCTCGGGGTCGGTGACGATGGCCTCGGCGACCTGGCGCGCGTCGGGCAGATCGCCGTCGAGCACGACGACGTCCGGCGCGCTCCAGCGCGCCGCGGCGAGCACCTCGCCCGCGGTCGCGACCCGCTGCTGCTCGAGCGTGCCCGCGGCCGCGTCCGCGGTGAACGGTGCCGCCAGCGCCTCCGGGCCGGCGACGAGCAGACACGGCGGCCAGCCCCCGGGGACGGCCGCCTCGCCCTCCCCGCTCGCGTCCGCCCCGTGGGAAGCGCCCTCGCCCCCCCACGCGAGCGTCGGCACCCGATCGAGCGCGCGCGCCACCTCCGCGAGCTCGCCCGGCGCGACGGCGCCCGCGCTGCGTCGCAGCGCCTCCTCCGCGGAGTCGAGCGCGCGCGCGACCGGCTCGAGCCCGAGCACTCGCGCCGCCGCGCCCATCGCGTGCAGTCGGCGGAGCAGGTTGTCTCGGCGGGCAGCGGACGAGGGCTCCTCCTCGAGGGACCGGAGCGCGGCGCGCTGCGCGTCGAGGCGCCGGGCGAGGCCCGCGACGAACTCGGCGCGAGCCGGCTCGAGCGGCGGCGACTCGGCTCCTCGGGGCGCGGCGGCGGGCATGGCTCTGGCTCGCCCGTAGCACCCGCGCCCCCGAGAGGCGGAATTTTTGGCCGATCCCGGCCGCGCGGTCTAGCGATCGCGACCGCCGCCGTGGCGGCGCGGGCTCAGGGCCGGTGCAGCGTGCACGACCCCGGCCAGCCCGTGAGCCCGCCGCTCGCGTACGGGGAGGGCTCACCCGCGCGGTGGTCGCGGAAGAACGAGATCGCCACCCCGGGGCCCACCTCGGGGTGCGGCTGGTGCCCGTTGGCATGCGCGCACTCGACGACGGTGCGCCCGGCCGCAGTGAGGAACGGCACCGCCGCCTGCGCCGCCACCTCGAAGTCGATCACCTTGATCGTACCCATGCCGAAGGAGTCGTTCACGCCGCCGTGCGTGAGCGCCACCGCCCCCCCGTGGCCGGCCTCGAGCTGCGGCCAGGCGAAGTTCACCGCCATCCCGAGCGTGTTCACGCTGGACGACTCCGTTGGGTCGGCGAACCAGGCGCCGGAGTACGCGAGCGTCGCGGCGAGGAGATCGGGGTACCGCGCGTGGAGCAGGTTCGTCATGATGGCGCCCGCGCTGAACCCGATCGAGTAGATCCGCGACGCGTCCACGTCCTCCTGCGCGGCGAGGCAGCCGAGGATCCCCTCGAAGAGGAGCGCGTCCGCGTTGTCCGCCCGCGTCGCGTCGAACATGTCCCAGTCGAGGCCGGCGGGCGGGAACAGCCCGGTGTCCTCCGGCGTGACCAGCACGAACGGGAAGCTCGGATCGGCGTCCGGATCGAGGCCGAGCGCCGTGTGGAAGTTGGCGGCGCTGTCCCCGTACCCGTGCCAGGAGAAGACCACGGCGAGCGGCTTCGACCGATCCGCCGGGAAGCTCACCTCGAAGCTCCGCGAGCCGAGGAAGCCGGAGTTGAGGCCCTCCGTGATCGCGCCGCCCGGGCACGCGAACGGGATCACGGGACCAGCGCCGCCCGTCCCCGCGTCCGCGCCGCCGGCGCCGCCCGTACCCGCGCCCGCCGCGCCGCTCGCGCCCCCGCTGCCGCCTCCAGTCCCGCCTCCGCTCGCGCCGCCCCCGCCCGACGCGGCGTCGTCCCCTCCGCACCCGAAGACCAACAGCCCTGCCACGAGCGCGGCACCACGAACGATCGACATGATCCACCATCCTACGCGCCCGCGCGCGCGCCTTCAACGTGGGAAGGAGCGGCCGGCGCCTGCCCGCCCGCTCGCGCGCCCGCCCGCCGCACCGGCGCACCAACGGGCTCGTGGCTGAGGAGGGGTGGGATGCGCCCCGAAGTCACCGTGCCACCATCAACCAGCCGGCGCGCGCACGCCCTCGCCTCGGGCCAGACCGAGGACTGGGTGATCCGCCGCACCGGCCACGAGTCGTCGGCCATGCTGGCGAGGTACCGAAGGGAAGCCGCGACCGCAGAGGAGCTTGGCCTCGGCTGGCTGAAGCCGATGCACGACACGATCCCAGAGCTTGCGCGTGCCGACACGGCCGCCTCCGAGGTCCAGTCGTCGGGGAACTGTCGGAAGACGGAGCCCGCTCGGGAACACGCGCGTGGAAGCGATCTCAACTAGCCGAGCCGGTTCGCGGGTGCACGAGGAGGCCCTGGCCAACGGCCGTCCCGAGGCGTGGGTGATGCAGCGCACCGGGCACACCGCGTCGGCCATGCCGAACCGGTACCGGAGGCACGCCGAGTCGATCCTGGAGTCGAAGCTCGGCTGGTGCGAGCCGCCGCACGAGGCCATCCCAGAGCCTGCAACCATGGCCTCCGATTCCGGCGAGGGCGGCGAATCGCCGGTGGAAACGCCGGTCGCCTCTCAGCCCGGCGATCGAAATCCGACGCGGCTGCGTGGATGCACCGCAGGATTTCTGCTTTGTGCACGAGGAGGGACTCGAACCCCCAAGCCTTGCGGCGGCGGAACCTAAATCCGCTGCGTCTGCCAATTTCGCCACTCGTGCGGGGCCGCGAGCATGGCGCCGGGGGCGGTGGTCGTCCAGCAGATCGGGTAGACTCGCGCCGCGATGGCGAAGCTCGGTCGCCCGACGGGCCGGTTCACGCAGCACCGCCGGCTGGAGGTGCTGCGCGACATCCTGACGCGCAACCCCAAGGGCGTCTCGATCTACGAGCTCGCCGACGTGCTCCACGTCGCGCCCCGCTCGGTGCGACGCTACCTCATCGAGGTGCGGCGGCAGCTCGACCTCGAGGCGGTGCCCACGCGCGGCGGAGGGCGGCTGCTCTGGCGCATCCCGGCGCGGGACCTCCCGCGCAAGGTGGAGCTGCGGCGGACGCAGGTGTACGCGCTGCTCGCGGCGCGCCGCCTCTTCGACTCCCTCCGTGGCTCGGCGCTCCACGAGGAGATCAGCGCCGCCGTGGACCGGCTCCTCCCGCTGGCGCAGCGCACCGGGCGAGGCCCCAACGCCGGCGTCGACACGCGCCTGGAGGAGCGCTTCCTCTACCTCCCGTACGCGCCGAAGGACTACGCCGACAAGCGAGACGAGCTCGACGATCTCTTCCAGGCGGTGAGTGATCTCAGGCCGCTCGTGCTCAAGTACCGCGCCGTCGGTCGTCCGGACGAAGAGCGCATCGTCATCCATCCGTACGCGCTCGTCTGGCACCGGGACTCCCTCTACTGTGTCGGGCACCACACGGGCCGCGGCGAGGTCCGGACGTTCGCGGTCGATCGCATGCGCGACACCCAGCTCGCCGTGACCGAGCGCTTCGAGCTGCCCGCGGCGTTCAAGGTGGACCAGTACTTCCATGGCGAGCTCGGCGTCTGGCGAGCCGAGAAGAAGCAGAAGGTCGTCATCGACTTCGACGCCCAGGGCGCCGAGTACGTGCGCCACCGCCGCGCGCACTCGAGCCAGAAGCTCGCGCCGCTCGCCGGCGGCGGCGTGCGGCTCACGATGACGGTCGGCAGCCTGACGCCGGTCGTGAGCTGGGTGCTCGAGTGGGGCGCGCGGGCCCGCGTCGTCGAGCCACCGGAGCTGGTCGAGCGGGTGACGCAGGAGCTCGAGGGCGCGCTCGCCAAGTACGCGCGCCGGAGAGGATGAGCGGCGGAGCGGGCCGTGGCCCGGCGGCCCCTGGTGATCGGGCGCGCCCGGCGCCAGGCTCCGTGCCATGACGGACTGGAACGTCCTCCCGCACGCCCCGCTCGAGCCGATCGGCGAGGAGCTCTGGCAGGTGGTCGGCGACCTGCCGGACATGCCGCTCAAGCGCATCATGACCATCGCGCGCCTGCGCGACGGTCGCCTGGTAGTGCACAACGCGATCGCGCTGGAGCCCGTGGAGATGGCGCGGCTCGAGGCGCTCGGGGAGCCCGCGATCCTCGTGGTGCCGAACGGCTGGCATCGGCTCGACGCGCCCCGCTTCGCCGCGCGGTACCCGAAGCTCCGCGTGCTCTGCCCCGCCGGCGCCCGGCGCAAGGTGGAGAAGGTGGTGACCGTCGCCGGGGACTACGCCGACTTCCCCGGCGGCGAGCGCGTCCGCCTGGAGCGGCTCCGCGGCGTGCGGGACGCCGAGGGGGCGATGATCGTCGAGGGCGAGGACGGCGTGACCGCCGTGCTGAACGACGTGGTGTTCAACATGCCCCACGTGGCGGGGTCGCAGGGGTTCGTGCTGCGTCACCTCACCGCCTCGAGCGGCGGGCCAAGGATCTCTCGCGTCGCACGCTGGCTCCTCATCGCGGACCGCCGCGAGGTGCGCGGCGAGCTGGAGCGACTCGCCGCGCTCCCACGCCTGAGGCAGGTGGTCGTCTCGCACCACGAGCGGATCACCGAGGATCCGGCTGGGGTGCTGCGCCAGGTCGCGGCCACCCTGGGCTGACGCGGCGGCGCTGCGTGGCGCGCGTACGCCCAGGGGCCGGGCGCCGCGACGCCTCGACCCGCCGCCGCGGGCTCCGGTCAGCCGCCGGGTGCGGGCGCCCAGCAGCCGCCCGCACAGGCGAGGGAGGTGTCCGTCGGGTGCGCCTCGCCGTCGTTGCAGGTGCAGCAGCCACAGGGCTCCTGGCACCCCACCGCGCAGAGGGGGGGCATCCCACAACCGACCGCCGAGCAGTCGACGTCGGCGCCGGCGTCCGCCGGGCAGGCGTCCGCCCTCGTGCAGGCCGGCGAGCGACCGGTCACGCGCGCCGGGCCATGATCGCTCACCCACACGCCGCCCACCAGCTCCCCCGCGGCGTCGTAGAAGCACTCGACATACTCCCCGGTGAACGACGTCGTGCGGCGTACGCTCTGGATCCCGTCCGCGCAGTCGCCTCGCTGCGCGTCCGAGGGGCAGGTGGCGGCCGCCTCGGCCTCCGCGTCTTGGCGGGTCGCCTGGCAGCGGGTGACCGGACTCTGGAACTCCGCGAGCGTCACGCACTCGCGCGACGCCGGAGGCGGCGTCGGGTCGGGGCACTCGGCGGAGGAGCCGGCGGCGCCGCTCGCGCCAGCGCCGCCGGCCGCCCCCGAGGCGCCCGCGCCGCCGCCCGCCCCCGAGGCGCCCGCGCCGCCGCCCGCGCTCACGCCGCTCGTGCCCGCTCCGCCGGCGGCGCCGGCGCTGCCGCCCGTCCCCGTCTGCCGCTGCTGGTTCCCCCCCGCGTCGTCGTCGGTCGCGCACGCAGCGAACGAGAGAGACAGCAGGGCGAGCAGCGCGAGAGTCTTCATGTCGCCTCCCTAGCACGCGGTGTGCCAAACCCGGCGACCCGCGCGGTCACGCCCCCGCTAGCCCCTACGGGCCTGGACGAGCCCACGCCGCGTCGCGCCCGCGGCACACTCTGGCACGGTGCTCGTCACGCCGCGCCGCGGTCCGCGCGGAGGTACGCCAGCCAGTAGATCCCCGCGACCAGCGCCGTACCGCCGATCACGTTGCCTGCGGAGACCACCGCGACGTTCACCAACGCTCCGCCGAGGAGCGCGGCGTCCCCGCCGCTCAGCGCGAGGGCCCACGGGAACAGGAACAGGTTGGCGATGCTGTGCTCGGCGCCCACCGCGACGAAGGCGGCGACCGGCAGGACGATGGCCAGCACCTTGTCCGTCACGCTCCGGCCTGCCATCGAGAGCCACACCGCCAGGCACACCAGCCCGTTGCAGAGCACGCCGAGCGCCAGGAGCTGAGGCGGCGCGAGCGCCGCCTTGTGCCTCGCGAGGGTCAAGACCGTCTGGCCCACGGCGCCGCTCCCGAGCTCCCCCACCCCTCCCGCCCAGGCGAGCCCCGCCGTGGCGAGCGCCCCGACCAGGTTGCCCGCGTAGACGACCGCCCAGTGCCGCGCCACCTCGCCGAAGGACACGAGCCCCGAGGCCCAGGCCATCGCGATCAGGTTGTTCCCCGTGAAGAGCTCGGCCCCGGCGACCACGACCAGGATCAGCCCCAGGCTGAACGCCATCCCGCCGAGCAGGCGCGTGGGGCCGAGGCCGAGCGTCGACCCGGTGACGACCACCACGTAGAGCAGCGCCCCCAAGCCGATGAACGCGCCCCCGAGCACGGCGAGCACGGCCGTGGCGGCTACCCCGCGACGCGCCTTCGTGACGCCCACGTCGCGCACGCGCTGCGCGATCTCCGGCGGTCCGTAGGCGTCGGGGAACGAGCCGTCCGGCATGCGTCCGTCCTCGCCTCGCCTCGCCGCCCGCTCACCCGTCCCAGGCTGGGTATCTACCGAGATCGACGCCCGCCCGCTCCAGCGTCACGCGCTGCAGCCGGCAGAGCTCGCCCACGCCCTCGAGCGCGAGGTCGACCATGGCGTCCACGTCGGGCCGCGCGATCGCCTCGCCCTCAGCCGTCCCCTGTAGCTCGACGATGCCGCCCCGCGCGGTCGCGACGACGTTCAGGTCGACCCGCGCGGCGGAGTCCTCCGCGTAGCAGAGGTCGAGCGCGTACGCGCCCTCCACGTGACCGACGCTCACCGCCGCGACCTGGTCCCGCAACGAGCGGGCGTCGAGCTCCCCGTGCGCGCGCAGGCGCTCCACGGCGAGCGCGAGCGCGAGGAAGCCGCCGGTGACGCTCGCCGTGCGGGTGCCACCGTCCGCCTCCAGCACGTCGCAGTCGATCGTGACCGTGCGCTCGCCGAGGCGCTCGAGATCCAGCGCCGCGCGGAGCGCCCGCCCGATGAGCCGCTGGATCTCCCGCGCCCTGCCACCGAGCGGCTTGTCGCGGCCGTCGCGCGCCTCGCGGCGGACCGGGTTCGATCGCGGGTGCATCTGATACTCCGCCGTCACCCAGCCCTGTCCCTTCCCCTCGAGGAAGCGGGGGACCACCGCCTCGATCGACGCCGTGCAGAGGACGACCGTGCCCTCCGCCCGGTACAACACCGACCCCTCCGCCAGGCGGTGGAACCCCGGGACCACCTCGATCGATCGCAGGGTACGCAGCCCGCGGTCGCCACGCTTCGCGCTCTTCATGGCGACGGACCTAGCACGCGAACGCGCCCGCCGGCCTCACACGCCGAGGATCGGGACGAGGACCCCCAGGCCGAAGGCGGCGATCGCCCCGAGGCCGAACGCGCACGCGAGCGCCAGGCTGACGGCGGCCAGCCAGCGCCCGAGCGCGCGGCCCTGCTCGCGCGCCACGCGCCAATGGAGCGCGGCGCCGATGCCGAACTCCGCGGCGAGCAGGAGGAGCGAGAGCGCGAGGAGCAGCACCGCGGCCCAGGTGTCCGATCCGGCGAGGGGCGCCCCGCTCCTGCCTGCCGCCTCCTGGGCGGCGCGCGCGGCGACCGTGGCCGAGGCGGCGAAGAGCGCGACGGCGGCCGTCATCGCCGCGCCGCGGCCCAGCACCGCGGCGGTGGTGCGGACAGCGCCGCGCAGCGCCGCGGCGAGGCCGCCGAGCCCCAGCGCCGCGCTCACGATCACGCCGCCCAGACCCCACAGCAGCGTCTGCGTGCTCTCCGCGATCCGGAGCGAGCTCAGGAACACCGCGAGGCCCACGAGCGCCGAGGCGACGGTCCCGATCCCACAGAGCACGGCGAGGGCCCCGGCGCCGACCGAGAGCGCCCGAGCGAGCCCGTCGCCCCGCGCGCGGTGGACCCTCGCGTAGAGCTTCGCCGCGTACGCGAGCTCGCCCGTGAGCACGAGGGACGTGAGCACCGGCAGGGATGTGAAGCAGAGGACGCCGACGACGCCCGCGATCCTGGCCCAGTCCGCCAGCACCATCCCGACGACGGTGAGCGTCATCAACGACCCGGACGACGACACCACCGCGATCACCGCGATCACCCCCCTCGCGAACACGAGCAGCGTCGAGTCGAGCGCCTGGGTGAAGCGCGGCCACACGCACAGCGCCGCGAGCGCGGCGCCCACCGCCAGCCCCAGGCACGCGAAGGGCAGCGTGATCCACGCGAGCGCCCGCACCGTCTCCTTCCCGAAGAGCTGCGGGGTCGCGCCGTTGGCCCACGCGGGAGCCGCCGAGAGGAGCGTCGCCACCGCTGGCGCCAGCGCCGGCAGTGGGAGAGCTGCGCGCCGCCCGCGCGATCCGATCCGACTCACCACGCCGGGGCGAGCGTAGCAGGCGGCCCGTGCTCCGCATGGAGCGGCTCCGTCCGTCGATCCCGTCGATCCCGAGCGCGCGCGCGCGTAGACTCCCGCTCCGTGACCCGCCGTCGCGTGCTCGCGCTGCGCTCCGCCGTCGCGCGCCGGGCGTCGCCCAGCGGTCGGGTGCTGGCGGTCCTCGCCCTCGCGATGGGCTGCACGGCCAACGAGGAGAGGTCTGGAGGCGGCGCCGTGAGCGACGGCAGCGCCTCGGGGGGCGCGGGCGCTGCCAGCGGCGGCGAGAGCGGTGGCGGTTCGGCGGGCGCTGCGGGCGCCGGCGGCGCGGGCGCGAGCGCTGGGGGCGGCGGCGCGGGGTCCGGCGGTGCGGGGTCCGGCGGCGCGGGCGCCGCCGCGGGCTCTGGCGGCGGCGCGGCGGCGGGCGGCGCGGGGGCGTCGTGCGCGACCTGCGGATCGTGGGGCGCCCCGGGGTCGAGCGCTTCGCTCCAGCTCCCGGAGGTGGACGAGCTCTCCGGGCTCGCGGCGAGCCGACGTAGTCCAGGGGTCTACTACGCCCACAACGACTCCGGCGACTCGGCGAGGTTCTTCGCGTTCGGTGAGGACGGCGGTTCGCTCGGCACCTTCGTGCTGCCGGGCGCGACCGCGCGCGACTGGGAGGACATGGATCTCGGCCCCTGCCCTGCCGGCTCGTGTGTCTTCCTCGCGGACTTCGGTGACAACGCCCGGGCGCGAACGAGCTATCGCATCTACCGGGTGACGGAGCCGGCGGTGTCCGCGGGGTCCCCGGGAGGGACGATCGACGTCGCGTGGGACGCGTTCGACTACGTGTACGAAGACGGCTCCCACAACGCCGAGGCGCTCCTCGTCCACCCGACGACGGGTGAGCTGTACGTGATGACCAAGCAGGCCGGAGCGAGCCACGTGTTCCGCATGGAGGCGCCCGGTGCGGCGGGAGCGCAGGTGACGCTCACGCGGATCGCGACCTTGACGCTCGGCGCTGGCGCGCTCGCGACCGGCGGCTCCGTGCACCCGTGCGGCGATCGTCTCCTGCTGCGGACCTACGGCGGTCTGCTCGAGTACGTCGCGACCGGCGCGTTCGAGACGGCGTTCGCCGCGTCGCCCGCTGCGGTCGTCGCGGCGCCGGAGGCGCAGGGCGAGGCGGTGACCTACACCGCGGACGGCCTCGGCTACCTGACGTTGAGCGAGGGCAGCTCCCCCGCGCTGCACCTCGCGCGCTGCGACTAGCTCCGCGCGCGGGTCACTGCGCCGGCACGTCTACGCGGAACCGCGGCACGGCGTCTCGACAGTAGCCGAGGACGAGCAAGTCCCCACCGGGCGAGCCGGGCTCGTCGCTCCCGGCGACGCTCACCGTGGTGCGCCGCCCGAGCGCCCAGCTCACACCATCGCTGGCGTCGGCGACGACGAGGTACGCGGCCAGCTCCTCGGCGCTGGCCCGATCGTACGCGCCGCCGCAACTCGGCACGAACCGCGTCTGCGCGCCCGCGCGCGCGCCGTCGACGCTGGCCCGGAGCTCCCGGAGCCAGCGCTCCACCCGATTGAACTCCGTGTCACGCAGGGTCTGGGTCAGGGCGGGGTACGGCAGGAGGCCGAGCGCCACCGCGGCGGCCACCCCGCCCCGTGCTCCCCGACCCCACCGCCCGGGAGCGAGGGCGCGCGCTGCCCACCACGTGCCCCGCCTGGGTGCGAGCTCGACCAAGAGCGCGGCGCCGAAGAGGAGCGCAGGGACCAGGTAGTAGTCAGCGAAGTAGAGGCCGTTGAACAGCCACGGGGCGACCGCGAGCGCCGCCAGCGCCGCCAGCATCGATCGCCGGCGGCGGGCGCCGGTGGGCTCCGGGTCGTCGTGGCGCCGGGCGCCGGCCACGGTGGATCCGTCCGCGCGCGCGGCGCGGCGCTCGGCGACGTGCAGCGCCAGCACCAGCAGCGCCGGGTAGAGACCCTCGCGGACCCAGGTGCTGAGGGCGAGCCCCGTGTTCGTCCAGAGGCGCCCGCCGCCGAACCGCCCGAACCCGGGGATCGTACCCGCCGCGATCGCGGCGCCCGCCGCCACCCAACCCAGCAGCGCGCCGACGAACACCAGCCGCGACCGGCGCGGACGTGACCCTCCCCCGAGGAAGAGCGCCGCGACGAAGTACCAGGGCAGCGTGCTCACGAGCGTGAGGTACTTGGTGAAGAGCCCTGCGGTGAACAGCGCGACCGCCGCGAGGATCCGCGCCCAGCCCGGGCCCAGCGCGCATGCGAACGCGCCCAGCCCGAGCGCGAGCGCGAGGGCCTGCTGCAGCCCCGA
The DNA here is from genome assembly GCA_020846005.1 of Polyangiaceae bacterium. Lineage (GTDB taxonomy): Bacteria > Myxococcota_A > Polyangia > Polyangiales > Polyangiaceae > JADLEQ01. The sequence goes on from JADLEQ010000001.1 coordinate 16,724, forward strand.
GGCCCAGCGCAGGAGCGCGCACGCCGATCCGGTGCCGAGCGTCAGCAAGGACGCCGTCAGGGCGACGCCGCGCGCGCACCCGAGCCCGCGCAGCGTCGCCGCCCCCGCCCACGCGAAGAGCGCGGCCCCGACGGCGTTCATGACGAGGTGAGGCCAGGGGCCGTCGTCCAGCCAGCGGACGAGCAGGAACGGGAGCTCGACCCCGAGCACTCGCAGCTCGTGGTCGCGCAGGAGCTGCCCCTCGCGAGCGCGCAGCGTGGAGCCGAAGTCGTCGTGCACGAAGCGGAAGGTCGCGAAGGCGGCGCCGAGCGCCACGAGGACACGCAGCGCCGCGCCGCCGAGGAGCGCGTCGCCGAGCGCGCCTCCCTGCGCCAGCGGCGCGCGCTCGTCGTGCCCCGCTCGGGTCGCCACCAGTTCCGATCCTACTCAACCGCCGCAGCGGAGGCCAGGGTCGCGCCGGGGCGCCCGCGCGCGGGATCGGGGCGCCGCGGGTCGGCCGTGGCGGCACGCGTCGCCGAGTGGACTCCCCCCGCGCGCGCTCTACGCTCCGCGCATCGTGCCTCGCCCGGCGCCCCGCGATCCGACCACGGCGCTCGTCGATCTCAACGTCGACCTCGGTGAGCTCCCGGGGGAGTCGGAGGAGCTCTACGCGCTCGCGACCGTGGTGAACGTCGCCTGCGGCGGGCACGCCGGCGACGAGGCGAGCCAGCGGCTCGCGCGGGATCGCGCGCTCGCGAACGGCGCCCGGATCGCCGCGCACCCGGGCTACGCGGACCGCGCGGGGTTCGGCCGGCACCCGCGCCACGCGCCGCCGGCGCGAGCCCGCGCGCTGGTCCGCGCGCAGTGCGTAGACCTCGCGAGGATCTGCGCGCTGCGCGGAGCGCGGCTCGCGGCGGTGAAGCCGCACGGCGCGCTCTACCACGACGCCACCCACGACGACGCGTACGCCGCGGCCGTGCTCGACGCCGTCGGCGACGCCCTCGGCGGCGGGGTCGCGGTGGTCGGGGCGCCCGGGGGCGCGCTGGAGCGCCTCGCCGCCCGCGCGGGGCGCGCCTTCGTCCCCGAGGGGTTCGCCGATCGCGGGTACGACGAGCGGGGCGGCCTGCTCGCGCGCGGCGCACCCGGCGCGCTGCGGACGGATCCCGGGGACTGCGCTCGGCAGGCGCTCGCCCTCGCCGCGACCGGTCGCTACGGGACGCTGTGCGTGCACGGGGACGGCCCCACGGCCGTCGAGGTCGCGCGCGCCGTGCGAGCGGCGCTGGAGGGCGCCGGGCTCCTGCGCGTGCGCGATGGCGCCGCTTCGGACGACGGGGTTGGGGCGTGATCTCCCGCCGGGGGGAGGGTAGGGTCGGCCGGCTCGGCGCAGGGTGGCTCGCGGAGCCACCGGGCCTGCCGCCGCCCGGCGTGGAGCGGGTGCGCGCGCTCGCCGCGCTCGCCGCGAGGCTGCAGGGCGGCGCGACCGGCGCGACGATCGACGTGGTGATCGGGGGTCGCTCCGTCTGGGTCGAGGGCGCGGCAGAGGCGGCGATCGTGGCGGCGCTCGAGTCGGGCGCGCCGGCGGGGCCCTCCGCGCCCCCGCGCCACCACGAGCTCGAGGTCGTCTACGACGGCCCCGATCTCCAAGCTCTCGCGGAGCTCGCGGGCGCTCCGGCGGAGGAGATCGCGCGCCTGCACGCCGAGCCGACCTACGTCGCCTGGGTCGCCGGCTTCCTGCCCGGGTTCGCGTACCTCGCCGAGGTCGACCCGCGGATCGCGCGGCCTCGGCTGGCGACGCCGCGGCGTCGCGTCCCGGCGGGGAGCGTGGGCGTGGCCGGGCGCCTCACGGGTGTGTATCCGACCGCGTCCCCGGGGGGCTGGAACCTCGTCGGGCGGGCGCTCGACCCGGGGCTCTTCGCGGCCGACCGCGCCCCCCCGCGCCGCATCGCCGTGCTCGACACCGTGCGCTTCGTCCCCCGCCCAATGCCCCCACCGGGGCAGGGAGCGCCGGGCGGCGGGGACCGGCCGCGCCACGGCGAAGGCGCCGCGCACGAGGCGGCGGCGCTCGCGGTCGTGCGCGCCGGACCGCTCGTCACCGTGCAGGACCGCGGGCGCCCGGGCCGGCGCGGAGACGGCGTGCCCCTCGGGGGGGCGCTCGTGCCGGCGGGCCTCGCGCGCGCGAACGCCGCGGTCGACAACGACCCGCGAGCTGCAGCGCTGGAGCTGTTCGACTCGGAGCTCGAGCTGGCCCTGCTCCGCGACGCGGTCGCGAGCGTCGAGGGTGAGCCCCCACGGCGCCTCCGCGCCGGGGAGCGCCTGCACGTCGGTCGCGCGCGCGGCGCGGTCCGCTACGTCGCGTTCGCGGGTGGCGTCTCGGTGCCCGTCGTGCTCGGCGCCCGCTCGACGTCGCCGGCGGTCGGGATCGGGGGCGTGGAGGGTCGCCCGCTCCGCGCGGGGGACCGGTTGGCGCTCGGCCACTCCGCGGCGGCGCTCGGCGGAGGCCCGCCCGCAGCGCCTCGCGCGTCGCGTGTGGTGGGCGACTACGGCGACCCCGCCGCGCCGGGCGAGCCCGAGGACCCGAGCTCCCCCCTCCGGCTCGCGCTCGAGCTCGGGCCCGCCGACGCGCGGCTCCCCCCGCGCGCCCTCGCCGCGTTGCTGGAGCACGAGTTCGCGCTCACGTCGGCGCGCGACCGGACGGGCTTCCGCCTGGCCGGGCCCGCCGTACCGAGAGAGGGTAGCGACCTCGCGCTGCCGGATCCGGTCGTCCCCGGCGCCGTGCAGCTCCCCGGCGATGGCCAGCCGATCGTGCTCGGCCCCGACTCTGCGGTGACCGGCGGCTACCCCGTCGCCGGCGTGCTCACCGCCCCGGCCCTCGCAGCCCTGGCCCTCGCGCGCCCCGGGCGCCGGCTGCGCTTCATGGCCCGATGAGGCGGGCCCCCCGCGGGGGCCGCGGAGCCAGCCGCCCCGGAGATCGACGCAGCGGCGTGGGCGACCCGCGGGAGCGCGGCGTCCCCGGACGGGTGGCGGCACGCGCGGGTCGGCCGGCGCCCGCGCTGGCCCGCATCGCCGCCCGTGCTAGCCCGCTCGGCGCGCGACCCGCCATGACCCCCACCGAGAAGAAGGCCCTCCTCGCCACCCTGCGCGCCCGCTTCGATGCCTACCCCGGGCGGCATGAGGGGGTCGCGTGGTCGGAGGTGGAGCGGCGCGTGGCGGCGCGCTCGCGGGCGCTCGCGGCGCTCGCGGCGATGGAAGCGACCGGCGGCGAGCCCGACGTGATCGGGCGGGACGCAGGGACCGGCGCGATCGTGTTCTGCGACTGCTCCGCGGAGAGCCCGGCCGGCCGCCGGAGCCTCTGCTACGACGCCGAGGCGCTCGCCGCGCGCAAGGAGCACCGACCGAAGCACAGCGCGGTCGCGCGGGCGGCCGAGCTCGGCGTCGAGCTGCTCACCGAGGAGGCGTACCGCGAGCTCCAGCGGCTGGGTGAGTTCGACCGCAAGACCTCGAGCTGGGTCCACACCCCCGCGGACGTGCGCGCGCTCGGGGGAGCGCTGTTCTGCGACCGCCGCTTCGGTCGCGTGTTCGTGTACCACAACGGCGCGGAGTCCTACTACGCGGCGCGCGGGTTCCGCGGCGCGCTGCGGGTGTGAGGCGGCGTGGGAGCGCGGTGGGGTGGCGCGTCGCACGTCGCCAGCCGCTCCGGGGTCGGCGTCCCGCCACAAAGACAACCCCTCGCAATCACGAGCGAAACTCACGACGTACCCCGAGGGCTCGCCACAGCCCGTGCCCGGGGGTATGGTGTCTCAGGAAGGAGGCAAACCATGAAGCGAGTGCAACGCGACGCGATCGTGCGGGAGAGGGGAGGGGGGTGGGGTAGTAGTTCGCCTGCCGATCCTCCTGCTGCTCGCGATGGGAGCAGGCGGTTGTCCGGTGGACCCCGATGACCTCCCGCCCGTAGCTGGCGGCCCCGACCAGCCCCCCACGTCCGAGTTCGAGCAGGCGGAGGCCGTCGCGACGTGGGCGTTCGGCGAGGAAGGCGCCGTCATCAGCGTGGCGTACAACGACCGCACTCAGGTCCTGCTCGATCCGAAGATCGTCTATCCGGACGGCCCCAACGGCCAGGAGCGGATCGTGAAGCGGGGAGCGTCCCTCATGGGCTGGTCCTACAGCACGGACGACGGCGCCTCGTTCATCTACGGAGGCCGCGTCACGCCTCCGCCCGGGTGGGCGGTCATCTGGGGCGACCCGGCGCTGGCGACGCTCCAGTACTCGCCGAGCACGGTGTATCTGGCGAACCTCGCCGGATCGGACACCGCCTTCCCCGCGAGCGGCGAGGTGGTGAACGAAGCGCCGAGCCTGGACGGATTCTGCATCGCCCGCTCTACGACCGCGGGGGCCTCCTTCGCGAGCGTCCACTGCTTCAAGAAGGGGATCTGCTCGAACACCGGGAAGAGCTGTCGCGGCCGGCTGAACGACTGCCTCGTCCCCGGGCCGGTCCCTGAGCTCGGTGAGTGTGAGGGGATCTTCTACGATGGCACGGCGCTCGCTGCCCACGGTGACGACCTGTACTTCGCGGCGGCGGCGGTGTGGTCTCACGAAATCCACGTCTGGCGAGCGCGTGAAGGTCGCCTGGAGGACCTCGAGCTCCTCGCGGACTACTCGCCCTTCGATCGCGAGGGGATGACGTTGCACCCGCGCTTTCGGGTCGCGCGAGGGAAGCTGTACGTCCTCGCCATGAGAGATGGGTACTACCTGCTGGCCAGTCACTGCCAGCTGGCGGACGGCTGCGCGACTTGGAGCCCACCGCTGCGGGTAAGCGCCGAGCTCGCCTCCCGGCCCCCCATCTGGCTCGAGGACGATCGCCGGATCCGAACGGCGAACCAGTTCTCGTTCGACGTCGGGCCGACCGAGGCAGGCTCCGATGAGCTGAGGATCGTCTACACGCGACTCACCGCGGGCGGGCGCTACTACCTCGAGAGCGCGAGGTGCGATCCGGATCTGCCAGAGAGCCAAGTGCAGCCGGGCTTCGCTGTCTGCAGCAACCAGAACACCTTCGGCGGCGAGGACCACGCCCACGGAGCGGATGAGTACAACCCGAACCTGAAGGTCGCGAGCCCTGGCGTGTGGCGGCTCACCTACCTGAGCCGGGCGCTGGGCACGTCGCAGATCGAGGTCAAGCGGGCGAATCTCGTTACTCTGGGCATCCCACCGGTGGACCTCCTTCCAGCGTTCCAGCTGGCGCCCCCGCAGGTCCCCTGCACCTATCCGATGCCGAACGGCCACTACTGGGGCGACTACAACGACCTCATCCAGATCGCGCCCGGCCCGGCGGGGCCGCGCTTCCTCGCGCCGTTCACCATCAACTTCGACGACGGTGGCGCTTGTGAGTTCGCCGGCCGTTGGACGGCCGACATGCACGTCGGCGCGGCGGTGTTCCAATGAGGCGCCTCGTGTTCACGCTCGGCGTCGGACTCGCCGCGTGCGGCGGCGACGAGCGCGCGGGCGGCCCGGGCCGAGTGGGATCCGGCGACGCCGCCGCCGCCGGAGCGTCCGGCGCCGCGGGGCAGCTCGACTCCGGCGCGTCGGGCGGCGGCGGAGGAGCGGGGGCGGCGCCCGGCTCGGACGCCCGAGCCGAGGGGAGCGCCGCCGGAGGAGCTCCCCCGGACGCGCCCGCGCCAGATGACGCCACGCGTTCGGACGCCGACACGTGCAGCTCGCCGGTGGGCGGGCACTTCAACTGCTGTGAGGGCGTCGGGTGCCGCGGCTACTGCGTCTCCGTGGGGTGCGCGTGCGGGTCGGTGGTCGGCGGCTGTCCCCGGCCGCTGATCTGCTGCAACGGCTACTGCCGCGAGGAGGGCGGGTGTTGACCGGCGCCGCCGGCAGCCGCGGGTCGCTCCTGGTCGCGGCGGCGGCGCTCCTCCTCGCCTGTGAGGGCCAGACCGACGACCGCAGCGCCGGCGTTGGGTCGGGCGGCGGAGGAGCCTCGCCTGCGGACGCGGGGAGCGACGCCAGCGCCGGCCGCGACGCCGGCGGCCGCGACGCCGGCGTGGACGAGAGGTTCCCCGGCATCGTGGACGACGCGCACAGCGAGGGCGCCACGTACGAAGGCCCAGAGTACGACGGCGATCCTTCCTGCGCGCCGGACGCGATGCCCTACGAACACGTCAGCTGCTGCGAGGGCGTGCCGTGCCTTGGCGCGTGCGAGCTGCACGGCGGCTCGTGGCAGTGCAGGTGCCGTGGCGTGAGGGGCGGCTGTGGGCCGTACGGGCTGGTCTGCTGCGGCGGAGGCTGTACGACGGACTGCTTCGACGGCCCAGTGCCGTAGCGTGATCCCTCGTCCGTGGTGGCCGGCGCCCGCGCTGGCCCGCATCGCCGCCCGTGCTAGCCCGCTCGGCGCGCGACCCGCCAGGACGCCCACCGAGAAGAAGGCCCTCCTCGCCAGCCTGCGCGCCCGCTTCGATGCCTACCCCGGGCGGCATGAGGGGGTCGCGTGGTCGGAGGTGGAGCGGCGCGCTGCGGGTGTGAGGCGGCGTGGGAGCGCGGTGGGGTGGCGCGTCGCCCCGCGTGAACTCCGGCGCCGCCCGCGGGCGCCCCCACGCGCCTTGAACTGCGGCGCCTCCCGTAGGAGGCTCGGCTCGTGGCTCAGGGGTCGCAGTTCATTCCGCCGGGGCACCAGGCGTGTGCGAAGTGTGGGCGCGGGATCGATCCGGCGCGGGCGCTGTACTCCAACGAGGGCGACCTCGTGTGCGACGGTTGCTTCAGCACGGCGGACATCGCCGCTCGCCTCGATCGCGCCGCGCGCGGCCTGGCCTACAGCACGGTGGCGGCCGCCGTCTTCAGCTGGATCTGCAACCCGTTCTTCATCGTCTCGGGGATCGCGATCGTGAACAGCGTCGCGGCGCTGCGTTACCTCGTCCGGGCCGACGTGAAGCAGGCCCTGGGGTCGAGCCACTCGACGCTGTTCGTGCTGGCGATCCTCGGGCTCGCGATCGCGGGCGCGAGGCTCCTCCTCGAGCTCGCGGCCATCGGCCTGATGATGGCCGCGGGGTGAGGGGTCTCGAGCTCGTGACGCGCACGCCGCGCGCTGCGAGCCGATCGCGCCGGAGCCGTTCGAGCCGGCGCGCCGTGCGCGGTGCGCGCGTCGGGTGACGCTCCCTCGATGGGCTCTGCATCGGCGCCCACCTCCACGGGGCGGCGCATGAGGCGGCGTCGGTCGGCGCGATCGTCGAGGCCCGCCGAGCGCCCCTGGGAGATCTCCCCACCCTCGGCGTGAGCCCGCCGGGTCGAACGCGGCGCCTGAGCGACGCCACGTCCGACGCCGGCTGCGTCCGCGTCGGCGCGGCCGGGGCGCCTGGGCGCGCCCGCCGCCGCTACGGCCCGGCTCGCAGCCGGGACCTCGAGTAGAACACCCTCGACGTGGGCACGCCCGCTTCGTCGACCGGCTGCGTCCACACGGCGTGCAGCACGCGGCGCTGCGGGTCGAGGAGGAGCACGTCGTACTCGCCCCGCCACCAGCTCGCGTGCCGAACGACCCCGTAGGCGGCGAACGGCACGTCGCTCAACGCCTCGTTCGGATCGCAGGCGCCGCCCGCGCCGGGACAGCGCGTGTACACCATCCGACCCGACCCCCCGCGGTTCTCCGCCCACAGCAGGTGCAGGTCGCCCGTGCGCGGATCGAGCTCGAGCCGCGGCGTCATGTGGTGCGCGCACGGCGGGTCGTCCTCGGCGTATCGGCGCGACCAAGTCTGCCCCCCGTCGCGTGTCGTGGCGACGACGATACGCCAGCGCAGATCGGGGCCCCCCGCCGGGTAGGCGACGTGCACGGCGCGGCGGCTCGGATCCGCCACGACCTGCGCGTTGGAGAAGTAGAACGGGACGGGCTCCTCGGCGCCGTTCACGCGGACGGGCGCCGAGAACGTGCGCCCGCCGTCGGCGCTCGACGAGTAGCGGACCTCGCTCCGCGCGTCGCCGAACGGGTGCGTCCGCTCGCCGCGCGGGCCGGCGACGACCGCGAGGTGCACCCGCCCCGCGGCGTCGACCCGCAGATCGCCGTAGCTGCCGTCGCCAGCCTCGGCCGCGGCCGAGAACGGCTCGCCCGGCGACGCCGCGTCCGACGCGACCGCGCGCAGGCCGTCCGTCCCCGCGTAGGTGACGAGCCAGTCCGCGCGCGCCCGCCCCGCCCGGAGGACCGCCGCGACCATCGGCTTGTCGAGGCAGTAGGGCGCGCCGTCCGCGCAGTCCCGCCGCGCGTCGTGGACCGCGCGCGGCGCCGTCCACGCCAGGCCATCGCGCGAGGTCGCGAGCGCCACCTCGGCGTTCAGATCTCGTCCGCCGCCGTCGTGACCGAGCCACACGAGGGCGAGCTCGCCGCCGCGCGCCGCGAGCCACGGGTCGAAGTGCCGGCGCTTGCCGGACCGGATCACGATCGTCGGCGACAGGGAGCCGTCGGCACGTACGACGATCGCGGCGAGCGCGTTGTCGGCGTCCTGCTCGTTCATCGCCGTGTAGACGACCGCGAGCCCGCCGTCGGGGAGGAGCGCGGCCGTCGGCTCGAAGCTGTAGCGACCACGCGACGGCCCCACCGACACGAGCCGGGGCGCCTCGAACGCCGCCCGCGCGCGCGGCGCTCCTGCGGGGGCGGGGCCCGCCGCGCAGCGCGGTGGCTCGGGCGCGAGGAACCCCGGCGGCGCGCAGGCCCTCCAGGTCGGATCGCACGCGTAGCCATCGCGGCAGTCGGCGTCGGAGCCGCAGCCGGCGACGCAGAGCTCCCCGGCGCGGTGGCTCGCCGCGCAGATCGCGCCGCCGCCGCACCGGCTCCCGAAGCCGCACCACGCCGTACAATACCCACCCGGAGCTGGGCTACAGAGGAGACCGGCGGCGCAGCTCCCTCGTTGGAAGGGCCGCTCGGCCGCGCACGCGGCGCCGACGGCGCCCGGGGGCGCGCTGGCCGCCGGCGCCATCGAGCCCCCCGGCGCCGAGGAGCTCGCGGGAGCGGCCGGGGTCGGGGGGCTCCCCGGCGCAGGGGCGCCCGCGCCGGCGCAGGCGCCGACCGGCGAGAGCCCGACGAAGAGCCCCGCGAGTCGGCGCGGCCAGCGGGCGACGGGGTCCATGCCCACCAAGTTAGTCTGCCCGCGCGGTCGGGGTCCAACCCGGGGCGTCGGGCCCGGGGACCGTCGGCCGCGCTGCCGTGCTACCCCGTCCGCCGTGCCGTCCGGTCCCGCGCTCGAGGTGAGCGAGCTGTTCGACAGCCTGCAGGGCGAGGGCGTGTCCGCCGGCGCTCCATCCCGATTCCTGCGGCTCGCCGGCTGCAACCTCGCGTGCGCCTGGTGCGACACCCGCTACTCGTGGGACTGGGCGCGGTTCGATCGGGGCGCCGAGGCGCGGTGGATGACGCTCGCCGAGCTCGCGGAGCGCCTCGCGAGCCCACCGGGCGAGCGGCTCGTCGTCACCGGGGGCGAGCCGCTCCTCCAGCGCGAGGCGCTCGCCGCCCTGGCCGAGCGGCTCGATCCGCGTACGACGATCGAGCTCGAGACGAACGGGACGCTCGAGCCGGGGCCGCAGCTCCTCGGCCGGGTCGACCAGTGGAACGTCTCGCCGAAGCTCACGAGCGCCGGGGGCCCCGAGCTCGCGCGCGTCGTCCCGCCAGCGCTCCGGGCGCTCCGGGACAGCGGGCGCGCGTGGCTGAAGTTGGTGGTGCAAGCGGCCGAGCTCGAGGAGGCCGCCGCGCTGGTCGCGTCCCTCGGCTGGCCAGCCGGGCGCGTCCTGCTGATGGCGCGCGGTGCCACCCGCGCCGCCCTCGCGGCGCAGGGGCCCGCGGTCGCCGCCGCCGCGCTGGCGAGAGGCTGGCGCTACTCGCCGCGCCTCCACGTGGAGCTGTGGGGCTCGCGGCGCGGCGTGTGAGCGCGGCGTGTGAGCGCGGCGCCGCGTGCCCGCCCCGTGCCTGCCGCGTGTCCGCCCAGTGCCCGCCCAGTGCCCGCGAGCCCCTTGCGACTGGCGGGCTCGGGCTGTAGGTGGGTAAGCTCGTGTGGCTCGGGCCGCGGCCCGACTCCCGGGAGTCTCATCAAATGAAGAGCTTGCTTCGCGCCGCGGCGGCCGCCGCCACGACGCTCGTCGCCGCCTCGGCCGCAGCCCAGACGGAGGGCGGCTTCTCGCTGGATCGCTTCGACCCGTCCGAGCGCGGCAGCTCGTGGTTCACCGTCGAGTCGCTCGATCTCCGCGGCAACGGCCGCCCCGCCGTCGGCCTCGTGCTGGACTGGGGCTACCGCCCGCTCGGCCTCTACGACGAGGACGGCGAGCTCCTCGTCGCGATCGTCGAGCACCAGGTGTTCGCCCACCTCGGCGCGAGCTACGTGCTCTGGGACCGCGTGCGGTTCGGCGTCAACCTGCCGCTCGCCGCGTATCTCGAGACGAGCGAGGGCGCCGTCGGGAACCAGAGCTTCGACAGCACCGACAGCCAGACGGTCGGCGACGCGCGCGTCGGCGGCGACGTGCGGCTCTTCGGCGCGCACGGCGGGCTCGTCACGGGCGCGGCCGGGCTGCAGCTCTACCTCCCGACGGGATCGCGCGCCGCCTTCACCGGGGACGGCAAGGTCCGCGTGCACCCGCGGCTGATGATCGCGGGGCGCGCCGGCCAGCTCGAGTACGGCGCGAAGCTCGGGTTCGCGTACCGCGCGCAGAGCGGCGAGCTCGACGGCGCGGCCTTCGGCAGCGAGGCGACCTGGTCGGCCGCGGCCGGGGTCCGCCTGTGGGAGGACCGCCTGCTGGTCGGCCCCGAGCTCTACGGCTCCACTTCGGTCGAGGACGCGGACGCGCTGTTCGGGCGCCGCACGTCGCCAGTGGAGCTGATCGTCGGCGGCCACGCCGACGTGGCGAAGGACTGGCGCGCCGGGGTCGGCGTCGGCCCGGGTCTGACGCGCGGCCTCGGGACGCCCACGGTCCGAGTGCTCGCGTCGGTCGAGTGGACGCCGAGCGTCGAGGAGGCGAAGGCGCCGCCGCCGCCCCCGCCGCCGGGCCCCAAGGATCGCGACGGCGACGGCGTCTTCGACGCGGACGACGCCTGCCCGGACGTGGCGGGCGAGGCCAACGAAGACAAGGCGAAGCACGGCTGCCCGCCGCCGGGCGACCAGGACGGCGACGGCGTGAAGGACGACGCCGACGCCTGCGTCGACGTTCCGGGCGAGCGCACCGAGGACGCGAAGACGAACGGCTGTCCGCCTCCGGACACCGACCGTGACACCATCCTCGACCGCGACGACGCGTGCCCGTCCGAGCCGGGCGTCGCAAGCGAAGACAAGACGAAGCACGGCTGCCCGCTCCCGAAGGACTCCGATGGCGACGAGATCCCCGATCCGGAGGACGCCTGCCCGACGGTGCCTGGCCCCCGCAACGACGACAAGACGAAGCACGGCTGCCCGGCGGCCCGCGTCGAGAAGGGCCAGATCCGCATCCTGGAGCAGGTGCAGTTCGCGACTGCGAGCGATCGCATCCTGCCCGCCAGCGATCCGGTGCTGCAGGCGGTGCTCAAGGTGCTGCAGGACAACCCCGGCATCACCAAGCTCTCCATCGAGGGCCACACGGACAACCGGGGCGCTGCGCCGTACAACCGCAACCTGAGCCAGCGGCGCGCGCGGTCGGTGATGAAGTGGCTCACCAAGCACGGCATCGACCCCAAGCGGCTCACCTCCGCGGGCTTCGGCCCCGACCGGCCGCTCGACACCAACGACACGGACGAAGGGCGCCAGCGCAACCGGCGCGTCGAGTTCCACATCCGCGAAGAGAACGGCAAGCCCGTCGAGGCCGCGAAGGAGTGACCATGAGACTCTGTCGATCCTCTGCACTGTTCACCTCGGCCGCCCTCTTCGGGCTGCTCCTCGCCCCCGCCACGAACGCCGCGCAGACGCTCCGCGTCCAGGTCGATCAGCGCGGCGACTTCGTGATGCTGGGCAACACCCTCGCGTGGGACTGCGGCGCGAGCGCCCCGTCGCCGATCGCCGGGACGGTGCCGGCGAACAACGTCCTCGGCTGCGGCACGAGCCGCGGCGACACGGCGCCGGACATCTTCTGGCGGGCCGACTCGCCGGCGGACGGCCAGGCCACCGCGTCGACGTCGATCACCGTCGCGCAGGCGCGGTCGACGGCCGTGCTCGACCTCCCCGCCGGGGCGACCGTGACGCACGCCTTCCTCTACTGGGCGGCGCGCAAGCCAGGCGCCGGCGCGGACACCCAGGTCACGCTGGAGCGCCCGGGCGTGTTCTCCGACGCGGTCGACGCGGCCGCGTCCTACGCGATCGCCTCGGGCGGCAACACGACGGTCTACGAGTCCGTCGCGGACGTGACGGCGCTCGTGCAGGCGCAGGGCGAGGGCGCCTACCGCTTGAGCGGCGTGAACGTGCAGAACCTCGTGAACCTCGACCAGGAGGTGACGTTCGCCGCGTGGTCGATGGTCGTCTTCTACCAGCTCGACTCCGAGCCGCCGCGAAACCTCGCGCTCTTCGACGGCCTGGACATCGTGTCGAACGGCAACCCGTCGCTCGTGCAGCTCTCCGGCTTCCTCGTCCCGAACGCCGGGTTCGACGCCAAGCTCGGCGCGATCACCTACGAGGGGGACGACTCGATCACGGGCGACTCGCTCCGCTTCGGCACGGCGCCCCTGAGCGACGCGGAGCGCCTGAGCGATCCGCTGAACCCGGTGGACAACTTCTTCAACGGCACCCGATCGGTGCTCGGCGTGCCGACCTCCTTCACCGGGGATCTCCCGCAGCTCTCCGGCGCCGCGCGCTCCCACTCGGGCGTCGACTTCGACGTCGTCGACGTGAGCTCGCGGGTCAGCGCCGGGCAGACGGCCGTCGACATCGAGGCGACGAGCTCCCAGGACCAGTACTACCTCGGCGCGTTCGTCACCTCGATCTCGACGTTCCGCCCGGACTTCGAGAACTCGACGAAGGCGGTGACGGACGTGAACGGTGGCTCGGTGCTGCCGGGTGACGTGCTCGAGTACACGATCACCGTCCGCAATTCCGGCAACGACGCCGCCGTCGACGTGGTGGTGACCGATGCCATCCCCCCCGGGCTCACCTACGTGCCGGGGTCGACGCGCGTGGGCGGCACCGCGCAGACGGATCAGGTCGGCGACGATCGCGTCGACTGGGACGCCGGCACCGCGACGCTCACGGCGCGGGTCGGGACGGGCGCGAACGCGACGACCGGCGGGACGCTCGCCATCGGCGCGTCGACCACCGTGCGCTTCCGGGCGACGGTGAACGGCGGGGCGAGCGGCACGATCTCGAACCAGGCGATCATCAACGCCGGCGGCCAGCGCGGCGCTCCCCCCACCGACACGCCGACGGACGGCAACGGCAACGGCGGCGGCCGCCCGCCGACCGACATCGTCGTGGACCAGTGCGACAGCGATGCGCTGTGCAGCGCGCCGACCCCCTTCTGCCTGACGACCGCCTCTCCGAAGGTCTGCGTCCAGTGCCTCGTGGACGGGCACTGCTTCGCGCCGACGCCCTCGTGCGACGCCATCACGAACACCTGCGTCTGCCCGAGCGGGAGCTGCGCCGATACGGACGGCGACGGGCTGACGGACGACGAAGAGACGGCGGCCGGCACCGATCCGAACGACGCGGACAGCGACGACGACGGCTTGCCGGACGGCGACGAGCCCGCGTGGAACGTCGACACGGACGGCGACGGCGCCATCGACGCGCTCGACGCGGACAGCGACGACGACGGCCTCTTCGACGGCACCGAGCTCGGCCGCGACTGCAGCCTCCCCGCGACCTCCGCCGCGGCCCGCGCCTGCCGGCCGGACGCCGATCCGGCGACGACGACCAACCCGCTCGTGGCCGACACGGACGCCGGCGGCGCCAGCGACGGCAGCGAGGACTCGAACCTGAACGGCGCGCTCGACTCCGGGGAGACGAACCCGACGAGCGGCAACGCGGGCGACGACTCCTCCGTCACCGACTCGGATGGCGACGGCCTGGGCGACGCGCTCGAGGACTTCCTCGGGTCCAACCCGAGCGACGCCGACACCGACGACGACGGCGCCCAAGACGGCGTCGAGGCGAACCCGTCGCAGGACGTGGATCTCGACGGCCTGGTCGATGTCCTCGACGTGGACAGCGACGACGACGGCCTCTTCGACGGCACCGAGCAGGGTCTGCCCTGCAACGGCCCCGGCACCAACGGCACGGCGCACTGCATCGCGGACGCCGACTCCGGCGCGACGAAGACCTCGCCGATCCTCCAGGACACCGACTCCGGTGGCGTCCGCGACGGCAGCGAGGACTCTAACCGAAACGGCGCGGTCGACTCCGGTGAGACGGATCCGACGCCTGGCCACGGCGCCGACGACTCGTCGATCGCCGACTCGGACGGCGATGGGCTGTCGGACGCGCTCGAGGGTGACCTCGGGTCGAACGCCAACGACGCCGACAGCGACGACGACGGCGTCCTCGACGGTAAGGAGGCGAACCCGGGCGACGACGCCGACGGCGACGGCCCCCGCAACGTCGCGGATCACGACGCCGACGGCGACGGCCTCTTCGATGGCACCGAGGTCGGCAACGGTTGCGGCGACGCCGCGACGAACACGACGGTCGGGCACTGCACGGCGGACGCCGACGGCGGTGCGACGACGACGTCGATGGTCGATCCCGACACGGACGACGGTGGCGCGCTCGACGGCGACGAAGACGCGAACCACGACGGCGCAGTCAACGGCGGCGAGCGCGACCCGCTGAACCCGGCGGACGACTCCACGACCGGGACGGGTGGCGCGGGCGGCGGCGGAGCCGGTGGGGGCGCCGGTGTGGGGGGCGCTGCCGGCGCGGGCGGGAGCGCGGGCGGCGGCGGTACCGGTGGAGGTTCCGGTATGGCCGGCGCGGGCGGCGGCGGCGGTGCGGGCGGCGCAGCGGGCCAGGCCGGCGCCGCGGGCCAGGCCGGCGCGGCGGGTCAGGCCGGCGCGGCGGGCCAGGCCGGCGGCGCGGGCGCGAGCGGCGCGGCGGGCCAGGCGGGCGGCGCGGGCGCGAGCGGCGCGGCGGGCCAGGCGGGCGGCGCCGGCGCGAGCGGCGCGGCCGGCCAGAGCGGCGCGGCGGGCACCGGCGGCGGCGCGGGCGCGAGCGGCGCGGCCGGGTCCTCGGGCGCGTCCGGCGCTGGCGGGGCCGGAGGGACCTCGGGCGGATCGGGCGCGAGCGGAGCCGACGGCGGCCTCGCCGACGGCGGCAAGCTCCTCCCCGACGGCGTGCTCGAGGGGGGCGGCTGCGCCTGCTCGGCGCCGGGTGGCTCCAGCGAGCCGGCCCCGTTCGGGCTCCTGGCCGGCGCGCTGGCGGCGGTGGGCGCGCTCTCGCGCCGCCGCCGCTGAGCGCGCGCCACCGGATCGGCGCCGAGGGGGCGCCGGATGGACGCGGCGCGGCCCTCAGCTCGGCGGCACGAGCGGGGCGCACGTGCTCACGCCGGCGCCGACCACGGTGTACGGCGTCGAGACCATCGGCGCCGTCGTACTGTCGCTCGGGCGGTGGCGGTGGACCGTCGTCCCCGAGCCCGGCCCGACGAACAGCCAGAAGTCGCCGCCCCAGAACGCGAACGCGAAGTTGGAGCCGCTCGGGGGCGAGGTGACGCCCTGCGCGGGGACCTGGGAGGCGATGTGGGCGCTCGCGCGCTCGATCTCGGCGACGACGTAGGGCTGGCCCTCGAAGGCCCCGAAGAGGCGCGCGTCGCCCGTCCCCGTGAGCTCGGCGCGCCGGCCGGCGAGCGAGTCGTACGCGCCGATCGGCACGAGCGCCAGCGACCCCAGATCGATCCGGCCGAGGCGCGCGTCGCCGCTCGCCGTCACGCCGGAGACGTAGAGCGTCTCGGCGCTGCTCCCGAGCGCGTCGGTCGCGAAGCCCATGCCGAAATTGGAGAAGCCCTGCTGGTTCGGGGCGAAGTTGGTGGTG
The DNA here is from genome assembly GCA_020846005.1 of Polyangiaceae bacterium. Classification (GTDB taxonomy): domain Bacteria; phylum Myxococcota_A; class Polyangia; order Polyangiales; family Polyangiaceae; genus JADLEQ01. The sequence continues at coordinate 32,638 of JADLEQ010000001.1, forward strand.
GTGCAGTGCGCGTTCGTGGTGTCGACCCGCGCGAGGCCGCCGAGCTGCCCGTGCACCCACGCGGTGCCGCCCCGGTCGACGGCCATCGAGTAGGGGGAGAACGTGGCCGGGCAGTCGAGCACGCCGATGACGCTGAAGGTGAGCGCGGGCGGATCGAAGCGCAAGAGCTGCCGATCCGAGGTCATGAGGAAGACGAACTGTCCGGTGTCGCACGAGGGGAGGCCGGCCTCCGTGATGAGCCCTCCCCCGGATCCCCCACCCGCCCCGACGCCGCCGAACCCTCCCTGCGCGCCGCTCCCCGAGCTCGCCCCACCGCCGAACCCGGAGCCCGAGGCGGCGTCGTTGGCGGAGCACGCGAGGAGCGCGACGGGGGCGAGGAGGAGGGCGAGGCGAGGCGGCAGCACGCGCGGCAACCTAGCACGCGCCGCTAGCGCGCACCGCCAGCCCGCACGCGCACGGGCGCGAGTACCCCAGCGAGGAACAGCCCCGCCCAGACGATCACCCACCACCGGCCGATGCGCGAGTAGAGCGTCGGCGGGCGCGCCGCCGGCAGGTCGGCGGCGACGAGCCCGGTCGCGCCGTGCCCGAGCGTCGCGAGCACCCGGCCGTAGGCGTCGACGGCGTAGCTCGGCCCGAACTGCCCCGCGCGCACCAGCGGCAGGCCCGCCTCGATCGCGCGGAGCTTCGCCTGCTCCGCGTGCGTCCACGCCATGGGCGACCAGCGCATCCCGGCGTCGTCGGACAGCACGGCGAGCAGCTCCGCGCCCTCCTCTCGCGCCGCCACCGCGGCCTCGGCGTACATCGACTCGTAGCAGATGAGCACGAACAGCTGCCGCCCGGCGGCCCGCCCCGTGGCCCACCGCGCCCCGGGCCGATGCCCCGCCTCGATGAAGGGCACGAGGCGGCGCTTCGAGGTGGCCTCGGTGAGCACGGGGAGCCCGCCCTCGCCCGGCTGCAGGAACGCCACGCCGTTCTGCGAGTCGGCCTGGTGGCGGCCCGCGAAGCTCGCGCCCACGACGACGCTCGTGCGCGCGGGGAGCCGCGTCGCGCCGAGCGGGCCGATGCGGCGGATCCCCTCGGTGGTCGCCTGGACGTGCCAGTCGAAGGCCGTCTCCGGGAACAGGACGAGGTCGGGCTTCACCGGCCCGGCGAGCGCGCGCCGGTAGAGCGCGCCGTAGTGCTCCTCGATGACCCGGCGAAACGGGCCGGTGCCGGTGCCGAGCGAGTAGAGCCACTGCGGGACGGCGCCCTGCAGCGCCACCACGCGGAGGGTGGGCGTCGACGCGGGCGCGAGCGCGAGCCGCAGGCCGCCGCCGAGCGCCGTCAGGGCGACGAGCGCGAGCGGCGGCGCCCAGGCGGCGCGCGCGCCCCAGCGCGGCTCGCCGAGCCGGTCGGCGACCAGCCCCGCCACGGCGAACCCGGCGGCGAAGACCAGCCCGGAGAGCCCGCTCGCGCCGACCACGCTCGCCGCCTGCGCGATCCACGTCGCCTCGGCGAGCATCCCGCCGAAGTAGAACGGGAACGAGAGCGCGCCCAACCCGCGGACGCTCTCGAGGAACGCCCAGGCCGCGCCGAGCGCCAGCGGCGCGACGCGCGGCGCCCTCGCCAGCACCCACGCGGCGAGCAGCGTGAACGCGGCCCACAAGACCAGGTGGTAGCCGATCACGACGGCGTACACGCTCGGCGCGTAGAAGTAGACGCCCCACAGGTGCGCGCTCGCCACCACGCCCTGTACTGCGCCCATCGCGAGCGCGAGGCGCCGCGGCGCCGGCGAGCGCGAGGCCACCATCGCCGCCAGCCCCCACAGGACCGGCGCGAGCCACATCAGGTGACCCCAGCTCATCGCCGCGTGCGCCTGCACCAGCGCGGCCAGCACCGCGCAGGTCCACCCGAAGAGCCGCTCCCGCTTCACGGCTCCCGCATCACCAGGCCGGAGCCCGGCTCGACGAACAGCGTGCGCGGCGGACCGCCGCCGAGCTCGAGGGCGCGGTCGCCCGCGCTCACCGGCGCGGCGCCTCGCGCCGGGAGCGCGAGGACGGGATAGTGAGCCCCGAGCCACGCGTGCAGCTCGGTGACGCTCGCGGAGGCGGCCGGCGGCGCGATCCCCTCGCTCACCACCCAGCGCCCCGAGTCCGCGGCGGGCGCGCGCCACGGCGCCGAGACGCCCTTCATCCCCTGGAAGGGTACGGGATCGAACGCCCGGAGCGCCTGTCGCACCGAGAGCCCGCCGAGCGCGAGGATCGCGGCGCCGAGGCCGAGGAGGATCCGGCGCCCGGGCGCCATCGGCCGCAGCGGCCCTCGCTGCCGGAGCGCGTCGACCTCGTCGGACACGGTGGAGGCGGCGCTCAGAAGAGGGAGCAGAACCCGCCGCAGAAGCCGGCGCCGCAGCCCGACGGGCCCGCCAGGGCCCAGAAGATGGCCTGCCCGCTCGGGTGGGCGTTCAGGCAGTCCTGCACGCACACGCCGTTGAGCGTGCCGCCGTCGTTGGTGAAGCAGCCGGACACCGCGCAGCTCACGATGGCGGCGCACTCGGCGTCGTCCTCGCAGTCGAGGCAACTCAGGCGGCAGTGGGTGTGGATGCAGCCGTCGCAGCCCGTCTCGCCGACGCCCAGGGTGCACTGCCGGACGGTGCCGCCCGTCCCGCCGCCACCGCCGGCGCCCGAGAGCCCCGCGGCCCCGGCGACGCCGCCGCTCCCGGAGGCCCCGCCGCTGCCAGCGCTGGCGCCGCCGCCGGCCTCGCCGCCCGTCCCCGAGATCCCGCCGGAGCCCGCGGCGCCGCCGCCGTCTCCAGCGGCGCCACCGCCGCCCGCGGTACCGCCCGCGCCGCCCGAGGTGCCGCCGCCCGTGCCGCCTGCGCCGCCCGTCTGCCCGCCCGCGGTGCCGCCCGTCCCGCCGCCGGGGCGGGCCGGGTGCTCGTCGGAGCCGTTGCAGCCGGCGGCCAGCGCCACGCCGAGCGTGAGGAGAGGGACGAGAGAGAGGAGGCGGTTCATCAGCATCACTCCGCCGGCACGCAGCTCACCTGGAGATCCCAGTCGGTGAGGGTCGGGGTTTGGGCGTTGTCGCCGCTCGGCGCCAGCCGCGCGTCGATCCGGAGGTAGTCGGCGGAGCGCTGGGTCGTCGTCTCGAGCTCGAGCGTCCGATCGACGAAGGCGTCCCCCGGCGAACCGGCGAGGTGCCCGGCGCTCTGCGTGTCCGTCGCGACGGCCGGGTCGCAGACGCTCGCGAGCGAGGCGCAGGCCTGCTTCCCCTTCGGGGGGAAGGTGGCGCTGTTCAGCCCTGCGCGCGTGAACCAGAGGCTCACCGGGCCGACGAGGTCGGTGACGACGCCCGTGCTGTCGTCCCGCTTGCCGGTGAAGACCTCGAACGAGATCTTCGAGGTCGTGGGGGTCGTCGAGGTCCACGACCAGTTGCCCCAGACGGGGTAGTAGCCCGCGGGGCACATCCCGCTCGCGTCGTACTCGAACGTCGCCGCGCCCGCGGTGTAGGTGTTCACGCACTGGAAGATGATGTCCGCGCGCGACAGCGGATCTCCCTGCACCATGTCGCAGGCGTGCGAGCACATGATCATCTGCGACGGCGTCGTCGGGTTGTCGTAGTAGAAGCAGTTGCCCGTCGGGCACAGGCTCAGGTTGCTGCACTCGCCGGCGTTCGCCACCTGCGTGAGCGCCGTGGCGCTGGCCGTCGCCGCGAGCGACGAGCACGCGCCGCTCGTTGGGCAGCGCGACGTGACCAGGATCTGCGACCCGGCGAGATCGAGCGTTCCGCCGAGGGGCGGCGTCGGGATCGACAGGTTGCACGGCGTGGCGAGGTGCCGGATGGTGTTCAGCGCGTCGAGGAAGCCGACCGGGTTGCCGAGCGCGACGAGGAAGGCTTTCTGCTTGTTGCCGGAGCCGGCGAGCGCCACCTGGTCGAGGTTGGCGAGCGCCGTCCCGCCCTGACACACGCCGCGGCTCATGTCGCACGTCTGCCCCGAGGGACAGTCCGCGCTCGTCACGCAGCTCTGCGCGCCCACGCCGATGACGAAGACGCTGGTGCCTGCGTTGTAGGCCGTCTGCGCCACGGTGGCGACGTTCGAGACGAGGTTCGACGTGCAGCCCGTCGGCAGGCCATCCGTGACCAACACGAGCACGCGCCGGCGGCCGGTCGGGTTCGAGACGCCAGCGAGGTAGTTGTACGAGCCCTCGAGCGCCGGCCGGGTGGGCGTCCCACCCTCGGGGATGACCTCCTTGAAGCGGTTGAACGCCGCGGCCACCACCGGGTCGCCGAGCCCCGCCGTCGTGATCGTCTGCAGCGCGAGCCCCTGCGTGTTCGACGGGGTCTGGTACGTCGCGACCGTGCAGGAGTTGGAGTTCTCGTTCGAGTAGTAGTTGTAGGTGGGGCCGGCGGGCGTGGGCGGACAGGTCCCGCCCGTCTTGCCGCCGCACACCGGGTAGGGCGCGTTGCAGGGCTGCAGCCCCAGGAAGCCGCATCCGCTCGGCGTGCGGCACTTGTCGCAGCCGTTCGGCGCCGGGAAGAAGTTCAACCCGAAGCCCATGCCCTGGCTGTCGTCGCTGGCGAGGAAGTTCTTGAGGGCGGTCGTCGCTGCGTGCCAGAGCGTCACGCCGTCTTGCTGGGTGTCCATCGAGCCCGAGCGATCGAACACGAAGAACATGTCGACGGGGCCGGCGTCGCCGCGGGCGGAGCCGCCCGCGCAGGCGTCGACGCAGTCGTAGTCGATCTGGATCGAGGCGGAGAGATCGCCCTTGGCCGTGCTGCAGCTCGTCGGGCAGAGGGTGACGGTGTTCGCCGTGTTGTCGTAGAAGAAGCCGTCCCCCGCGCAGAGGCCCGGGGAGTCGACGCGCGGGAGCGTCGTCGGCGCGCCGCCGCTCGTCAGGATGACGGTGGCGCTCATCGGATCGACCACGCCGCCGGGCGGCGGGGCGGGCACCTGGAAGTCGCACGAGAGCGACTGATCGCGGATCGCGTTCAGCGCCGTGGTGACGTCGGTCGCGGTGCCGCCGTTCAAGATGTACGCGTTGCGGGTGCCCCCGCTGCCGGCGCGCGCCAGCGTGTTCAGGTGCTTGAGCTGCGCCCCGCCGCTCGAGTCGTCGATGCCGAGGACGAACGTCTCGATCCCGTACGAGTAGTAGTAGTTCTCGATGACCTGCGCGATCTCCTGCACCCGGCACGCCGCGATGTTCTTCGCGCTCTTGCCCTTCTTGCCGCCGCAGTTGCCGCAGTCGGTGGGCAGGCCGTCCGTGATGAGGACGAGGATGCCCTTGCGCGGGGTCGCGGCCGTCTGCCACTGGAAGACGGCGTCGAGCGCGCCGTTCACCGCCGGGAGCATCGGGGTCGACCCCGAGCGCGTGATGGTGTTCATCTGCCCCTGAATGGTCGGCGCGACGCCGGGCAGGAGCGCGATCGGCACGGTGAGGTTCGGGTTCGTGTACTGGGTGCCCAGACACTGATCGCCCGAGAGCGGGGGGAAGAAGTCGAGCCCCGCCGAGGCGCCGGACAACCCCGACGAGCCGACGAAGGTGTTCGTGCCGTCGCGCACGGCCGTCCACTTGCTCGTCGGCGAGTTCATCGAGCCGGAGCGGTCGACCATCAGCACCATGCCGAGCGGGATGCGCGTCGCGGCCTGCGGCGTCGAGCCGCAGGTGGGGGGCGGGCCCCCGCCGCTCGCGCCGACCAGCGTCACGTCGCCGCTCGAGTTGATCGTCGTGTTTCCGTCCGTCCCGGGCGGCGTGGACGAGTCGAAGTGGTGGCACAGCGGGTCGCACGGCATGTTCACGCACGCGACCGCGCCCGTGGACACCGCGCCGACGCGCCGCCCGACCTGCGCCTTCAGGTCGACCGCCTCGAGGCCCTCCATGCTGCACGCGCCCCACACGCCGGTCGTGCACACGCGCGTGCCCGTCGCGCAGTTCACCTGGTCGCCGCTCCGGCTCGCCACCTCGCCGCACGGCACCGCCTGCCCCTCGGTGGCGCACGGGCAGCCCTCGTTCGGCGTGAGGCAGCGGTAGCAGGCGTCCGTCACGCCCGGATCGGTGTCGTCGCAGTCCTCACCCGAGACACACCGCTGGCCGAAGCCGTCGCCGTCTGCGTCCACGCAGGTGCCCGGGCCGCCCCCGGACCCGCCCGTGCCCGCCGCCGACGGGGGCGGCGCGAGCGGATCGTCTCCGCTGCAGGCGGTGCTCACGACGACCGCCAGGACGGACCCGAGCAGCCACAGGAGGAACGCGCGGGCGACTGCGGGGGTAGGGCGGGGCGTCTTCATCGCACTCTTCGGAGGGAGCCGACTCCGGCGGGTATCTCAAGCAAGATGCGTTCCCGGCCGCCCTGCGGCGGCGGTGGTCCGATCCGGCGGACCCCTGGCGGCGCGGGGCGGGTCACCCCGCAACTACTTCCTAGCGCCGCAAGCCTTGCGAAGCACCCCTCGGAGGCCTGGGTGGCGCAGGCGGCGCGGCGGGCGCGGCCGAGCGCGTGACCGTGACGCGCCGCGGCGCGCTTGGCTCACAGCTCCAGCGTCCGCCGGAACGCGATGTCGGCCCGATCGACGAACTTCGCCTTGGTGCGCTGCAGCACCTCCCGCGGCGAGCGGGCGATCCGGCCGGCGAGCGCGACGGCGGCGTCGTCGAGCTCTGCGGGCGGGTGGATCGAGCTGATGAGCCCGATCGCGCGCGCCTCGGCCGCGTCGATCCGCCGGCCCGAGAGGCACAGCTCGCGCGCGGGGCCGCCGCCGATCAGCTCGCGCAGCGGGGCATACACGACGTCGCCGAAGGCGATCTCCGGGTGGCCGAAGCTCGCCCGGTCGGACGCCACGCGCACGTCGCAGAGCACGGCCGTGTCGAAGCCGCCGCCGAGCGCCGCGCCGTCCACGGCGGCCAGGAGCGGCAGGGGGAAGCGGAGGAGCGCCTGGTGGTAGCGATCGCTCGAGGCCCAGAGCCGCGCGTGGAACGCCTCGTCGGTCGCCGCGATCCCGAACTCTTCGAGATCGAACCCCGCGCTGAAGCTCCCGCCCGCGCCGGCGAGCACGACGATCTTCACCGCGTCGTCCTCGCCGAGCGCGTGGAGCGCGTCGGTCGTCCGATCGCGGAGCTCCGTCGAGAGGGCGTTGCGCTTCTCCGGGCGGTTGAAGCGGATCCGCGCGACGCCGGGCGCGGGGCGGTCACAGACGAGGAGGGGCACGGTCACGGCGCCACTCTACCGCCGGCGGGTGTCACGGCCGTGAACGAGGGGTGTCCTGAGCCTCCGCATGAGTTAGACTGCGTCTAGATCATCGCACCCCGAGCCGCCAGGAGCCCCCATGACGCCCCCGCCCCCGCCCGCCCCGCCCACCGCCGAGCGCCTCGAGGCGCTGCTCGATGTGCACTACGCCTGGGGCTACGAGCAGACGCGGCGCGACCTGCGCGAGCTCTACTCCAAGGCGAAGCGCGCGCAGTGGGACGGAGAGACACGTCTCGACTGGTCGATCGACGTGGACTTCGGCCGCGCGATGGTGCCCGAGTTCATGCACCCGCTCTACGGCTCCGAGGTGCTCGCGCGCCTCACCCAGCGGGAGCGCGACGCGCTCGCGCTCGAGCTGCCGGCGTGGATGCAGTCGCAGTTCCTGCACGGCGAGCAGGGCGCGCTGCTCGCGGCGAGTCAGCTCGTGAGCGCGGTCCCCGATCTCGACTCCAAGCTCTATGCGTCGAGTCAGGTGTTCGACGAGGCGCGCCACGTCGAGGTGTTCGACCGCTACCTGCACACGAAGGTCGGGCACTCGTACCCCATCAGCCCGCACCTGAAGCACCTGCTCGACCTCATCCTGAAGGACTCCCGCTGGGACATGAAGCTGCTCGGGATGCAGATCATGGTGGAGGGGCTGGCGCTCGCGGCGTTCTCCGTCACGCGCGACACGGTGGACGAGCCGCTCCTCCGTTCGCTCACCACCTACGTGCTCCAGGACGAGGCGCGGCACGTCGCGTATGGCGTGCTCGCGCTGCAGGATCTCTACGGCGACATGACGGAGCGGGAGCGCGCCGAGCGGGAGGACTTCGTCTATGAGGCGGCGGTGCTGATGCGGGACCGGTTCCTCTTCCAGCAGGTGTGGGAGAAGCTGGGACTCCCGATGCAGGAGTGCACCGAGGCGACGCTGAACAACGAGGGACAGCGGCAGTTCCGGCGCATGCTATTCTCGAAGATCGTGCCGGCGGTCAAGCGCATCGGGCTGCTCTCCGATCGGCAGCGTGCGCGCTTCCACCAGCTGGGCATCCTGGAGTACGAGAGCTGGGAGGATCCCTTCGAGGCCCTGAAGGCGTCCGAGGCCGAGCAGCCCGCCGCGGAGTGAGCCGCGCGGCTGGAGGACCCGCCCATTCCGCTCTCCCCGCAAGACTGCGCGGCGGGTGGAACGGTGCTAGCGTGCGCGCGCGGCGCGCCGGCCGGGCGCCCGGGCCTCACGCGGAGCTTCTCATGCGCACGATGTCGACCTTGGCGGTGGTGGTAGGGGTATCTGTCCTGGGCACGGTGGCGTGCGGTGACAGCGGGTCTTCGGGCCTGTTCGGCGTCGATGGTGGGGACGGCGGCGTTCCGGACGGCGCGGCCGGATCGAGCGGCGCCGCGGGCGCCGCCGGCACGGGCGGCGGCACCTCCGGCACGGGCGGCGGCGGCACGGGCGCCGCCGGCGCGGGCGGCGGCGCCTCGGGCACGGGCGGCGGCGGCACCGGGGGAGGCGGCACGGGCGGGTCGGGCGGCGGCACGGGCGGGTCGGGCGGCGGGCCCTGCACGGGCGACGGCGACTGCACGAGCGGCGTGTGCCACCCCACGAGCCAGACGTGCGTCGCGTGCGTCTTCGACCAGGACTGCGCCGGCACGGCGTGGTGCGACGACGGCGCGTGCACCCCCAAGCGCTCGTGCGTGAACAGCCTCGGCTGCACCGGCACCGCCGACGGCCGCACCGTGTGCGATCCGCTGAGCAAGCTCTGCGTCGGCTGCACGCAGACAGCGGACTGCGGCGCCGCCGAGCAGTGCGTCGAGCAGGAGTGCGTCGCGGTCGACACCTGTCAGACCTCGCTCGACTGCCCGACGGGGCGCGTCTGCGACACCGTCGTGGACCAGTGCGTCGAGTGCGTCGGGGACAACGACTGCGCGAGCGGCGAGCAGTGCTCGGCCCGCGCCACCTGCGAGCCGGAGTGCGTCAGCGACAACCAGTGCACACCGCTCGGCAAGCTGTGCGACGTGGCGGCCGGCTACTGCGTCGAGTGTCTCGGCTCGAGCGAGTGCGCGGCGTCCGAGCACTGCGCGGGCGGCTTCTGCCAGCTCGACGTCTGTCGGGCCGGCACCTCGCGCTGCGAGCCGGGCGGGCGCGCGACCTGCGCGTCGGACGGGGCCACGTGGGGCGCGCCGGCGACCTGCGGTGCGCAGTCGACCTGCGTCGCGAGCGGCGACTCGGCGACCTGCACCCCGTGGGTGTGCACCGCCGGGCAGACGTACTGCGACCCGGGCGCCGTCGACGAGCGTGTCGAGTGCGCGGCGGACGGCCTGAGCGAGGTGTCCCGCACCGACTGCGCGGCGACGGGGCTGCACTGCGTAGGGGGCGCGTGCGTTGCCCAGGTGTGCACGCCGAGCGCGACGTACTGCGCCGGGGCCGAGCTCCGGAGCTGCGCGGGCGATGGCCTCTCGTACACCGTCGCCGACACCTGCTCGAGCAGCGAGTACTGCGATCCCGGGGCGCTCGCCTGCGTGCCGCAGGTGTGCACGCCGGGCCTCGCGGCGTGCGACGGCGCCTACGCGGGCACGTGCAACGCCGAGGGCTCGGGGCTGTTGCCCGGCGCCACCGACTGCGCGTCGACCGGCCAGAGCTGCGCGGGCGGAAGCTGCGTCGCGTGCGTCCCCGTCACGTCGCCGCTCCGCGCCCTCGACCTCGACCTCTACGTGATGGTGGACAACTCCGGCAGCATGAGCGGCGCGTGCACGCTGCCGGCGTCGGCGTCGACGGGTCCGCTCTGCACGGAGAAGATGGCGCTCGACGCCTTCGCCAACGACCCGGCGACCACCGGGGTCACGATGGCCGTCCAGCGGCACGTGGCGCCGGGCGGCGGAAGCTGCTCGGGGATCGGCAACGCGCTCGCGACTCCCGCCGCCGGCCCCGTGACGCTGCCCGCCGGCGCGACGACGATCCGCACCTTCCTGAACGGCCTGAACCCGACCGGCTCGACGTCCGCCGAGGCGGTGCTGCACGGGCTGGCGACGTACACCACCGGCATCGCCACGCCGGGTCGCGTGGCCGTGGGGGTGTTCCTGGGAGACGGCGCCACCGCCGGGACGCTGAACTGCACGGAGGACGTGACGACGCTGAGCGGGATCCTCTCCGCGCACCGCGCGGCCACCGGGATCCGGACGTTCATCGTCTCGTTCCCGTTTTTCACGCCGGACTTCGCGGGCGCGGAGAGCCTCGCGGTCGCCGGGGGCGGCGCGCCCCACGCGAGCCCGTGCCCCGCCGGGCTGAGCCCGTGCCGCCAGTACCACGTCGGGACGGACACCGACGTGACGACGGCGCGCCAGGCGCTCGAGTCGATCCAGGCGAACTCGGGCGGCTGCACCTACCGCCTGCCCACCTCGGGCGCGAGCTTCGTCCCGCCGAGCGCCATCACGCTCGCGCTGCGCACCACGATCGCCGGCGGGGCCTCCACCATCCCTCGCGTCGCCAGCGCGGGCGCCTGCAGCGGCCACGGCTGGTACGCCGACGGCGCGGACCGCCTCCAGCTCTGCCCGACCTCCTGCAGCACCCTCGGCGCCGCCAACGCCCCGCAGGCACAAGCCACCTACTGCCCCTGACCGGCGCGCCGCGCGCGCCCCCGCGCCCGGGCTCCGCTCACAGCTTCGTCATCGCGTTCGTGAGCACGTAGTTCGCGATCAAGATCGCCACCGAGCTCTGCACGACGGCGCGCGTCGTCGCGATCCCGACGCCTCGCGCCCCGCCGCTCGCGCTGAACCCGTGGAAGCACGAGATGACAGCGATGAGGAAGCCGAACACCGCCGCCTTGGTGCCGCCCATCACCAGGTCGTCGACGACCAGGTATTTCTCGATGTTGGCGATGAAGACGCCTGGATCGACCCCGAGCCAGTTCACGGCGACGAGCCACGCGCCGGACATGCCGACGACGGTGTAGAGGACGTAGAGGAGCGGGCCCATGAGGAGCGCGGCGACGAGGCGCGGCGAGATCAGGTACTGGATCGGGCTGACGCCCATGGTCGTCAGGGCGTCGATCTGCTCCGTCACGCGCATGTTCCCGAGCTCGGCCGCCATCGCGCTGCCCGCCCGCGCGGTGATCATGAGCGCGCTGAAGACGGGGCTGATCTCGCGCGTGAGCGAGATCGCCACGACGGAGCCGACGACGCCCTCGGCGCTGAACGTCCGCAGGCTGTTCACCGTCTGGAGCGCGAGCACCATGCCGCTGAAGATCCCGGTCAGCGACACGATGAAGATCGACTGGACGCCGATGAAGTCCATCGCGAGGACGAGCTGCCCCAGCCGGTAGGGTGGCCGCAGCGTCCAGGCGAGAGTCCGCCCGGTGAGCAGCACGAGGTTGCCGGCCGCGTCGAGCGCGCCCACCGCAGCGCCGCCGAGGCGCTGGAGGACGCCCGGGTCCTCGTCGGTGCGGGGCGCGTCGCTCACCGGGACGGTTCTACACCGAGCCCCAGGGCGGCGAGGGCGGTGACCGTCGCTTCGGCGCCGCGGCCCGTCGCGGAGACGGTCGCGCGCCTCGGATGCGCCTCCAGGCGGACCAGCACCGCGTCCCCCCCGAGCGCCTCCACGTAGGGCTCCCCCCACTCGACGATGACCAGGCGCGAGTCCCTCGCCTCGCGCAGCCCGAGGTGACGCAGCTCGGCGGGGCCCGAGAGCCGGTAGAGATCGGCGTGCGCGATGGCGAGGGCGCCGGCGTGCTCCTGGACGAGCGTGAACGTCGGGCTCGTGATCGGAACGCGCGCGGGGACGCCGAGCGCGCGGCACGTCGCGCGGGTGAGGAACGTCTTGCCCGCCCCGAGCGCGCCGGACATCACGACCAGATCCCCCGGGCGGAGCACGCGGGCGAGCGCGCGCCCGAGCTCGCGGGTCGCCCGCCGCGTCGGCAGCGGCACCTCGACCGCACCGCCGCCCCCGGCGAGCGCTCGCGTCATCGGCGCCTCCGCGGCTCGCCGCCCCGCTCCACCACGCGGAGCACGCGCGGGAGCCGCTGGGCGCCGCCGAACCCGCGGGCGTCGGTCGTCCACAGGGGCGCCTCCGCGCTCGCGAGCGCGCGGCGCGCCCGCTCGTGCAGCGCCGAGACGCGCAGCGCGTCCTCGGCGCGCTCCTCCGGGAAGCTCACGATGGCGGCGCGCGCGAGCGCGGCGGCGTCGCGCCCGAGCGCCTCCCACCACCCCGGCGGCGACCCCGCGCGCGCGACCCACGCGGCGTGGGCGGCGGGCGGCGCTCCTCCCTCTCCCCCCTCCGGGTAACTCCCCGACGTGAGCACCGCGAGCCGCGAGGCCGGGGCCGCGCCCGCGGCCGCCACCGCCGCCTCCAGCCCGAAGCCGAGGGTCGCTTGCAGGCGCGCCTGCTCGGCCTCGCGGAGCAGCTCGCGGGCGCAGCCCGCCGAGCCGAGCAACAAAACCGCGGGGACGCGCGCGGCCCGCCACGCACCGACGGGGAACCGCGTGCCGCCGCCCACCGGTCGCGCGCGCTCGCAGTCGACGTCTGCCCCCGGGCCCCCGACGACCGTCCGGCCCTCGCCCAGCGCGGCGCCGAGCGCCCGCCGCTCCTCCCCCGGCGCGGCGCCCGCCTCGAAGACGAACGGCGACGCCAGTGCGTCGCCCGCGGGCGAGGCGAGCAGCACCAGCGGGACCCCGGCCACCGCGGCCCGCCGCCCTGCGGCGGCGCTGGTGGCGTCATCGACGCCCGCGATCACGATGAGCGCGCCCTCGGACGCCGCAGCGGCGACGGCGCGCTCGCCGTCCCCCGGCCCGCCGGCGTCCTCGACCGTCACCAGGTCGACGCCGCGCCCGGCGCCTCGCGGTAGCCCGAGCGCGTGCAGCGCGCCCGACACGATGGCGGACGAGCGGGCCCGGGTGAGCGCGTCGCGCGTCGCCACGACGACCCCGACCACCCGGCCCTCGACGCGCGCCTGTCGCCCGCCTCCGGCGGCGAGGGCGGCGAGCCGCGCACCGCGCTCCGACCTGCGAAACGCCGCGGGCGCCTGATCGAGGAGGCGCCTCGCGAGCTCGCCGTCCGAGCCCGCGAGCGCCGCGTCGACCAGGCGCTCGCGCAGCGCCTCGCGCAGCCACTCGCGGGCCGTCGTGGCGGCGTCCCGGCGCCCCGGATCCTGGCGCGCCTCGGCGTCGAGATCCGCGAGGGCGCGCTCCGCCGCGGCCAGCGGGATCCGTCCCGCCAGCGCGCCCGTCGCCGCGCGGACCGCCGCGCGCTCCTCGAGCGGCGCGAGCGCGAGCCAGTCGCGTAGCGCGAGGACGGCCGTCTGGTACCGGCGCGCGGCGAGCGCCGCCTCGGCGAGCTCCTCGGCGTGGAGCGCGAGCTCGTCGGGGTCGAACAGGCGCCCGCGCAGCGGCAAGAGGAGCTCGACCGCGCCGTCGGCGTCGCCGCGGCGCCTGGCGATCGCTGCCTCGGCCACGCGCGCCAGATCGCGCTCGCGCCCCGGTCGACCGGCCCCGACCTCGCGCACGATCGCGCGCGCCTCGACGAGCCCGCTCCCCCCCTGGTCGACGAGCGACCACGCCAGCATCACGCGCGCGAGCCGCGCACGCCCGTCCTCGGGGTGCGCGGACAGGAACGCACGGAGCGCGGGCTGCATCCCCGATCGATCGTCGCGCTCTCGAGCCCAGCGAGCGCGGAGCTCGCGGAAGGCGCGCTGCGCCTCCCGCGTCCCGGCGACCTCGACGCGAGGCGCGTGCGCGTCCGGCCCCGGCCCACACGCCGGGCCGCCGAGGGCGACCGCGGCCAGCGAGAGCGCCGCGGCCCGGGCGCGCGCCCACGCGGCGCGCGCTCGCCTCGCGGGGGCAGGGGACACGGGGGTCACGCGCCCGAAGCTACAGGCGCCGCGGGCGGCAAGCACGCGCGCCCGCGCGGCAGGGCGCGGAGGTCGCCCCGCGCCGCCCACCCGCGGCCCCCCGCGCGCCCCGGGCGGCCGCGGCGGGGCTTCGCGGCTCCCGGCGAACCTGCGATGCTGGCCGCCCCATGAAGCGCTCCATCGTCCTCATCACGGGGGTCAACGGCGAGCTCGGCCGGTCGCTGCTCCCCCGCCTCACCGCTGCCGGCTACGCCTGCGTCACCCTCGACCTCGTCCCGCTCCCCGAGTCGCTGCGGTCGTTCGCGGTCGCGAGCTACGCGGGCAACATCATGGACCGCTACCTGCTCGATCAGATCGCGGCCCACCACGAGTTCGACGCCGTCTTCCACCTCGCGGCGCTGCTGTCGACCCGGGGCGAGCGAGATCCGGAGCTCTCGCACCAGGTGAACGTCGAGGGCACGCTGAACCTGCTGCGCGTCGCGCACGCGCAGTCGGCGCGCCTCGGGCGCGCGGTCCGGTTCCTGTTCCCGAGCTCGATCGCGGCCTACGGGCTGCCCAACCTCGAGGTGAAGCGCGCGGTGGGGCGGGCCCGCGAAGAGGAGTGGAACGTCCCCATCACGATGTACGGCTGCAACAAGCTGTACTGCGAGCACCTCGGGCGCTACTTCACGCACCACTTCCGCCAGCTCGGCGCGCTCGCCGGCGCCGCCCGGCTCGACTTTCGCGCGCTCCGCTTCCCGGGCCTCATCTCCGCCGACACGGTCCCGACGGGCGGCACCAGCGACTTCGGCCCCGAGATGATCCACGCCGCGGCGCGCGGCGAGCCGTACGACTCCTTCGTCGGTCCCGACGCCCGCATCCCGTTCCTCGCGATGCCGGACGCGGTGAAGGCGCTGGTCACGCTCCTCGACGCCGATCGCGAGCGGCTCACGACGACCGTGTACAACGTCGCGTCGTTCAGCCCGACGGCGGGGCAGATCGCCGCGCGCGTGGCGCGGGCGTTCCCCGGGGCTCGGATCGGGTGGGCGCCGGACGCCGCGCGCGCCCGCATCGTCGACTCGTGGCCGGAGGACCTCGACGACGCGCGCGCCCGCGCCGACTGGGGCTGGGCGCCCGACTACGACGAGGAGCAGGCGTTCTCCGACTACCTGCTCCCGCGGATCCGGGAGCGCTACGCGGCGTCGTGACCGAGCCGGCCACCGAGGACGCCCCGCACGCGGGCGACGCGCCGACCGCCGCCCCCGGCGGCCGCCGCGCCAGCGCCTCGGATCGCTGGCACGCCGCGAGCGCGGCGCTCCTCCTCGTCTTCCTCGCGGCGCACGCCGCCGCGAGCGCGCTCGCCCTCGGCGGGCGCGAAGCGTACGCCGCGGTGTCGCGACCGCTAGACGGCGCGGCCCTGCGCGCGCTCGCCGAGGCCGCCGCGGTCGCGCTGCTCGTCGGGCACGCCGCGAGCGGCCTCGGGCGCTTGGCCCGTGCGGCGCGGCGGGGAGAGGGACGGGGAGGCCGCGCGCGGCTCCTCACCGGGCTCGGGACCGCCGCCTTCCTCGCGGTCCACCTCCCAGGGGATTGGGCTCCGCGTGTCGCGCGCACGATCCACGGCGCCGACCACTACGACCGGCTGGCGCGCGCGCTGTCGACGACGGGCGCGCTCGGGATCGCGTGGTGGGCGGCGCTCTACCTCACGGGCGCCGCGCTCGCGTGCGCGCACGCCCACCTCGGGCTGCGCGGGCCGGGCTACCTCGCTCGTGTCGTCGCGCGGCGCGCGGGGCCCCGCGGCGCGGCCTGGCTCGCCGTGGTGCTCCCGCTCGGGGTCCTCGGGCTCCTCGTCGCGTCGGTCGTCCACCTCGCGACCGGCGGGCTGCCCGGAGCGGCCGGCCGCTGACGCGCTCCCGCGGCGCACCCTTCCGCGAGGCGCAAGCCGGATCGCCAACTCGGTTGGCATCTAACGCCATGGGCGCCAGCTACTGGAATCGCACGACATGAAGCAGTAAACTCCGTTGACAGTGGCCAGGTACACCCTCCACGAGCGGCTGGGCGCCGGGAGCACCGCCGAGGTGTTTCGCGCCGTCGACTCGCGGGGCGTGAGCCTCGCGCTCAAGATCGCGCCGGCCGACCGCGCGCCGCGCCTCGCGACGGAGGCGGAGCGCCTGCTGCACGTCGACTCCCCGTGGCTCCCCGCCGTCCTCGACGCCGGCACCGTGCGCGACGCGGTCGAGGGCGCGCCGAGCGGGCTCGACCCGAGCGCGGTGTTCGTGGCGATGCGCCACTGCCCCGGAGCGCCCCTCGATCCGACCCGCGCCGGGGGAGCGCAGCGGCGCCGCGAGCTCGCGCTCGTGGTCGCGCGTGACGCCGCGCGCGCCCTCGCCGATCTCCACGCCGCGGGCCACGCGCACGGGGACGTGAAGCCGAGCAACGTCGTGGTCGCGCCCGACGGGCGGAGCGCCACCCTCGTGGATCTCGACCTGGCCGCGGGGCTCGATCAGCCGACGCCCTCCGGGGGTACCCCACGCTACCTGGCACCCGAGGTCTTCTCGGGCGCGCCCGGGGACGCCCGCGCCCGCGACCTCTGGGCGCTCGGCGCCGTGGTCGCGGAGACGGCGCTCGGCGAGCGTGTCGAGCCCGGCGAGCTCCGTCGCCGCCTGGACGCCCCCCTCGCGACGCTGGTGGCGTCGCTGCTCGCGCGCGCGCCCTCGGCGCGGCCTGGGGCCGGCTGGGTGGCGCGCGAAGCGGCGCGACTCGCGGGGAGCGACCCGGAGCTCGAGGCGGTGGACGATCGCCGCCGCGCGATCCGGCGTGCGTACCTGCGGGCGCGCGGCGCCTGGCTGGCGCGCGCCGCGACGGCGCGGAAGGTGCGCTTCGAGCCCACCGGCCTCGCCGCGCGCTGGCTCGAGGACGCGGCGCGCCTCGCGCGCGCCGTCGCTGTGCTGCGCGGGGCGGCGGGGCGGGACGGCGCGCTCATCGTCCCGCGCCTGTCGCCCGCCGAGCGCGATCGGTGGCTGGTCGACCTGGTGGGTCCGCCCGCGTCCCGCTGGGCGCTCCCGGCGCTCGACGAGTCGGCGCTCGCGGAGCTGCTGATCGAGCGCGTGACGCACGTGGCGCCCCGCTCGCTCCGCCTCGCCGATCTGCTCGGCGCCCCGGCGGAGCTCCCGGATCCGCCCTCGTCGCCGGTCGAGCTCGCGCTCGCGCTCGGGCGGGGAGCGCCGACCGAGCCGCTGCTGGTCGCCGTCGAGCGCGCGGTCGCGCGGGGCGGGCAGCCCGCGCTCGCGCTCGCGCTCGCGCTCGCGCACCGCCAGCGCGGGGCGCTCGGCGTGGCGCTGGCGGTGCTGGCCGACATCTCCGGGGACGAAGCGCGGGCGGAGGCCGCCGAGACGGCGCGGCGCGCGCGCGACGCGCAGGCCGCGCGAGCCGAGCTGGCGCTCGTGGGCGCGCACGCCTCCCGCGCGGCCCGGGCGCGCGCCGCCGCCACCACCGCGCGGCTGGCCCTCGAGGCCCGCGACCCGCTCGCCGGCCTCGCCGAGCTCGCGGGGGCGCCGGCGACCGCCGCCGTCGCCGAGGCGCGCGCGCTCGCCGAGCTCGCCCTCGGGCGCCTCGACGCGGCGGCGGCGTCGGCCGCGGACTGCCGGGCGCTCGCGCTCACCGAGGAGGAGCGCGCGCGGGCAGATGGCGTTCTCGGGAACGTCACCCACGCGCGCGGCGACTTCGAGGGTGCGCGAGCCGCCTTCTCGCGCGCGGCGGACCACGCTGCGCACGCCGGGGCGACGCTCGAGGAGGCGACGTACCTGACGGGCGCGGCCGCGGCAGCCGCCACCCTCGGCGAGCTCGCGGAGGCGCTCGACGAGGCGCGGCGCGCGGCCGTGCTCTTCGAGCACGTCGGTCGGCGCGGCGAGGCGGCGCGCGCGTGGCTCGCGGCGGCCGCCGTCCACGCCACGCTCGCCGCCGCGGAGGAGACGCGCGAGTGTGCCGGGGCGGCGCTGGCGCACGCGCGCGCCAGCGGCGACCGCGCGTGCGCCGCCTACGCCCACCTCGCGCTCGCCGACGTACTCCCCCCGGGCGACCGCGAGGCGATCGACCACGTGGAGCGCGCGAGCGCGCTAGTCGAGGGAGATCTGCCACGGCTGCGCGTCGCGGCGCGCCAGCTCCTCCACGGCGTGGCGACCGAGGTGGACGCGTACGACGCCCTCGCCGCCGCCCCGAGCGCCCCGGCCGAGGCGCGCCTGGAGTGGTGGGGAGCCCGCGCGCTCGCGTGTGAGCGCGCGGGCAGCGCCAGCGCGGACGCCGAGCGAGTCCTCGCCGCGGTGAGCGCGCTCGTGAGCGCCCAGGTCCCGCCCGCGGCGCGCGGGCCCGCGCTCGCCGCGGCGGCGCGCCTCGCCGCCCAGCGCGGCGACGGCGAGGTGGCGCGGCGGCTCACGGAGGCCGCGCGGCTCGCAGGGCGGGAGCTGCTCGGGGGGCTCCCGCCCGAGCTCGCCGTGCGCGCGGCGGCCCTCCCGTGGCTCGCGACGGAGGGGGACGAGGCGCTCCTCTCCCCGGAGCAGATCTCACGGCTCGGCGCGCTGGTCACCTCACTCGGGGAGCGCGAGGCGACTCGTGTGTTGCTGCAGAACGTGGTCGACGCGCTCGTGCTGTGGACGGGCGTCGAGCGTGGCGTGCTGCTGCTGCGCGCGCCGGGGGAGCGCCTGGTGCCTCGGGTCGCGCGCAACCTCGCGCGACGCGACCTCATCGGTGAGCAGCTCGCGCTCAGCCGGACGCTCGCCGCGCGTGCGCTGGCGGAGCGCGCGCCCGTCGTGGCGGTGGACGCAGCGCGCGATCTGCCGGAGGTCCACGAGAGCGTCCACGCGCTGGCGCTGCGGAGCGTGCTCGCCGTGCCGCTCGTCGCGCGGGGTGAGGCGCTCGGCGTGGTCTACCTCGACGACCGCATCCGCACCGGCGCCTTCGGTCCCCGCGAGCTGGCGTGGGTGCGGGCCGTGGCGGCCCTGGCGGCGCTCGCCATCGCGGACGCGCGCGATCAGGTCGTCCTCCGTCGCGCCCTGCGCAAGACGCGTCGCGCCGAGCGGCGCGCGATGGAGGAGCTCGCGGTGCGCGACGTCGAGCTCGACGTGGCGTCCCGCGAGCTGGCGCGGGCCCGCGGCGCCCGCCCGACGCGCGCGCGGTTCGCCGCGATCGTCGGGGAGAGCGAGGCGCTCGTCGGGATGCTCCGGCTGGTCGAGCGTGTGGCCGCGTCCGAGGTCCCGGTGCTGGTCACCGGCGAGTCGGGGACGGGCAAGGAGCTCGTCGCACGGGCCATCCACGAGCACGGCGCGCGCGCGGCGCGACCCTTCGTCGCCGAGAGCTGCGCCGCCATCCCGGAGACGTTGCTGGAGACGACCCTCTTCGGGCACGTCCGCGGCGCCTTCACTGGCGCGGTGCGCCCCCGCGGAGGGCTCTTCGAGGCGGCCGACGGCGGGACGCTCTTCCTCGACGAGATCGGCGAGATGAGCCTCCCCATGCAGGCGAAGCTGCTCCGCGTGCTGCAGGCCGGCGAGATCACGCCCGTCGGCTCCGACCGCGCGCGCCGAGTCGACGTCCGCGTCCTCGCGGCGACCCACCGCGACCTGGGCGAGCTGGTGCGCGCCCGACGCTTCCGCGAAGATCTCTACTACCGCCTCGACGTGGTCCGCGTGCGGGTCCCGCCGCTGCGTGAGCGAGACGGCGACATCCCGCTGCTCGTCCGGCACTTCCTCGCGATGTACGCCGCGGAGCGGCGGGTCGAGATCTCGCGCGCCGCGCTCCAGGCGCTCGCGGCGCACGCCTGGCCCGGCAACGTGCGACAGCTCGAGAACGAGCTCCGGCGCGCGCTCGTCCTCGCCGACGACGCCATCGATCTCGCGCACCTCTCGCCCACGCTCGTCGGCCCCGCGCCGAGCGCCGAGGCGGAGCTCGATCTGCGCGCGCGGGTCGATCGGCTGGAGCGAGAGCTCGTGCGGCGCGCGCTCGAGCGGACGGCGGGCAACCAGACGCGCGCGGCCGTCCTGCTCGGGCTCTCGCGCTTCGGGCTGCAGAAGATGATGCGCCGCCTCGACGTGCAGGCGGCCGCGCGCTGAGCGTCGCGCGATCTCGCGGATCCCGCGGCGCTGCTCGCCGCCGCCCGCGCCTCGCCTACGGCACACCTCTGCTATGAGGGTGGCCATGGCTCGGCCCGACCGCGGCGCGTCCGCCCGCCCTCCGCTCAAGTGGGCCGGGAGCAAGCGCCAGCTCGCCGACGAGATCGTGAGCCGCCTGCCGGCGACCATCGGCACCTACTACGAGCCGTTCGCCGGAAGTGCCGCCGTGTTCTTCGCGCTCGCGGCCGCGGGCCGCGTCCGGCGCGCCGTGCTCTCCGACACCAACCCCGAGCTCGTCGCGACCTACCGCGCGCTGCAGCGAGACGTGGAGGGAGTGCTCGCCCACCTCGAGCAACACGCCGCCGCGCACGGCGAGGAGCACTTCTACGAGGTGCGCGCGCTGGAACCTCGCGGGCTCTCGCTCACGGAGCGTGGCGCGCGGCTCATCTACCTGAACCGGACGTGCTTCAACGGCCTGTACCGCGTGAACGCCTCCGGCGCCTTCAACGTACCGTTCGGTCGCTACAAGAACCCGCGCATCTACGATCCCGAGCGCCTGCGTGCCGCAGCGCGCCTGCTGAAGGGCGTCACGTTGCGCGAAGAGGACTTCGAGCGCGCGTGCGCCGCGGCCCAGCCCGGGGATGCCGTCTACCTGGACCCGCCGTACCTCCCCATCTCCGAGACGGCGTACTTCTCCTCGTACGCGCGCGAGAAGTTCGGTCGGGCGGAGCACGAGCGCCTCGCCGCGGCGTTCCGCGGGCTGACCACGCGCCGCGTCGCCGCGGTCCTCAGCAACTCGGACACTCCGGAGACCCGGCGGCTCTACACCGGGCTGGAGTACGCGAGCGTCGGCGTGACGCGCACCATCCACGCGGACGCGTCGCGTCGTGGCGCCGTGAGCGAGCTGCTCGTCCTCGCCCGGCGCGCCGCGCGCCGCGGCCGCTAGGCCGCGCTGTCGGACTCCAGCTCCTGGAAGAGCCCTCCGAGCTCGGGGCGCTTGCGGAGCGGTTGACAGAACCGCGTCGCCAGATCGAGGAGCTCGGCCTCGAGCAGGTCGGCGCGCTTGCCGAGCTCGCCGACCTGGGCCTGCGTCTGCCCGAGCTCCGTCTCGATCTCCTCCTGCTGCTTGGCCAGCGCGGCGCGGAGCTCGCGGATCTGAAACTCGAGGTCGCTCACCTCGACCCGCTTCTGCTGGACGAGATCATCGGCGGTGCGCTGACCGACGCGCGCCGCCACCCAGGTGTCGATGCCCACCGCCGCGGCGCGGTACGCCTCCGCCAGCTCGCGGTACGGCTCCACGAAGCCGCTGCGTCCCTCCCAGCGGATGATCTCGACGTGCGCCTGGCGCAGCGCCTCCTTGTGGGTCTCCATGCTCGAGGCCACCTGGGACGCCGCCGCGATGGCGGCCTTCAGCTCGTCGCGCGCCTTGCTCGCGTCGATGCCGAGCGCGTCGACGGCGTGCCCGAAGCGCTGCCGCCCCTCCCGGCCCCGCTGCTCGAGGATCTCCAGCTCGCGCTGCGCGGCCACGCTGCGCGATCGCAGCTCGGTGACCTCCTGGACGACCCGCTTCACCTGGCCGAGGAGGCCCGAGAGCTCCGGCGGGCGGGCCTGCGGGTACGACCGCGCGAGCATCTGCTCGAACAGCACCGTCCGGCGCAGCCAGCGATCGATCGCGACCGGGGGAAGCGTGCGCGCCGGCTGGCTCTCGCTGTCGGCCTCGGCGCCCACATCGGCCGGGACGCGGATGCCGATCGCCCCCGCCACCGCCATGAGGTCGGCGTGCACGCGGTGCGCGTCGACGGGGCGATCGGCGGGATCCTTCGCGAGCAGCTCCAGGGTCAGGCGCTCGAGGGGCTCGGGGAGGGAGGGGTTCCTCGCGCGGGGGGAGGGCGGCTGCTCCTTCAGGTGCTTGATGAACCACCCGGTGATGTCCGGCGAGTGGAACGGCAGCTCGCCGACGAGCATCTCGTACATGATGACGCCGACCGCGTAGAGGTCCGCGGCGGGGCCGGCCTCCGTCGACGTGATCCGCTCGGGCGCCATGTACTGTGGTGTCCCGAAGACCTCGCCGGCGCCGGTGAGGCGGGTGTCCTGCATCGAGCGCGCGATGCCGAAGTCGAGCAGCTTCACCTGATCGCTGCCGTCCGCCGCGCGGGCGACGAAGATGTTCTCCGGCTTGAGATCGCGGTGGATCACGGCGAGGTCGTGCGCGCGCGCGAGCGCGCGGGCGATCTGGATCAGGATCGGGATCGCGCGCTCGAGGGGGACGCGCGGCGTCTCCTCGAGCACGTCGGCGAGCGACTTGCCCTCGAGGAGCTCCATGACGAGGAACAGGCTCCCGTCGCTGGTCTCGCCCTGGTCGAAGATCTCGATGATGTTGGGGTGCGCGAGCTTCTGCGCGGCCTTCGCCTCACGACGAAAGCGCTCGCGGACGACCTCGTTGCCCGCGTAGCTCGCGCTCATGATCTTCACGGCGCACGGGCGGTCGACCAGGCGATGGTTGGCTCGGTACACCGTGGCCATCCCGCCCTCCCCGAGGACGCTCTCGATCGTGTAGCGCCCCGCGAGCGTGGTGCCGATCCTCGGGTCGGTGATCTCGACCAGGCGCACGCCGTCGACGAAGCAGGTCGTGCTCTCGCTCGGGTACTTGAGCTTGCACTGCGGGCACGCCTTCATCGGGGAGGCCGATCCTGCGCCCATCTCCCCGGGGTTTCCAGGGTCAAACCTCCGCCCGGGGCGCGGGCGCCTCCGCGGCGGCCGGTGGCGCGCCGTTGGCTCGCATTTTTCCCCGACACGCCGGGCGTGGTAGTCGCGACCTCGTGGCCAAGGTGCCGACCGCCGTCCGGATCCAGGTCCCGCCCCGCGGGGCCGACGCCCTGCCCGTCACGCGCGTCGGCGTGATCGCGGCCGTCGGGTTCGTGGTGGGCATCGTGTGGCCCCGGGTGGCGGGCGTGCACCTCGTGCCGCGCGCGCCGGTCGAGGCCGCCGCGATCGCCTCCGAGGGGGCGAGCGACCCGGCGGCCCCCGCCACGGTGCCCGCGCAGCCGGCTCCCGCCGTGGCGCCACCCGCCGCCGCCGCCGCCTCGGCCGAGCCGCCGCCGCCCCCGGACCCTGCGGGACGCTTCTCGGTGGGGGACGCCAAGATCACGAGCTGCAAGGACAAGAAGGGCTCGACCCGCAACGACTGCGCCGGGCTCGAGGTCTCCGGGTTCCTCGAGGGGAAGCTGCAGGCGCTCGCGACCTGCGAGGGCGCCGACGGGGCGGAGGGCGTGCTGTCCCTGGGGCTCGATCTCGATTTCGAGGCGGGCAAGGTCGTCGACGTCGTTCGCGGCAAGAGCACGACGATCGCCGATCCCGCAGGGAAGCGGCTGTTCGAGTGCGCCCGCCGCGAGCTGATGGCCGCGAGCCTCGCGGGCCTCGGCCACCACTACCCGCGCTACGTCGCCTACTTCCCGGTGACGGTGCGAGCCGCCGCGACCCCCGCGCCCGAGCCGCAGCCCGGTGGCGAGCCCATCGCCGGCGCCAGCGGGCTCGCCACCGTGTCGTTCGAGGTCGCGCTGGTGCGCGAGGCGCCGAAGGACGGCGACATCGTCGCGCGCCTGCTGCGCGGTACCCGCGTCACCGTGACCGGCAAGAAGGACGACTGGTACCGCATCAAGTACGACGCGAAGGGATCCGAAGGCTGGGTCTATCGGACCGCCATCGGGCTCTAGCTGCGCCCGCGTTCGCCTTCGCAGCGCGGCCCCGGCGACGCGGCTCGCGAGCCGCTCCCCGCGCGCGCCGGCTCAGCCCGCGGACTTCTTGCTCGACCGCTTGCTCGCGACGGGCGCGCGGGTCGCGCGCACGGCCTCGGCCCGGCGAGCCGCGCGGCGCTTCTTCGCGGCCTGGCGCTTGCGGCGCCGCATCTTCATCGAGTTGCGATTGTCGAAGTTACCCATGTCGTTCTACCCATTCGATCGAGCGAGGTCGCTCCACTAGCCGAGCCCGGGGCCAGAGCACAAGCGGCGCCCGGCGGCCCTCACCCGCTCGAGGCGTCGTCGAGCGCGCGCTCGCGGTCGCGCACCTCGAGGCGGTACCGGCTGTTGACCGTCTCGACGTAGAAGACGTCGCTCGCGGCGAGGCGCAGCACGCGCTTCACCGGCGTCGTCACGTACTCGTGCATGCCGTCCGAGAACTCGATCACGATCACGCTCCCCTTGCGCGGCGCTCGGACGAGGCGACCCGCGACGGCGCGCGATCCTCGACCGAGCTTGCGGAGCACGACCTGCACGGTCATGAGCGTAGCAACGCCTGCGACCCCAGGCTAGCGGTCGCTCCGTCTCCGACGTTGTGTGCGTTCGCCCACCTGGCCATCTGCTCCAGCCTCCTCCCGCCGACGCCCGGCGCGCGTACGGTCTCAGAACGAACCGGCCACGGCGAGCCGGACGGTCCCACCCCGGAGGGCGAGCTCGCCGAGGTCGAGCGTGGCCATTCGACGCGGAGCAGCTTCGCTCGATTCATCGGCTGCGAGCGGCCGGAACTGGAGCTCCGTGGACCCGGACCAGCCGTAGCCGCCCTCGAGGAGCGCCCACAGCCGGGCCCGCCGGCTGTCCGCCCGTGTCACGCCGTAGAGCTGGACCGCGCCGCCCAGGGTTGCGTCCGCCGCCGGGAGCCACGCGCCCTCTTCGCCCCCGGCGTGGAGCGTCAGCCCCGCTACCGAGTCCGCCAGCGTGGCCGAGACGCGCAGCGCTCCCGGGCTGAGCCGGCCGAAGCCGAAGAGCTGCGGGAAGACGTGGTACCGGCCCTCGATCCCCGCGGTGAGGCGGTGGACGACGAGCTCGCTCTCCTCGCCGCGAGCCTCGCCGGTCACCGCGCCGAAGTCCCAGCCGCCGACCGCGACCACGGACCAGCGGTCCACGACCAGGAGCGTGCGGCCCCCGGCCAGGCTCGCCTGCGTGAGGACGTCGTTCTCGGAGAAGACGTCGTAGCCGGCGCTCCGGACGAGGGTCGTGCGGACACCGAGCGTCGCCCACCAGTGGCGCTGGTGGGTGCCGAGCGCGCCGGCGGGCGCCGGCGCCGCCGCGTCCGCCTGGGGAGGCGCCTCGGCGCTTGCCGGCGCGCCGCCGGGCTCGCCCTCGGCCCGAGCGGCCGCCGCAGAGAGGAGGAACGTCGCGCCAGCCAGCGCCGCCGCCCCGAGCTTCAGGTGCAGGTTCATTGGAGCCCTCCGAGCAACAGGCCGCCGTGGTAGCTCGTGACTCGAGTGCTCGGCGCGGAGGCGTCGAGCACGGTCGCGGCCAGGGAGGCGCCTCCCGAGCCGGACAACGACGCGTGCAGCGCTACCGCGGCGTAGCCACCGTCCGCGCGCCGGATCTCGTGGATCGCGGCGACGGGTCGCTCGAGGAGGAGCGGGTACGGATGTAGATCGGTGAGATCGAGGCTCCCGAGGTAGCCGGTGCCGACGCTGAGCGCCCACACGCGGCCGCCGTCCGGGGCGACCTGGAGCTGGAACGTCCCGAGCTCCGTCAAGATCGGGAAACTCTCGCGGGTCTCGAGGTCGAGGACGTAGAACTCGTCGGCGGCCTCGCCCTCCAGGATCCTGAGCGCCCGCCCGGGGACCTCACGCACCTCCCGCACGCGGATGCCGAGCTCTCGGTCATCGACGCTGAAGAAGCTCGACCCGGCGTTGTCGATCGACCAGAACGCGACGCCCGTCACCGAGGGGCTGTAGAGGAGCGCCGTCTCACGCCCGCCGCCCAGGTCGCGCGTGACCCGCGTCATGTGCGTGAAGCCCCGCGGCAACCGGACCGTCTGCGTGAGCGTCGTCGCCGGATCGACCAGCACCGCCTCCGATCGCCCGGGCACCAGCGCCGCGAGCCGCACGCCGCCATCGGCCGCGGCTCCGTCGGTCGACACGAACTCGATGGAGCTGGGGAACGCGCCCACGTCGGCGACGTTGATCGTGACCGAGAAGTCGCGCCCGCTCCCCGCGGGGGCCTCCGTCAGCTCGACGAGCATGACGTTCGAGTCCGAGGCGAGCCGCACCGCGAGCCGAGCGTCGTTCGCCGACGCCTCGTCGTCCGGGGTGCCGCCGCCGTGGAAGACGACCTGCGCGGGGCGGCCCGCGGAGCCGTTCGTGGCCTGCGGCAGCTGGATCGTGACCTCGCCCAGATCGGCGGACGCCGCGCCGACCCGCCCGAGATCGATGAGCGTCACCTCGTTCGTCGTCTCGACGACGAGGAAGCGGGTGACGCCGCGCCCGGGGACGAGGAGCGGATCCGTGAAGGTGAGCCGCTCCGGCGCGCTGCCGTGGCTCCGGATCGTGCGCGGCACGGCGCCCTGATCGGGGTTCTCGAGGTCGACGAAGATGAGCTCGTTCGGGTTCACCAGGATGCCGCCGGCGTCGTAGACGACCGCCCACCGCCCCGCGGGATCGATGGCGAGCCCCTGGAGCGCATCGGACAGCGGGAAGAGGTGTCGCACGCCGGGCGCCGCACCGCCGTCGTAGACGGTGAGGCGCGGCGGCTGGTCGTTCGCGTCCCGCTGCGGCACGACGCCGCGCGACAGCACGAAGAGCGTGCTCGCGTCGGCGCTCGCGACCGTAGTGACCGGGTTCTCGCCGAGCGGGAGGAAGCTCGAGGCGAGCGAGCCGGGCGCGGCCGCGCGCAGCATCATCAGGCGATCGAGCGACGGATCGAGCACCGCCACGGCGCCCGAGAGGCCGATGCTCGTCATCGGGAACTGCGCCGGCTCGTCCCACGCGTCCGCGCGCTCCCCCCACAGGTCGCCGCAGGCCCCGGCGAGCGCGGCCCAGGCGATCAGGCCGAGCCGGGCCAGGCGGGCGCCGGCCGGGCGGGGGGTGCGCGATCCCGGGGGGGGGATCGGCAGCGGGGATCGAGCTGTTCCCATGTGCGTGCCTCCGTGCCTTGCCATCAGTCGATGACCTTCGCCCCGAGCTCGAAGCCGGTGAGCGTCCGCGCCGTGCCGTCCTCGAGATCGATGAACGTGATGCGCCCCTCCGGGTGCTGTTGCGCGACGAAGCCCTTGCGCGCCTCGGGCACCATCCCGGTCGCGAGGGGCTGCCCCGCGAGCTTCAGGTAGTCCACCTGCAGGGTGGGGAACCGCACCAGGTACGTCCCCCAGGTCTTCTTCGAGTCGTCTCGCACCGTCACCAGCGCGCGATCGCTCGGCACCCCAGGCGTGAGCACCACGCTCACGGGGATGGCGTCGGTGCCCACGATCTTCGGCGCGCGCTGCTCGTCGGTCGGCACCAGGCTGAACGCGCCCGCCTTCGTGCTGCCCGCGGCGGGCTGCAGGAGCGCGACGCCGTGCGCGGCGTCGTCCGCGGCGAACACCGCCCGCACGTTGGACTTGAGCGCGACCGTCCGGTACGCGAGGAACCCCGCGCCGGGCCGGAAGTCGAGGATGGTCAGCCGATCGCTCGGGATGGCGTTGGTGAACAGCAGCCCGACCTCGCCGGAGCGGGAGAGGGCCACGCTGCCGAACGTCTCGGCCGTGAGCGTCACCGCCGCGAAAGAGCCCGGCGCGGCGTGGATCCCCGGGATGGGGAGGACGGCGACCGTGCTCGCCTCGCGCAGGACGGCGACGGCGCGGGTGCCGTCCGCCGTGAGATCGAGATCGGTGACCACCGCGCCGAGCTCCACGGTCGAGATCGCGCCCGTGGCGACCGACACCACCGCCACGCTGGTCGCGCCGTCCCACCGCACCAGCGCCAGCGTGCCGTCTGGCGTGAGCGTCACGTCGCTCGGCGCGGGCGTCCCGATCGGGTCTGCGCTGAGCGCGACCAGGTCGACGACCTCCGGGCCGCTCGCCCCGGTGAGCTCGATCACGCTGATCCCCGGCTCCGTCACCGCGAAGGCGCGGGTGTCGTCCGAGGAGAACGCGAGGCGCACCGGGCGATACCCCACGGTGAGGCGGGTGGCGGCCTCCGCGCCGCTCGTCAGATCCAGGACCGTCACGTCCTGGAAGCCGTCCGCAGGGTCTGCGTTCGCCACGCCGCTCGCGTCCGTCCACGCGATGGCCCAGCGCCCGCCCGGGCTCACGGCCCACGCGTTCGCCCCCCGGTGGGTGGGCAGCGTGCGGGTCGTCAGCTCGGTCGGCGTCGCGCGGAGCACGGTCGCGTCGTGCGAGCCCACGTTGAGCACCACGGCCGCCGCCGAGTCGCCCGAGCCCGCGGCGGCGAGGTGCGTCGGCTGGAAGCCCGCCTGCACCGTCCGCACGGCGAGCGTCTCGGCGTCGACGAGCGCCACCCGCCCGCTCTCCGGGTTGGCGGACCACACCCGCTTCCCGGCGACGACCGGCGCCAGGAACGACCCCTCGATCTCCTGCTCGGGCGGGAGGACGCTCCCGCCCGCTCCCCCGAGCCCGCTCCCCGCCGTGCCCCCGGCCGCGGCGTCGTTCACGCCGCCGCCTCCGCCGCCCGCGGTGCCCCCCGTGCCCACGTCGTCGCCGCTCGTCGCCCCGGCTTCGTCGCCGGACGCGCAGTGCGCGAGGCCGACCACGGCGGCTGGCCCGAGCGCGCAGAGCGCGAGCCGCGCGCCCCACGCGAGCACCCGTGAGGTTCCCCGTGTCTCAGTTGCCATCTTGCACCCTCGCTCCCAGCTCGAACCCGGTCAGGGTGCGCAGCGCCCCCGTCTCCAGATCCACGAAGGTGATGCGCCCCTCGGGGTGCTCCTGCGCCACCCAGCCGCGGTCGGCCTCGGCGACCATCCCCGCCGCGAGCGGCGGGCTCGCCAGCGAGAAGCGATCGGCCTGCAGCGTCGGGAAGCGCACGAGCCACACGCCCCACGAGCGCTTCACGTCCGACCGCTCGGTGATGATCGCCCGCCGGCTCGCGCCGTCGGTGCCCGCGGGGGCGAACGCGACCTGGGCGAGCGGCGCGTCCGCGCTCTGGATCTTGGGGGGCAAGGTCTTGCCGACCGGGAGCGCGGCGAACGCCCCCGGCTTGGACGGCGAGTCGAGCAGGGCGATGCCGTGCGCGCCGTCCGGCGCGATCAACGCCGAGGCCACGGGCACCGCGACCGAGACCGCGCGATGGGAGAGGAAGCTCGTGCCGGCGCGCAGGTCGAGGATCGTGACGCGCTCGCTCGGCGCGGAGTTCGTATAGAGGAGCGCGGCGGACGCGTTCTCGGCGGCGACCACGCTGCCGAAATCTCCGCCATCGATCGTCACGCTCGCGAAGGCCGTCGGGTCGTCGAAGATCTCCGCCGTCCGCACCACGGCGACGTACGACGCGTCGCGTACGACGGCGATCGCGGCGCTGCCGTCCGCCGTGAGGTCGAGATCGGTGATGGCCCCCGGCAGCGTGATCGAGCGGAGCTCGCCCGTCTCGAGCGACACCAGGCCGAGCTCGCCCACGCCCTCGCGCCGGACGAGCGCGAGCGTGCCGTCCGGCACCACCGACACGTCGAGCGCCACGTCCTCCAGCGGGTTCGGCGACACGGCGAAATCGCGCGAGACCGACGGGCCGAGCTCGGGGTCGAGGTCGATCACGCTCAGGCCGGACTCCGTGACGAAGAACGCGCGCGTCTCGTCCGATGCCACGAACGCGCGGGTGGGCCGGAACCCGACGCTCAGTCGGATCGTCTCCGGCGGCTCCGCGCCCAGATCGACGACCGTCACGTCCTGGTAGCCCTCCGTCGGATCGGGGGCGCCGACCGCCGGGGTCCACGCGATCGCCCACCGCCCGCGCGGGCTGACCGCCCACGCCGTGGCGCCACGATGGACGGCGAGCGTCTCCGTGCTGAGGGAGCCGTTCGCCTCGGCGCGCAGGAGGGTCGCGTCGTTGGAGCCCGTGTTGATCACGAGCGCGCGGTCCTCCCCCGGGACGTCGGTCGGCACGGCGACCAGGTGGGTCGGCCCGAAGCCCGCCTGGACCGTCGACACTTGGAAGGTGATCGCGTCGATCCGCGCGACGCGGCCGCTCTGAGGGTTGGCCGCCCAGAGGTACCGGCCGGTGGCCACCGGCGCCAGGAACGTGCCGTCGCGTTCCTGCTCCGGCGGGCGACCCCCGGCGCCCGGCGAGGCGCCGCTGCCGCTCGTGGGAAAGCCTCCCCCGCTTCCCCCCCCGCCCGCGGCGCCTCCCGGCGCACCGTCTGGCGAGTCGCTCGGCTCTGCGGGGAACTCCTCTGCGTCGGCCCCGCCGCAGTGCACCAACGCGAGCAGCCCCGCCGTGCCCACGAGCCCGAGAAGAGAGTATCCGCGCATCGCCGCTCCGCCGGACCACGACACCGGCAGCTCGGCGAGGTGCAAGCCGCGGGCCACCCGCTCCCGATCCGAGGTACGCGCGCGGAGGCGCCGAATTCCTCACCGGAGCCCGCGTCGCGGATCCGGCCGAGGTCCCGCACGCGTGACACTGGAGTCACAGGGGTGGGCCCGCGCCGCCCACCGCGTCGACTCGACGGCCCTCCCGGCCCGAGCGCGCGCTCGGACGGTTCGCGCTCAGTCGGCCGCGGCCGACCCGGCGGGCGCCGCGGGTTTCATGCCCCGCTTGGAGAAGTACGCGTGCAGCGCCTCGCGCGCGAGCTGCGGTCCCTTGATCTGCCAGATCGGGGTGTTGACGACGAGCGCGGCGACCGCGACCTCCGGGCGCTCGGCGGGCGCGAAGCCGATGAACCACGTGTAGTGGCGGTTGGCCTTGTGTCGCGTGAGCGTGCCCGTCTTGCCGGCCACCGTGATCCCCGGGAGGAACGGCCGGCCCCGCTCGTCGTGGAAGGTCTTGTACGCCGAGCCGTTGGCCGTGGTCTGCACCATCATGGTGGTGAGCTCCGCGGCCGTCTCCGCCCGGATGGCGCGCCGCAGCACGCGGGGCGGCGAGGCGTCCTCCCACAGCTTCTCGCCCCCGCGGCTCACGATCGCGATGATGCGGGGCTCGAGCGCGATCCCGCCGTTGGCCACCGTCTGGGCCATCGAGGCCGCTGCCAGGGGCGACAGCGTCGTGTGCCAGAAGCCGGCCGCCGAGCGCGCGAACTCGAGCGGGTCGTCGGGGATGTCGACCCCGGGCGCCTCGTTCGGCACCACGAACGGGATCGGCGCGCCGTAGCCGAACGCCCCCGCCATCGCGGTCACGTCCTCCGGCGTCAGGTGCTTCTGCGCCATTCGGCCGAAGACGACGTTCAGGCTGCGCCCCATCGCGATGGCGAGCGTCGCGCACCACTTGTCCCGCTTCGGGTCGTCGACGAGCTCGTCCGCCGCGAGGCGGCTCTTGCCGCCGTGGTAGCACTGCTCGCTCTCGGCGCGCTGCCCGCCCTTCTCCACCAGCGCCGCGCCGGTGACGACCTTGAAGACGCTCGCGCTCGGCGCCTCCGCCCGCGCGTTCACGTCGAACCTCTCGCCCTCTTGGACGTGGCTCGCGTACGCCAGGATCTTGCCGGTCTTCACGTCCATCATCACGAGCCCGGCCTCGGGGACCCGGTAGCGGCGCATCGTGCTCGACGCGACACGCTGGACGTCGGGGTCGATCGTGAGCTCGGCCTCTCGGCCATCGGCGAGCGCGACCACCGCGCGCCGCGGGCGCAGCTTGATCCGCGTGAGATCCAGCCCGGCGAGGGACGGCGGCGGCACCTGCTTGCGCACCGCCAGCTTCCGCAGCGAGTCGAGGTCGACCTGGCCCCGTACGACCGGCACCAGCGCGGAGATGATCCCCACGGCCAGGCCGATGCCGAGCCAGCGCTGGTGAGCTCGCATGCTCCCTCGCCGATAGCCGCCCCGGGCCGGCCCGGACAAATTCCGCGCCGTGCCGCGGCTGGCCCGCCGCGAGGCTCCGGGCGCCGCGGGAGCTCAGGGCTCGCAGGTGCCGTACTCGACGCCGCCGAGCGTCGGGGCGGTCGTCAAGCGGACGCACGTCTTGCCGTCGCAGTCGGCGGGCTGGCCCACCCGGCACCACCGGAGGCAGTCGAGCGATCCCTGCACGTCCACGCACTGGAAGCCGGGCGCGCAGCCCTGAGCCGCGCAGGTGCCCGGGCCGACCCCGGTACCCGCGGCGAAGCAGTCGGTGACGCCGGGCGCGCCGTCCCGGAACGAGCAGGTGAGCGCGGCGCCGCACCCGTCCGAGGGCGCGACCGGATCGCACCCGCTCGTGCACACGGACACCCCGGGGACGGGGACGGCGGTGCCCCCGCTCGCGTACTGTGCGGGCACGCACGTGGCGCTCGGCGCGACGCACCCCGCGCTGGACGCGCACACCGGCCGGCACACGCCGAGCACGCAGATCGTGCCGGCCACGCACGACCCGAACACGCACCCCTGGAACGGAGACAGCGTGCCGTCCTCGGTGCACTGGGCGGAGCCCGCCGCCGGGTCGAAGAGATCGCACTTCTCGCCGAGCTCGCAGCCGCACCCGGCGACGAGGTCGCACCCGCTGGTGGGCGTGCTCGGGGTGCACGGCGGCGAATCCGACGACGCCTCGAGCAGGCCGCCGCCGCTGCCCCCCGTGCCGCCGCCGGCCGCCCCCGCAGCGCCCGCGCCGCCGGAGATCCCCGCCGCCCCGGCCGTGCCCGCCGCGGCGTCCGTGGCGCCTCCGCCCCCGGCCCCGCTCGCCCCGCCGCTCCCGGCGCCCGCCGCCGGCGCGCCGTCGGAGCACGCGGCGGCGATCGCCAGCGCCAACCCGGCGCCAGCGATGGCAGCGCCTCGACGCCGGGGAGCTCGCCCGAACCGCATGAGCCAACCGAGCCTAGCGGCTCCTCACGCCCGGGGCGAGGCAGAAGCCGGCGCCCGGCGTGCTATCTTGCTGGAGTCGGTCGCGGCTCGTCCGTCGCCGCGCTCCCGATCCCCGGTCGCCCCCCGCGGCCCAGCACGAATCTCCCGCCCGTGATCCTCCCCACCGCATGAGCGCGGCGCGAGCCCCAGCGACCGGCCCCGGCCGATGCTGATCGAGAGCCGATTCCGCGCCGACGTGGCGGTCGAGGACGCCGCCACGCTCGCGGTGCTGGCGGGGCCGCAAGGGCGGCTGCTCGGCGAGGTCGCGCGCGAGTCCGGCGCCGACGTGAGCCTGCGCGGCAACGTGATCCAGCTCGCAGGCGAGGAGCCGAACGTCCGGCTGGCGGAGCGGTTCCTCAGCTCGGCCGCGGTGCTCGTCGAGCGTGGGCGCTCCCTCGAGGAGCGGGACGTGGCGCGCGCGCTCCGCGAGCTGCGCCTCGATCCGGAGGCCTCGCTCGTCGACCTGCTGGACGCCACCATCTCGGTCGCCACGCGCAAGCGCCCGATCGCACCGAAGAGCGCGGCGCAGCGCCGCTACATCGAGGCGATCCGCGCGCATGACCTCGTGTTCGGCATCGGCCCGGCCGGCACGGGCAAGACGTACCTCGCCATGGCGATGGCCGCGAGCGCGCTGCTCTCGCGGCGCGTCAAGCGCATCGTGCTCACGCGCCCCGCCGTCGAGGCCGGCGAGAAGCTCGGGTTCCTCCCCGGGGACCTCGCGGAGAAGGTGAACCCGTATCTTCGCCCCCTCTACGACGCCCTGCACGACATGATCGACTTCGACCGTGTGGAGCAGATGCGCGCGCGCTCGCAGATCGAGGTCGCGCCGCTCGCGTTCATGCGCGGGCGCACGCTGAACGAGTCGTTCGTGATCATGGATGAGGCGCAGAACGCCACCAGCGAGCAGATGCGCATGTTCCTCACCCGGCTGGGCTACGGCTCGACGGCGGTCGTCACCGGCGACATCACGCAGACCGATCTCCCGCGCGGCGCGCGCAGCGGGCTGCGTGAGGCGCGCGATCTCCTCGAGGGGATCGACGGCATCGGCTTCTGCTACTTCGGCGATCAGGACGTGGTGCGCCACCCGCTCGTCCAGAAGATCATCGTCGCGTACGAGCAGCGCGACTCCGACGAGCGGGACGCGCGCGAGCGCCGGCGCCAGGAGGCGGTCGTGCGGCGTCAGGGCGGCTCTTCGGAGGGCTGACGTGTCCCTCTTCCCCGGCCGCGCGGGCGCGTGGTAGGGGGGCCGCATGCCGGAGATCCTCGACGTTCGCGCCCGCGAGATCCTCGACTCGCGCGGCTTCCCCACGGTGGAGTGCGAGATCACCACCGAGAGCGGCCGCGGCCGCGCCGCCGTGCCGAGCGGCGCGTCGACGGGCGAGCACGAGGCGCTCGAGCTGCGGGACGGCGACGCCGCGCGCTACGGAGGCAAGGGCGTGCGTCGCGCGGTGGCGCACGTGAACGAACGCATCGCGCCCCTCCTGGTCGGCGAGAGCGTGCTCGACCAGTACGGCGTCGACCGGCTCATGCTCGACGCCGACGGCACCGAGAACAAGCGCGTGCTCGGGGCGAACGCGACGCTCGCCGTCTCGCTCGCCTGCGCGCGGGCCGCGGCGGACGTCGTCGGGCTCCCGCTGTTCCGCTGGCTCGGCGGCTCGCGCGCCTGCGTGCTCCCCGTGCCGATGATGAACATCCTGAACGGCGGCGCCCACGCCGACAACGGCCTCGACGTGCAGGAGTTCATGGTCGTGCCCCACGCTGCGCCGACCTTCGCCGACGCCTTGCGCGCCGGGGCGGAGGTCTTCCAGGCGCTCAAGGCCCGGCTGAAGAAGGACGGCCTCACCGTAGCGGTCGGCGACGAAGGCGGCTTCGCCCCGCGTCTCGGCTCCAACCAGGCGGCGCTCGAGCGCGTGGCCGAGGCGGTGGGCGCCGCGGGCTACGCCCTCGGCAAGGACGTGAGCCTCGCGCTGGACGTGGCGGCGAGCGAGCTGCACGCGGAGGGCGCCTACCGCTTCGACGGCCGCCGCCTCGACGCCGCGGAGCTGGTGGGCGTCTACGAGCGGTGGTGCGCGGACTTCCCGCTCGTGAGCATCGAGGACGGCTGCGCGGAGGACGACTGGGCGGGGTGGGCCGAGCTCACCGCGCGCCTCGGCCGGCGCGTACAGCTCGTCGGTGATGACCTCTTCGTGACCAACCGCCGCCGGCTCGAGCGCGGGATCCGCGAGGGGATCGCCAACGCCGTGCTCGTGAAGGTGAACCAGATCGGCACCCTCACGGAGACGCTGGAGACCATCCGCACGGCGACCGCCGCCGGGTACCGCTCCGTGATCTCGCACCGCTCGGGCGAGACGGAGGACTCCTTCATCGCCGATCTCGCCGTCGCGACCGACGCCGGGCAGATCAAGACGGGCAGCCTCTCGAGGAGCGATCGCGTCGCAAAGTACAACCAGCTCCTCCGCATCGCGGACGAGCTCGGAGACGCGCAGGTGTACCCGGGCCTCGCGGCGCTCGCGGGCCGTCACTCCGCCCCGAGCTGACTCGGCGAGTCGCGCGCGCGCCTCACTCCCAGCGGAGCGCCGCCCACGCGACGTGGTCGCGCGCGTCGGGCGGGCGCGTGCCCTCCCACGACACGCTCTCGCCGTGCACGAGGTAGGGACCCTCCGGGGTGTCGATCCGCGTCCACGCGAGCGGGGCGACGCTCCACCTCCGGCCCCGCATCGCCACGACGACGCCGCCGGTGTGGCGCACGCTGAGCGGCTCCTCGCGCAGGACCTCGGAGGTCGCGCGCGCGCCCGCCGTCACGTCCCATCCGGAGACGAGCCGCCGGTAGCCGCTGCCCGCGATGGCCGCGAGGAGCCGCCGCCGGGCGTCGCGGACGGTCGCGTCGCAGACCCGGTGGAAGCCGCCCCGCCTGCAGTCGAGCTCGACCGCGACGCGCTCCCCGGGGCCGACCGGGAGCCTCGCGGGCTCCGGGCCGAGCAAGAGCGCGAAGCGCCGCTGCGCCTCGGGGCCCGCGCCGCCGACGGTGATCTGCGCCCAGCCGCCGCGCCCGGGCGTGTCATCCTGCGTCACCTGGACGACTGGTCCCACGAGCGAGATCGGGTTCCGCCGCCCCGGGTCGATCCAGACGCCGCTCCGCGGCTCTCCCGGCGGGGTGGGCCTCGGCGCGCGGCCGCGGGCCTCGCCCGGCGAGGGCGCACCGATCTCCCCGCTCGCCCGCGCTGGCGCCACCCGCACGGCGCTGACCGGCACGCCCGTCCGCGCGGCGCCACACGCGCAGAGGAGCGCGCTGGCGCCCACCAAGCCGCGCGGGGAGCCCACCCGCCGGCGCTAGTAGTCCTGCACGTTCGCCTGGCAGCCGCTGCCGGTGTCCGTGCCGCAGGGGCCGTTCACGGTCACGCAGCAGGGTGTGCCGAAGCCAGTGTTGGGGCAGAACGAGGCGTTGCAGGTGCCGGTCGTCCCGCCGGTGCCGCTCGTGCCGCCGGTCGCGCTCGTGCCACCGCTGCCGCCGGTGCCGCTCGTGCCGCCGCCGCCGCTGCACTGTTGATTGCAGGTGGCGGACGAGCCGTTGTTACACATGCAAGTGAGGAAGCAGCCGATGCACCCGCCGCAGTCCGGCGCCGTGCTGCAGCCGCCGTTCTGCCCACCCGTCCCCGAGGTGCCGCCGGTCGCCGACGCCCCGCCCGTCCCCGAGGTCGCGCCGGCGCCCGAGCCGCCGCCGAAGCCGCCCGTGCCTCCGCCGAACCCGCCCGTCCCGCTCGCGCCCGCCGCGCCCGAGGCGCCGCTCGTGCCGCCGCTCGCGCTCGAGTCGCTGCCCGCGTCGAACGTGGCGCCGCCGAAGCCGGTGCCCGCGCCCGACCCGCTGCTGCACGACCAGCTCAGCCCCAACCCGAGGACACCCGCGACGAATCCGCGCCACGCCTTCATGCGGCGATTCTTGTCCCATCTCGCGCCCCCGGGCAAGCGCCGCCCACGACCCACCGCGTCATCGCCCCCCGCGCCCCCAGTCCCGCCCCGCCCGCGCCCGCCCTCTCCCTCCTCCCCCGCGCTCCGCGCTCCGCGCTCGCGCCCGCCCTCCGCGCCCGCGCCCGCGCTCCGCGCCCGCGCCCGCGCTCGCCCCCGCCCCTCGCCCGCGCCCGCGCTGCGCGCTCGCCCCCGCCCCTCGCCCGCGCCGCCTCACCGCCGCCGCCGCCGGCTCAGCCCGAGCACCGTGAGCGGCTCGTCCGAGAGCTCGAACACCGTCGTGTCTCCGAGCCGCACGGGGACCTCACGCTGCGGGCCGTCGAGGAACAGGCGCGCGTCGCGCATCTTGCTCTTCACCGTGAGCTGCTCGCCCGGCGGCACCAGCGTCCGCAACAGCCGATAACGCTCCCCGGGAGGAGCATACGGCTCGCGCACGACGAGCTGGAGGTCCGCGCCCTGGAGCGGGAGCACGCGCCCCCCCGCGGACCGCTGCGCCGCGGTGGAGCCAGCGGGGGGGCCGATCCAGAAGCCGCTCGATCGGTGCTCCTCCGTCACGCCCGCGTGCGTCACGATGTAGCGGGAGGTGACCGCCGGCGACGCGTGGCAATAGAGCGCCTCGTTCAGGACGCGGCGCGCGCGGACGTGGCCGTTCACCAGCACACGCATCCGCTGCAAGACGACCCGCTTCGCCGAGCCATCGAGCGCGGAGCGGAGCGCGGCCTCGACCGTCTCGCGCCGCGCCGCGCAGAAGAAGCCGACGCTGTGCGCCGGGGCGCTGTTCACGCCGAGCACCGGGACGACGCCGACATTGTGCGACGCCGCGAGGAGCGTCCCGTCCCCCCCCACCGTGACCACGAGGGTGGCGTCGGCGGTGTCGAACGCCACGTCCGCGCGCCCGACGCGCGCGACCGGGACGCCGAGTCGCGCGAGCGCGCGCTCCGTAGTGTCGAGCGTCGCCATGTGGGCGCGGTGGGCGTCGACCCAGCGCGCGACGCTCGGGTCGCGCCGGCGGAGCAGGCGCGCCACGCGCGGATCGCCCTCGTCCTCCACGAAGCGCCCGTACGAGGAGCGCTTCACCACGAGCAGCACGCGCTCCGTCACCCGACCACCTCCGCGAAGCGCCGGAGGGCGAGCTCCGTCTTGGCGTCCTCGACCTCGCCGCGACGGCACAGGTCGAGCGCGAGCGCGAGCGGCACCGGCACCACGACGCCGAAGCGCTCCAGCGCGGAGCCGTCGAGCGAAGGCTCGCGACGCGTCGCCGGATCGACCGCCACGGAGAAGTAGAAGTGCCGCTCGCCGATCACCGCGGGCGCGGGCAGCGAGCTCGGCCCGAGCTCGACCAGTGCGCCGGGCTCCACGGTGAAGCCCGTCTCCTCCGCGAGCTCGCGGCACGCTGCGCGGCGGAGCCCCTCCACCGTCTCCTCGCCCGGCTCCACGAGCCCGGCGGGCAGCTCCCAGATCCCGGGCCGCTCGTCGACCCGAGCCACGGGAGAGCGCGCCGGATCGCGGAACCGCACGGGGGGCCGCACGGCGCTCCGGAGCCACACCCACGGCGCGCCGGTCGCCACGTGATGCGCGAGCACCACCACGGCGTCGAGCGCGTGGCGGTGCACGGCGTCGTACACGAACGTGTCGCTCGCGACCCGACCCCCCGCGCGGACGACGAGCCGGCGACGCGCGATGCGGAGGAACCCCTCCGCCGGCACGAGCCGCTCGTCGAGCACGTCGAGCTCGAGCGCCGGGAGGGCGGGGAGGTCCGTGGGAGGCATCGTCCGCTACCGGTAGTCGCCCGGCGGGTGGCGAGACGCGCGTTAGCTAGCATGGCGTGGGCGCCCCCGTCCCCGCGCGCCCCGAGGTCTCGACGCCCCGCCCACCGCGCGGCCCCGATCTTGCGAGGGCCGGGGACCGGCGCTAGACGCCGCGACGACGAAGGGGCGATGTCCATGCGCGCAGGAAGGATGCTGGCCCTCTGGGCCGTGGTGGCGGTTGCGTCGCCGGCCGGGGTCGCCGCCGCGCCGGCGCGCCCGGGTGCCGCCAAGCCGGCCGAGCGCCGCAAGACGGCGGCCGAGCGCAAGCGGGAGGAGGCCGAGGCGCGCGCGCTCGCGGCCCTGGAGGCCGAGCTCTCGAGCGGGGACGCCGGCCGCCTCCGCGCCGCGCTCGAGAGCGCGCCGGTGCGCGAGCTCCCTCCCGAGCGGGTCTCGCCGCTCGTCGCGGCTTCGGCCCGTCGCGGCGCGCCGCCCGAGCTGTTGGTCACGATGGCGCGTGTCCTGGGCGAGCTCCGCCAGGAGAGCGCGAGCCCGGTCCTCGCCGCCCTCGCGCGGCACCGCAACGCCGAGGTGCGGCGGTCGGCCCTGCGCGCGCTCGCCCGCACCCGCGGGGCGGCGGCCGTGGCCGCGCTCCGCCTCGCGCTGCGCGGCAGCGACCGCGACGCGAGGGGCCTCGCGGCGACCGGTCTGGGCGAGCTGGGCGCCGCGGAGGCCACGGCCGATCTCTCGCGCGCGCTCGACCTCGAGGTCACCGAGGCCGCGCTCGCCCTCGGCCGCGTGTGCCGGGGCGAGGGGTGCGGCGAGCTGCTCGGGCGCCTCGGTCGCGTCCCGCTCGGGACGCTCGGCCCGGGCCTGCACGCGGCGTTGCTCCGGACGGGAGATGCCCTCCCCCCCGAGCGTGCCCTCGAGTGGATCTCGAAGCTCCGCGAGGTGGGCACGCCGGAGGTGGGGCGGCTGCTGGCCGGCGTCGCGCGCGCGTGGCCCGAAGGCGCTCACCCGCCCGTGCGGCAGGCGCTCGAGGAGGCGGCTCGCGCCAATGGCGCCGAGGTCGACGAGTGACGCGCCTCACGAAGTCGCGCGCCGCCGCCGGCCTCGGCGCGCTCCTGGCCGCGGCCTGCGGTAGCGCGCCGCCGCCCGGCAGCGTGCCCTTCAGCCCGGAGTGGTCGAGCGACGACGGCCGCTCGATCGCAGCGCTGTGGCGGCGGCTCGCGCGCGTCCCGCCAGCGGCCGAGCCGGACCTGGTCGTCGGGACGACGTCGTCGGGGGTCGTCGGTCGCCCGCTCGGGGGCGGGGCCAAGTGGAAGCTCGACGCGCGCCTCGAGGCGCGGCCGGCGCTCGCGGGTGGGCGCGTGATCGTGGCGGCGGGGGGCCGCCTGTCCGCGATCGACGCGCGGACGGGGCGGCGGCTCTGGGCGCGACCATCGCCCGGGGGGGCGATGGTCGCGGCGGCGGGCGACGCCCAGCACGTCGTCGTGGTGCTGCGCGCGGCGCGCCCCGGGCGGAGCGTCGCGCTGGCGCTCGACGCGCACGGCGAGCCCGTCCATCGCTGGGAGATCGGCGGCCCCGCTGGCCAGCCTGCGGTGCATGGGGGCGTCGCGTTCATCCCCTGGGCGGGGCAGTATGTCTCGGCGCTCGATCTCGCCACGGGCGCCGAGGTCGCCCGGCTCCTCCTGCGGGAGCAGGTGAGCCACGCGCTCCTCTCGGGCGGAGCGCTCTGGTTCGGCGAGCGCTCGCTCGTGCGCTTCGACGACCGCATCGGTGCGGCCACGCGCGGCGGCGCCACCACCGCTCGGCTGACGGACCGCGCGCTCCCGGGCGCGCCCGCGTGGCTCGGGGATGGCACCCGCGCGCTCCCGGTCGCACCGCTCGCGACGGACCGCGTGCGGCTCTCGGCGCGGCCGAGCGGCGCTGGCTTCGAGCCGGCCGTCGCCGTCGCGACGTACCACCGCCTCGTGCTCGGGATCGCGCCGACGGACGGCGCGCTGCGGTTCGTCACGGTGACGCCCGCGCCGCTGCTCGACGTGGCGGCCGCGGAGGGCGGCTTCGCGCTCTGCGCATCGGACGGCGCGGTGCGCTGGGTCGGCCAGCGTGGGGCCCTGAGCGAGGGCCCCACGCTGGCCGAGCCGCTCCTCACCTGCGAGATCCACGCGAGCGCCGCCGCGGCGCCCGCCGCGGCGCCCGCCGCGACGCTGCCCGAGCAGCTCGCCGAGGCGATCCGCGCGCGGGAGACCGATCTGGTGGTCGGCCAGCGCTTCCTGCTCGGGGAGCTCGCCAAGCTCCCGGGGCCGGCGGTCACCCGCGCCGTGCTCGACGTGGCGGCCGATCCTCGCGTGTCGCCCGATCTCGCCGGCGTAGCGGACTCGGTGCTGGCCGCACGGCGGGACGGCGCCGACGTGATGCTCGAGGCGCTCAGCCGGAGCTACGACTTCCTCTCGGACGAGCGGCGGCCGCCGCCGGTCGGTCCGCTCGCCGAGGCGCTCGCTGCCATCGGCGATCCGCGCGCGGCGGCGCCGCTCGCGCGGCACCTGAACGATCCCGCCACGCCGCTCGAGGCCCTCGAGCGGTGCGCGCGCGCGCTCGAGACGCTGGCGACGCCGGCCGAGACGGAGGCGCTGCTCCAGTTCTTCTCGCTCTATCGCGCCGCCGCCGAGCAGCCCGAGATCGTGCGCGCCGTCGTCTCGGTGGCGCGCACGCTGCGGCGTGTCGGCGGGGCGGAGGGGCGGAGGGCGGTGAAGGCGGCGCTGCGCGATCCGCTCACGCAGCCGGAGGTCGCGGCGGCCCTCGGAGCCGACGACGAGGGCGCGGCGCCGACGCCGGGGTGAGCAGGGCGGGGGCGTAGGGGTACGAGGACGAGGGCGAGGGCGGGAGGGAGAGCGGGGGCAAGTACGGATAGGGCTCTCGGGTGTCTGAGCCTACCGGCGTGCTCGCGGTGAGGGGCGCGGGATTGGAGGCTCCATGCTGCGCGCGTAGTCGGTGAGTCTCGAGGTGGTGCGGGGGCTCAGGCCCGCGATCGGGCGGCTCGAGCGGGTGGCGCCGGACCTCGCGCGGCAGCCGCGGCGGGCGGCGCAGTCGGTAGCGCTCAACTGCGCGGAGGGGAGCTACTCGCGGGGAGGTGACCGCGCGGCGCGGTACCACACCGCGCCCGGTTCAGGCTGGGGCTCGGGCTCGGGCTGGCGCTGGCGCTCGGGGGCTTGCCCTTGGGCGGGGATGGAGAGAGGATGGGCGCGGGAGAAGTCGATGAAGAACGTGGCGGGTCGAACGGAGCTCCGGGGTGCGGTTGGCACGGCGCTTGCGGCGCGCGCGCGCGCGCCTTCTTGTTGTTGATAGCGCTGGGGAGTACCTGGGGGTGCGGTAGGGAGAACCGGGCGGAGGAGGGGCGAGAGGCGCCGCACGCGGCGCTCGCCCAGGCGGTGGGCGGGGC
>JADLEQ010000002.1 GCA_020846005.1 Polyangiaceae bacterium
GAGTGCGGGGGCGGGAGGGAGCGCGGGCGCGGGAGCGAGTGCGGGGGCGGGAGCGAGTGCGGGGGCGGGAGCGAGCGCGGGCGCGGGAGGGAGCGCGGGGGCGGGAGCGAGTGCGGGGGCGGGAGGGAGCGCGGGCACGGGAGGGAGCGCGGGAGCGGGAGGGAGCGCGGGCGCGGGCGGCGCGTGTGGGAGCGAAGGTTGCGACGACGCGAACCCGTGCACCGAGGACGTGTGCCTCCAGGGGCAGTG
Organism: Polyangiaceae bacterium; assembly: GCA_020846005.1. Taxonomy (GTDB): domain Bacteria; phylum Myxococcota_A; class Polyangia; order Polyangiales; family Polyangiaceae; genus JADLEQ01. The sequence continues at coordinate 250 of JADLEQ010000002.1, forward strand.
CGTCCATCTCGCCAACGCGAACACCTGCGAGGACGGCGATCCGTGCACCACGGGCGACACCTGCTCGAACAAGGTGTGCCAACCGGGGCCGCCCAAGGCCTGCCCCGTGAACGAGCTCTGCCAGCCCGGCACGGGCGCCTGCGCGTGTGCGCCGGACGCCGTGCGGTGCAGCGGCGCGTGCAAGCTGCCGTCGGAGCGGGAGTGCATCCCGGGCAACCTCCAGGTCGATATCGACGCCTGCGGCGGCAGCCGCGCCTGCCAGGCGTCGTGCGAGTGGGCCTACTCGTGCACGTCGACGCTCTACTGCCACAATCAGGTCTACTGGCGCTGCTTCGAGAACAACTGCTACTCGGAGGGCGGTAGCTGCTGAGCGCCTGCGGCGACGCCACCCGGAAGCGTGCCGGCCGGCTGGTGGAACGCCGCGCGGCGTCGCCGCGCCGTCGCGCCAGGCGTCTGGCATCGTTCGTGCTCCGGAGCTGACGTGCCGCCGCCTCCATCCCTCGCAGCCGCGCTCTCACCAGCGGCGTCCCCGGAGGTCTTGGCCGGGCGCGGGCTCACGAAAGTCTATCGCATGGGGGAGGTGGACGTGCACGCCTTGCGGGGAGTCGACGTGGAGCTACGCGAGGGAGAGATGGTCGTGCTGCTCGGCCCGTCCGGCAGCGGGAAGAGCACGCTGCTCAACATCCTGGGCGGCCTCGACACCCCCACCGAGGGGACCCTACGGCACCGGGGGGCGCCGCTCCACGATGCGGGCCCGGGCGAGCTCACCCGCTACCGGCGGGAGCACGTCGGGTTCGTCTTCCAGTTCTACAACCTGCTCCCCGGGCTCACCGCGCTCGAGAACGTCGCCTTGGTGACCGACATCGCGGCCGACCCCTTCGAGCCGGAGGACGCGCTCGCGCTCGTCGGCCTCGCGGACCGGTTGCACCACTTCCCGGCCCAGCTCTCCGGCGGAGAGCAGCAGCGCGTCGCGATCGCACGCGCGGTAGCGAAGAACCCGGAGGTGCTGCTCTGCGACGAGCCGACCGGCGCCCTCGACTACGCGACCGGCGTGCAGGTGCTCGAGGTGATCGAGCGCGTGAACCGAGAGCTCGGGACCACCACGGCCGTGATCACGCACAACGCGGCCGTCGCGAGCCTGGCGGACCGCGTGCTCACGCTCGCCGACGGCCGCCTCGCGCGGGAGGATCGCAACGCGACGCGCGCGGCCCCTCGCGACATCCGGTGGTGAGCGCCATGCCAGGGCCCGCCCTCCGCTCCAAGCTGCTTCGCGACCTGGTCCGCCTCCGCGGGCAGGCGCTCACGATCGCGCTGGTCGTGGCGTGCGGCGTCTCGAGCTTCGTCGCCTTGCGGAGCGCCTACGCGTCCCTGGTCGCGTCGGCGGCGACGTACTACGAGCGGCAGCGCTTCGCCGACGTGTTCGCGCGCCTCGAGCGCGCCCCAGCCGCGGTCGCGGAGCGCCTGGCGCGCGTCCCCGGGGTCGCCCAGGTCGAGGTCCGGGTGGTCGAGGCGATCACGGTGCCGCTCGCGGGGCTCGCCCAGCCCGCGGTCGGCACGCTCGTGTCGCTCCCGGACACCGGGACCGCCGCGCTGAACGTGGTGCACGTCGCGCGCGGTCGCGCGCCGGATCCCGAGCGCCCGGAGGAGATCCTCGTGCTCGACGCCTTCGCCGAGGCGCACGGCTTGAGCCCGGGCGACTCGCTCCCGATCGTGATCGACGGCCGGCGCCGCGAGCTCGTCATCGCCGGGACGGCGCTCAGCCCGGAGCACGTCTTCACGGTGCCCCCGGGGGCGATGAGCCACGACCCGAAGCAGATCGTGGTCGCGTGGGCGCCCCGGCGCGCCGTGGCCGCGGCCGTCCGCATGGAGGGCGCGTTCAACGACGCCGCCTTCCGCCTGCAGCCGGGCGCGTCGGAGCCGGCCGCGCTCACCGAGATCGATCGGGTGCTCGCGCCGTACGGGACGATGGGCGCGGTGCCGCGCGCTCGACAGTCGTCTCACGCCGTGGTCGCCGGCGAGCTCGAGCAACTCCGGAGCATGGCGACGTTCGTCCCGTTCCTGTTCGCGTTCGTGGCGGCGTTCCTCCTCCACGTGGTGCTGTCGCGGCTGGTGCTGCTGCAGCGCGGCCAGATCGCGACGCTGAAGGCGGTCGGGTACGAGGATCGGGCGATCGGCTGGCACTACGCGCAGCTCGTCGGCGCCATCGTCGCCGTCGGGATCGCGCTCGGCCTCGGCGCGGGCGCCTGGCTCGGCGAGGCGATGGTCGAGATGTACACCGGGCGCTACTTCCGTTTCCCCTCGCCGTCGTACCGGTTGGATCTCGGCACGCTGGGGATCGGGGTCGGGATCAGCCTGGCCGCGGCGGCGCTCGGGGCAGGTGGCGCGGTGCGCCAGGTCGTCCGGCTGCCCCCCGCCGAGGCGATGCAGCCGCCGGCGCCGGCGCGCCCCAGGCGCTCCGTGCTCGAGCGACTCGGCTTCGGGCGGGCGCTCGGGGCGGGCGCGCTGCGCATCGCGCGCGAGATCGAGCGTCGGCCCGTGCGCACGCTGCTCTCGACGATCGGGATCTCGTTCTGCGTCGCGATCGCGGTGGTCGCGGGGTTCTGGTCGGACGCCACCGACTTCATGCTCGACGTGCAGTTCCACGGGGCGATGCGCGAGGACGTGACCGTCACGTTCACGCGGCCGCTGCCACGCGGCGTGCTCGGCGAGCTCCGCGGGCTGCCGGGCGTCCGCCGCGCCGAGGGGCTCGCGCAGGCCCCGGTGCGGTTCCGCGTCGCCCACCGCCACCGCGATGGCCTACTCGCCGCCCATGAGCCCTCGAGCGAGCTGCGCCGGTGGCTCGACGCGCGAGGCGCGCCGCTCTCGCTCCCGCCGACAGGGGTGGTGCTCGGCGCGAAGCTCGCCGAGGTGCTGGGCGTCCGGGTGGGCGACGTGGTCACGATCGAGGCGAAGGCCGGCGAGCGACGCACCGCCGCGCTCACCGTCAGCGGCCTCGCCGACGAGGCGTTCGGGCTGCAGGGGCACGTGCACCCGGCGACCCTCACGGGGCTGATCGGCGGCGAGGGCGCCGTCGAGGCGGCGCTCCTCCGCGTCGACTCCGCCGCGCTCGGCGAGGTGCTCGCGCGCCTGCGCGCCGCTCCGTGGACGGCCGCGGTCGCTCGCCCCGGCACCGTCCGCCAGCAGTTCGAGGAGCAGAGCGGCGGCATCCTGCGTGTGTACACGCTGCTGCTCGTGGGGTTCGCCGCGGTGATCGCCGTCGGGGTCGTGTACAACGACGCCCGAATCGCGCTGTCCCAGCGGAGCAGAGATTTCGCCAGCCTGCGGGTGCTGGGCTTCACCCGGGGTGAGGTCGCGCGCATGCTCGCCGCAGAGCTGACCGTGCAGGTCGTCTTGGCGCTGCCGCTCGGGCTGGTCCTCGGCAGCGGGCTGGTCGACGCGCTGATCTCGACGGTCGACGCCGAGACCTACCGCCTGCCCGCCCTGATCTCCGTCCGCACCTACGCGTTCGCGGCGAGCATCACGCTGGTGGCCGCGGTGGCGAGCTTCCTGCTCGTGCGCCGTCGCCTCGACGCGCTCGATCTCATCGGGGTCTTGAAGACCCGGGAGTGACCCATGAACGACACGCCCGTCTCCGCCGCCACCGGCACGCTCTCCTCCCTCCCCCGCAAGCGGCGCCCCGCCTCGGCCGCGCGGTGGGTGCGCCGCCTCTTCGGCGGCGCGCTCGCGCTGGCCGCCGCGACCGCCCTGGTGCTCGCGCTCCTGCCGGCGCCGCTGGCGGTCGAGACGGCGACGGTCGACCGTGGGCCGCTCGTCGTGACGGTGGACGAGGACGGTCGGACGCGCGTCATGAACCGCCACGTCGTCTCGGCGCCGCTCGGCGGCAACGTCGCACGGATCGAGCTGCGCGCCGGGGACACCCTCCGACAGGGTGACGTGCTCGCCCGCGTGGTCCCGCTCGAGGCGCCCCTCCTCGACCCGCGATCGCGCGATCAGGCCCAGGCGCGGCTCTCCGCGGCCGAGGCCGCGCGGCGCCAGGTGAGGGCGGGGGTGGACCGCGCGCGGCTCGCCGCGGACTACGCGCGGCGCGAGGCGGAGCGCACGCGCCGGATGGTGGCTCAGGGCGCGGTCGTCGGCGCGGAGGCGGATCGCGCGTCGCTCGAGGAGCGGAGCCGCAACGCCGATCTCGCTGCGGCGGAGTTCGGTGTGAAGGTGGCCGACTACGAGGTCGCGATGGCGCGGGCGTCGCTCGGGGCGCTGAAGGCGCGGCGGGACGAGCGCGAGGAGTCCCTGGTGGTCCCGAGCCCGATCGCCGGACAGGTGCTCGCCGTCCTCCACCCGAACGAGGGCGTCGTGCAGCCGGGGACGCCGCTGCTGGAGGTCGGGGACCCGGCCGCGCTCGAGATCGTGGTCGATGTCCTCACCGCCGACGCCGTGCGCATCACGCCCGGCGCGCGGGTGACGCTCGAGCGCTGGGGTGGCGCGCCGCTCGCGGCGCGGGTCCGCATCGTCGAGCCGTCGGCGTTCACCCGGGTGTCGGCGCTCGGGGTCGAGGAGCAGCGCGTCAACGTCGTCGTCGATCTCGACGAGCCCTACGAGCGGTGGTCGCGCCTGCGCGACGGCTACCGCGTAGAGGCGAAGATCGTCGTCTGGGAGGCGGCCGAGGTGGCGCGCGTCCCCGCGGGGGCGCTCTTTCGGAGCGGCGCGGAGTGGGCGGCGTTCGTGATCCGAGACGGTCGCGCCGTGCGCACCCGCGTGGAGATCGCGCACGACGACGGCTCGCTCGTCGAGGTGCTGTCCGGCGTCGCGCCCGGCGACCACGTGATCGTCCACCCGAGCGACCGCGTGCGCGACGGCGTCCGGGTGGAGCCGCGCTGAGCCGCGTCGCGCCGGCCCGAGCGCTCTGGCCCCTTGCACCGGCCCGATCGGCGTGGCACCGACTCCGCATGGTGGCGAAGCTTCGCGGTTGGTCTCTCCTCGTCGGCTCGTGGTTCGTCGGCTCGTGGTTCGTCGGCTCGTGGTGCGTCGGCGCGTGGTGCGTCGGCTCGTCGGTGGCGCTCGCGGCGTGCTCGGACGCGAGCGGCACGGCGAAGGGCGGCGGCTCCACCGGGGGCACGTCCGGCGGCGGGACGGGCGGCGGCGGGGGCGCGGCGGCCTCGGGCGGCCTCGGCGGCGGCGGCTTCGGCGCGCTCGGAGGAGGCGGCGGCTCGGGCGGCGGCGGCGGATACTCCGATCCGGGCGCGCGCCTCACCGAGACCCCGGCCTGTACGCCCGCGGATCCGAGCGTCGACTCGGACCTCGACGGCACGAGCACGGCAGACGGCGACTGCAACGACTGCTCTCGCCAGATCGGGCCCAACGCGATCGACTGGCCGGGCAACGGCGTCGACGAGGACTGCAGCGGCACGGCCGACGACGACGCCGCGTGCGACGAGATCGCCGGCGCCCTCGCGAGCGACGACGCGTGGGCGGCGGCGGCGGCGATCGGGCTCTGCAAGCGCGCGACGGCGACCGGCTGGGGCGTCGTCGAGGCGCGGTACGTGAAGGCGGACGGCTCCCCCGGCATGTCCCCGATGAGCCACGGCCTGCTGGAGACGTTCGGGTCGCTGACGCCGCGCGCGGGCGCGTCGATGCTCGCGCTGTCGAGCGGCACGGCGCGCGCGCCGGGGCAGACGGGCTACCAGGCGCCCGCTGGTGCTCCCGGCGCCAACCCGCCCGGCGGTTCGAACCTGGGCACCCGCTGCCCGTTCCCTCCAGGGTATCCCATCGCGGCGGAGGGCTGCGGGATCCCGCCGGAGGACGGCGAGGCCTTCGACTCGGCGGCGCTCGAGCTGCTGATCCGCGTGCCCACGAACGCGAACGCCCTCGGCTTCGATTTCGACTTCTTCACCACGGAGTACCCAGCGTGGGTCTGTGACCAGTACAATGACCTCTTCGCGACGTTCTTCGATCCGGCCCCGGCAGGCGCGCTCTCGGGGAACGTCTCGTTCGACTCGGATCGCAACCCGATCAGCGTGAACTCCGGCCTGCTCGCGGTCTGCCAGCCGGGGCAGAACACCCTCGGCGCGCCGTTCCCCTGCCCGGGCGGCCCCGGTGAGCTCGCGACCACGGGCTACGACTCCGGCGCCGCCACGGGCTGGGTCCGCTCCCACGCGTTCGTCCCCCCAGGGCAGACGGTCCGCGTCCGCTTCACCGTGTGGGACACGGCGGACTGGATGCTCGACTCCCTCGTGCTCCTCGACCACGCCGCGTTCGACGTGGACGGCAGCGCGCCGGAGACGAGCCCGGTGCGCTGACCCGGCGAGGAGCGCGGACGGCGCCGCGGCGCCTCACGAGCGGACCAGATCCAACAGCACGCGCGCGAGCTCGGCGCCGCGGATCGGCTTGTGAACGACCGCGTCGGCCACCTCGCCGTCGCCGGGCGGCACCTCCTGACCGGTGAACCACACCAAGCGAGCCGAGGGGACGAGCGCCCGGAGCTCGGCGAGGAGGTTCGCGCCGCTCACGCCCGGGAGCGAGCGGTCGAGCAGCACCACGTCGGGCGGCTCGCGCTGCGCCTCTTGGCGCGCCGACTCCGCGTCCGCCACCGCTCGCACGCTGCAGCCCTCCAGCGCCAGGACCTCCGGGATGACGCGGCGGACGAGCGGCTCATCGTCGACGAGGAGCACCCGCAGGCGCGCCGGCGGCTGGCGCGACGGGCGGATCGTCTCCGGGGCGGCGACCGGCGCGTCCGCGACGGGGAGCACCACGCTCACGGTGGTGCCGCGCCCTGGCGCCGTCTCGACGTCGATGCGGCCGCCCAGGCCCCGCGCGACGGCGTAGCTGGTCGCGAGCCCGAGCCCCGTCCCGCGGCCCACACCCTTGCTGGTGAAGAACGGCACGAACAGGTGGCGCAGCGCCTCCTCGCTCATGCCGGTACCCTCGTCCCGCACGGCGAGGACCGCGTGACGGCGCGCCCCGCCTCCCGCTGCGGTCGTCGTCCCTACGCGGAGCGTGACGACGACGCGCGATCGCCCCCGCCCGGCGGCCACCACGGCGTCGCGCGCGTTCAGCAGCAGGTTCATCAAGACCTGCTCGAGATCCGCCTCGTCGCTCGCGACGAGCACGCCCGGCGTCACCTCCTCGGCGCACACCTCGATGCGCGAGCCGAAGGTCCGCTGACACATGGCGACGACCCGGTGCACCAGCGCGGAGAGATCGCACGGCCCGGCGGCGCGAGGGCGCCGCTGGCCCGCGAACGTCATCAGCTTCCGGACCAGGTCGGCCGCGCGCTCCGCGGCGCCCAGCGCGTCGTCGACCAGGCCGTGGTGCGTCTCCGGCACCACCTCACGGAGGAGCTCCACCGTGGGCATCAGCGCCATCAGCATGTTGTTGAAGTTGTGGGCGACCCCGGCCGTGAGCCGGCCGATCGACTCGAGCTTCTGGGCGTGGCGCAGCTCCTCCTCGAGCCGCCGCTGCTCGGTGATGTCCAGGTTCCCACCCAGGATCCCGATGGGCCGACCGTCCGCGGCGCGCTCCATCTCCCCCACCGTGAGCATCCAGCGCACCTCGCCGTCCGGCCGGACGATGCGATGCGGGATCGGGTCGAACATCCCGGTCGCCATCGCGCGTGCGCCTGCTGCGTCGACCGCCTTCCGATCGTCGGGGTGCACGGCCTGGGCGACGTAGTCCTGGAGGGACAGCGGCGCTTCGCGCCCGAGGGCGCGGCGCATCGCGTCGTCCCAGAGCAGCTCGCCCGTCTCCAGATCCCAGCTCCACAGCCCGAGGCCGGTCGCGCGGAGGGCGATCCGCAGCCGACGCTCCACGCGCTCGAGAGAGCGATCCCGCTCGCGGAGCGCCGAGGTGTCGAGCGCGACGAAGCACCCCTCGAGGCGGCCGTCGGCGTGTCGGACGGGCGCCACGAACACCTGATAGGGGCTGTGCGCGCCGCCCGGCCCCGGCCCGAGCGTCTCGTAGCTGCGCGGCTCACCGGTCGCGAACGCCTCCTCCACGCACCGGCGCGCCAGCGGGCGATCCGCCGCGTCGATGAACTCGAGCGCCGGCTGCCCGAGGTACTCATCCGGCGCGTGCCCGGGTTGGAACCGGTTCACGTAGAGGATGCGGAGCTGGTCGTCGAAGCGGACGATGTAGACCGGCAACGCTTGGAGCAGCGCCTCGAGGAACGCGGGGGCCTCCGCCGGGGAGGCGGCCGGGGTGACAGGGCGGCCCGGCGCTTCGGTACCGGGAGCGGTGGGCGGCGAGGCGTCGTGGGGACCGCTCATGGATCGCGGACGGTATCACCACGGCCGACCGCCGGGCCAGAACCTCAACCCATGCGGCGCAGGATCCCCTCGGCGGCGACGTGGCTGAACGCCATGATGGTCTCGGACGGATCGACCGAGACGGCGGTCGGGAAGACGCTCGGATCGCAGACGTACAACCCACGGACGGCGTGGACCTCGTGGCTCGAGTCCACGACGCTGGTGCTCGGATCCCTGCCCATGCGGCACATCCCGGCGGGGTGCGGACACGCGAACGTCATCGAGCCCGTACGGAGGTCGACGGTGTCGAGCCGCGAGAGCTCCTTCAGCTCGGAGATCCGCGTACCGGCCGGGTCGGGCACGATGACCTCGCCAGCGCCAGCGTGCAACAGGACGGTCGCCTCCTTCTTCAGCGCGTCGCGGACGGTGAGCTCATCCGCGGCCCCGAGGGACCAGCGCCAGATCGGCTCGCCCTCGCCGTCGAGGCGCACCGAGCCGCTCCCGAGATCGTCGATCCACGCGATCGCGCTCCCGATGCGCGGCGCGGCCTCCATGAGGCGGCGGTGCTCGGCGCCGAACCCGGGCAGGAGCGCGGCGAGCGTCGCGGGGGGGAGCTGGTTCGGGTGGAGGAGGTAGCCGCCCTCGACGTAGCGCCCGCGGTCGAACGTGTGCAGCCGGTACTTCATCGAGCCGACCGCCGCCGGGATCCCGCGCCAGAGCACGACCTCCCGGTCGAAGAGGCCGAAGAGCTGGGGGCAGGGGTTCATCTGGAGGTTCCGCCCGAGCTGGCCGGACGGGTTCGGCACGTTGGAACGCAGCAGCAGCGGCGCGGTGGCGAACCCGCCCGCCGCGACGATGACCACCTTCGCGCGCACCTCGAGCCGGTGACCGTTCGGCCGTGTCGTCCGGCGGTCGAGGAAGCGCGCTGCGACACCCACGGCGCGCCCTCCCTCGATCAGCACGCGCTCCACGTCGCAGTCGGCGAAGAGCCGGGCGCCGCTCGCGAGCGCCGCGGGCAGGTGCGTGACGAGCTGGCTCTGCTTGCCGTCGTAGGCGCAGCCCTGCATGCAGTAGCCGGAGTCGATGCAGCGATCGTCGCGAGCCTGCACGACCGGCTCCCACTCGATGCCGGCCCTCTCCGCGCCCTCGACGAACAGCCGGTTCATCGCGTTGCGCCGCCGAGGGGGCGCGGGGTGGGCGTTCAGCGTCTGCTCGACGAGCTCGAACCAAGGCCGGAGGTGGTCCTCGGTGTGTCCCTCGACGCCGTGCTCGCGCTCCCACCGGTCGAGGCGATCCTTCGGCGCGCGCCAGGTGTCGGCCCAGTAGTGCACCGACGCGCCCCCGACGCAGCCCCCGTAGGTGAGCGCGCCCTGGCCGTTCTCGGTGGTGTGGAGCCCGCGCCCGCCGTCGATGCGCGCGAACATGTCGTCCTCGCGCTGGTCGAAGTCCCGGCGCCGAGGCAGGTAGAGGCCGCCACGCTCGAGCATCAGCACGGACTTTCCGGCCCGCGCGAGGTCGAGCCCGGCGACCGCCGCGCCGCACCCGCTCCCCACGATCACCACGTCCACCTCCTCGCGCATCGAGGCGAGGACTCGGTCCGCCTCGAGCACCCGGTCCATCACGGCGTCATCCATCGAGACGACCCTCGCGCGGCCGCGAGTCGGCCGGAGGCGCCACGCGCGGGACGTACGGCCCGTTGTACCGGATGGCCCCCCAGGTGCGATCATCCACGTAGTAGAAGAAGAGCGCCAAGAGGCGCAGGTTCGAGAACACCTGCCGCTCGAGCTCTCGCCCCTCCACGCCCATCCGCCGCAGATAGGCGTCCTGCTCCGGGCCGCCCAGTCGGGTGAAGCGCGTGGGCGCGGCGTGCAGCCAGCCGCCATGCTCGAGCAGGAAGATCGCGGCCTTTACGTCGGCGCGGAGCTTCGCGGTGTGGAACGACAGCTCCCGGTCGATCCGCTCGGCGACGCGCACGGCCGCAGGCCCGGGATGCGCCCCCCCCGGCTCCGGGCAGACCCGCGCGCAGAAGGCGGCGAGCACGCCGAGCTCCTTCACGTCGAGCACGACAGGACGCGCCGCGGGGCAGAGGGAGGCATAGTGGGCCTCCCCTCCCCCGCGCGCGGCGAGCCACCCCCCGGCGGCGAGCGCGGCCCCTCCGATCGCGCCAACCGCGAGGAAGCGCCGCCGCGCGAGCGGATGCCGCGCGGCGACGGGGGGGCGAGGCGGAGCGCTCGACACGACCCGTCATCTTACGCCTGTCGCCTCGCCGAGGGCAGCGCGGTCAGGCGAAGTCGAGCGCGGCGCGGCGGCGCCACCACGCGCGGAAGGCGGCGTCGCGGAGCGGCGGCCGCGCGGGCACCGCGCGCGCCGCCTCGGCCCAGTCCACGACGGCGGCGTGGTGCGCCGCCCACGCGGCGGCCACGTCCGTCGCCGCGAGGAGCTCACGCTCGAGCCGCTCCCGCGCGGCCTCGATCCGGGCGCGCCGCGGCTCGTAGTCCTCGAGGACGGCGCGGTGGAGGCGCTCGTGGCGCCACCAGAGGCTCCGCTCGTCGGCGCGCTCGGGCGCCGGCTCACCGTACGCCGTCGGCTCGACCGCGAGCGACGCCGGCTTGAAGACGGACAAGCACGGTGAGGAGGTCGCCGTGAGCCAGTGGGCGGCACGTCCCGGCATGAGCACGCTCACCTGCGACGCCGTCGTCTGCCCCGCCCAGCGCGTGGGCGGCCAGGAGGCGTGGGCGCACGGCGCCTCGAGCCGCAGCCCGCGCGCCGGGTGCCGGGCGCCGTGGTCGCGGAGCGCGCGCAGGAGCGTCCGCTCGTCTGGGTGGGGATCGGTGGCGAGCGCACCCTCCACGCACGCGCGGCGCCGCCCCGCTCCAGTGAGCGGCGGGTGGAGCCGAGAGCCGAAGCACCGCGCGAACTCGAACGTCTCGCCTGCCCGGAGCCACCCGCGCCGTCGCGCCTCGTCCGCCGCGCCCGCGTGCGCTCGGTCGGGCACGCCGATCGAGAGCTCGTTCGAGATCGCGCGCGGGCCGCGCACCCGCTCGGTGGCCCAGTACGGGCCCGCTGTCTCGAGCACCCACGCCTCGGTCGCGTCGGCGAAGAGGAAGCTCGAGAAGTAGCGAAACGACCGATCCCGGTGGCCCATGGCGCCGCCCTGTCGCTCCTCGCCGAGCACCTGGATCACGTGATCGACGGCTGCGGCGGCCGAGTCGGCGCGCTCGAGCGCGAGGCGGAGCAGGTCCATGCCGGTCAGGCCCTCGCGCGGGACGGGGAAGCGCGTGAACACCGCCTCGTTGCCTCCGACCACGCCGGCGTCGTTCGCCCCGATCTCGGCCCCCCACATCCACGAAGGCCGCGAGACCAGCACCGCGCGGCGGCGCTCGACTTGCCGAACGGTGACGTGCGTGCAGCGGACGGTCCCGCCCCCGCCTCGCGCCGCCGGGACGAGCTCCACCCGCTGCGCCTCCCCCGGCTCACGGTCACTGTTCTTGCCGAACAGCACCGCGGACGGGGTCACGAGGCAGGCGGTGTCGCACATCGTGGGCTCCGGTCCGGCAGCGCGGCGCCGGCGGGCGAGGCGCCGCAGCGTACCGCGCCGTGCCCGCGCCCGCTCGGTCGGTGTAGGCTGACGCCCCGATCCCCAACGCACCGGCGCCTGCCGAGGAGTGGACCATGAGCTCGGACGCGATCACCCTGACCACCGCCCTCCCCGCTCCGCCGGCGCGGGTCTACGCAGCGTGGACGGACGCGCGCGAGCACGGCGCGATGACGGGGAGCCCCGCCTCGGGGGACGCCCGCGTCGGCGGCGTGTTCCATGCGTGGGACGGCTACATCACGGCCGAGACCCTGGTGGTGGTGCCCGGCAAGCACGTGGTCCAGCACTGGCGGACGACGGACTTCCCGCCCGACGCGCCCGCGTCGCTGCTCGCCGTCGCGTTCCTCGAGCAGGACGCCGGGACGCTGCTCTTCCTCTTGCACGTGGGCCTGCCGGCGGGCCAGATCGCGCGGTACGAGGCGGGCTGGAGGGAGTTCTACCTGGAGCCGATGCGGCGCTACTTCTCGGGATCCGGCGCGAGGACGGCGGCGAGGGCTCCCCGGAAGCAGCCTGCGTCCGCGAAGCAGCCCGCCTCCGCGAAGCTGCCTGCGTCCGCGAAGCAGCCCGCCTCCGCGAAGCAGCCCGCCTCCGCGAAGAGGCCTGCCTCCGCGAAGAGGCCTGCCTCCGCGAAGAGGCCTGCCTCCGCGAAGAGGCCTGCCTCCGCGAAGCAGCCTACCTCCACGAAGCAGCCCGCCTCCGCGAAGAGGCCTGCCTCCGCGAAGAGGCCTGCCTCCGCGAAGAGGCCTGCCTCCGCGAAGCAGCCTGCCTCCACGAAGCAGCCCGCCTCCGCGAGGAAGCCCGCCTCCGCGAACCAGCGCGCCTCCGCGAGGCGAACGCCAACCCGGACCGCCACGCCTGCCGCGCCGCGAAAGGCGAGCTCTCGCGGTGCCGTACGCCGCAGCGGGAGGCGCGGATGATCTGCGCTCCGCGACGGCCGACGGCGGCCTGCGGCGCCTGGCGCTGGGGGGTCGTGGCGTGCACCGCGCTCGCAGCGTGCTCGGCGACCGACGCAGCAGCGCCGAGCGGCGGCGCTGGCGGCGCGGGCGCCGTGGGAGGCGTCGGCGGGGCCGCGAGCGGCGGCACGACCAGCGGCGGCAGCGGCGGCGCGCCGCTCGACGCGGGCGGCGGCGGCAGCGCGCCGTGCACCGGCGCGTCCACCCCGCCCTCTCCCGCGGTGGACGTGCAGGTCGCGCCGGGGTTCGCCGGCAGCTACGTCGTCTATGATCTCGGGGCCGTGCCGGGCATGCCCGCGAGCAAGTACGGCGGGCTGACGCTCCTCGCCGGAGATCGCGACACGCTGCTCGTCGGCGCGAACGCCAACGACACGAGCGGCGCCATCTACGCCGTCCCCCTGCAGCGCGGCTGCGGCGAGCACATCCTCGGCTTCGCGGGCCCCGCGACGCGGTGGGCCTCGGCGCCGTACATCGACGGCGGCCTCGCCTACGGCCCTGGCGGCGCGCTCTTCTTCACCGCGTACCCGACGAACGACCTCGGCGTGCTGTCACCCGGCGCGGCCTCGCCCTCGACGACCCTCGACGTCGATCCGCTCGGCGTGGCCCACTCGCTCGGCGCGCTCGCCTTCGTGCCCCCGGGGCTCCCGCGGGAGGGCGCGCTCAAGCTCGTTTCGTGGGGTGGGGGCCAATGGTACGACGCGGACGTGGTGGCGGGCCCCGCCGGGCAGCCCGCGCTCGCCAACCTGTCGCCCCGGCCAGCGTCGACGCTGCCCGGGGGCCCGGAGGGGATGGCGTGGGTGCCGGCCGGCTCGCCGGAGTTCGCCAAGCCGAGCCTGGTCGTCTCCGAGTGGACCGCCGGCACCGTCGGCGCGTTCGAGATGGACGGGGCCGCCGATCCGATCGTGAGCACGCGCAGAGCGTTCCTCTTCGGGCTGACGGGCGCGGAGGGCGCGTACTTCGATCCGCCGACCGGCGACTACCTCTTCACGACGTGGCAGTTCGAGGGGACGGAGCGCGTCGTGCTGGTGCAGGGCTTCGCGCCGATCGACCCGCCGCGCTGAGGTAGCGGGCTCCGGCCGGCGCCCGGGGCAGGCCCGGGGATCCGCCGGCGTGTCTGGCTGCCTGGGAGCTGGACCGGCCGGCCGGTTTGAGGTAGGGATCCCTCCGCGGACAAGGAGCGCTCGGTCGTGCGGAACGTGGTCTCCCGGAGGTCTTGGGTGGTCGGCGTGGTGATGGTGGCGGCCGCCTGCGGTTCGTCCGGGAGCGGGGACGGGGTCGCCGGCGCAGACGGCGGCGGGGTCGCGGGCGACGCGGGGTCGCCGGACTCCGCGGCGGGCGCGGGCGGCGCGGCGGGCGGCGGAGGATCGAGCGCCGGGACGGGGACCGGTGGTGGACCCCTCGGGGGCACGGGAGGCGCGGGAGCGGGCGCAGGCGGCTTCGGTGGGAGCGGGGGCGGCGCAGCGGCGAGCGGCGCAGCGGGCGCCGCGGCCACGTCCGGCGCGAGCGGCGCGCGCGGCGCGAGCGGCGTCGATGGCGGCGCGGGCGCGAGCGGCGCCGGTGGGGGCGCGGGCGCGAGCGGCGCGGACGCCGGCGCCGACGCCCCGCCCCCCGGCACCGCCGCCGCGTGCTTCGCGGGGCAGTTCGTCCACCCGACCGAGCTCGGCCCCGACTACGATCAGTTCTCGCCGACGATCGGCAGCCACTGCAAGGGCACCAACCACCAGGACATCCAAGGCGTCGAGCGCGTCGTGTTCCTCGGCGACTCGGTCACGGTGGGGACGCCCCCGTGGCTCGCGCTCGACTACTACCGGGTGAAGCTGGCGGGCGCGCTCGCGCAGCGGTTCGGCCTCACGCCGCCCGGGCTGCTGTGGAACAACGTGAACGTCATCGACGGCGTGGTGCTCCAGCAGGAGAGCGGCGACTTCGCGAGCTGCTCCAAGTGGGGCGCCCGCACCGATGACTTCCTCCGCTCCGACGGGCAGATCCCCGGCTGCTTCACCGAGGCGAGCCGGCAGAAGAAGACGCTCGTGGTGATGACGATGGGCGGCAACGACGTGGCCGCGATCACGAAGAGCGGCCTCGACGGCAAGCCGATCCCCGACATCTGGCAGGACGTGTACCAGTTCGTCCAATACCAGCGCGAGGCCGTCACCTGGCTCACCGACCCGGTGAACTTCCCCAACGGATCGTACGTCGTCTTCGCGAACATGTTCGAGTTCACGGACGGCACGGGCGACGTGACGGCGTGCCCTGCGGCGGGGCTCGCCGGCTTCGGTGCGGCGTGGAGCGACCCCACGATCCTGGCCGACATGGTGATCTACGCAAACGAGCAATTCATGGACATCGCCGTCGACACCGGGACGGACATGATCTTCATGTTGGAGAGCTTCTGTGGGCACGGCTTCAACGCCGCCGACCCGACGAGCCCGTGCTACCGAGGCCCCAACACACCCCAGTGGTTCGATCTCACGTGCATCCACCCGAACCCTACGGGTCACTCGGCGCTCGCCGATCTGTTCGCAGCCACGATCGCCGAGTGAGCCGGCCTCCGGGGCGCCCGCTCCGTGACGCGGCGCGCGTCAGCTCTCGCCCGCGCCGAGCCGGCTGAGCTTCGCTCGCAGCGCCGCGACCTCGTCCTCGAGCCGCTCGCGCAGGCGCTGCTCCTCCTCGCGCAGGCGCTGCTCCTCCTCGCGCAGGCGGCGCTGCTCCGCGAGCTCCGCCTCGGGCTTCTCGACCCGCTCGTGCGCCTCGGCGGAGAGGCGCGACACCCGATCGATGAGCTCGTCGGCGACCGGCACCGCGGCGTCATCCACCGAGAACCGCAGGCGCTCACCGTCGATCCAAAGGTCGAGCCCGAGGACCGGCGAGTGGAACCTCCCCGCCTGGCCCACGCGCCGCTGGTAGCGCTTGCCCACCAGCTCCCAGGCGGCCAGCGTCACGCGGCGACGATCGAAGAGCTGGTATTCGGGGATCCCGAGGCGCGCGTACCGCTCGACGTTGCGCTCGAGGTCCTTCTTTCGCGCGCCAAGGACGACGATCTCGATGGCCACGTCGAGCCCCTTGCCGCCTTCGGCGTCGACGATCCAGCTGTCACGGGGGCGCTGCTCGGCGCCGTCGACCGCCACGAGATCGGGCGCGAACATGCGCTCGCCGGGGTAGGAGATGGGGAGGTTGCCGGCGACGTAGATGCGGCGCCCCCTCCCGCGGTACCATCGTCGGAGCGCGTCGCGCGGCTCCGTGAACGGGTCGAGGTGGAGGTCGCCCTCGGGGGGCTCGCCTCGGACGCGGGGATCTCGCTCGGCAAGGCGTCGATGACGGCCGCGCGCTGGGCGGGCGTCAGGCGCTCCCAGATCGCCGTCGGGGGCGCGCGCGGGTCCTCCGGGTCGACCGTCCAGGTGGCGACGGGCTCCGACACGTTCGTCAGGATACGGCGGTGGAGCGCCCCCGCCCGGTGGGGCGGCCGCAGCGCGCCGGCCGATCGCCGCCCAGCTCCGTCCTCGGGGCCCGAGGGCCGCAGCGCGACGCCGGGCGCCTCGTGTCCGGGCACTTGCGCGCCCTGGAGATAGTGGTAATACCACTTCAGGATGTGGTCCTACCACTGAGCCCCATGGAGAATCACGCGAAAGGCAGGGCCGTCGAGGCCGTAGCCCGGCAGGTGCGGGCGTCGATCCTGCGCGGCGACCTCCCGCCGGGGAGCGCGCTCCCGGGAGAGCGCTCGCTCTCCGAGGACCTGGGGGTCAGCCGCCTCACCCTCCGGTCGGCGCTCGGCCGGCTCGAGTCGGAGGGGCTCGTGCAGCCGGTCCAGGGGTCCGGCACGCGCGTGCTCGACTTCCGCGCGTCGGGCGGCATCGATCTGCTCGGCCACCTCGCCGAGGTCGAGCTGGAGGGCGGCGTCATCCCCGTCGGGCTCCTCGCCGACCTCCTCGAGTTCCGCCGCATGGTCGCGGTCGAGCTGCTCGGGCTGGTCGCCGAGCGCGCCACCGCGGCCGAGCTCGACGCGCTGTCCGGCACGCTGCGGCGGCTCGCGCGGGCCGTGGGCGAGCCGGAGCGCTTCATGCGGCTCGACCTCGAGCTCGCGCGCCAGCTCGTCCACGCGGGGAGGAACCTCGCGCTGGAGCTGCTCTTCAACACGGGGGTCCGGATCTTGTCCCAGCACCCCGCGCTCGACGTCGCGTTCGGCGCCAACTCGGCTCACGCGGTCACGGTGTACGCGCGCCTGCTCGACCTCGTGCGCTCGCGCGACGCGAAGCGCGTCCGGCGCGTGTCGGCGAGGTTCCTGTCGGCGCTCGATCGCCGCACCCTCGAGCGCGTCGCCGCGCTCGCGCGCTCGGTCGCCACCGCCGCGCCAGGCGCGGCCGAAGCAGTCCCCGGCGCCCTCGGCGCCCCCCCACCCGCCACGAGAGGATCGGAGTACCCATGCTGACGTTCGAGAGGCGCGCCGCGGCGACGGTGCTGGAGGCGTTCGCCCCGTTCCAGGAGCCGGCGCTCGCCGTGCGTCCCGGAGAGGTGGACTGGTCACGCGCGTTCGAGTCGATGGCGCGCGCGAGCTCGCCGCTCGCGGCGTTCGGGCTGCGCGCGGCGCTCTGGATCGCGTTGGCGTCGCCGCTGCTGGTGTTCGGCTCGCTGCGCTCGTTCCGCTCGCTCGAGCCCGCGCGCCGGAGCGAGGTGATCGAGCGGCTGCTGGTCCACCGCTTCTACATCGTGCGCGAGCTGGCGCTCTACCTGAAGCTCACGGCGTGCATGGCGATCTTCTCCTCGCCGGCGGTTCGCGCGCGCTCCAACTACGATCGTCGGCCCGAGCTCGCGGCGCGGCCGAAGAGCGATCCGCCCGAGAGCGGCTCCCCCGAGCCCGATCGCCGGCGGCTGCCCGTCGCGGCGGCGGGGGGGGTGCTGTGATGAGCCACTTCCTGTTCGAGGACGAGGCGGAGCACGTCATCGTGGGGACGGGCGCCGGCGGCGCGACGGCGGCGCGCGTGCTGAGTGACGCGGGCCGCTCGCTCGTCCTGCTCGAGGAGGGGCCCAACCTCCGGCCCGACCAGCGCCCGACGGATCTGCTCACCGGCATGGCGCAGGCCGTCCGCGACATGGGCTCGCAGACGACGACGGGCGCCACGCCCATCCCGCTGCTGCAGGGTCGGCTCGTCGGCGGGAGCACGGCGATCAACTCGGGCATCATCTGGCGGCTGCCCGAGGACGTGATCGATCACTGGTCGCGGGAGCACGGGCTCGGCGACCTGGTCGAGCGCGCGGCGCTCGAGCGGATCTACGAGGTCATCGAGCGCGAGCTCGAGGTCGCGGAGACCGGAGAGGACGTGCTCGGCGGCAACGGCCACCTGATGGCCCGCGCGTGCGAGAAGCTCGGCCTCCCCGGCAAGCCCATCACGCGCAACGCCCGCCGCTGCCAAGGGCGCGCGCACTGCTTGCAGGGCTGCCCGAGCGAGGCGCGGCAGAGCATGGATGTCTCCTACATCCCGATGGCCGTGGCGCGCGGCGCGCGCCTGCACGCGCTCTCCCGCGTCGAGCGGGTGCTGCTCGAGGGCGGGCGCGCCGTGGGCGTCGAGGGAGACGTGCTGGACGCCGACACCCGCCGCCCCCGCGGGCGGTTCCGCGTCCGGGCGACGCGGGGCGTCATCGTCGCGGGTGGGGCGGTCCACACGCCGGCGGTCCTGCTCCGCTCCGGGCTCCGCGGGCTGGTGGGTCACCGCTTCCAGGCGCACCCGGGCGCGGCCGTCTCCGCGCGGTTCCCGGAGCCGGTCGGCATGGGGACGGGCGCGACGCAGGGCTACGAGGTGCCGATGCGCACCGACGGCTTCAAGATCGAGTCGCTGTCGCTCCCGCCCGAAATGCTCGCGACGCGCATCCCCGGCGCGGGGAAGGCGTGGCAGGAGCGCCTGTCGGCGCTCGACTATTACGGCCAGTGGGCGGTCCAGGTCCGGATGAAGGCGCACGGCCGGGTCACGCTGGGGTGGGGCGGTGGCCCCATCGTCCGCTACGAGCCGCTCGACGACGACGTGGCTCGCGCGCAGAAGGCGATCGGGATAATCTGCCGCATGATGCTGGCCGTGGGCGCGACCGAGGTGCATCCCGGCATCGGCCACGTGCCGGAGACGCTCCGCACGATCGCCGACGTCGAGGCGTTCGAGCGGACGCGCCTCCGCCGCTCCGACATCCACTTCATGGCGTCGCACCTCTTCGGGACGGCGTGCGCGGGGAGCGATCCCACGCGGAGCGTCGTGGGCCCGGATCTGCAGCACCACCAGGTGCGGGACCTGCACGTGATGGACGCGAGCGTGTTCCCTACGAACCTCGGCGTGAACCCGCAGCACTCGATCATGGCGGTCGTGTACCGCGCCGCAGAGCGCCTCGCGCAGGCAGAGCGGCGCGCGGCATGAGCGCAGCGCGCGCGCGCCGCCTCCGAGCCCCGCGCGCGCTGCGCGGGGTGGGAGCGGCGCGCGGGCGCCGAGCGGGCGGGCCGTCGGCGCGGTGGGCGCTCGTGGTGGCCGCGCTCTCGACAGGCGCGTGCGGCGGAGGCGACGGCGACGATCTGTACGGGGGCGGCGCGAGCGGGAGCGCGGGAGCGAGCGGGAGCGCGGGAGCGAGCGGGAGCGCGGGGGCGAGGGGGAGCGGCGGCGCCAGCGGGAGCGGCGGCGCGAGCGGCAGCGCGAGCGGGGGCGCGAGCGGCAGCGCGGGAGCGGGCGGCAGCGGGGGCGGCGGCGCGGGCGGCGGCGCGAGCGGGAGCGCGGGGGCGGGCGGGAGCGGGGGGTGTGCGCAGCCCTCGACGTTCTACGCCGACGCGGACGGTGACGGGCACGGGGATCCGGGATCACCCGTGCAGGCGTGCGAGCAGCCGAGCGGCGCGGTCGCCAGCGCGGACGACTGCTTCGACGGCAACCCGCAGGCGAAGCCGGGGCAGGCCAGCTTCTTCGCCACGGATCGGGGAGATGGCAGCTTCGACTACGACTGCGACGGCGACGGCGCGGCCGAGTTCCCGACGGTCGGCACCTGCGGGGTCGCGATCTGCACGCTGACGGCCGGGTGGCGACAGTCCGTCCCGGCGTGCGGCGCGAGCGGCGAGTGGATCATCGGGTGCACCGGCGTCGGGATCTGCAATCCCACGACCGATCCCCGAGTCTCGAAGTGCCACTGAGCGAGAGCGGCGCTCGTCCCGGTCCGGGGAGCGCTCGGTGAGGGTGCCCGCCCGTGGCGCCGCCGGCGCCAGCGGCGACCGCCTGGCGTGGGCGCTCGTGGGTGCGGTCGCGCTGGTGACGTTCACCGCGGTCGCCTCCGGGGGTCGGGTACCTGGCGTCGATCTGCCCCAGCACGCCCTCGCCCTGCGCCGCTGGCTCGACGACACGCCCACCGACGCGTGGGCCCTGCGGTGGAGCGCCCCCTACGGCGCGTTCTACGCGCTCGCCTGGGCCTTCACTGCGCTCGGAGCCGACCCCGCGCGGGGCACCTGGCTGGCGTTCGCGTGCGCGCTCGCGGCGCTCCCGCTCGCGAGCGGGTGGCTGGCGCGGGCGCACGGCGCGAGCCCGGCCTTCGGTGTGCTCGCCCTGCTCGGCGCGTTCGGACCGGTGACCGCGTGGGGCTTCGGGTCGCTGCTGCTCGGCGCGGGCGTCGCGGCGGGCGCGCTCGGGCTCGCGCGCTGGCACGCCGATCGGCCTCGAGTCGGGAGCGGCGCGGCGCTCGCGATCGCGGTCGTGCTGACCTATGCGTCGCACCTCTTCGCCTGGGGGCTGCTCCTGCCGTTCGCAGCGCTGACGCTCGGCACGGGGCGTGGCAGCGTCGCCCGGCGCGTGGGGCCGCTCGCGCTGGGCGCGGCCGTGACCGGCGCGCTCGCCTGGTGGTGGAGCAGCGGGCTGGTGCTGAGCGACTTCGCGCGGCGCGAGATCGAGACGATGCGCCGGGTCGCCGATCCGAGCGCCGGGGAGCGACTCGCGGCGGTGGGCGACGCGCTCGCGTCGTACGGGCGGGCCGGGGCCCTGCTGCCCGCGCAGCTCGGCCTGGTCCTGGTGATGGGGGTCGCGCTCGCCCTGGTGCTGCGCTCGCGGACACGAGCGTGGTCGCGCCTGCACCGCTTGGCCCGCCGCAAGGGAGACCCGACCCACGGCGCGAGCGCGCCGGCGGAGCGCGCCCGCCGCGGGCCGCTCGTGGCCACGCTGCACCGCGCCACCGTGCCGGTCCTCGCGGCGACGTGCGCGATCGCGTACCTGGCCCTGCCGATCGTGGTGAACGGCGTCTACCTCGTGTACCCTCGGGTGCTACCCTTTCTCGGGGTCGCGCTCCCGGCGTGCTTGCGCGCGCCCGGATCGCGTGCCCTGCGGGGCCTCGCGCGGTTCGCCGTCGTCCCCGCGCTCGCGGTCGCCCTGGCCGCGCACGGCGAGACCCGCTGGTGGGACGCCGAGACCCGCTGCATCGACCACCTCGGCGCTCACGTCGGCCGCGACCCGCGCCTGGTGCCGCTCGACTTCGACCCACGGCACGGGTCGCTGCCCGCGCCGCTGCACCTCCACCTCGGCGCCGAGCTCGTCGCGCGCCACGGCGGACAGGTCGCGTTCGACTTCGCCGACTTCGGCGCGGGGGTGCTGGTGTACGCGCCGGGGTGGCGGCGCGAGGTGCTGCCGTCGCGAGAGTTCGAGCCCGGCCGCTACCAGCACGCCGAGCACGGCCGCGGCTTCGACACCTGGCTGGTCCGCGCGCCGCGGGGTCTCGAGGAGCGGCTCCTCCCCGAGCCGGGGCTGGAGGCGCACCCCTGCGGGCAGTGGACGCTGTACGTCCGCCCCCGCGGTCCGCTCGGCGAGAGCGCGTACCTGCCCCACCGGGGGGGCAGCTAGCGCGGCGTGCCAGCGCCGCCCAGCGCGCGTGCCGCGCGCTAGAGTCCGGTAGTGCGGTTCGCTGCGTTCACGGACGTCCACTTCGGCCCGGCCGCGAGCTTCGAGGGCAAGCTGCGCAAGCTCAGCCACCACGCCGGCGCGCTGGTCGCCGACGTGATCGAACGACTGAACCGGGACGAGCACCCCGAGCTCGTGGTGAACCTGGGCGACGTCGTGGAGGACGAGAGCCGTGACGCCGATCGCGCGCGGTACGCAGAGCTCGTCGCGCTCGGCGCGCAGCTCGACGCGCCGCTGGTCCACGTGGCCGGCAACCACGACTCCGTCCACCTGGACGACGACGACCTGCGCGCGCTCTGGCGCCACGAGGGCGAGCTGTTCCGCTCGTGGGACGCCGGCGGCGTGCACTTCGCCGCGCTCCGCTCCGTCGAGCGCAAGGACCGCGACGTACGCCTGCCGCGCGAGCAGGTCGACTGGCTCGCGGACGACCTCCGACGCGCGGCGTGGCCGAGCGTCGTGCTCGTCCACCATCCGCTCGGCGAGCTGGACTTGGCGGCCAACCGTTGGTTCGCGCGGGCGCCGCACCTGTGCCGGATCGCGGAGCGGCGCGAGGTGCGAGGGGTGATCGAGGCGAGCGGCAAGGTCGCGCTCGTCCTGAACGGGCACGCGCACTGGAACCACCTGGACGTGTGCGGGGGGATCCCGTACGTGACGCTGCAGAGCGTCGTCGAGAACCTGGACGAAGACGCGCCCGGTCGCCCCGCGCGGGCCTACGCTGTGGTCGACCTCACGCCGCGCCGGGTCCTCGTGCGCGTGGGCGGCGAGGAGCCCGCGAGGTACCAGGTGGAGCTGGCGCCTCGTTGACGCCGGAGAGACCAGCTCGGGTCAGTAGCCTTCGACGGTGATCTTCTTCACCTGGACCGGGGTCACCGGGCGGTCGCCGGCGGCCGTCTTCGTCGTCTCGATCTTCTGGACCACGTCCTGGCCGGACACGATCTTGCCGAACACCGGGTGCCTGGAGTTCCCCGGCGTGAACCAGTCCAGATAGTGGTTGTGGACGGTGTTGATGAAGAACTGCGAGCCGCCGCTGTTCGGGCGCCCGGTGTTCGCCATGGAGAGCGTGAACGGCTCGTTCGAGAGCTTGTGGGCCTCGGGGTGCTCGTCCTGGATGGTGCCGTTCGGCGGGCCGCCGGTCCCCGCGCGACCGCTGTTCGGGTCCTTGGAGTGCGGGCACCCGAACTGAATCATGAAGCCCTTGATGACACGGTGGAAGTGCAGGCCGTCGTAGAAGCCGCTCTTCGCGAGATCGAGGAAGTTCTTCGCCGTGAGCGGCATCTTGTCGAGGTAGAGTTCGGCGCTGAAGTTGCCGAGGCTGGTCTCGAAGGTTGCGGTCGGGTTGGCCATCGCGATCTCCTGGGGGTCGAACGAGCCCCGCTTCTAGCACTGCTCGCGCCGGACCGGCTCCCCGGGACGCCCCCAAGCGCCTCAGCCGAGGCGCGTGCTCAGGACGAGCGTGGTGAAGAGCGCCACCAGGTGCGGCATGGACGAGAAGAACACGGCGCGCGCCCAGCGTTCGCCACCCTCGCGTAGCCACCCGTACACCGCGAGGGCGCCGTAGGCGAGACCCGTGAGCGACGCCACGGCGACGTAGGCCGGCCCACCGAGGCCGACGAGCGGCGGCGCCAAACTCACGAGCAGCAGCGCCGCCGCTCCGGCGGCGAGCTGGCGCCGGGTCGACGCGGCCCCGTGCACCACGGGCGCCACGCGGATCCCTGCGCGCGCGTACTCGTCGCGGCGGAAGGTCGCGATGGCGAGGAAGTGCGGGAGCTGCCACACGAAGAGGATCGCGAACAAGGCGAGCCCGCCGAGCCCAACCTCGCCGGTGACGCTCGCCCAGCCGATCAGCGGCGGGAGCGCGCCGGGTACGGCCCCGACGTACAGCGCGAGCGGGGTCGCGCGCTTCATCGGCGTGTACGCGCCGACGTAGACGACCAGCGCCGCCACCGCGAGCGCCGCCGCGACCGGGCCGGCCAGCACCGCGAGGAGCGCCGAGCCAGCGAGGGCGACCACGATGCCGAACCCCCAGGCGACCTCGGCCGACACGCGCCCCTCCGGCAGCGGGCGCGTGCGGGTGCGGGACATCAGCGCGTCCGTCTCCCGCTCGAGCGCCTGGTTCAGCGCGTTCGCGCCGGCCACGACGAGCGCGGTGCCGCCGAGCGCCGCCGCGAGGCGCGCGCCCTCGACGGCGCCGGGCGCCGCGAACGCCCCGGCCGCCGTGGTGATCACGACCAGGCGCGTGACCCCCGGCTTCGTGAGCTCCCAGAGCGCGCCCGGGCTGGCCGCGAGCGCGGGAGCCGAAGCGCCGCCGCCCGAGGGGGCCGACGACGACACGGTGGGCGGGGCGCTCATGGGGAAGCCGACGGGAGGCGCGCGCGGACGCGGACCGGGAGCATAGGTGCCGGCCCGGAGAGCGTCGAGGCCCCCGTCGCTCAGCGCTTCGCGGACCGGACGGCGTCGGCCAGGAGGGAGAGCGCCTCCTCGATCACGCTCTCCGAGGTCGCGTAGCTGAAGCGCACCCGTCCCGGCGCGCCGAACGGCTCACCCGCGACGGCCGCGATCCCGCACGTGTCGAGCTGCCAGAGGGTCACGTCGTCCGCGCTGGAGAGGACCTTCTCGCCGTGGCGGATGCCGTAGAGGCCGGTCACTTCGGGGAGCGCGTAGAAAGCGCCGCGCGGGAGCGGGCAGCGGACCCCCGGGATGGCGTTCAGCCCCGCGACCATCCTGGCGCGCCGGGCGGCGAACGCCGCGCGCATCTCGCGCACGGTGTCGCGCGGACCGAGCAGCGCGGCCTCGGCGGCGGCCTGCGCCACGGCGGTGGGGTTCGTCGTCGACTGCCCCTGGACCTTCAGGATCTGGCGGGCGAGGTGGGGCGGCGTGATGCACCAGCCGATACGCCAGCCCGTCATCGCGTAGGTCTTGCTCACCCCGTCGACGACGATCAGCCGATCCCGCAGCGAGGGCGCGATCCTCGCGAGCGACACGTGCTCGAAGCCGTCGTACACGAGCTCCCCGTAGATCTCGTCGACGATGATCCACGCTCCGGACTCCTCCAAGACGGGGATCAACGCCTCGAGCTCCGCCCGGGAGTAGGCGGCGCCGCTCGGGTTCGACGGCGTGCACAGCACGATCGCCTTGGTGCGAGGCGACAGCGCGGCCCGGAGCGCCTCCGGCGACATCACGAAGCCGTCCTCGGCGCTCGTCTCGACGAAGCGGGGCACGCCGCCGAAGAGTCGCACCTGCTCCGGATAGCTCACCCAGTACGGGGCCGGCACGATCACCTCGTCCCCGGGATCGACGAGCGCCAGCGCGAGGTTGAAGAGCACGTGCTTGGCCCCGACCCCGACGCTCACCTGGTCGGGCGTCGGCGCCCAGCCGCGGTCGCGCTCCGTCGCGGTGCAGACGGCCTGGCGCAACGACTGGGTGCCCGTGACGTGCGTGTAGTGCGAGGAGGTGGCGAGCGCGCGCGCGGCGGCCTCTCGGACGTGCTCCGGGGTCGCGAAGTCGGGCTCGCCGACGCCGAACGCGAACACCTTGCGCCCCGTCGCGCGGAGCTCCGCGGCCTTCGCCGTCATGGCGAGCGTGGCGCTGGGGGCGATGGCGTCGAGGCGCTGAGCGAGGGCCGTGGGCATGGGGCGGCCGCGTATCACCGGCCGCGCAGTCGAGCAACGCGCGCCACGCGGCGTGGGACGTGGACCAGCGACGCGGCCCCCAGGACCACGGCGAGCCCGGCGACCGCCGGCACGATCAGGATCGCGATCGACGAAGCCCCCGCGCGGTCGAGCCGCGTGACGAGCCCGAGCGCCAGCAGCCCCCCTCCTCCGGCGAGCGCGAGCGATGCGGCGCGCCCCGCCCCCGCCCACAGGACTCCGCCGAGGACGACCAGCCCGAGCACGAGCGCGGTGAGCGACGAGTCGGCGGCGCGACCGATCGCCGTCCGCGCGACGGCGCGCCCCCAGCCGGGCAGACCGGACACCGTCGCCTCGCGCGCTGACACCGCTACGCTGCGCGGGGCGCCGGGCCCCGGGAGCGCCAGCTCAAGATCGCGGAGGCCGAGCTCCGTCAGCGCGTCGTTCGCCCGCACCTCGGTCGCCGAGAGCCACGCGCGCTCGCTCGTGCCGGGCACCGCGCCGACGGCGCGCGGCGCCCGCCCCGGAAAGCACACCCAGTCGAGGCCGGCGAGCGGCACCGCCACGGAGCGCGGCGCGTCCACCGCGGCGCAGCTCCGGCGACCCTCCTCGACGACGGCCGTGAGCAGGCGACCCGGCGGACCCGGATCGGGTATCGCCGCGCCCGCGGCGGCCGCGACCCCGACCGCGATCGCGAGCGGCCCCGTCGCCTCGAGCGCCACCCGGAGCGGGGACGCCCCGAGCGCAAAGAGCGCCCGCGCCTCGCCCCGCTCGACGGCCCGGGCCGCCCACAGCGCGACGCCGAGCGGCACGCCGAGCAGGAGCGCGGCGTCGACGGCCGCGGCGAGGAGCGCGGCCGCGAACGGCCAGGCGAGCCGGAGCGGAACGTCCGGTGCGAGCAGCCACGGCAGGAGGCGCACCGCCCCCGCCGCAAGCCCCGCCGCGAGCACGAGCGCGCCGCCGCCGGCCGCCCCCGCCGCCACGCGAACCCCAACGGCCGACCACATTGCGCCGAGACTGGAGCGCGCCGGCCGGGTTGTCGAGCCGGCCGGCCTGGCGCCCAGTCGACTTCGAGGTGGGGCCGGCCCTGGACTTCCCTGGCCGGAGCGCCCGTGCCATGCTCGGCGCCCGTACCGGAGGGTCCATGCGCTTCCTCGCCCCGCTCACCGCCGTCACCCTGGCCTCGCTGACGCTCATCGCCACCCCGGCCTCCGCCGAGGAGACCTCACCTACCGCCAAGGGCATCACCGGCGGCGCGCTCCTGGGCGCCGAGGCGGTCACGCTCACCGAGGCCGCCCTCGGCGTGAAGCCCGCCTGGGCGTACATCGTCGGCGGCCTCGCCGGAGGGATCGGCGGTGGCGTCGGCGGCTACTTCCTCGAGCAGAGCGGCGACGCGAAGCTCTCCCTCTACGTCCTGGCCGGGGGCATGACGCTCGTCATCCCGACGATGGTGGCCGTGTTGAGCGCGACCGCCTACGAGCCGCCCACGGACTACACCGAGGATCGGGGCGTCAACCCGGACGAGCCGGTCGCCGATCCGGCCGCGGAGGAGGGCGCGGCCGCGCCACGCAAGCGACAGGTGGCGCTGCGGCTGCGGCGGCCATCCGTGGCGCCGCGGTTCGTCGCCCCGCCCACGCTGGTCGATGTCTCGGGCGCGAGCCTCCGGCTCGGCGTGCCTGCGGTCGAGGTGCGGGACCGCTTCACCCGGCGCGAGGTCGCCGACCTCGGGGTGAAGCAGCGGGCCGAGATCCGCGTCCCCGTGCTCGGCCTCACCTTCTGAGCGACCCCGGGGACGCGCGGCGGCGTTCGTTTTGGTCTGGTCGCCGTCGGCGCCCTCGGCGTAAGCTGCGAGGGCTAACATGCCCCAACCTGCGCCCCCGAAGCCCGCGACGCGCCGTGGCGCGGAGGATCCCGCCCTCGGCAAGGTGATCGCGGGCCGCTACCGGCTGGAGGCGCGCGTCGGCGAGGGCGGGATGGGCATCGTCTACCGCGCCCGCCACGTCCTCATCGATCGCGTCGTCGCGGTGAAGCTCATCCGCCCCGACCTCCGCGGCGAGACCCACCTGCGCGCGTGGATGCTGCGCGAGGCGCGCGCGGCCAACCGAGTCGACCACGCCCACATCATCGACATCCACGACATCGGCGAGACGGACGACGGCGAGCTGTATCTGGTGATGGAGTTCCTGGTCGGCACGCCGCTCTCGAACGAGCTCGCCAAGGGACCGCTCACGCTGAACCGCGCCGTCGACGTGCTCGAGCAGATGGGCGCGGCCCTCGCGCGCGCCCATGATCTCGGCGTCGTGCACCGCGACCTCAAGAGCGACAACATCCTGCTCACCCACCGCGGCGGCCGGAAGGACTTCGTCAAGATCCTCGACTTCGGCCTGGCGGCCCTGGCGCACGATCCTCGCCTCGCGCCGAAAGGCGCCGTGTTCGGCACGCCGGAGTACATGTCGCCCGAGCAGGCCCGCGGCGAGCAGGCGGGGCCGGCGTCGGATCTCTACGCCCTCGGCGTGCTGTTCTTCGAGATGCTGACGGGCCAGCTCCCGTTCAAGTCGAGCGACCGCGAGACGCTGCTCGAGATGCAGCGGACGGCGCCCGCGCCTCGCCCGAGCGTCGTGAAGAAGGACTGCCACCCGGTGGCCGAGCGCATCGTGATGCGCCTGCTCGAGAAGGAGGCGCGCAAGCGCTACCGCGATGGCCACCACCTGCTCGAGGAGCTGAAGAGCCTGCAGCGCTCCCTCCCGAGCATGTCGTGGGACAAAGAGGGAGGGGGTGACACCTCCACGCCCGCGGCGCCGCCGCCGCCGCCGCCGCCGCGTACCCTACCCGTCACCGAGTGGGGCGCGCGCGCGGGGCTCTTCGCGCGGATGATGTCGCGCGCCTACCCGTCGGGGAACGCGCCGCCGGAGCTGGCCGCCGCCCTGGCCTCCCTCTGGGATCACGCCGCCAAGGCGAACATCCTCGAGGGCGAGGTGGCGAGCCACACGCGCCGCCTGGAGGCGCTCGAGCGCCGCGGCCGGGCGCTCCGCGCCGAGATCGGCCGCAAGGTCGAGGAACTCGCGCAGGAGGAGTCCCGCTCGCTGCGCGACGCCGCGGCGTACGCGGAGGAGGAGGAGACGGCGCGCCGTGAGCTCGGGCGCGCCCAGGCGCAGGCTCAGGAGAAGCTCGCGCTCGCGGATCAGGCCGAGCGCGGCGGCGCGGGCACGCGCGCCGTCTATGAGGCGGCGGGCTTCGCCGGCGCGATGGTCGAGGCGAAGAAGCAGTGGATGCAGACCCGCGAGGCGCGCCGGACGGGCCGCGAGGCCACCGCGCGCGATCTGCGGCGCCAGATCGAGGAGCTGCGCAGCCAGCTCGCCCGCTACGCCGAGGCGCTCGAGGAGGATCTCTCGGCCGGCCGCGAGAAGGTGGCCGCGCGCGCGCGCGAGGGGCTCAAGTACGAGAAGTCGTTCTTCGATTCGATCAGCGCGCTGACGACGCACCTCAAGGCGAAGCCGGAGTGCCGCGACCTGATGACGGAGCTCGAGGCCGACGAGCAGCGGAGCGAGGACGCGCAGCGCGCCGCCTCCCCCCTCGCCACGACGCGAGCCGGCCCGCAGTCGACCTGAGCGGACCTACAGGGCGTCGAGGTCGCTCAGCACGTCGCTGATCGCCGTGCGAGCGGTCAGGCGCTCGAGCGCCGCCGCTGGGACGCGCGGGCGCGGGCCTCGCGCGAGCACGTCGAGCGCGAGCTCACGCGCCTGCTCCAACGCGGTGCGCTCGGCGTCCTCGCGCTCGGCGGCCTCCACGAGGTCACGCAGCCAGAGACGCCCGTGGTCGTCGACCGCGAACCGGCGGAGGCGTGCGTCGGGGAGCGCGACGCCCCCGAGCGCGAGCGACGCGAGCAGGCGCACGGCCTGCCGCACGAGCGCGAGCAGCTCGTCCAGCGGGAGCGGCGTCTTGCCGAGGACGACCTCGTGTGCAGGGCGCCCGTGCCGCTCCACCGCGAGGAAGGCCTCGCCGGCACCCGCTCGGCCGGACGCGAGCACCGCGGCGACGGACGGGAGCGGGAGCCGCGTCGTGAGCGCCACCGCGCGCTCGTACCGCGCGGCCTCCGACGCCGGCCCCACGCGGACCCACGCGTCACGCTGACGGCCGACGTGCCACCCCACCGTGAAGCGCTCCCGCCCCGCCGGCGCCAGCACGCCTGCGTCGGCGATCGCGACCGGGCCGACGCGGGGCGCCTCCAGCGCGCGCCGCCACGCCTGGGCGACCCCGGCGAGGCGAGGGACCCTGCCCGCTGCCTCGATCGCCGCCTTCGCCTCGCGCTCGAGGCCCCGCGTGAGCAGCCAGCGCGCGAGCCGCAGCGACGCCTCGCCGTGCGCGTCGGCGTCGCGAGCGAACCCCTCGACCAGCACGGCGAGCCCGCGGTGGTTCGGTTCGACCGGCTCGGAGGCGAGCTCCAGGCCCACGTCGAACAGCCGCTGGCGCGCCGCCAGCGACCGCGCGCGGAGCAAGCGGGCGGGCGCGGCGAGCAAGAGGCTCGCGCCACGCGCGAGCGCCGCGGCGTCCGTGGGGTTCCGCTCGCCCCGGACCACGACGGCGTGCACGGCGCGGAGCGGCACGACGATGTCCGCCAGCGCCGGCGGGAGGCGCTCGGCGGACGCGTCGAACGCCTGCTGGAACGTCGCGCTCTCGAGCAGGCTGAACAGCAGCGACGGCAGGGCGGCGGCGTCGTGCAGCTCGACGATGAGCTCGAGCACCCGCCGCATCTGCGCCGCCGAGACGGACGCGAAATCGATCGAGCGGAGCGCCTCACCGAGCGCGGCGACCGCGTCGGGGCGGCGCGCATCGCGCAGCGTCTCGAGGTAGAGAAGCAGGTATCCCATGTCGGGAGCGAACCCGAGGACCCCTTCGAGCAGCCGCGCGCGCGCCGCCGGGTCGAGCCGAGGCGCCACCAGCTCGACCCGGCTCCGCTCGACCTTGGCGAGCAGGTGCTGGCAGACCCCTCGATGCGTCGGCTCGCGGACGCCGTTCAGGAGCAGATCCTCTGCGGCGTTCAGCTTGAGCGCGAGCAGCTTGCGGTGCTCCTTGAGGAAGGCGAAGTGCGCCCGGTAGCGGGCGACCTCGTCAGCCTCGAGCGGATCGTCGGCGGAGCGCGCGTCGTCGGGACGTGACGAGGCGGAGGCCACCACCTGGACGGCGGCGCCGACCCGACCCGGGCCCGGCGAGGGCGGGCGATCGCCCTCCCTCCGTGGTCGTCCGTCGCGAGCGCCGCCGCGCGCGTCTCCGCGAGGTGGTCCCTCGCGGCCCGGGCCGCGACGCTCGCCCGGGCCGCCCGGGCGCGAGCCGGGACGCTCACCGGCGCCGCTCGGGCGCGGGCCGGGACGCTCACCGGGGCCGCTCGGGCGCGAGCCCGGCCGTTCGCCGGGCCCGCCGGGGCGCGGGCCCCTTCGCGGGCCGGATCCACCAGGGGGCTTCATCGAGGGAGGGCGTACCATGGCGCGGCCGGGGGGGCTGCCCTGCCGGGAGCCCCGCCGCGGCCCCACACTCCCGCCGCCCATGATCTACCTGCTCCACGCGCACCCCCACCCGCAGCGCTCTCGCGCCAACCGCGCGCTGCTCGCCGCGGTGGAGGACCTCCCCTCCGTCCAGGTTCGGTCGCTGTACGACGCCTACCCCGATTTCGCCATCGACGTGGAGCGCGAGCGGGCGGAGCTCGCGGCGGCGCACACCGTCGTGTGGCAGCACCCGCTCTACTGGTACTCGGTACCCGGGATGCTCAAGCACTGGTTCGACGAGGTCCTCGGGCTGGGCTGGGCGTACGGCGCGGGGGGAACGGCGCTCCACGGCAAGCGCGCGCTCTGGGTGGTCACCACGGGCGCGGACGTCACGGCCTACGCCCCCGAGGGGCCGCACGCGCACCCGTTCCCGACCTTCGAGCCCCCCATCCGACAGACGGCGAGGTTCTGCGGCATGGAGTGGCTCGAGCCGATCGTCGTGCACTGGGCGCACCGGATCTCGGAGGCGGACCTCGCCGCCCGCGCGCGCGCCTACCGCGAGCGCCTCACCACGCTGCTCGGTGAACCGGCCGCGAAGCCGTCCGAGGCCGACGCGCGAGGCGGTGCGCCGTGAGCGAGCCGAGCCTCCTGCGCGACGCAGCCGTCTACCTCGGCGCCGCGGTCGTCTTCGTGCCGCTGGCGGCGCGCGCCAAGCTCGGCTCGATCCTGGGGTATCTGGTCGCGGGGTGCGTGATCGGCCCGTGGGGCGCGGCGCTGGTGTCCGACGTGCAGTCCATCCTGCATTTCGCGGAGTTCGGCGTGGTGCTCATGCTGTTCCTCATCGGGCTCGAGCTCGACGTGTCGCACGTGTGGGCGATGCGGCGCGCGCTGTTCGGGTCCGGGGCGGCGCAGGTAGGGGGCGTCGGCGCCGCGCTCGGGATCGCCGCGATCGCGCTCGGCCTGCCGTGGCAGGCCGCGGTCGTGGGTGGAGTCGCGCTGGCGCTCTCCTCCACGGCGATCGCGGTGCAGACGCTCCGCGAGCGCAACCTGACGGAGCGGCCGCTCGGGCGCACGAGCTTCGCGATCTTGCTCTTCCAAGACATCGCCGCCATCCCGCTGCTCGCGATCGTGCCGCTGCTCGCGGCGAGCGCGGCGGCCCGCGCGGCGGACGTGGCGCCCGAGCAACCGTTCTGGTGGGGCGCGGCGCGCGCGCTCGGCGCCGTCGTGCTGGTGGTGGTGGTCGGGCGGTACCTCACGCGCCCCCTCCTGCGATGGATCGCGGAGCTGCACCTGCGCGAGGTGTTCACGGCGTTCGCGCTCTTCCTCGTGGTCGGGATCGCGCAGCTCATGAACCTGGCCGGGCTCTCCATGGCGCTCGGGGCGTTCCTCGCAGGCGTGCTGCTCGCGAGCACCGAGTACCGGCGCGCGCTCGAGACCGATCTCGAGCCGTTCAAGGGGCTCCTCCTGGGCCTCTTCTTCCTCGCCGTGGGGATGTCGATCGACTTCGGGCTGCTCGCCGCGCGGCCCGGGCTCGTCGCGCTGCTGGTCGTGGGCTTCGTGGTGGTGAAGGGCGGTGTGATGGCGGCGCTCGCGCCCGCGCTCGGCGTCGAGACGCGCGAGCGCTGGCTCTTCGCTGCCCTGCTCGGGCAAGGCAGTGAGTTCGCGTTCGTCGTGTTCGGGCTGGCAGGTGCGGCCGGGGTGCTGCCCGACCCGTGGGGGCCGACCCTCACGCTGGTGGTCGCGCTGTCGATGGCGCTCACGCCCGTCCTCCTCCTCGTCGCCGATCGGGTACAGCGCGCGCGCCAGCTCGAGGTGAAGCGCGACTACGACCGCATCGAGCCCACGCCGGGCGGCCAGGTGATCATCGCAGGGTTCGGACGCTTCGGGCAGGTCGTCGGGCGCTTCCTCTTCGCGAACGGCGTGCGCGCCACGGTGCTCGAGCACGATCCCACCCAGATCGATCTGCTGCGAAAGTTCGGGTTCCGCGTGTTTTACGGTGACGCTACACGGCTCGACCTGCTGGAGACCGCCGGCGCGCGCGAGGCCCGGCTGCTGGTCGTCGCCGTCGACGGAGTGGACGACAGCCTCGAGCTGGTCGACGCCGTGCGCGAGCACTTCCCCGGCCTCGAGATCGTGGCGCGCGCTCGGAACGTCATGCACTGGTACGAGCTCCGGCGCCGGGGCGTCGAGATCGTGGAGCGAGAGACGTTCGACTCCGCGCTGCGGCTGGGCCGGCGGGTGGTCGAGCGGCTCGGCGGGACGCCGTACGAGGTCCACGCCGCGGCGGCCCGCTTCCGGCGCCACAACGTGGAGCTGCTCGAGTCGATGTGGCAGCACGTCGCCGACGAGCCGACCCGCATCTCGATGGCGCGCGCTGCCCGCGAGCAGCTCGAGCAGCAGTTCGAGCGCGATCGTCAGGACGCCGCCCGGTCGAGCGCCCTGGGCTGGCACCACGACGCCGAGCCGGCGGAGGACGCCGCGCGCGGAGAGCGGGGCGACGCGCCGGCCCGCGCGGACTGAGCGACGCGGCGCGCGCACGCGGACCCGCCCCGGCGAAGCGCGCGCGGCGCTCCGTGACCGGCCGCCGGCGCACCCCGGCGCGAGGGGACCGAGCGACCCCCACGGCCCGCCATCGAGATCCGCGCTGGCGCGGCGCCCGTCCGACTGAGCTCGCGAACGTCCGACGTGACGTTCCTCTTGGAGACGGCCACCGTGGCGTTCTCGGGGACGGGAGCGCAGGGGACCGGGAGCGCTCCGGTGGGCTACACCGTGATCTGCATCGCGCCCTGCGAGGCGACGCTCAGCGCCGAGACGCACCGGCTCGCGCTCTCGACCGGAGGGGGGCGGCCCGTCGAGGTGGAGCAGCCGATCACCCTCCGGGGACCAGCGACGCTCCACGTGAACTCCGAGTCGCGGTCGCGCACTCGTACGGTGGGTGGCCTGCTGCTGGCGATCTCCAGGCTCGGGGGACCGACCCTCGCTGTCGTCGGCGCCAAGCGGGAGTCGGGGACCGACGTCCCCTGGGTGGCCGCGGCCTCACCCTCGGTCTGGGAGGCGCGATCGCCGGCGCGATCCTGTCGTTCAAGGGCGGCCGGCCGAGGTCGAGGTCCGTCACGAAGGTGATGCGAGGCGCCGGGGGGCTCGCCCCCTCACCCGTCACGACGCGATCCGCTGGACGCCCGGCGGCCTGGTGTGCTGCGGGGCGCGCGCGGTGGGCGCCCGCGGGCGACTCACCTCCCCGCCCCGCCGGGCGAGCTCGATGTCCCTATCCCCTACGCAGGCCCGACGCGCGCACCTGCTGCTCCAGGTTGCGGAAGCGCTCGGCGAGCGCGTGGACGAGCTTGCTCGACCACCCCTCGATGCCGAGCTCGTCGTTCATCGTCCGCTTGTCGAGCACGAGCACCGTCACGCGATCGACGGCCTCGACGGTCGCCGCCCGCGGCTCGTCCAGGAGCAGCGCCATCTCGCCGAAGACGTCGCCCGCCTCCATCGTCGCCAGGGGCTCCTGGCCGTCCCCCAGCGTCCGGTAGGCGCGGCACTTGCCGCTCACGATCATGTACGCGGCGTCGCCGTGGTCGCCCTCCTTCACGATGACCGCACCGGGGCTGAACACCTTGCTCGGGAGGTAGAGCCCGCCGCGCAGGAACCGCCGCACGTCCTCCTGCAGCTCCACCACGGACTGGAAGCGCTGGGCGGGATCGGCGTGGGTCGCGCGCGTGACGATCGCCTTCAGCCGCCGCGACACGTCCATCCCGAAGGTGACCGTCTCGATCGAGATCATCTGCCCGGCGACCGCGCGCTCGAGCACCTGCTTCGCCGAGCGGAGCTCGCCGTACGGAGTGCGACCGCTCACCAGCTCGTAGAGCAGCGCGCCGAGCCCGAACACGTCGGAGCGCTCGTCCATCTCCGAGGGCACCCCGCGCGCCTGCTCGGGCGCCATGTAGTGGGGGGTGCCGACGGGCCCGGGCGCCTCCATCTGGGAGTGCTCACCGGAGGCCGGGCGGGACTTCGTCAGCCGCGCGAGCCCCCAGTCCATCAGGTACACTTGGCCAAAGTCTGCGATGAGCACGTTCTCCGGCTTGAGGTCGCGGTGGATGACCCCGCGGTGGTGCGCGTAGGCCACGGCGTCGCAGATCTTGAGGAAGATCTCGAGCCCCTCCTCCAGCCGGCGCGTCGAGCCCGGCGCTCGATCGGGGTGTCGCATCCACGAGTCGAAGCCTCTGCCCTGCACGAGCTTCATCGTGAAGTAGGGCACGCCCTCGGGGCTCACGGCGAGCGAGTGCACGGGGACGATGTTCGGGTGCTCGAGCTGGCCGGTGATCTGCGCCTCGGCGACGAAGCCGTCGCGGTACATCGGGACCTCGGCCAGCTTGCGGTCGAGGCGCTTCAGCGCGACGGGCCGCAGGAGGTTGCAGTCCATGGCCGGGTGGACGCGCCCCATGCCGCCGCGCCCGAGCTCGGGGTGCACCGCGAGATCGGGCGGGATGGGGATCGACTCGGACGCGATCAGCTCGGCGCTGATCCCGTGCACGGCGCGGAGCGGGATGTTCTCGTCGACGAGGACGGGCCGAACGTCCGCCTCGGTGCTGTCACGATCGCTCATGGCACGCGCTCTCCTTCGGGTCCGCGGAGGCTAGTACACGCCCAGGGGAGCGCGCGACGGCGAGCCCGGAGCGCGGCGGGGAGACGCCCCTCGCCGCGTGGACCGGAGGCTTCCGCCCGGCGGCCACCCCGCGTATCGTCCCGGGCATGCCGGCGCCCGCCTCGCGCGCGCTCGTGCCGGGCGTCCTGCGGCGCTCGCTCGACGCGGCGCGCTTCCTCCGCGCGAGCGGCCTGTTGGCGCGACCGGGGCTGCTCGTCGCGCGGCTGCGCGCGCGGCGGACGATGGCTACGCTCGACCGACTGTTGCTCGAGCACCGAGGCGCGCTCGCGCTCTTGCTCGCTCACGAGGTCGGCGTCTTCGACGCGCTCGAGCGTCGCCCCCTCACCGCGCAGGGCTTGGCCGCCGAGCGCGGGCTCCGGCCACGGGCCGCCGAGGCGCTGCTCCGCATCCTGGAGAGCGAGGCGCTGGTCGAGCGACACGGGGAGCGCTACCGCCTCCCCGAGGGCTCGCGCACGCTGCTCGTCCGCGGCGGCGAGCTGTCCGTCGCTCCCTTGCTCGAGCTCATGTCGGCGCAGGTCGCGGCGTTCACCGACGTGGTGCGTGGGCTCCGCACCGGCGAGGTCCCCCCCTCCCTCGATATCTTCTCGCCGGGCGCGCGGTCGGCGGCGTTCCTCGACGCGGTGAACGAGCACCTCTACTGGGCGGCCGCCGATCTGTTGGCGCGCGTATCGCTGCCGCCCGTCCACTCCGCCATCGTCGGCTCGATGGGCGTCGGCTTCAGCGCGCGGCTGCTCGAGCGGGCGCCTGGCGCGCGCATCACGTACGGCTGCCTGGAGCACCTCATCCGCGAAGTGCCGCGGCTGCGGCGGCGCTACGGCGTGCCGGACGACGCCGTGGCCGGCGAGCACGCGCACGGCGGAGATCCGTTGGCCGATCGCTGGGGCGACGAGGACTTCGACCTGGTGATGCTGACGAAGAAGATGGTCCTCCGCCCCGAAGATCGCGTCGGCGAGTCGTTCGCGAGGAAGGCGTTCCAGGTGCTGCGCCCCGGCGGCGTCGCGATCTTTTGGGAGTCGGTGCACCCCGTGGACGGGCCGACCCCGCCGATGCGCGCCATGGAGGCGCTCATGGACTTGGTCGCGAGCCCCGATGGTCGCGTCAACGTAGAGGACGAGCTCGCCCGACTGCTCGAGCGGATCGGGTACCAGGACGTGCAGGTGGTCGCCTGCCTCGGAGATCGCACGACGTTCGTCGTCGCGCGCAAGGGGTAATCCCCCACCCACGAGCCGGGCCCCGCCTCACCCCGCCGCGCGCCCCCGGAAGGCGCAGTAGCGCTCGAGCGGCCCGGCCAGGCTCTCGGCGCGCGCGTCGGCGAACCCGGCCTCGGTGAGCTGGGCGACGAGCTCCTCGGGGCGCGGGAGCGGCCCGCAGCCCGCGGTGAGCGCGCCCCACAGGCTGAGCACGGCGCCGGAGGCGCTGCCGCCGCGGCACGGCGTCGTGAGGAGGACCCTGCCCCCCGGCGCGAGCAGGCCGCGCACGTGCCGGAGGAGCGCGACGCGCTCGGGCACGGCAAAGTAATAGATGTTGTTGTGGAGCGTGACGAGGTCGAAGCGATCGCTCGACTGGAACGCCCGGACGTCGCCCTCGCCCAGCGTCACGCGATCGGCCACGCCCCAAGCCTCGAGGTTCTGCCGCGCCTGCGCCAACACCGCCGGCTGGAGCTCGAGCGCGTGGACGCGGGCCTCGCGGTTACGCTCCAGCATGTAGCGCACGTACGTGCCGCTCCCGCAACCGACCTCGAGCACGCGCAGCGGACCGCGCTCCGGCACGTCCGCCGACACCGCCTCCTGGACCAGCGGCTCGAGCATGCGGGAGGAGCGCGCCACCACCTCCCCGGACTGGTCCGCGAGCGACAGCCGCTCTCCGCTGCGGAGGAGCGGCAACGCGCGATGCACGAGATCGCGGTGGAGCGTCGTCAGCTCCTCCAGCATCGCGAGCGCGTCGTCGTTCGCGGGCCGGGCGAGCGCTCGGGCCAGCCGGCCCGCGAGCGACCACTCGCGACCGGCGCAGCGCAGCTCACCGAGCGCCGCGCCGACCTCAAGCCACGCCTCGAGCTCGGCCTCCGCGCCGGCGGGCAGCCGGAGCTCGCGCGCGAGCTCGCTCACCGAGCGTGGGCGCTGGCCGAGCGCCGCGAGGACACCCTCCCGCGCGGCCGAGACGACGAAGTCCGCGCGCGTGTAGGCCGTCATCACGACCGTGACGGCGCGGAGCGCGAGCAGCCGCCCCCCGCGCGCGAAGGCGAGCA
This sequence comes from Polyangiaceae bacterium, assembly GCA_020846005.1. Taxonomy (GTDB): domain Bacteria; phylum Myxococcota_A; class Polyangia; order Polyangiales; family Polyangiaceae; genus JADLEQ01. Next base: position 37,940 of record JADLEQ010000002.1, read on the forward strand.
CGGTCTGGGGCTTCACGCGATGGAGCCCGTCACGCCGAGAGCCCCATCTCGCGCAGCTTCATGCGGAGCGTCGTGCTCTCCCAGGAGCGCGAGACGGCGACCAGATCGCTGCGATCCTTCTTCTGCGGGCTACAGAGCGGAGCGATGCGGTCGAAGAACGCGCCAGCGTCCACGATCGACTCGGGCGCGAACACGCCACGCGGCACGTCGCCATCGGGGCGCACGACCGCGAGGCCGACGGCGAGCGGGACGCCCGTGGCGCCCCCCATGCCGACGGCGGGCGCCGAGAGCACCGCGGCGGCCACCGTCTCCGCGCGCTTCTGCCGGCGCCCCCGCACGACCGCGAACAGGGGGGGCAACGTCCGTACGCCGTCGTGCACGAGGTCGCGCAGGTAGTCGTCCGGCGTCTTCACCGGCTTGCCTACGCCCTCGGCCCACTCGATCCACCCGGCGGCTCGCTCCACCGACACGAGCCCCGAGTCGACGAGCCGCGCGAGCGGCCGCATCACCAGCAGGTTGCTCTTCGCCATCGTCATCAGCACGAGGCAGCGCCGGAGCTCGGGGCGGAACCTCGGGAACGTGATCGCCTCGGGGTGGCCCATCGTGTACGCCGTGCAGCGGCCGAGGCCCGGGTAGTCGAAGTCCACTCGGCGGAGCGGCGGCTCATCGACCAGGCGGCCGCCGTCGTAGACGCGGATCTTGCCGGTGAGCTGGTGCACGCCGTGGACGGAGGCAGCGCAGGGCTTCGGGCCGCGGACCTCAGGCATCGCGGCGTCCAGATCGAAGCCCGGGTACACCTCGTCGACCTCGTCCAGCTCGCGCATCGCGAGCACGGCGAGCAGGTTCGACATCCCCGGGCTCGCGCCCATGCCGATGACGGCGGTCACGCCCGCCTTGCGCGCGTCCTCGTCCATCGCGAGCATCGCCTCGGTGGACTCCCAGTCGTCGTTGATGTCGAGGTAGTGGCACCCCGCGCGGATCGCCGCGCGGAGGACCGGCGGCCCGAGCCGGAAGAACGGCCCCACCGTGTTCAGCACCGCGCCTGCGCCGTCGAACGCGCGCGCGAGCGAGGTCTCGTCCGTCACGTCGACGCGCACCGCGCGACCCTTGCCCCCGAGCGAGTCGGCCAGGCGGCGAGCGGCGGCCTCGTCGAGATCACCGACCACGATCTCGTCGACGAAGTCGAACGTCGCGGCGGTCCGGGCGGAGTAGCGCCCCATTCCGCCCGCGCCGAGCGCGACGACCTTCACGGCGCCCTCCGGCGCGGCGCGGGGCCAGAGCTCGATCGAACGGGGGACGTCTCGGGGCGATTCATCGGGGGCTCCTGTCCTGGCGGGGGACGCGTCGCGGGGCGTGCCCGCTCGTCGCGCGGGCCTCGCCTAGCACGAGGCCACCCGGGGGAGCAGCGCCGTCGCCCGAGCGGCGGCGGGTCCGGGCGCGCGCGCCGCCGGGCCGCTCGGAGCGGTCGCGCAGCACGCCGAGGTAGACTCGCCCCAAGGTGAGCCGCCAGCCGAAGCCGTGGAGCCGCGCGCCGAACCCCACCGCGAGCGCGGAGCCGGTGAGTCGCGCCGGGGGGGCGGCGCGCCGAAGCCACACGGGGGAGCTCGCCGTCCGGGTCGCGCTGCTCCGCGGCGTCAACGTGAGCGGCGTCCGCAAGGTCCCGATGGGGGAGCTGCGCGCGCTGGCGGCGGGCCTCGGCTTCACGCGGGCCGAGACGTACGTGCAGAGCGGCAACCTGGTGCTCACGACGACGCGTGACGACGACGACGTAGCCGGCGCGCTCGAGCGAGCGCTCTCCGAGCGCTTCGGCTTCGAGGTGCCCGTCGTCGTGCGCGGCCTCGCGGCGTGGGACCGCTGGGCGCGCGGCTCGACGTTCGCGGACGCCGAGACGGCGCGCCCCCAGTGGCTCCTGCTCGCGCTCTCGCGGCGACCGCTGCCCGCGCGCGTCGTGACCGACCTCGCGCCCTACGTCGGCCCAGCAGAGCGTGTCGCCCTCGCGGGCGGCGGCCTCTGGATCGACTACGGCGCCGGAGTCGCGCGCTCGCGCCTCACGCCGGCCGTGCTCGACCGCGTGGCGGGCGCGCCCGTCACCGCGCGCAATGTCCGCACCGTGCGCGCGCTCGCCACCCTCGGGCGGCAGCTCGCGGCGGGCTGAACCGTCCCCCGAAGCCGGAAGGGGCCTCGGGTGCTACCGCGGGAGGGCGGGAGGGGGGCGTCCTCCCAATCCTGGCGTACCCGCTGCCCGGGCATGCCCAGGCCGTCTCCAGCCGCACCTGGCCCCCCCGCCTCCGCAGGGGTACGGAGCCGTCGAGGCCAACGACCCCCATGCACGTCTCCCGCTCCGCTCTCTCGCGGGCGCGCCGCGCGCTGCTGCTCCCCTTGCTCCTCGGCGCCGCGCCGGCTTGCCAGAAGGATCCGGACCTCCGCCCCGAGGGCACCGCGGGCGGCGCGAGTCGGCCCGAGGATCTCGTCTGCCCGACGGGCCTGCCGGGCGCCGACCTCGTCCGCGTGCAGACGGAGGACGGCGTCGTCTTCTGCATGGATCAGCGTGAGGTCACCTGGGCCGAGTACGACGCCTTCCTCGCCGAGAAGCGGGGCGACACCAGCGGCCAGCCCGCCGAGTGCTCGTGGAACGCCGGCTACGAGCCCGAGTACTACGTGATGAACGACATCAACCGCACCAGCACCAAGTGCGAGGAGCACTTCCGGCCCGTCTCGAAGGACGCCGCCGCCAATTGCCTCGACTTCTGCGACGCCCTCGCCTTCTGCGCCTGGGCCGGCAAGCGGCTCTGCGGTCCGCTGGGCCAGGAGGCGCCGGACGGTGGCGTCTTCTTGTCGGTCGACGCCGGCTTCGATCCGCCCATCCCGCCCACCGAGTTCGCGTACGCGTGCACCCAGGGAGGCACCACGGCCTTCCCGTACGGCGACGCGTACTCCGCTGGGCGGTGCGTGTATGCGGGGGCCCTCATCCATGCCGACGCGGCGGCCGAGGAGATCGCAGACTCGTCGACTAGCCGGTGCCAGGGCTCGGCGGAGCCATTCGATCGGGTCTACAATCTTGGTGGTGGAGTGACCGAGTGGCAGAACCATTGCCGCGGCACGCGATCGGAGACCTGCCTGACGGTTGGTGGTGGTGTCGCTTTGGCAAGCAGCGGCTGGACTTCATCTAGCTGTGGGGAAGATCAGGGCTACACGAGCGGCACCACCAAGAGCCCGGCCATCGGGGCCCGCTGCTGCGCGGACGCGGAGCCGGGTCGCGGCGCGGCGCGTTGAGCCAGGCCGTCTCCTCCCACCTGGAGAACCCCATGTTGTTGAACCGAGTCGAGCGCGCGTTCGTGAACCATCCGGTCCGCTTCTGGATGCAACGGCACCTCGAGCTGCCCCGGATGGTCGGGCTCGGCGGGTGTATCTCCGGGAGCCGCGTGCTCGAGGTGGGGTGCGGCCGGGGCAAAGGCGTCCGCCTACTGCTCGAGTCGCTCGGCGCCGCGCGGGTGGACGCCTTCGACCTCGATCCGGCGATGGTGGAGCTCGCGCGGGCGGAGCTCGCGGGGTTCGGCGATCGCTCCCGCGTGTGGCAGGGCAGCGTGACCGCGATCGACGCGCCGGACGCCGCGTACGACGCCGTCTTCGATTTCGGCATCCTGCACCACGTCCCGCGGTGGCGGGACGGCCTCGCCGAGATCCACCGCGTGCTCGCCCCAGGCGGCCGGCTCTTCGCGGAGGAGGCGCTCGCCGAGTTCATCCTGCACCCGCTCTGGCGCCGGGTGCTGGATCACCCGCTTGAGGATCGGTTCGATCGGGCGACCTTCGAGCGCGCCCTCGTCGAGCGCGGTTTCGCGCTGCTCGGGAGCGACGCGGTCGGTCAGAGCTTCGCCTGGTTCGCCGCGCAGAAGGCGCGCGACGGCCGCGGACTGCTTCCGCCGGGCGCCGAGCGGCGAGGGTAGTCGCCGCGGCGCACCCGCTTGCGGCGCGTGGCCGCCGACTCCATCCTCTGCGCCCCCCGCGGGACGCAGCGGGTCCATGATCGCTCCCCCCAGCCCCTCGCCCTTCGCCCCACCGGAGACCCAGCTCGTCGGTGCGCGGACACACAACCTCGCGGGGGTCGACCTCGTGCTCCGCCCGGGCGAGGTCACCGTGTTCGCGGGGGTCTCGGGCGCGGGCAAGAGCAGCCTCGCGCTCGACACCCTCTACGCGGAGGGGCAGCGCAGGTTCGTCGAGAGCTTCACGCCGTACGCGCGGCAGTTCCTCGAGCGCCTCGAGCGCCCGCCGGTGACCCGGCTCGACCCGATCCCGGCTGGCATCGCGGTCGACCGCAAGGCGCCCATCAAGAGCTCGCGCTCGACGCTGGCGACGATGGCCGATCTCGAGCCGTACCTCGCCGCGCTCTTCGCGCGCGAGGCGCGGCCCCGCTGCCCAGAGCACGGCGCGCTGGCGGTGCCCACGGACGCGAAGAGCGGCGCCGAGCGGGTCCTCGCGGAGGTCAACGGCGAGCGCGCCCACGTCACCTACGCCCGCCGCGCGGTGGACACCGAGGCGTACCTCTCGCTGCGCGACGCCCTCTCGCGCGAGGGCCGGCGGCGGCTGTGGCTCGGCGGCGCGCCCCGCGAGCTCGACCAGGTGCGGCCGTCGGAGGCGCTCGAGAGCCCAGAGGGCGTGGAGGTGGTGGTGGATCGGCTGCGGGTCGACGCCCGCGATCGATCGCGACTCGCCGCTGCGCTCGAGGAGGCGTTCCGGCAGGGCGCTGGCGAGGCGCGCGTGCATACCCCGGAGCGCACGCTCCGCCTCCGCGAGGGGCTCGCGTGCCCCGAGTGCGGGCGCGCGTTCGAGGCGCCGCGCCCGGCGTTCTTCTCCTACGAGTCGCCGCTCGGCGCGTGCACCGTGTGCCGTGGGTTCGGGCGTACGCTCGGCGTCGACTGGGGCAAGGTGTTCCCGGACGCGACGCGCTCGCTCGCGGGCGGCGCCATCCGCCCGTGGTCGGGGCGCTCGACGCAGTGGGAGCGCAAGGCGCTCGAGCAGCTCTGCGCGCGCCACGGCGTGTCGCTCGAGACTCCCTGGGGCCTCCTGCCGGAGGAGCACCGTCGCGTCGTCATCGAGGGCGACGGCGGGTGGACGAAGCGCACGTTCCCGGGGGTCCGTGGCTGGTTCGAGTGGCTCGAGTCCCGCACGTACAAGATGCACGTGCGCGTCCTGCTCGCGCGGTACCGGTCGTATGATCCGTGCTCGGCGTGCGGGGGGAAGCGACTCGCACCCCACGCGCTCGCGTACGCGGTGGATGCCCTCGACCTGGCGGAGTGGCACCAGCTCGAGGTCGGGCAGGCGCGGCGGCGACTCGCTGCGCTGGAGGCCCGCACCGGGCAGGGCGAGCTAGCGCGGCGAGAGCTCGCGACACGCCTCGAGTATCTCGAGCGCGTCGGCCTCGGGTACCTGTCGCTCGATCGACCCGCGCGCACGCTGTCCGGGGGCGAGGCGCAGCGCGTCACGCTCACCGCGGCGCTCGGCACGCAGATCCACAACGCGCTCTTCGTCCTCGACGAGCCGACGGTCGGGCTCCACGCGCTCGACGTGGCGCCGCTGCGCGAGATGCTCCGCGAGCTCGCCGGTCGCGGCAACACCGTCGTCGTCGTCGAGCACGACGCAGAGATCCTGCGCGGCGCCGATCGGGTCGTGGAGCTCGGCCCGAGCGCCGGCGCCGAGGGAGGTCGGATCGTCGCCGACGGCAGCCCGGAGGAGGTGCGACGCACCGGCGGCGCCACCGCGCGCGCGCTCGGCGGCGTCACGCGGTCGGAGCGCCGACTCCGGCACCCGCGCGCGCACGTCGACATCGTCGGCGCCACCGAGAACAACCTGCGGGACGTGAGCGTCCGCGTGCCGCTCGGCGTGCTGTGCGTGGTGGCGGGGCCGAGCGGCTCCGGCAAGAGCACCCTCGCCGTGGAGCTCCTCCACCACACGCTCGCGCGCCGCCTCGGCCGGCGCGACGTGGACGCGCCGGGCGCGTGCCGCGAGATCCGCGGCCTCGACCGCCTGCAGGGCGTGGAGCTGGTGGATCAGGCGCCGCTCGGTCGCACCTCGCGCGGCAACGCGGCGACCTACACCAAGGCTTGGGACGAGATCCGCAAGCGCTTCGCCTCGACGCCGGAGGCCGCGCACCGCGGGCTCGGCGTCGCGCACTTCTCGTTCAACGTCGACGGGGGGCGCTGCGAGGCCTGCGCGGGCGAGGGCTGGGAGACGGTGGAGATGCAGTTCTTGGCGGATGTCCGCCTGATCTGCCCGACGTGCCAGGGGCGGCGGTTCAAGTCCGAGGTGCTCGCGGTGCGCTACCGCGGGCGGAGCGTCGCCGAGCTGCTCGACGGCACGGTGACGGAGGCGCTCCGCCTCTTCGCCGACGCGCCGGGCATCTCGCGGGCGCTCGGTCCGCTCGAGTGGCTCGGGCTCGGCTACCTGCGGCTGGGCCAGCCGCTCACCACCCTCTCCGGGGGTGAGGCGCAGCGGCTCAAGCTGGCGCGCGCGCTGTCCTCGGTGGCGGACGACGTGCTCTTCATCCTGGACGAGCCGAGCGCAGGGCTCCACGCCGACGAGGTCGGGCGCGTGATCGGCGCGCTCGATCAGCTCGTCGCGGGGGGCGGGAGCGTGCTGGTGGTCGACCACGATCTCGACCTCGTGCGGGCCGCAGACTGGGTGGTCGAGCTCGGCCCCGGCGCGGGGGCGCTCGGCGGGACGCTGGTCGCGGAGGGCCCCCCCGGAGTGATCGCCAGGGCGCCAACCCGCACGGGCGAGGCGTTGCGAAACGACGCAGCGCTGCGACGAGCGGCCCCACGGGGCCGGGCCGCGAAGGCCGCGCGGGCGGAGCCGCCGCGCGCCGCCCGCGCGCCCCGCGATCGCGCGCTTCGCAAGGCGGACACCGCGAACGACGGCGCCGCGCCGGGGAGCGCGCTCGCCGTCGTTCGCGCGCGGGAGCACAACCTGCGCGACGTGACGGTGCGGATCCCGCACGGTCGCCTCTCGGTCATCACCGGCCCGAGCGGCTCGGGCAAGAGCACGCTCGCGTTCGACGTGATCTTCGCCGAGGGGCAGCGGCGGTTCCTGGAGACGCTCTCACCGTACGCGAGGCAGTTCCTCCCCACGCTGCCGCGCCCGGACGTAGACCAGGTGATCGGCGTCCCGCCGGCGATCGCGCTCGAGCAGCGCACGACGCGGGCGGGCGGCAGCTCGACGGTCGCGACGGTGACGGAGGTGGCGCACTACCTCCGGCTCCTCTGGGCGAAGCTCGGCACCCCGCACTGCCCGACCCACGATCGGCTGATCGCCCCGGCGACCGTCGAGAGCATCGTGGCCGCCGCCGCGCGGCTGAGGGGCGACGTGACGCTCCTCGCGCCCGTCGTGCGCTCCCGCAAGGGGCAGCATTTCGACGTGTTCACGAACGCCGTGCGTGCGGGCGTCCTGCACGCGCGCGTGGACGGCGTGATCGTCAGCACCGACTCGCCGCCGCTCCTCCGTCGCTCGCGCGAGCACGACATCGACCTGCTGATCGCGAGCACCCAGGGGGGGAGCGCCCTCGACGCGGCCGCGGTCGAGCGGGCGCTCGGCTTCTCCAAGGGCGAGGTGAAGCTCCGGGTCGGCCGCCACGAGACGCTCCTCTCCACCAACCGCGCGTGCCCGGAGTGCGCGATCGCCGTGCCGGAGCTCGATCCTCGCTGGTTCTCGTTCTCGACGGCGCAGGGGCGGTGCCCCGAGTGCGAGGGAGCCGGCGTGGTCGTGGAGCAGCACAAGCGCCGCGGCAAGGAGCCGGAGCTCGTGGAGACTCCGTGCGCGGCGTGCTTGGGCACCCGGCTGGCCCCCGTGCCGCGCGCGGTGCGGCTCGGCGGCGAGCGGTTCCCGGCGTTCGTCGCCCGCGATGTCCGGAGCGCGCGCGCGCGGCTCGACGAGCTCTCGTTCGAGGGGACGGCCGCTCGCATCGCCGAGCCGGTGATGGCGGAGCTGGTGCGCCGGCTCGACTTCCTGCTCGACGTGGGGCTGGACTACCTCTCCCTCGATCGGCGCGCCGCCACCCTGTCGGGCGGCGAGATGCAGCGGCTGCGCCTCGCCGCGCAGCTCGGGGCGGGGCTCTCCGGCGCGCTCTACGTGCTCGACGAGCCGACGATCGGCCTGCACCCGCGCGATACGCGGCGCCTGCTCGGCAACCTGCGGAGCCTCGTCGCGCTCGGGTCGACGGTCGTGGTCGTCGAGCACGACGCGGAGACGATCCGCGCGGCCGATCACCTGGTCGATCTCGGCCCGGCGGGGGGCACCGGGGGCGGGCGCGTCGTCGCCGAGGGGACTCCGGCGGAGGTGCTCGCGACCCCGGGCTCGCCGACGGGCCGCGCGCTCGCGTCGCCCGCGCCGCTCCGGCAGCCGCTCCCAGTGTCGGAGGCCTCGGGCTTCCTGCGCCTCGAGGGCGCGCGGGCGCACAACCTGGCCGGCGCGAGCGCGCGTTTCGCGCTCGGGCGCTTCAACGTGGTGGCGGGGGTGAGCGGCTCGGGCAAGAGCACGCTGGTCCAGCGGGTGCTCTTGCCCGCCGTCCGCCGCGCGCTCGGCCTGGTCGCCGAGGAGCCGGGTGCGCACGACCGCGTCACCGGCCACGAGCGGCTGCGCCGCGCGCTCGCGGTGGACCAGTCGCCGATCGGGCGGACCCCGCGCTCCGTCCCGGCGACGTTCCTCGGCATCTGGGACACCATCCGGACGCTCTACGCGCGCGCCCCCGAGGCGCAGGTCGAGGGGTTCGCGAAGGCGCGCTTCTCGTTCAACACGCCCTCGGGCGGGCGGTGCCCCGCGTGCGCGGGCCAGGGCGTCGTCACGCACGAGATGAGCTTCCTGCCCGACGTGACGACGCCCTGCGCCGCGTGCGGCGGCCAGCGCTTCGAGCCGCGGACGCTCTCGGTGCGCTGGCTGGAGAGGACGGTGGGTGAGGTGCTCGACCTCAGCGCCGAGGAGGCCGTCGGCCACTTCGCGGCGCACCCGGACGTCGCCCGGCCGCTCGCGACGCTGGTCGCGCTCGGCGCGGGCTACGTGCGCCTCGGCCAGGGCTCCCACACCCTCTCCGGAGGCGAGGCGCAGCGCCTGAAGCTCGCGGCCGAGCTCACCGCGACCGCCCGGCACGAGCCTACCCTGTATGTCCTCGACGAGCCCACCACCGGACTCCATGTGGCCGACGTGAGCAAGCTCGTCAGCGTCCTCGAGCGGCTCGTCGAGCGCGGTGACACGCTCATCGTGATCGAGCACCACCCCACCGTCCTCGCCGGGGCCGACTGGGTGGTGGAGCTCGGGCCGGAGGGGGGGCGCGCCGGCGGCCGGGTGGTCGCCGAGGGGACGCCGGCCGAGGTCGCGCAGGGCGGCACGGCGACGGCGCCGGTGCTCCGCGCCGAGCTCGAGGCCGCCGGGCGGGGAGTCGGCGGCCGCGCGCGGCGGCGCGCGCGCTGAGCGGGGCGCGGCGGCGCGCCGTCCGCGCGGGGGCGAGCTGGCCGGCGCTCGCCCGATTCTGGCCGGCGCTCGAACCGGGGCTCGCGCGATGCGCTGTAGCGTCGCGACGCAGGGAGACACCCGTGACGACGCATGCGCGATTTCTCGTTGGGCTGATCGGCGGAGTGTCGCTGTCACCCGGCGCTCTTGGGTGCGCTGGCGGCGTCGAGCCGAAGAGCGACGGGGCCGGCGGCGGGGGCGTGTCGGCGTCCGCGGGTGCGGCCGGTTCGGGGGGCAGCACGGCCACTGGTGGCGTCGGCGCAGAGGGCGGCGGCGCCGGTGGCGCGACGGGCGGGACGACCGGAGGCGGCGCCGCGGGGATGACCGGCGGCGGCAGCGCCGGGGCGAGCGGAAGCACCGGCATGCCGATCACCGCGCCGGCAAACGAGTGGACCTGGGTTGGCGACTCGACGGCACGCTGCCGCGACGCCTCCGAGGCGGGTTTTGGTATCCGGATCAACCCGGCCTCGGACCGGCTGATGATCTTCCTGGAGGGCGGCGGCGCGTGTTTCAACGGCGTCACGTGCGCCACCAGCCCGAGCTCGTTTGGACCGGGCCAGTTTCAGTCATGGAAGACGAACGGTGGCACGCGCGGCCTCTTCGACAGAGCCCGGGACGAGAACCCGGTCAAGGACTGGAGTCACGTGTACGTCCCGTATTGCACCGGCGACGTGCATGCGGGCGCCCGTCCCGACGCGAGCGGGATCGCAGGCATCGCGGGGACGAACCAGTTCGTTGGCTACACGAACATGACGCAGTTCCTCCGCCGGATCGCCGCCACATTCCCCGACGCGACCCAGGTCCTCTTGACTGGCGTCAGCGCTGGCGGCTTCGGCGCGACAGCGAACTTTCCCCAGACGCAGCGGCTCTTCGGGGACATCCCGGTGACTCTCATCGACGACTCTGGCCCCCCGATGAGCAGGACGTACATCACCGAGTGCCTGCAGGAGAGGTTCCGCACGTCCTGGGGACTCGACCAGACGCTACTCGCCGACTGCGGTCCAGCGTGCCCCAACGAGAACGACTACCTCGCCGACTACGCGCGGTTCCTCGCTTCGTACGGCAACCGGACCGTGTCGCTCATCTCCAGCCGGGCCGACAGCGTGATCACCTTCTTCTACGGGTTCGGCCTCAACGACTGTCCAGCATTCGCGTTGCCGATGCCGCCCGCGATGTTCGCCCAGGGACTCGACGAACTGCGCGGGTCGCTATGGGCGGGGTACTCGAACGTGGGCACGTTCTTCGTGAACGGCGCGACGCACACGTTCCTCGGAGGGAACGACTTCTACTCCACCTCCGCGGCGGGGACCTCGCTGGTGAGCTGGGTGGCGCACGTCCTCGCGGGCAGCCCGAGCCACGTCGGCCCCTGATGAGCGAGGTCACGAGGGCCGATCCATGGCTCGGTCGGCCGCCGGCGACACCTGTGCCCCTCACGTCGCCGAGGCGCGCAGCGCCTCCGGCCACCCGGCGCGAACTTGCGACCGCGGCGACCACCGCCTTGCGCGATCCGGAGTTCGCCCTCGTCGGGCACGACGCACGGCGCCCGCCACCGGAGTCCGGAAGGTCGGTCAGCGCGCCGGCGACCTCACGATGAGCGGCCGGGTGGTCGCCGAGGGGACGCCGGCCGAGGTCGCGCAGGGCGGCACGGCGACGGCCCCGGTGCTCCGCGCCGAGCTCGAGGCCGCCGGGCGGGGAGTCGGCGGCCGCGCGCGGCGGCGCGCGCGCTGAGCGGGGCGCGGCGGCGCGCCGTCCGCGCGGGGGCGGCGCTCACCACATCGAATAGTCGACGCTGAGCGAGGCTCGAACGCCGCGCCGCTCGTCGAACGAGCTGGTCGAGAAGGGGAGCAGGTAGCCGCCGGTCGCGGTGACGAAGAGGTTGGTGCTCGTGTAGAGGTGCAGGGCGACGTGGGGTGTCACCATGCCCGTCGAGCGGCCGCCGCTCGGGAGCACCCACCCTGCCGCGAGCCCGAACGCGGGGAGCAGCCAGCTCCGCTGAGGGTTGCGCTCGAAGGAGAGATCGAGCGCCAGCGACGGCACGAAGATGGAGGGCCCACCGTCGGGCGGGAACAGCAGGTCGAGATCCACCAGGACGCGCCCGTGCGACGGGCCGCGGTTGCCGTTGCGATGGATCCAGGAGCCAATCGCGATCTCGACGCGCCCGCCGTGCGCCACGCCCCCGCCGCTCTGCGCGTACATCGAGTAGCCGGCCCCGGGCAGGAAGAAGCTCTCCCACTCCTCCTCGATCCGTAGCCTCATCCTCCGCTGGATGCGCACCTTGCCGTCGTCCAGCGTGACCAGGAGATCGTACTCCCCGGCCTCGGCTCCCGGCCACTCCACGCTCACGTAGCTCTGGTCGCGCTCGCGCTCGACGAAGGCGCCCGCGGGCAGCCCCTCGATGCCGATCGCGACGACATCGCTGTCCGGATCGCTGGCGCTCACCGTGAACCGCAGCGGCTCCTCGGGCTCCGTCGGGAGGGTCACGGAGAGCTCGCGCGAGTCGAGGGTCGGCGGCTGGTTGGGCGACACGGCGCGCTCGGTCGCCGCCGCGGCGCCGTGCCAGGCGGTGACCGCGGCGATCGCCGCGACGGGGACGAGGGCTCGGTTCATGGAGTGCGATCGGGCGCCGCGGGGCGCGCGCGTACGGGTGCGAGGCGAAGGGTACCACGCCGCCACGCTCGGTCGGCGGGCCCGGCGCCCCCGCCTTGACGGCGGCGCCCGGCGCCCGGACACTGCGCCGCCATGAGGCTTCATTTGGCGGCGTGGTTGGCGGTCTCGCTGGTGTTCGTCGCGTGCGGCGAGGACGAGGGCGGCGGTGGCTCGGGCGCAGGTGGCGCCGCGACCGGCGGCGGCGCCGGGGCGGACGGCGGCGGGGCCGGCGGCACCGCGGGCGGTGGGTCCGGGGGTACCGCGGGCGGCGGATCCGGCGGCGCCGCGGGCACGAGCGGCGCCGCGGGCACGAGCGGCGCCGCGGGCGGCGGATCCGGCGGCACCGCGGGCGGTGGCTCCGGGGGTACCGCAGGCGGCGGATCCGGCGGCACCGCGGGCACGAGCGGCGCCGCGGGCGGCGGATCCGGCGGCACCGCGGGCGGTGGCTCCGGGGGTACCGCAGGCGGCGGATCCGGCGGCACCGCGGGCGCGAGCGGCGCCGCGGGGTCCGGCGGCAGCGCCGGCGGCGGCGGCGGGCACCCGCGCCTGGTCGTCGCGGACGGCAGCGCGCTCCACCTCTGGGACGACGCCGACCAGATCGCTGCCGATCGCGCAGCGGACGCCACCGTCCCGCTCTCCGGCGCGGCTCACGGCCTGGCGCGCGCCGGCGATCGCCTGCTCGTGGTCACCGCCTCGGCCACGGCGTCGCTGGTCGCGTTCGACGGCGTGGCGAGCCTCGGCAGCTCGAGCACGCCGACCGTCACGCTCACCAACGCTGCGTTCGGCGGGGCTACCCCCTCGGGGATCCTAGCGATGAGCGTAGCCGGGGGTCACCTGTGGGTGACCTCGCAGGAGGGCGCGGGGAGCGTTCGCGTCTTCCTGAACGTCGCCGGCCTCGACTCGGCATCCACGTCCGCCGCGCGCTTCGTCCACGCGTGGGGCCAGATCTACAGCGTCGCGTACGACGCGACGAACGATCGCCTCTTCGGCGGCCAGGTGAGCGGCGCGGGCGTCGTGGCGTGGAACGGCGCCGCCACCAAGACGGGCGCGGACAACGCGCCGGACTTCACCTTGGAGGCGACCAGCGTCTACGCGCTCGCCATCTGCGGGACGACGCTCTTCAAGGGCGCCAACGTCACGCCGTTCCTCTCGGCGTGGCACGGGCTCGCGGCGCTCACCAGCACGCAGGCGCCGGACATGACCGTCACCTCCGGGCACGGGCTCGCGGACGTGAGCCACGTCGACTGCACGCACGGCAAGCTCGTGGCGACCGTCGTGGATGCCCCCTCGGACTACCACGTGTCGATCTACGCGACCCCGGAGGGGCTCGCGAGCGACGGCGAGCCGACGACCTCCGTCACCCACGCCGACCTCGTGCTACCGAAGAAGGCCTACCTCGACGCCAACGACACTTTGTACGTCCTGATGTCCGGCGCGGTGCTCATCTTCGAGCACGCGTCGACGACCCCCTCGCTGAAGGTCAAGCTCGACGTGGGCGTGAGCAGCGCCGCGGACTTCCTGATCCTCGAGTGAGGTCCTCGAGTGAGGCCCGCGCGCTCGGTCCGGAGCGTCAGCCGGCGCGATCGTCCAGCAGCTCGCCGATCCTGTCGAGCAGCTCGGCGGGCGCGAAGGGCTTGGCGAGGACGTGGGGCCCCGCCTCCGCGGCCGACGCGCCTCGCGTGTAGCCCGTCAGCACCAGCACCGGCAGCTCCGGGCGGAGCGTCGCGAGCTCCGCGCGGAGCTGCCCGCCCGAGAGGCGCGGCATCACGAGATCGGTGATCACGAGGCGGAGCTCGGGGCTCGTGTGCACGAGCGCCAGCGCGGCGGCCCCGTCCGGCGCGGCGCTCACGCGGTAGCCGGCGCCCGAGAGCACGCGCTCGAGCGTAGCTCGCACCGCGGCGTCGTCATCGACGACGAGCAGGTGGCCCGTCCCGCGGCGAGCGCGCTCGATGCGCCGTGGCGGCGGCCCCCGCGTGATCGCCGGCGCGTCGGTGGCGGGCAGGTGGACGCGGAAGGTCGTGCCGCGCCCCTCCGCCGTCTCCAGCGCGACGAAGCCGTGGTGCGCGCGCGCCGCGCCCTCCACCACCGCGAGACCGAGGCCCGTGCCGCGGCCCGGCTCCTTGGTCGTGTAGAACGGCTCGAACACCCGACTCGCCACCTCGGCGGGCATCCCGTGGCCATCGTCCGCCACGCTCAACACCACGAACTCGCCGGGAGCGACGCCGGCGTGACCGGCCACTTCCTCCGCCGAGAGGGCCGCGCGCTCCACCGCCACGCGGATCGCGCCTCGCGAGGGCTGCGCGTCCCTCGCGTTGACGACGAGGTTCAGCAGGATCTGCTCGAGCTGCCCCGCGTCCGCCTGCGCCCAGTGACCGCGAGGCAGGCGGGGAGTGAGCGTGATCTCGGCTGGGAGCAGCGGCCGCACGACGGGCAGGAACGCCTCCAGGACCGCCCCCACGTCCAGCGGACGGCGCGCGAGGGGCTGGCCCCGCGAGAACGTGAGGAGCCGCTTGGTGAGCGCCGCGGCGCGATCGGCAGCGAGGCGGATCTCGTGGACCGACTCCGCGGCCTCGTGCCCACCGAGCTGCTCGAGCGCGAGCTCCGCGTTGCAGAGGATGCTCACCAGCAGACTGTTGAAGTCGTGCGCGACCTCCCCCGCCATGCGCCCGAGGAGCTCCAACCGCTGCGCCGCTTGCGCGCGCTGCTCGGCCTCTCGCTGGGCGTCCTCCGCGCGGATGCGGGCCGCGACCGAGGTCACCAGGGCGGCGACCTGCTCGATGAACGCGAGCTCGTCCGCCGTCGGCAGCCGGACCCCCTCCGCGGCGAACGTCCCGACCACGAGGACGCCGACGCGCTCGCCCAGGCGCAGCATGGGGACGTTGATCGAGGTGCGATTGCCGAAGTACGCGACCTGCGCCTGGTCGGCGCGAGGCTCCTCGCGGAGGTCCTCGATCACCAGCGTCTCTTCGCAGCTCAGCAGGTGCGCGAGCAGGCGGTCGGCGTCCCGATCATGGTCCGCGAGCTGGCGCGCCACGAGCACCGGGTCCGGCGAGACGAACCCGACCACGTCCAGCCCACGGGGACCGGGCAGCGGGAGGACGAGCCAGGCGCGGGCGTAGCGAGTCTCTGCCGCGATCGCCTCCACGACGTGCCGCATCGCGTCGGCGAGCGTCCGCGCCTCATGGAGGCGTCGCGACAACCCGAGCAACCCGCCTGCGGACACGCGGGAGAGGGTAACCTCGACCGAGCCGGCCGAGTAGCGGGCGCCACTGACGGATGGCGAAGCGCCCGGAGCGCTGCCGCTTCCGCCGCAGTCGCTCCGTGCGTCGGGCGGGGCCACCCGCGCCCGGTCCTGTCTGCTCGGCCGCGGGCGGCGGTCCCCGCGAAGCGAACTCCCATCGTCCCTCTGCTCCGAAGGACTGCCTTCAGCAGCGGGCAGTGCCCCCGTGGCGCGCGATGGCGCCCGACTCGACCGTGAGTCGAGCCGGCGTGCGTGAACCCAATGGCACCCGTGCCCGCGGTTGCGTTGGATCGGAGCAGCGCTGAATGCCCAGCTTCGGTGCGTCTCGCGTCCGCGTTGGGGTCCGGCTCGGAGTAGCTGGATCGTGGCGGGTCGCGGGGCTCCCGGGCGCGGGCACCCGGGAGAGCGCGTTGGCGTGCGGCGGCTCGCAGCGACCGAGC
>JADLEQ010000003.1 GCA_020846005.1 Polyangiaceae bacterium
GGGCTGTGTTGTGGGCCCGGCCGGGTGGGGCCGGCCGGGCTGTGTCGTGAGCGCGGCCGGGTGGCGGCGGCGGGCTGTGTCGTGAGCGCGGCCGGGTGGCGGCGGCGGGCTGTGTCGTGAGCGCGGCCGGGTGGCGGCGGCCGGGCTGAGAATTCCGGCAACCCCCCGCGGTCCGGGCCGACGAGCGGACATCCACATGGAACCGCGCAGTCCCCTGCACCCCGTCGCCGACCTCGAACACGCGCTCGCCTCCCTCGAGCGCCTCCTCGCCGAGCAGGACGCCGAGCGCGCGTGCGCGCTCGCCTCCCTGGCCGAGCTCGGCGCCGCCCGGGTGATCGTCGACGAGCACGACCTCGTCGCGCTCAGCGAGCACTGCTCGCGCCCCGGCGTCGCCGAGCCGCCCACTCCCGCGGGCGACTCGCCCGCCGTCCGCTGCTGATCCCCCCGAACCAGGAGAACCGCCATGGCCCAGACGATCCAGATGAACCTGAACGCCCTCCAGTCCACCATGACGCCGATCGCGTTCGACGGCTTCCACACGCCGATCCTCGGTGCGCCCGGCCCCGCCCCGCTGCCCGTGTACCTCACCGCGGAGTCGCTGATGCTGTACTGCGAGTCGCAGCTCCGCTCGCTGGACGGCGAGGTGAGCGCGTTCCTGAACGAGCAACGCGCGAACATCGCCCGCAAGAAGGCGCTCGGCGACGTCATCGCGCAGATGAAGAAGTACGCGCCGCCCGCCGGCCAGGAGCAGTGGAACGAGTTCGCCTCGGCCATCCGAGCCGCCGTCGACTCGCTCCCGCCCGGAGATCCCACGGTCACCGCGCTGCAAGACCTCTACGGGACGATGGCGAGCAGCAACTCCATCACCAAGGCCCAATGGGACGCCGCCGTCGACAACCTGCAGGGGCGGCTCGACGAGGTGAGCGGCAACGCCGAGATGAACATGATCCGCCTGCAGACGGTGATGTCGCAGCGCCAGATGGCGATCCAGCTCACCACCGGGATGCTCCAGAAGTTCGACCAGGGCCTCATGGCTCCCATCAACAACCTCGGGCGATGACCATGACCTCCCCTCCCCATGCCTCCGCAGGCGGCGCCTCCGCCGCGCCGTCCGCTCACACCGTCGAGCTCCTCTACGCGGTCGCCTACGATCTGCACTCCCACGAGCAGTGGGAGGGCGCCGCGAGGTTCTTCCGAGCGCTCGTCCTCGGCGTCCCGAATGACGAGCGCGGCTGGCTCGGGCTCGCCGACTGTCACCGCAGGCTCGGCCAGGAGGAGCTCGCCGCCGAGCTGCTCGGGGCCGGCATGATCGCCGCCCACCCCTCCGCGCGCTGCGCCTTCGCCCGCCACGGCGTGCTCGTCGCCCTGGGCGCGGACGAGGCCGCGGAGGCGCTCGAGCAGGCGCTGGAGCTCGGTGAGGCCTCGGACGACGACGACGTGCGCGCGCTCTGCCGCGACGCAGGGCGGAGGGCGGCGTGAGCACCATTCAATGGGCCAGCACCACGCCGCTCCGCGTCGAGGTCCCCGGCGCCGGCGCGGCAGCCGGCGCCGGCGCCCCGGCCGCCTTGGCGCTCCCGCCGCCCGTCCAGACGACGGGTGACCCGATGGCGGCGCTCGTGGAGCTCGAGTCGCTCGGGCGCTCCACGTCGCTCCGCAACGCAGTCCGAGAGCTGGGCGCCTGTCGCACCGCGCGCAAGGACGCGTGGGCGCGAGCGCGCGCCTCGCTCGCCAAGGCGACGCGCCGGCGCCGGAAGAAGGGCTTCTGGCGTAAGCTGGCGAAGACCTGCAAGACGGTGGCGAAGGTCGCGACGGTCGTCGCCTGTGTCGGCCTGGCCGCGACGGGCATCGGCGCGCCGCTCGCGATCGGGGCGGCGGTGCTCTCGGCCGCGGCCCTCGCCCAGAGCGAGTGCAAATGGATGCAGCGCCTCGGCATGTCCGACGAGACCGCGCGCTGGGCGACGGTGGGCCTGCAGGTGGGCGCCGTCGCCTGCGGCGGCGTGGGGCTCGCTGGCGCGTCCGGCGCCGCGGGCGCGATCACGCTGCTCGGGCAGGGCGCCGTCGCGGGCGGGACAGTGGTGCAGGGCGCGGCGCACGTCGGCGAAGGCGTCGCGAGCGTCGAGGAGGCCCGGCACGAGCGCGTCGCCTCGCACCACGACGCGCGCGCCGTCGGCCATCGCCTGGCCGCCGACGATCTCGAGAGCGAAATCGACGACGTGATCGAGCGCGTCGAGACGACCGAGGGCGAGCACCAGCGCTTCCTCGAGCGCCTCATCTCGGCGCATCAGACACGTAACGCCGCGCTGGAGAGCGCGGCATGGAGGGTGTGAACATGAACATCTCGATCCTCGTCCCGACCGCGATCTCCATCCCCGCTCCCGCCGCCGCGGGAGGAGCGGCCCCGGCCGCGGCGCCGGCCCCCGCCCCGGCACCCGGGGACGGCGCGTGGCTCCCGCCGCCGCCGGGCGGCGGCGACTCGCTCTCCGAGATCATGGCGCTGCTCACCGACGAGCTCCGCCAGGATCGATCGCAGGCCCGCGACGCGCGGCGCAACGCGCACGAGGCCGCCCAGCGCGCCGGCCGAGCGCGCGTCGCCGATCTGCACCGCGCCGCCGACGACCGCTACGACGCCGCCTTCACCAGCGGCCTCGCCACCGTGGGCGGGGGCGTGCTCGGCGCCGCGGCCGGTGGGGTGGGCCTGGCGGGTATCGACGCGGGCTCGGGATCGGTGGGCGCCGGCCACGAGCAGTGGGCGACGATGCTCTCAGCCAGCGGGAAGGGGGTCGGGGGGATCGGCGAGCTCCTCGCTGCGGGCGACGCCGCGGACGCGGACCACGCCGAGGCCGCCGCCGCCGCGCACGATCTCGAGGCCCGCGGCCACAGCCACGCCCGCGAGGAGCACGGCGAGCGGCTCGAGGAGGCGCAGCGCCTGCTGCGCCGGGTGAGCGAGCTGGAGGGCGAAATCCGGGAGGGGAAGGTGCAGGCGGAGCGCGCCGCCGTCTACCTGCGCGGCTGAGCGTGGGGGCGGCGCGCGCGGTTCATCCCTCGCGCGCCGCCCGCGCCCGCTCCAGCTCCACGAGGTCGTGCGCCGAGAAGACGCGCACGTCCTCGCGCCGGCTCCGCGCGAGCTCGGCGAGGCGGGCGTGGTTCGCGGCCACTCGCGCGGCGTCCATCGCGACGAGCCGCTCGAACAGCACCAGCCCGAGCGGCCGGTCGCCCCCCTCGATCGTCGAGTGATGGAAGTACGCGTCACCCGCGTGGAACCACCAGCGCTCGCCGTCGCGGACGGCGACGCACGCGTGCCCTCGCGTGTGCCCGGGCAGCGGCACGGCGAGGAAGTCTGCGGGGAGCCCCGGCAGCGCGCGCACCGCGGGCAGCCCGAAGAACGGCTCGCCGACGGACGAGAACGGCACGAAGCGCGGCGCGTGCGCCAGGTGCTCTCGCCGGTATCGCGACCGCTCCCGCGGGGTCGCGCGCGCGCGCGCCGCGGCGAGCTCGTCCGCGTGGACGTGCACGGCGGCCCACGGGAAGTCGGGCAGCCCGCCCGCGTGGTCGAGATCGAGGTGGGTGACGAGCACGTGACGCACGTCCTCGGGCGCGAACCCCAGCCGGCGGACCTGAGCCAGCGCCGTCTGCGCGGGGTCCAGCCGCGGCGCGGCGAGCCGTACGAACGCCCGGCCGAGGCGCTCCGGGCGGGCCACGTCCTCGGCGCCGATGCCGGTGTCGACCAGCGCGAGGCCTGCCGTGTCCGTCTCCACCAGGAGGCAGTGCGCCGGCATCCGCCCCGCGCGGAGGAGGGAACCCCGGCCGTGGATCCACCGCTCGGGGCGCGGGCACAGGGTGCAGCAGTCGAGGTGATGGATACGCACGCACGGGATCGTGGCAGAGCGCGCGGGCCGACGCGAGCGCGGGCGCGCTGGTCGCCGCCCGGCCGCCGCGGTATGCTGACCACCGCGATGGCTCTCCGGTCCTGGTGCTGGCTGCCGCTCGGTGCGGCGCTCGTCGCCTGGCCGGGCGCTGCGCAAGCCGCGGGCAAAGCGGTGCGCCCACGCCCCGCCGAGCGTGGGGCCAGCCGCCCCCCGGCGAAGGAGGCGCCGGCCGCCGCCCCGGAGGCGCCGCCCGCGCCGCCGGCTGGAGCGAGCGCGGCGCCGGCCTCGCCGCCCGCGCCGGCGCCTGGCACGCCCAAGGCCGAGGTCACCGAGGAGAAGGGCGGCGTGAAGACCTATCGCTTCGGCCCGCAGGACGTGGAGGGGCGGACGAAGAGCCCGCAGATCGCGTACTTCCTTCGCCGCGTGCGCGCCGAATTCGACGCCGGGGATCTCGGGCACCGCTCGTTCCTCAGGGAGCTCGCCCACACCCGGCACCACCCGGCGCTCCGATGACGGCGCTGGCCCCCGCGCTGCTCCGGACCGCCGCGGTGTGGGGGACGACGGTCCTCGCGGCTCGCGAGCTGCGTCACGGGCAGTCCCTCGAGCTCGGAGACGCCCCGTCGGCGATGGTGGCGAAGCCGGAGGGCAGCCCCGTCTCGGAGGCGCCCGTCCGCGCCGTCGGGAGCGGGTGGGAGCTCGACGCTCGAGGCGCGACCGGTGGCCTCGTCGTGCTGCGCGGGCGGCGCGAGGATCCGGTGGAGCTCGGGCGTACCGGGGCCCCGATCCCGATCGTCGCTGGCGACCATGGGGTGATCCAGTACGGGTCGTTCAGCGTCTTCTTCCAGTTCACGCCGGCCGCTCCGGCGATGTCCCGCCGTACCCGCGTCGAGTGGGCGCTCCTGCTCGCGTTCGTCTTCTCGAGCGTGCTGGCGGGAGGGGTCCTCCTCCTCTTGATCACCCTGGGTAACCCCCCACCTCTACCCAAGCCCCTCGAGCTGACGACCGCCGCCGAGCTGGCCGTCACCTTCGGGCTCGACGTGCCGCCGGAGCCCCCTCCCCAGCCTGCGACGGGCGAGGACAGCTCGGGCAGCGGCGTGAAGGACCCGGGCGCCAAGGACAAGAAGGAGCAGGGCGGGGGGAAGAAGATGGCCGGCGCCGAGGGCGCGCTCGGCAAGCAGGGCCCGGCGGACCAGACGAAGCTCCCAGGCGAGGTGCGCGGGGGGCTCGGCGGCATGTCCGACGTGCTGGCCGGCGATGTGGGGGACGAGGTGCGGGCCACCCTCGGCTCGATCGGCAGCGTCGCGGCCGCGCTCGGTGGGCTGAACAGCGACTCCATCGTCCTCGGGCGCGGCAGCGGCACCGGCCTGAAGGGCACAGGCTCCGGCGGCGGCGGCGATGGCCCGGGCGTCCCGTTCGGCTCCGGGACGCTGGACACCGGGTGGGGGCCCGGTACGGGTGGAGGTTATGGTACCGGCTCGGGCGGCCCCGGGGGCAAGGGGAGCGGCGGGCCCGGCGGCGGCGGGAAGGGCGGCGGCGAGGGCGAGGGCGGCGGCGAGCGCAAGGTGACGGGCAAGGACGCCCCGGCCGCGGGCCAGGGCCTCGCGCCGAACCAGATCGCGCGGGTCGTCCAGTCCCGGTACGGGGCCTTCCGAGCCTGTTACGAGAGCGCGGCGTCGCGGAACCCGACGCTCCAGGGCTCCGTCGGCGTGAGCTTCTCGATCGCGCCGGGCGGCAACGTGTCGGGCGTGAACGTGAGCGGTTCGATCGGGGACGCGCGGGTCACCGGCTGCGTGAAGCGCCAGTTCGAGCGGCTGTCCTTCCCGTCGGCCGACAAGCCGACGAACGCCTCGTGGTCGTTCGTCTTCAAGCCCTCGAAGAAGTAGCTCGGTCGATGCCGTCTCCCCGAGCGCTCGCTGGCACGCCCGTCGCATCCAGCGGCGGCATGGCCCGAACAACGGGGCGCTTCGTGCGCCGGACGGGGGCTCGCGCCCCCGGGTTGGGGGGCTTGGCCCTCTCCATGGTGGCGGTGGGTTGTGGCGTGGCCGTCGCCGGCTGCGGCGAGCAGGATCGGACGCGGACGATGGACCCGATCGTCCTCGGCATCACCAGCGCGCAGCCGCCCATCTACGACGACGGAGAGGTGCAGCTCTACGAGGCCAAGCGGCCGGTACCGTTCCCCATCCTGGCGCCGTCGCGCGAGGAGCGGCAGGCGCTCTGGCAGGTCGCCGCCCCGCCCTTCCCCCGCGGCGTCTGGTTCCACCGCGAGCACGCGCGCGTGCAGATCACCTGGACGCTCACCAACCTGGACACCCAGGATCACACCGTCGAGCTGCTCCTGGACCCGTGGAGCGAGTTCGGCCGCTACTGGCCCGGGTTGGCGCTGGTCGACGCCGACAACGAGGAGTTCCTGCCGAACCTGAGCGGGATCGACATCCTCTTCGAGCTGCCGGGGACCGCGAGCCCGCGCGGCTCGCGCCGTCACGGGACGTTCACGTACGAGGACATGGAGGAGCTCGCCATCGACTTCGCCACTGCGTACAACGTGATCGAGAACCTCGAGCCGCCGCCGCTCGGCGAGGACGAGGTCGACCCGCGCACGGCGCTCGTGAACCACGCGTTTCACCGGACGAACCGCTCGGCCGCCGACCCGTTCGTGGCGCCTTGGGTGCCCGCGCTCGTGCCGGGGCTGACGGGCATCGACCTCGGGCTGCGGACCCGCGAGCCGGCGAACATCGCCGTCGAGATCGTGGTCGAGGTCGTCGACACCGGCAGTGATCGAGTCGCAGAGGAGGACGATCCGCCCCCCACCTGGTTCGGGGAGCCGGACGACTACGTGACTCTGGGGGGCCCATGATGCGCCGGGCCGCGCGCGCACTCGCGGCTTCGAGTGGGCGGCGCTGAGGAGCGCGGGAGCGCCGGCGTCGAGGCGGCCCGGCCAGTGGCCGCCGGCCTCGCGCTGGACGAGGCGGCCGCGCGTGCCGTGATCGCAGCGGCCGACACCTCGGGGATCGGGATCGTCGTCGCCCGGCAGGCGGAGGTGGGGCGCCGCCTGCTGTGGGTGAGCGACGCCGTGTGCTCCATGACGGGCCGGACCCGCGAGGAGCTCCTCGCGATGTCGCCTCAGGATCTGGTCATCCCCGAGGAGCGCGGCCCGCTGCAGGAGGTCGCCGCGGAGGTGATCTCGGGGCGGTGCCCCCGCCAGCGCCTGGTCGTGAGCGCGGCGCGGGTGGACGGCTCGCTGCTGCCTGTGGAGTTCTCGTACACAAGCGTGGAGTCTGCCGCGGGCGCGCTCGTGGTCGGCTTCCTCGTCGATCTGTCGGAGCGGCGTCACGCCGAGTCGGCGCTGCGATCGGTGGACGACCGGTTCCGCGGGGTGATCGAGGCCGCGCCGGAGGCGGTGTGGATCGCGGGCCAGCGCGGGCTCGTCTACGCCAACCGCGCCGCGCTCGACCTCTTCGGTGTGGGCGACTTCGAGTCGGTGCGGGGGGTGGATCCGCGCCGCTTCGTCGACCCAGCGGATCTCACGCTCTTCGAGGAGCGCTCGCGCGCGCTGCTGCGGCCGCGCGGTCGGGTGCCACCGTTCGAGCTCCGCGCGCAGCGCGCCGACGGCGCCGAGATCGAGCTCGAGGTGAGCTCCATCGCCATCGACTACGAGGGCGAGGTCGCGATCCTGTCGTTCGGGCGCGACGTGAAGGAGCGCCGCGCCCTCGAGTCGAAGGTCCAGCAGTCCGAACGTCTGGCGGCGCTCGGCCTCCTCGCGGGGGGCATGGCGAACCGGATCGACGATCCCTTGTCCCGCGTGTTGTTGGAGCTCGATCTGCTCCGCGGCGACCTCTCGCGGCTGCGGGACGCCGACAGCGCGCGCCGCGCGCGGAGCCGGGTGCGCGAGGCCATCGCGGCGACGGAGCGCGTGGCGGCTGCCGTGCGGAGCGCGCGGCTCGTGGCGCGGACCGGCGATGGCGCACCGGCGCCGGTCGACGTGGCGGGCGTCCTAGGCGACGTGCTGGCCCTGGTCGGCGAGGAGCTGCGATCGCGGTCGCGCTTCCGCGCGACGGTGGACGAGGCGCCGCTCCTGCTCGCGCGGGCGGGGCAGGTCGAGCGGCTGCTCCTCGATCTGCTCGCCTACGGTGCGCGGAGCGTGCCGAGCGACGGCAGCGGCGCGCTGGCCCTGCGGGTCGCCAGGCTCGCCGAGGACGTCGTGATCGAGCTGGAGGTCGACATCCCGGCGGGCCGCGATCGGCGGCCCGGCGGTTCGGCCGTCGACGCGGAGCTCGGGCTGCTCGTGTGCCGAGGGCTCGCGCGTGAGCTGGGCGGCGACCTCGAGCTCGACCG
The DNA here is from genome assembly GCA_020846005.1 of Polyangiaceae bacterium. Taxonomy (GTDB): domain Bacteria; phylum Myxococcota_A; class Polyangia; order Polyangiales; family Polyangiaceae; genus JADLEQ01. The sequence goes on from JADLEQ010000003.1 coordinate 8,199, forward strand.
GCTGACCGAGTCGCGCTGGCTGGTGGTGGTGCGGTTGCCCGCCGTGCTCGACCCCGACGCGCGGGATCCGATCGCGTCGACCTCCTCGGCGCCGCCGTCGTCCGTACGTCACGCGCGGCTCTTCGTGATCGACGACGATCCGAGCGTCCTCGAGGCGGTGCGGCTCGTGCTCGAGCGCGATCACGCCGTCGAGACGTTCACGAGCGCCGCCGACGCGCTCCCACGCCTCCTGCGGGGGGAGGCCGACATCGTGCTCTGCGATCTGGTGATGCCCGGGCTCTCCGGGATGGAGCTCCACGCGGTGCTGCGAGAGCGCGCGCCCGAGGTCCGCCGGCGCATGGTCTTCATGACGGGCCTCGCCTTCGGCGGACCGACCGCGGAGTTCCTCGCCAGCGTCGACAACCTCCGCATCGAGAAGCCATTCGATCTCGAGTCGCTCCGCCGGCTCGTGCAGCGCGCGCTCCGCTCGCCGGGCGCCGCCGGTCCCGATCAGAGTGTCCCGTCGAGCCCGGCGCCGGCGAGCCAGGCGTCGCGGGCGGCGGGGCCAGCGAAGGAGTCGTAGCGGGACCACATGCGCCCGAGCTGCAGCGCGGGGCGCGCCCAGCCCAGGCGCCAGCCGAGATGCACCTGGACGCGGACCGTCCAGAGCGCGGCGAGCTCGGCGTCGGCCGTGCGGTAGCGGGGGAGAGAAGTGGCGTCGGCGACGTAGCGCTCGCGCTGGAAGTCGGCGGCGCCCTGGAGCGTCGCGCGCGCGTCGGCGCGCAGGAGCCAACCGAGGCCCGGGCTCTCCAGCGCGCCGCTCGCGTCGACGGTGTGAGCGACCAGGCCCCAGTCGTCGCCGGCCCAGCGGTAGCCGCCCCCGAGGGCGCTCGTCGGGGTCGGCGCCCACGCGAGCCGGAGCGCGCCGGCCAGCGTGAGCCGCCGGCCCGGGTGGGTCTCCGGTACCGCGAGGATGCCCCCGGGGGTGCCGTGGACGCCCACCCACCGATACGGATTGGCGAAGCAGCCCGGGCGCTCGTCGCAGGTGTGGCCGCTCGCCGTGGCGAGCGCAGCCCACGTGAGCTCGCGCGTCGCGATCGCGCTCCACGCCAGATCGATCCGGTGCCCCAGCGCGCTCGCCTCATAGGAGGGATCGTCGGCGCGCCCGATCCGCTCCACGACGACCTGGTAGCGCCCGCTCACCTTCGCCATGCCGTCCCCGACCTCCCGCGCCAGCCCGAACGACGGCGCCTGCGCGAGGTGATCGCCCTCGAGGCTGACGCCGTAGGTGGCCCGCGCCTCGGTGCGCTCGGTGAGCGGGTGCGCGACGCCCACCGAGAGCTGCTGGCGCGCCTCCTCGAAGCGCGTCGCGGCGGAGACGGCGTCGACGGTCAGCGCCTGCGTCGCGCCGCTCACGAGGTCGACCGCGTAGTCCGCAAACGCGCGCGATCGATCCACCTCGATCTCCTCCCGGACCGAGGGCGTGACGACCGTGAGGCGCGGATCCTCGTAGACGTGGACGCGCGCGCCCGGCGAGTGCGTCGCCTGACCGCCGCACGCGAGCGCCAACGCCGCGGGCAGCGCGCTCAGCGGCAGCCGCACGAGGCGCCCTCTCCGGCGGACGCCCCGATCGCGCTCTCTCGCAGATCGGCGACGTGCTCGTCGAAGGCGGAGTCGAGCGGCGGCTTCGGCTGCATCGTCGGCTGGACGACGCGCCCGCGCTGGTACGGGGGCACGTATCCGCCACAGGCGGACGCGACCAGCAACCCGGCCACGGAGAGCGCGCGAGCGAGCGTCATGGGGTGACTCCTGCGGCGTGCGCGGCGCGCACCCACGCTCGCAGGCGGCGCAGGTCGTACTCGACCGGGTCGAGGAAGACCAGCCCGTCCCCATGCTCGGGCGAGCGGGGCTTGACGAGGAGGAGGCTCTCGTCCGGGCGCCGCGCCTCCGCGACGAACACGGCGGCCTGGCGGAAGTCGTGCTCCAGCTCCTCGGCGGTGAGCGGCGTGTCGAGGTACACGTCGCCCGGATCGGCGCGGTGGCGACGCGGCGCATAGAGCGAGAGCGGCCGCGACGGGTTGCCGTGACAGCTCGGGTTCGCGCAGCGCTCGGCGAGGACGGGCTGCGCCTGGTCCGCGAACGCCTCGACTCCGCCGGCGCCCGGCAGCTCCTCGCGCGGCGCGCCGACGCACCCCGCGATCAGCCACGCCGCGAGCGTCGCGGCGGTCGCGGCGCGCGCCTGGCCCCTCACGGCGTGGACCCCCGGAAGGCGGCCCCGAGCTCGATCCACCGCACGAGGATCAGGAGCTCCTCGTCGCTCAGCGCGGCGTGGCCGCCGTGCTCGGTCGGGTGGGGCGTCCCGGCGCGCGCGAGCGTGCCGGGCGCCTCGAGCTCGCGGCCGGCGAGGAGCTCGATCAGGTGCGAGCGCCGCGCGCGGCCCTCGGCGTCGTCGATCCACTGCCGGCCGCTCCCCGAGCGGTCGCCCCGCGCGAGGAGGCGCTCATAGGCGACCGAGTAGTGCTCGGTGGGAGCGCCATCGAGCGTGACGCCGCCGGCAGCGTCCGGCCCGCGGTGGCACTCGACGCACGCGCGATCGAGGAGCGGCTGCACGTCGCGCCGGAAGTCGACGGTGATCCGGGTCGCGTCTCCGGTCACCGTGGGAGCCAGCGGCCTCCGCGGGTTCTGTCGCTCGAAGCGCGCGAGCGACAGCGACGCGCCGCTCACCACGTCCGGCGCGGCGTGCGCCGGCGGGAGCGAGGAGCCTCGGGCGTCACCGTGGCAAGACGCGCAGCGCGTCCCGTAGAGGCCGAGCTCGTCCGCGGTGGCGATCCCCTGGGTGAGCACCTGCCCGGGCGCGACGTCGAACCACCGGTCGTGGACGGCTCCGATCGTCATGCGGGCTGCGTCCAGCGCGACCGCCCGGAAGGGGACCCCCGGAGGGAGCTCGGCGTGGAAGCTGCCGTCGGCCGCCACGGGGAGCTCGGCCAGGATCCGCGCGGCGCCGTGCCCGCCGAGCGAGGTCGTCGTGGCGCCGGGCTCGCCCGCGACGGCGAGCGGGGCCCGGACCTCCGGCGTCGCGGGGACGTGCTCGACCAGGCGGACCCACGCGATCCCCTCGAGCGGCCGCTTCACGCCCGAGGGCGCCAGGTTGGACAGCAGCGCGTCGATCAGGGGCATCCCCTGGTGACGAACGAGCGCCGGGCGGAGCTCCTCCTCGGGGAGCGCCGCGTCCTCGACGAACACCGGCGCGCGGCGCGCGATCGGCTCCGGATCGGTGAGCGCCACGCCCGGCTCCTCGACCAGCACGGTGGTCGTCCCGAGCGTGGGCCCCCCCCCGTCCGCGCGCTCCTCCAGCGCGAGGACCTCGAGGCGCGTCGCGAACGGCGCGTCCGGGTCGCCGGCGTCGAGCGGCGCTGGCTGGTGGGCGACGAGGATCCGGCCGTCCGCGAGCGGCGCCGGATCCCGCCAGCCGCCGCGCGGCTGGAGCACCACCATGGGCGGCACGTAGCGCTCGAGCGCCGGGATGGACGAGGCGGCGCGGGCGTTGATCTCGGGGCCGAGGTTGCGGTCGACGATGGCGACGGAGCCGAGCTCCCATCGCGTCTCGAGCTCACCGGCGATCCCCGCGTAGCGACCGTCGGGCAGCTCGCGGAGGTCGTGGACCATCGTCTCGACCGGCGTGATGCCGAAGTGCTGGTGGTACTCTGTCTCCAGGCTCGGCGGGAAGCGGAAGCCATGCGCCCGCGCGCGCCCCGGCACGGTCGCCCGGAGCGCGCTGAACGCCACCTCGCCGCCCGCCTCGTCGCCGAGGTCGTAGAACGTCGGGCGGCGCTCGACATGGGGGGTATGGGTCCACCGGCGGACGTGCCCCGTCGCCGGGTCGAAGGAGTAGACGTCGGTGTCGACGAGCCCGCCGGACTCGGAGACCACGCCTGCGCGCGTGGAGACGAACCACACGCTGCCGTCCGGGCCGAAGGACGGATCCCGATCCGTCGCCAGTGCGCCGCCCGGCAGCCGGACGTTGCCCGACGTCAGCTGGCGCGCCTGGCGCGTCGCGAGGTCCAGAAGCCACAGGTGGTGGCCCTCCTCGGCGCTCGCTCGCAGGGCGAACGCCACCTGGCGGCCGTCGCGGGACACCGCGGGATCCCGCACGTCGGCGGGGACCCCCGGGTGGAGCGCGGCGGTGAGGTTCTCCAGCCGATCCGGCGCGAGCGACCCGGAGGTGACGGTGGCGAGCCACACGTCGCTGCCCGGCGCGAACGTCGTCACGTCGTACGGGTGGGCAGGGGCCACCGGGCCCCGCACGTAGACGAAGCCCGTGATCGGCGCCGCGCCGGGAGCGGCGCAGCCCGCACCGACCCGGGCCTCGCGCTCGGCGCAGATCCAGCGAGTGAGCGTGTCGACGCCGCCGCCCGGCTCGCCGTGGAAGAAGTCGAAGTTGAGGCCCTTGTGGACGATCCCCTCGCCGACGGGCTGCGCCTTCCGCACGAGCCGCGACCTGCGCGGATAGCCGTCCAGCGTGACCATGCGCAGCGTGAGCTCGTAGTTGTGCCGCGTCGCCGACACCGGGAAGCGACCGTCGATGCCCACGTCGAGCCGATACGGGATGGAACCCGCGGCGGGGCCGTGACAGGTCGAGGTGAGGCACGTGCCGGCGACGAGGACCGGCTGCACCTCGTCGGCGAAGAGGCGCTCGCGCTCGCCCAGCGGCGCGGGATCCTCGCCGCCCGCGGTCTCGCGGGCGATCCAGCCGCGGATCGCGCGGTACCCGGTGTCCGATCTGCCAAAGAAGCTCTTGCCCCCGAGGTGCGCGACGCCGCCCGCCTCGACGCCGAGCGGCTTGCGGAGCAGCGACGACGCGTCGGGATCCGTCGTGTCGATGGCGCGGCGGGTCGTGAGGTACGCGGCGTCCTCGTCCGCCAGGCGGCCCGCCGAGTCGAGGCGGTAGTGGAGCTGCGCCCAGTCGATGGTCTCCCCGCGCGCCTCGGCGCCCGGGGCCACGCCATGGCACGCGGCGGACGCGCAGCGCGCCTCGAGGACGGGCACGACCTCGGCGCGGAACTCGTCGCGGGCGGAGTCCGGCGCCCCGCACGCGACGGCCGACGCCGCCAGCACCGCCAGCCCCACGCGCCTCATAGCGACCGCAGGAACTCCAGGAGGGACGCGCGATCCGTCGCGCCCGCCGTGCGGAAGGCCTCGCGCGAAGCGTCGGCCTCGCCGCCGTGCCAGAGGATGGCCTCCTCCAGCGTGCGCGCGCGGCCGTCGTGGAGGAAGGTCGAGTAGGGGAGGACGGTTTGGCTCAGGCCGAGCCCCCAGAGCGGAGGCGTGCGCCACTCCGTCCCCGAGGCGTCGAAGTCGGGGCGGGCGTCGGCGAGGTCGAAGCCCATGTTGTGGAGCAGCAGATCCGTGTACGGGTGGATCGTCTGGTGCGCGAGCGACGCCACAGCGTGAGCGCCGGTCGAGAGCGTCTCCACGTGGCAGCGCGCGCAGCCCGCGCCGCGGAACAACGCCTCTCCGCGCCGGACGACCGGATCGTCCCACGCGTCGCGCGCCGGGACGGCGAGCGTGCGCGTGTAGAACACCACCGCCTCGAGCGTCGCTTCGTCCACCTCGACGGTGCCGCCCGGGCCGGGGAAGACGGAGGAGCTCACGCCCATGTCGGCGGCGTACGCGCCGGCCGCCTGCTGCCGGAGCTCGGGCGCGTTCGCCTTCCAGCCGAAGCGACCGACCACCGCCTCGCCGGCCTCGACGCTCCACACGCGGTTGGCCCGTCCCGAGATCCCGTCGCCGTCGGCGTCGTCCGGATCGGCCAGGGCGAGGAGCGACGCCTCCGGCACCGCCTCGAGGAGCCCGAGCCCGAAGACCGGGGGGGGGATACGGGGGGACGCCAAGACCTCCCCGGGGAGCGGCGCTCCGTCCGGGCGCGTGAGCGTCACGCGCGGCGAGCGGAGCTCGTAGGGCTCGCCGTCCGCGTAGGCGCCGGCCCGCGGGATCCACTCAAGGCGGACGGTCGCCTCCGGCTCGGCGCCATACACCGCGTGATCCTGGAGCTGGGTCCCGAGCCCGGGCGCCGGGATCGGCCCGCCGGGCAGCTCCGGCTCGCCCTCGAGCACGCTCACCCGCACGAGGAGCGGGCTGCCGAGCGGACCCTGGCCGGCGACGGCGAGGCCGCGCCCGTCGCGGACGTGGCACTTCAGGCAGGCGTCGTTGTTGAACAAGGGCCCGAGGCCCGGGTTCACGACGGCGGGGGGCGTGACGAACGTCGCCTCGAAGGCCACGTCCCCCGCGAGGTGCAGCTCGAGCTCGGTGTCGGAGAGCGCTGGGGCGGGGAAGCTGAACGCGTTCGACGAGCGGCTCGCGACCGTCGTGTCGCCACCGGCGCGCGGCGCCGGCCCCACCTCCGGTCGCGGCTCCGCCGACCCGCACGCGCCCGAGACGAGCGCAGCGAGCGCGGCGACGGACGCCGATCGGGCGGTCCCGCGCGAGCCCACGTCAGCCGAGCACGAGCGGCTTCAGCTCCCGCTCGAGAGTGTCCTGGAGGGTCCGGATCGCGGCCTGCGCCGCCTCGATCTCGTCGTACGACGAGGGCGTCGTGATGGCGTCGCGGAACGGCGGCGGGATCGCGCCGATGGCCCCGAGGGCCGCGGCGATCTGGTCGCGGATCTTCGCGTCGAGCCCGGCGTCCTCTGCCGCGACCCAGTCGGACAAGCTCCGCCCGCCGGTCCCGGCGAGCGGCACCTCGCCGGTGTAGGCGTTCTCGACGCTCCGCAGGTTGTCCTGGAAGTCCGCGAGGGAGTTTAAGGCGAACTGGCTCTCGACGAGCGTGGTGTCGTGGGCGTCGTACGGGTCGGCGATCTTGCCGTTGGCGACCTCGTCGCAGATCCCGATCATGCCGTCGATGACCTCCTCCATGGCGGACGCGAGCGACGGGTAGGCGGCGTTGCCGGCCTGGCCCGCGGTGGCGAACACGTCCCGGTACGCCGGCTGCCCGTCGGTCGGCGTCGTCCAGCTGGCGGCGAGCGCGCCGCCCACCCCAGCGAGCTCGGCGGTGACCAGCGGCAGGTACGCGAGCTCACGCGGCGTGAGCTCGGCGGCCGTCTTCGTCGCGCCCGTCCCGAAGAGCAAGTACTCGACGGTGTGGAAGCCCTTCTGGGTGGGAGGGAGGCTCGCGACGTACGAGGCGGTGAGTGCGTCCGACGACTCGAGCACCGCGCGCAGGTCGGTGGCGTTGACGGGCCAGCTGTCGAGCGCGGGGTCGTAGCCGAACGAGTCGACCGGCCCGAACAAGAACCCCTCGCTCTGCTCCCACGGGACCCGCGCGAGCCGCCACGCGTCGCGCGCGGTGGCGAGGTTCGAGTCGGTGGGCGCCGAGCCGACCGCCGCCGCCGCCGCGTCGAGCGCCACGAGCCGCGTCGCGAGCAGGCCGTACGTCGGGACCACGACCTCGTCCGTGAAGGCGACCACCACCTGCTCGTCGGCGAACCGGGTCGGCTCGGCCGCGGCGGGATCCGAGCCGCAGCCGGCGAGCCCGAGCGCGGCCGCGACCAGGAGCGGGGACCCGGGCGAGAGGCGGCGCGCCGGGGGGGAGGGCCTCGCGGCGTGCGCACGGCGGGTGGACCAGGTACGGGTAGGGGTCATGGGGGGCTCCTGCGTGGGGGGGCTGCGGGGGAGTCGGCCGGAGGTGTCAGTAGACGAACCCGGCGGCGAGGCGCACGGTGCTCTCCGGCCGGAGAGCAGAGGTGCCGAAGTGGCGCTGGCTCGCGTCGAGCTTCAGGGTGACGGCGTCGGCGTGGGTGTAGGCCACGCCGCCGGTGTAGACCGTGCGATCGAAGCGCGGGTTGTCGAACGTCCCTGCGCTCACGCGGTACATGGTGTCGTAGCGATCGAGGCGGACGAACGGCTCGAGGGCGTGGTCGGGGCCCGCGCCGAGCCAGGGCGCGACGTCCACGCCGACCTCGGCCCAGGCGAGGTAGGCCTCCTCGGCGACGGGGGTGCGCAGCACCCCGAGCGTGTTCGACAGCCGCTCGTTGCGACGCGAGATCGCGGCGGCGTCGTCGAGGCGCCCCCACGCGACCATCGCGCTCCCCCGCACGGGCGCCCAGCGCAGCTGCGCGTGGGCCTCGGTCAGCAGCAGCGGCGCCGACACGTAGCCGCACGGCGCGACCTCGCGAGGATCCGGGCTCGCGCAGTCCTGGACCAGGTCGGGCTTCGGCCGGTTGCGTGACGTGCCCCCGTAGTAGGCGGCGAGGCCTACCTCGCCGTGCTCGTGGAGCTCGAGGGCGGCGGCACCCACTACGGCGAGATCGGTGGCGCGCACCGTCTCGAACCGCGCCTGGTGTCCCGTCGCGATCCAGCGCTGCGAGCTGAAGCCGGTCGAGTCGAGCCCGTTGACGAGCTGCGCGGTGAAGCGGAACCACTCGAGGCGGAGCCGAGCCTGGACGCCCATCTCGTCCCACACCGCGGGCAGGAGCGTCGTCTCGGCCTCGGAGCGAGTGGTCGCCAGGTAGTCGGTGGGCCGGTAGTACCGGGAGAGCAGGCCGAAGGCGACGTAGAAGCGGCCGAGCCCCAGCGTGAGCGTGTCCGCGAACGTCTTCTGCAGGTGGAGCTCCTCGATCAGCACCTCGCCGCCCTTCTCCACCTCGGTCTCGACCTCCCCGAACTCCTCGTACTCGACCTCCTGCGCGACGCCCGACCCACCGTGCTCGAACTCGATCTCGGCCTCGAACTCGATCTCCTCGGGGAGCTCCCCCTCGAGCTCGAGCACGAAGCGAGTCGTGTCGAACTCGAGGCGCGCGTCGCGCTGTGCTCCGCCGGCGCGGTTCTGGTTCGGGCCGTAGTCGTGGAACGCGAAGCCGAGCTCTCCGTACCCGCCCAGGTGGAGCTCGAACCCCGAGCCCTCGTCGCCCTCGTCGACGTGGCCCGGGCTCGCCCCCGCGCTCGCCGGCAGGAGCAGGGCGGCGATCCCCGCCGCCGCGGCGACCGACCAGCGGCCCGCCCGGGACGGGCGCCGCCATGGGATGAAAGTGAAAGTCGTTTTCACTAAGGGCGCGAGCTAATAGCGCCCCGGCGGTCCTTCGTCAAGGGACCCCATCTTGGGAGGACTCGGCGCGCGGTCGGTCGCGGACGACCATCCCGTAGACGGCGGGCACGAGGTAGAGCGAGAGCGCCGTCCCGACCGTGAGGCCCCCGAGGACGGCGATGCCGAGCGACCGGCGGCTCCCCGTCCCCGAGCCGAGCGCGAGCGCCAGCGGCAGCACGCCGAGCAGCGTCGACAGGCTCGTCATGAGGATGGGGCGGAACCGCGCCTCGGCCGCCTCGAGCGCCGCCTCGCGGGCGGGCACGCCCGCCTCGCGGCGCTGGTTCGCGAGCTCCACGATCAGGATGCCGTTCTTCGTGACCAGACCGATCAACATCACCAGCCCAATCTGGCTAAAGACGTTGAGCGACTGACCGGTGAGCCACAGCGAGCCCAGCGCCCCGACCAGCGACGCGGGCACGGTGATCAACACGATCCACGGATCACGAAAGCTCTCGAACTGCGCGGCGAGCACCAAATACACGATCGCGATGGCGAGCAGGAAGGCGTAGAGCAAGCTGGACGAGCTGTCGGCGAAGTCGCGCGACTGCCCGGCGAGCGCGGTCGCGAACCCCTCGGGGAGGACCTCCGCGCGCAGCGCGTCGAGCTCCCCGATCGCATCGCTCAGCGAGCGACCCGGGGCGATGCCGGCCGTGACCGTCGCCGCGAGGTAGCGATCGTACCGGTAGAGGGCGGCCGGGGACGCGCGCTCCTCGTAGCGCACCAGGCTCTCCAGCGGGACGAGCGCGCCGGACGCGGCGCGGACGTGGAGTCGGCGCAGGTCGCTCGGATCGTTGCGGTCGCTTCGCTGCGCCTGCGCGAGCACCTGGTACTGCCGTCCGTCGCGGGTAAACCACCCGACCCGCGCGTCACCGAACGCGAGCTGGAGCGTGCGCCCTACGTCCCCCACGCTGACGCCGAGCGCCGCGGCCCGCTCGCGGTCGATCTCGACCACGCCCTCGGGACGGTTCAGCTTGAGATCGATGTCGACGAACCGCAGGCTGGGCAGCGCGCTCGCGCGCTCCATGAAGCGAGGGAGCACCTCGAGCAACGCGGGGAGCGTCGTCGCCTGGAGCACGAACTGCACGGGCTGCCCGGCGAACCGCCCGCCGATGGTCGGCGGCTGCGACGGGAACACCCGCACCGCCGTCACCTGGCTCGTGCTCCTCGCGAGCTGTTGGAAGATCTGCTCCTGCGTGCGCGTGCGCTCGTGGGCCTCCTTCAGGTACACGTTCTGGAGGCCGGTGTTCACCGGCCCGCCGAACATCCCCGTGATCGAGAACGAACGCGCGACCTCGGGGACCTCGCGCTCCACGAGCCGGCCGAGTTCGTCGATGGCGTCCGCCGTGTAGTCGTACGTCGCGCCCTCGGGCGCCCGCACCATCACCCGGAGGTTCGAGCGATCCTCGAGCGGCGCGAGCTCCGCCGGGAGGCCCCGAGCGACGGCGACGATGCCGTAGAACGCCGCGCCGAGCGCGGGCACCGCGAGCCACCGCACGCGCATCGCGCCGCCGAGGACCCAGCGGTGCGCGCGGGTGAGCGCGACGAACGCCGGCTCGGTCACCCGCCAGAGCCACGGCGGCCGCTCCCGCTTCACGAGCAGGTACCGGCACATCATCGGGGCGAGCGACAGCGCCACGAACGCGCTGGCGAGCACCGCCCCCGAGAGGACGATCACGAGCTCGCGGAACAGCCGCCCGGTGAGCCCGGGGAGGAGCACCACGGGCAGGAAGACGACGATCAGCGCGATGGTCGTCACCACGACCGCGAAGTAGATCTCGCGCGACCCCTCGCGCGCGGCCTGCGCTGGATCCATGCCCCGCTCGACCTTCGCGTACACGCTCTCGAGCACCACGATGGCGTCGTCGCACACCAGGCCGATGGCCAGCACCAGCGCGATCAGCGTGAGGGTGTTCACGGTGAAGCCCGCCACCCACATGACGAAGAACGCGCTCACGATCGAGACGGGGATGGCGACGACGGGCACGAGCGCCGCGCGCACGTCCCGCAGGAACAGGAAGATGACCGCGGCGACCAACGCGAACGCGACGAACAGCGTCTCCTCGACCTCGCGGATCGAGCGCCGCACGTAGCGGGTGAAATCGTACCCGAGGTCGATCCGGTACTCCGGGGGGAGGTCGCGCTCGACCAGGCGTAGCCGCCGGTAGAATTCGTCCGCGATGGCGATGGCGTTGGTGTTCGGCTGCGGGACGACGGCGACGCCGATCATCGGCACGCCGGAGCGCTTGACGCCCGTCCGCTCGTTCTCCGCGCCGAGGCGCGCCGAGCCCACGTCCCCGAGCGTGATCACGCGCTCCCCGTCGCGACGCACGACCAGCCGCTCGAACTGCTCGGGGGTCGAGAGCCTGCCGATCGTCCGGAGCGACACCTCGAGGGAGCCGCCCTCGATGCGGCCCGCCGGGATCTCGAGGTTCTCGCGCTCGAGCGCGGCGCGCACGTCGAGCGGCGTGATGCCGTGCGCGGCCAGGCGCTCCGTGTCGAGCGCGAGGCGCATCGCCCAGCGCTTGTCGCCGAAGATGCGGACGCCGGCGACCCCGGGGATGGTCTGCATCCGCTCGCGGATCAGCGTGTCGGCGACGCCGGCGACCTCGAGGATGCTGCGGGTGTCGCTCTCCACGGTGAGGAAGACCACGGGCTCGGCGTCGGCGTCGGCCTTCTCGACGATCGGCGGGTCGACGTCCGGCGGGAGGCGGCGCAGCGCGCCCGCGACCTTGTCGCGCACGTCGGCCGCCGCCGCGTCGAGGTCGACGTCCAGCCCGAGCTCCACGCGGATGACGCTCGAGCCGTCCCGCGACGTGCTGGACAGCGTCCGCACGCCGGGGATGCCGTTGATGGCGGACTCGAGCGGCTCGGTGACGAGCGAGTCGATGACGGCGGGGTTGGCGCCCGGGTAGTTCGTCGTCACCGTGACGATGGGCGGGTCGACCGCCGGGTACTCGCGGACTCCGAGGCGCGACAGCCCGAGCGCGCCGAGCAGCACGAGCGCGAAGGACATCACGATCGCCAGCACGGGGCGGCGGATCGAGATCTCCGAGAGCGTCACGGCTGCGCGCCGCGCGCGGCGACGACCACGGCCGCGCCCGGCCGCAGGCGGAGCAGGTTGCCGACGACGAGGCTCTCGCCCTCGGCGACGCCGCTCGTGATCTCGACGCGCTCCGGCTCCCGCCGGCCGAGCCGCACGGGACGGGGCTGCACCTCTCCGCCCTCGACGATCCACACCGAGTCGCCCGCGGCCGACGGCACGACGGCGAGCGAGGGCACGAACACGCTCGGGGCTGGGCTCGTGAGCGTGAGCTCGACGCTGGCGAAGCCGCCCGGGAGCAGCCCGCCGTCGTGCTCCGCGGTGGCGCGGACGCGCAGGCTGCGCGTCGTCGGATCGATCTCCGGCTCGATCGCCGTCACGCGCGCCTCGCGGGCGACAGCGGAGCCCGCGACCTGGAACCGCACCACCTGACCCGGCCGCACGGCTCCCGCCCAGCGCTCGGGGAGGGTGAAGTCGAGCCGCAGGTGCGAGAGGTCGTGCAGCGCGACGAGCGGCCGCTCCGGCGTCACCCACGCGCCCTCGCTCACCTGGCGGAGCCCGAGCACCCCGGCGAACGGCGCCCGGATGCGCGACTTGCCGAGCGTGACGCCGAGCACGCGCTGCTCGGCCTCGAGCTCGTCGACGCTCGCCTGGAGTCTCTCCAGCTCCTGCGCCGAGAGGAGCCCCTCTTCGACCAGCTTCTTCCCGCGCTCGAGCTGGGCTCGCGCCGCGCGTGTCCGCACCCGCACGCGCGCGAGCTGGGCGCTCGCGTCCGCGGTGTCGAGCGTGAAGAGCAGCTCCCCCTTCTTCACGCGCTGGCCATCCTTCACGTGGACTCGCGCGAGGCGCCTCGGCAGCTCGCTCACGACGCTCACCGACTCGGCGGCGGCCAGCGTGCCGCTGGCGGCGAGCGTCGCCTGGACCGCCTCGAGCTTCACCACGAGCACCTCCACCTGGATCGGGGGCCCGGGCGGCGGGGGCGCCGGCGCGCTCGGGGGCGCGCTCGCCCCGCCCGCGGCCGCGACGGGCTCGCGGCGCGGCGCCTCACGGCAGCCGGAGATCGCCGTCGCGAGGACGACGAGCGCGGCGCAGGGGAGGACGACGAGAGCGCTCATGCCGCGGCCGGCGAGGCCGCCCGCTTCATGGCGCCGGCCCCGGACGGAGGCAAGGCGAGCGAGCCCCCGCGCGCCGGGTCACGGGCAGCCGAGGTCCTTCCAATACAGCGTGTCCGCGCTGGACCACGACGCCACCGCGCGCGCGCCGTACCCGTTCAGCTGGAACTGACCTCCGGTGCTGACGAGCGTCCCCTGCTCGAACGGGTAGGCGCCGAGGCCGGTCCAATATCCGTGGTAGGCCGTCGTCGTGTCGGCGAGGAGGAAGAGCGAGCCCGCGCCGTCGCCGAACCCGCGCCCGAGCGTGTAGCCCGTGCCGGTGACGGGGACGGTCGCGCCCACGACGCCCGCGCTCGACACCTGCGTGGCGAACGTCCCCGCGGCGCTGGCCCACACCGCCGCGAACCCGCCCGGGACGCCGCCCAGGGCGAGCAGCTTCGGCGCGTCCGTCGCCTGCGCCGGCAGCGCGACGGGCCCGGCGCCGTCCGAGAGCGAGAGCCCGAACGTCGAGACGTAGAGCAGCCCGTCCGGCGCGCCGTAGGCCGCGCCGAGCGACGACCCGCTCGCCGCCACGCGGAGCGGCCCCGAGATGCGCCCGTCCCCCGCGACCGTCGGTACGACCCGGGTGCCCTGCTGCGCGCCGTCTTCGCCGACCAGCATCAGGTGCCCGGTAGGGGGGGTATCCCGATCGAAGGCGATGAGGTGGCGCGTGCCGGCCCACGCGACGTCCGCCTCGTCGTTGTCATCCTGGCCCGCCGGGGCGAGCTGGAACGACGCGGCGAGCGCGAGCGGGGGGTCGGGCGTCAGCGCGACCACGATCACGTGCTTGGTGGCGTTGGTGGCGCCGGCGGTCGGCTGGAGCACCGCGATGGCGGACGCCGGCCCACCCCCGACCGCCAGGATCGCCGGCCCCTGGTAGCTCCCGAGCTGGATCGCGAGCGGCGAGGCCGGCGCCATCGCCGCGCCGCTGTGGTACCCCACATGGGTGCGGTACTGGCTGACGTTGCTCTGGAAGAACCGCCAGAAGAGCACGTAGCCGGCGCCCGCTGCCGCCACCTTGCCGCCGCCCGTGATCGTCGCCGGCGCGTAGCTGCGGATCGGCCCAAACGGCTGGCGCGAGTGATCATCGGTGAGGCCGTTGCAGTCGTTGTCCAGGCCGTCGCAGAGCTCGGTCGCGCCGGGGAAGACGGCGCCGCGCGAGTCGTCGCAGTCGTCTCCGCCGCAGCCCGGGTCGAGGTGGCCGTCGGAGTCCTCGTCCGTGGGCGCGAGCGTCTGATGGGAGCAGGTGCGCGTGGCCTCGTCACAGCCGTCGAGGATGCACGAGGTGCCGCTCTCGCACGGCCCCTCGAGCGCGGGCGCGCAGCAGCCGAGGACACACCGCTCGACGCCGTTGCAGAAGAGGCCGTCGCTGCAGACGAGCGCGTCGAGGCAGGAGACGCACGAGGGCCCGCCGGCCGCGCCGTCCCCCGCCGCGCCGTCGCCGCTCGAGGCGTCGCCCGCCGCGCCGCCGGTGCCCGCGTCCGCTCCGGAGCAGAACGAGCCGCTCACGCAGGTGTGGCTCACGCAGCACGCGCCGAGCCCCACGCAGTCGACCGACGAGTTGCACTGCCAGCCGCAGGTCCCCCCGAGACACACGAGCCCGAGCGGGCAATCGCTCGGGAGCGAGCACGACTGCCCCCACCCCGTGGGCGCGCCCTCGGGCACGCTGGCGACGCAGCCGCACCCGTCACAGCGGTGCCCCGCCGCGCAGTCTCGGTCCTCGCGGCACTCGCAGCGACACACCCCCCCGAGACACGCCTGCCCCACAGCGCAGTCACTGTTGTAGACGCACCCGCCGACCCCCCCGTCCACCCCGGCGCCTCCGCCCCCGCTGCCGCTCGCTCCCCCGCTGCCGCTCGCGCCTCCGCCCCCGCTCGCGACGCACGCCCCCGCCTCGCAACGCTCTGCCGGATCACAGTCGCGCTCCGTCAAGCACTCCGCCATGCACTGGCCCGCCTTGCACGCGAGCGGCGCGGGGCAGTCGCTGTTGTAGACGCACCGGGGGGCGCCGGCGTCCGGCGTGACGGGCAGCCCGCCGTCGACGAGCTCCGCCACGTCGGCGCACGTCGCCGAGCGACACACCTGCCCCGGCACGCAGTCGCGATCGGCGACGCACGCATCGCGACACTGGCCGTCGGTGCCGCACACCTGGCTCGGCGGGCACTCGCTCGTGTACCTGCACTCGACCTCGTCCTCGAGCTGACACACGCGGAACGGGCGATCCGCCTGCACGCAGCGCAGCGGCGCCTCGCAGTCGCGGCTGTCGCTGCACTCCTGGTGGCACCGCCGGAACGCGCAGACGAGCGGCGAGGTGCAGTCGGTGTTGATGAGGCAGCCGTCCGCGAGGGCCGCGGCCCGCTTCTTCTCCGCCTCGGAGTCCGAGCACCCACCCCCGAGCGACGCTCCCAGCACCAACAGCCCGCCCACGAGTCGCAGAGTTCGCATCCTTACCATCCTACCGCGACGGCAGGAGGGGCGCGCGCGCGCGCACCCCGGCCCTCGATTGCCCTGGAATTCCAGCGACCTCGCTGGTCGAACGCTCTCCCGCGGCCCCCCGCGCCGCCGACCTCGCTGGCCAAACGCTCTCCCGCGGCCCCCCGCGCCGCGCGCCCGCCCGCGCCGCGCGCGCCCCCCGCGCTGGGGCGCTCACTCCTCGCTCGCTGCCTCCAGCCGCTCCAGCGTGCGCTCGAGCTCGTCGAGGCCGAGCTTCAGCTCCACCTCGACCTCGTGCTCTCGCTGGCCGATCCCCGCGTCGGCGACGAACCCCAAGCCGACGAGGCGGAGCGACGCGCCGTCCTCCTTCAGGCGCCGCGCGACCGCCGCCACGTCGCCCGCGGCCTCGGCGGACGCGTGCTCGAGCAGCAGACGCGCGCGCACCTCGGCGCCCACGTCGACCCGGAGCGCGAGCGCCCGCACACCCGCGAGCGGCGACCGCAGCGCGTCGGTGCCGAACGGCAGGAGCCAGCCCGCGGGGACGATCCACGAGGCGAGTACCGTCCCCGCGTTCCCCATGCGCGCGCGGAGCCGCCGGTGCTCCGGCGCGGTCGCGGCCGAGGGCGCGGTGCCGTCCGCCACGTCGATCAGGTCGCGGAGCTGGCGGCCGGCCGCGATGAGCACGAGGCCGCGCGGGTGGACGGCGACCTCCGCGTCCCCCTCCGCGCGGGGGCGCACCACGGTGAAGCCGCGGAAGCTCGCGGTGTCCGCCGGCCCGGCCGCGCCCCCGGCGTTGCGCGCGACGCACGCGACCAGGCGCGTCACGTCCCACTCGCCCGTGGCGACCAGGCTCGGATCGCTCCGCGCGGCGCCGCCCGGCAGCGCGAGCGCGAGCGCCTGGGCGTGCGCCATCGGGTCGTAGTCACCGCAGGGGCCGCCGAGGTCGCCGGCCTCACCGGAGCGGAGCAGCGCGCGCGAGAGGGCGCCGCCGCGGAGCTTCGTGAGGTCGACCGTGGCCACCAGCGCCGAGTCTGCGGGCAGCAGCGCGACGAGATCCTTCGCCTCGCGCGGCCGCGCTGCCGGGCCCTTCGGGCCGGCGAACACCCACACCGTGAGGCCGACGGCGAGCACGAGCAGGAGCACGTGCAGGCGCGCCGCGCCCTCGGGACCGGCGAAGCGCGGCTTCACGGGGCCGGATCGGTGTCGGACGAGCGGCGGCCGTCCGCGCGCCGGCGGCCCTCCGGGCGCGGCGGGAAGATCCGCCGATCGAGCGGCGCGCGCCTCGGCACGAGGGACCGCGCCCCGACCGGCTCAGGGAAGAGCGCGCGCAGCCCCGCCACCGTCGCGACGCCCGCCGCGCGCGCCTCGACCCAGTGCGCCTCGCAGAGCGCCACGATGCGGCCGTCGAGCACCAGGCGCCTCGCCCGGCTCCTGGCAGGAGCCCCGCCGGCCGCCAGGCAGACCTCGCAGTTTCGGCTCATGTGGGCACGGTGCCCGCTCGGGGGACCAGAGGGCAAGTTCCCGGCATGGCCCGCCGTGCCGGGGCGCGCCGAGTGCGCAGGCGAGACTCGCGCGCACCGGAGCGCGGTCGCCGTGCCGGGTGCGCCGGGTCGAGTTCCGGTGCCGACCGACGTGGTACAACCCGGTGTCCGAGGACGTCCGCATGGCGAGCCCGAAGCTGTTGCCGTTCCTCTGGTATGCCAGCGAGGCCGAGGAGGCGGCGGCGTTCTACGCGGCCATCTTCTCCGGCTCCCGCGTCGACCGCGTGACGGTCCTGCAGAGCGACACGCCGGGCGGCCCGCCCGGCGCGGTGAAGATCGTGGACTTCACGCTCCTCGGCCAGCCGCTCCGCGCGATGAGCGCTGCGCGGCACCACGAGTTCAACGACGCCATCTCGCTCGTCGTCCTCTGCGACGACCAGGCCGAGCTCGATCGCTACTGGGACGCGCTGCTCGCGGGGGGCGGCCGGCCGCAGGCGTGCGGATGGCTCGTCGATCGCTTCGGCGTGAGGTGGCAGCTCGTCCCGGCCGCGCTCGACACGATGCTGAGGGACGCCGACCCCGCTCGCGCGAAGCTAGTCACGGACGCCATGCTCCAGATGGTGAAGCTCGATCTCGCGGCCCTCGAGCGCGCGTATCGCGGCTGAGGGCTCGCGCCCGGCGCCGCACGCTCACGCCGACCGCGCCGACGCCGCCGGCTGCGGCCCACCCGCCAGCAGGTCAGCGACGACGCCCCGACTGATGCCCGCGTGCGGTGCCGTCAGGGTGGGCAGGCGCCGTACTCCCACGTGTCCCCGAGTCGATCTGTGAGACCGGAGCCCCCGAAGAGGACCAGCCGCTCCCGTGTGGTGTCGAAGGCGGTGGCCGTAATGGCTCTCGCGGGTGGGCTGGTCGCGGGCGCTCGCTGAAGCCAGCTGGTGCCGTCCCACTCCCAGGTGTCGTTCAAACGCGTGCACTGGACTCCGGCGCAGCCGCCGAAGAGGACAGTGAGGCCGCGCGCGCTGTCGTAGGCGAGTCCGTGGTACTGGCGACCCGGTGGGCTTGCTTGGGGCCACTCCTGCGTCCAACTCTTCCACTCCCAGGTGTCACTCAGTACGGTCGACATGGAGCCGCTCGTGGACAGCCCACCGAAGAGCACCGTCCGCCCGCGAGCGCCGTCGTGCGCCATCGCGGCGGCGCCCCGCGGGGCTGGGCTCACGGCGGCGGTGGCGAGCGACCACGACGAGCCGTCCCACTCCCCAGTGTCCGCGAATAGGGTCGTCGGGGATCCAGGGGTCACGCCTCCGAACAGCACCGTCCGGCTCCTCGCGGCGTCATAGGCTAGCGCGCCGGGCCAGCGTGGCTTCGGGCCGCCCGACGTCGGGCGCTCGACCCAGTCGACTCCGTCCCACTCCCAGGTGTCGCCGAGCATCAAGTACCCCGACGGCAGGTACACCGCACCCCCGAACAAGACCGTGCGGTTGCGATCGCTGTCATATGCCATCATGTGCCCGGAGCGAGCCGAAGGGGTGGTCGACGAGACGGACTGGGTCCAGGTGCTGCCATCCCACTCCCACGTGTCGGCGAGGTCGGCGTTGCTGGCTCCGCTGCCGCCGAAGAGCACGGTTCTGGCTCGGGCGCTGTCGTAGACCATCACGTGGCCGATCCGCGGAGGCGGGCTCGAAATGGGCGCACGCTGCGTCCAGGTGACGCACGTACAGGCTCCGTCGCTGCACGCTGGTGTTGCGCCAGAGCACTCAGCGACGAGCCGCCAGACCCCCGCGGCGTCGCACGTCTCGGCGAAGCGCCCCCGGCAGCGCCGCGAAGACGGCGCGCATGAAGTCGCGCCGTCACCACTGTCGGCGTGTGCGCCCCCTGCGCCTCCGTCGTTCGGAACGCCGGCGCTCCCGCTCGTCGTCGTTGCAGCCGCGCCGCCGGTGCCGGCGCTCGCGTCCGCGCCCACCGCGCCGCCAGCAGCCGCGCCGCCGGCAGCCGCGCCGTCGTGAGCCGCCGCGTCAGCCCCCGCGTCGGGCGGCACCTCGATCACCTTCGTGGCCGTGGTGCTCGAACAGCCGACGGCGACGCCCACGGCGATCCAAGCCCTGCTCATCGCCCGAGGATCGTGCGTCCCCACGTCGCCGCAGGTGACTCCGCAGGGGCAGCGTCTGGCCTCGGCCTGCGCTCCGCGCCACCGCGCCCGTCCCGCGACCTCCGCGTGGGTCCGAGGCGGCCGCCGGTGGCGCCGTCGATGACCACCCCGGCAGCGAAGGCGGCACGCGCTGCGGAGCGGTGCCCGCTGGTGCGCGCTCTCCTCGCTCTCGTGGTGAGCCACGCGACCGTGAAGCGCCGCAGCGCCGGATACCCCCGGGAAGGACCAAGGCGTGCCGTCGGGTGTCCTCGAGGCGCGCGGCGAGGGTCGCGGGCGCGCGTACCACCTGTCGGCCGCGATGTACCGGGTCCTCGGCGACCGCGCGGGCTACGTGCGGGTGCGCGGGTTCGAGCCGTCGCAGCGGGAGCAGATGGTGCTCCAGTACGCCCAGGAGCACGGGCAGATCACGCGGCGCGAGGCCGCCGAGCTGTGCAAGCTCTCGGCAGACCAGGCGAGCCGCCTCCTGCGAAGGCTCGCCACCCAGCACCCCGAGCTGAGCCTCGAGGGCGAGCGACGGGGCGCCCGCTACGTCTGGAAGGGCCCGCAGCGATCGGCCAAGGGGAAGCCGTAATGGGCGGAAGTGCACCGGTCATGCGCGCGCGCATTCTGGAATGCGCGACTTATGCGCGGCGGCTCGGTGGCGCGTATTCCTGGGCGGAGGTGCCTGCCCTGGCGGGCGATCCTCGGCCGCTTCGCCCCGCAGCGGTCCCGCTCGCCGATCGGCGACGACCGCGCTCTCTGCCCGCAGCGGCCCCGCTCGCCGATCGGCGACGACCGCGCGCTCTGCCGCTGGATCGCGACCACGGCCGCCCTCGCCGGGAGGACCCGCCCGCCGCGGGCGCGCGCCCCTGGAGGGCGAACTCCCCCCCCCGCTCGCCCCCCCTCGACCCGCCTCAGCGCGCCTGCGTCACCACCTCCCAGTAGCTCTTGAAGGGATGGCGCTGGGCTCGCCCGAGGAAGGCGTTGGCGGGCACCGCGAGCTGCGTCGTGCGCTGGCCGGGCTGCTGGGACGGGTGGCGCCTGCCCTGATCGAACCACACGCGCACGAGGGTGCTCGCGTCGTCGCGTGGCATCGCCTCCACGGCGGCGACGAAGCGCGGGTACGTGCGGGCCTCGAAGAGGTACTGCTCGACGTTCGACGTATAGAACACGCCCAGGACCAGGCCCCGAGCGCGCAGCTCCGCGGCGACGGCGACCAGCGCGCGGGTGCCGCCGAAGTCTCCGACCACGGGGATCACGCGGTTCTCGCGCACCAGGCGCCGGACGCTCGCGTACGCGGCCTCCGACGCGAGGAAGCTCGACTCGACGCCGCTCGGATCCCGGCGCGCCAGCAGCTCCCCGAGCGTCGGGTACTCGCGGGCGCTGTTCCTCATCGAGTAGCGGAGCGAGAGCCCGCGCAGGAAGAATGCGTCCTGGATGCGCTCGAGCTCGGCGTCGTCGTCCCCGGCGGGGCGGACGCGGAGGCGCAGGAGGAGCGCCTGGGTGCGGGCGACGCCCTCGTCGCGCAGCGCGCGACTGGCCGGCGCGTCGAGGAACGCGGCGGCGAGCGCGGCGAAACCCTCGGGCGCGGCGGCGCCGGCGTCGAGCCCTACCGGATCGCGAGCGAGCAGCGCTCGGAGGAACCCGGCGCGCGTCTCGCCCACCTCGAAGCAACCGCGCAGGACCAGGTGCTCGAGCAGGTTGCCGCGCCGGATGTCGACCACGTACGCCATGCGCGGGGCGAGCAGCGCGAGGTAGGTGAGGTTCTGCTCCGGCCCCACGCCGACGTACGCGTGCCCGCGCAGCCGGGGATCGCGGAGCGCCGCCGCCACGTCGAGGTACGAGGTCTCGTTGCTGACGAAGTTGTCGCTCGGGAACTCGCCCGGGTCCTCCGACAGTCGCGCGATGAGCGGCCCGACCTCCTCGTCGCGCATCGCGAGGTCGAGCCCGCCGGGGGACGCCTGGGTGGCGGCCGGCGCATCGCCCCCCGGAGGCGCCCGCGACGCCGGCGGCGTCGCGCTCGGAGCGACGGACGCCGGCGGCGTCGCGCTCCCCGCCGGTGAAGGCTCGACCCTCGGCCGCTGACACGCGGCGAACGTCAGCGCGACCAGCGCGAGCGGCAGGCGGTCGCGCGTCATCCCTCTGCGAATCGTTGGAAGGGGGCCGGGACCTCGGCGGCGACCGAGCGGAGAGCCGGACGAGCGCGCCATCGCTGCGCAGAACGCCCGGCGGGGCGGGGCGATTCCGCGGCGCGCCTCACCCCGGCTCGGTCCGCCGCGTCGCGCCCGCGCGGACCGGATCCGCCTGCGCCGCCCCGGGCGACGGCCCCAGCACTTCGCGGTACCGGCCGCCGGGCGCGGGGTCTACGCTGCGCGGCGCATGGTCGGCGCGCTGCGCTTCGGACGGATCGCGGCCCGCCGCGGCCCCTCCGCGCGCGGCGCCGGTCCTCCTCGACGCGCCGGGGGCGCCGGCTCGCCCGGCCCCGCGCGGGATCCGGGCTGAGCCGGATGGCGCGACCTCTCGGCGCGTTGCTCGGCGAGGGCCTGCGCTGGGCGGGCGCGTTCGCGCGGGGGCGTGCGCCACGGTCGCCGCACTCGCTGGCGCGACGCGCCGGGGTGCTGCTCGAGGCGATGCGACCGCACTACTTCGTGTTCCCCGCTGGCGCGGTCCTCGCGGGGGCCGCGAGCGCGGGCGCGGCCCGGAGCGCCGCGGGGGTGTGGCTCATGGCGGCGGCCGCTGGGGTGGGATGGGGGGTGGGGCAGCTGCTGAACGATCTGCACGACCGTGAGGCGGACGCCCTCGTCGAGCCCGGACGTGCCGCGCCCCGCGGGGACCTGCCCGAGGGGCCCACCGTCGCGATCGCGGCGGCGCTCGGGATCGCGGTGGCCGCGGTCGCCGTGTCGGTTCACCCGCGGGCGTGGTGCGCCGCCGTGGTCGCCGCGGCGCTGCTGATCGGCTACGACCTGGCGAAGCGCGTCCCGCTGCTCGGCAACGCGGTGCATGGCGCGCTGGTGGCCAGCGCGGCGGCGCTGGGCGCGCTCGCCGCGCAGCCGGCGCTCGGGCTCGGCGAGGTGCTGCACCGGGCGCGGCCGACGCTGCTGGTCGCCGGTGGCCTCGCCGCGCTCTACCTGCAGGCGAACTACGAGAAGGATCGCGCGAGCGACGCCGCCGTCGGCGCGCGCACGCTCGCCCACCTGGCCGGCGTGCGGGGGAGCGCCGCGGTGCGCGCGCTGGCGCTCGCCGGGCTCCTCCTCGCCGCCCGCGGCGACCCGTGGCTCCGCACCCCGGCGGCGCTCGTGGTGGCGGCCGCCGGAGCGTCGCTGGTCGTGGCCTCGATCGTCGGCTCGCTGCTGCGGGAGCGGGCAGCCATCGGCGCCTACCGCGCTGCGGTCCACGGGCACGCGCTGCTCATGCTCGCCGGCGCCGCGGACCTGCTGGGCGCGCCGGGGCTCGCGGCGACGGCGCTCGCCTCGGCCGCCGCGATCGAGCGCGCGTTCCGGCGCGGAGGGGCGTGAGAGGCGCCGGGGCGCGGGGCCGCTCCGCGCGAGGCGGCGGCCTGGCGACGCGCGAGCCGGGCCCACCCGTCGCCCACCCGCTACCGGGCCTTCCGCTCGAGCCACGCGATCACGTCCGCCTCGACCGGGCGGCCCTCGTGGCGGGAGAGCTCCTGGATGCCGGTGGGGCTCGTCACGTTCACCTCGATCAGGCGCTCGGCGATGAGGTCGAGGCCGACGAAGTAGAGGCCGCGGCGCGCGAGCTCCGGGCCGATCTTCGCCACCAGCGCGGCCTCGCCTGGGGTGAGCTCGGTCGCCTCCACACGGCCGCCGACGTGGATGTTGGCGCGCAGGTCGTCCTCACGGGGCACGCGGCGGATCGCGCCGAGCGGGGCGCCGTCGAGCAGCAGGACCCGCTTGTCGCCGCCGCGCACGGCCGGGAGGTACTCCTGCACGAGCGCGAGCTCTCGGCCCTCACGGGTGAGCAGGTCGACGAGGGCGCGCGCGTTGCGGTCGCGCCGCGAGAGGCCCACCACCCCGAGCCCGCCCGCGCCGTCGAGCGGCTTGAGCACCGCCTCGCCGCCGACCTCGTCGACGAACGCGAGCAGCGCGTCGCGGTCCGCGCTGACGAGCGACCTCGGCATGCAGTCGGCGAAGTGGAACGCGAAGAGCTTCTCGTTGGCGTCCCGCAGCGCGCCGGGGTCGTTCACCACGAGCACACGGTCCTTGACGAGATCGAGCTGCTGCGTGAGGTGCAGGTAGGCTACGTCGAAAGGCGGATCCTTGCGGACGAGGACCGCCCCGAGCGACGCGAGCTCGACCAGCTCGGGAGGGCCGGTCGTCACGTGGGGCGCCGCGTCGGAGACGCGGATCGATCTCGCGCGCGCGGAGACCTCGCGCCGGTGGAGGGACACCTGGTGGGGCTCGCAGACGAACGGCTCGTGACCTCGCGCGAGCGCGGCGCGCAGGAAGGCGAACGAGGTGTCCTTGTCGGGGAGCATCCGCTCGGGCGGATCCATGACGAAGAGCAGGCGCATCGGGGGACCTCGGGCAGCGGTCAGGCCAGGGTCTAGCGCGAGGAGCGCCCCTCGCGCTCGGCCGCGGCTTGGCGCCGCAACGAACACGTCCTATCGGGGGCTCATGTGGCGCGTCGCCCCGCGGCCCGGTCCCCGGACCCTGCCCTGGCGCGGCGTCGTGGCGGCGGTCGCGCTCGGCGCGGGGCTCGTGGCCGCGGCGCCCCGGCTCGAGGCGCGCCCCGCCGGTGGCAAGCTCGCCGTCGCCACGGAGCACGAGGTCGCCTCGCGCGAGGCGCTGCGCGTGCTCGAGGCAGGGGGCAACGCGGTCGACGCCGCCGTGACCGCCGCCCTCGTCGCCGGCGTCGTCAGCCCCAGCTCGAGCGGTCTCGGGGGCGGGGGCTTCGCGCTCGCGTGGTCCGCGGAGCGCGCGACGCCCACGCTGCTCGACTTCCGTGAGACGGCGCCAGCGGGCGTCGTGCCGGCGGAGTTCGAGGCGCGGCCGTTCGAGGGGCCGCGGCGCGGCCGCTACGTCGGCGTGCCGGGCGAGGCGCGCGGCCTGCACGAGCTGCACCGCCGGCTCGGCAAGCGCCCGTGGGGCGAGCTCGTCGCGCCCGCGGTGCGGGTCGCGCGCACGGGCTTCGCGGTGAGCCGACACCTGGCCGGCGCGATCGCCGGCACGCGCGCGCTCGCGGACGATCCGGCGCTCTCGCGCACGTTCCTCGCGGGCGGCAAGCCCGCCGCCGTCGGCCAGCTCGTCAAGAACGAGCCGCTCGCCGCCACGCTCGAGCGCCTCGCGGCGGAGGGGCCGACCGCGCTCACCGAGGGCGCGGCGGCCGCCGAGATCGAGGCCACCGTGCGGGGCGCGGGCGGCACGCTCACGGCGGCCGAGCTCGCGGCGTACCAGGTCGTCGAGCGGCAGCCGCTCCTCGTGAGGTGGCAGGGCTACGACGTGTACACGATGCCCCCGCCGTCTGCCGGCGGGATGACGCTCGCCCAGGCGCTCGGCATGCTGGAGCCCGGCGAGCTCCGGCGCCTGGGCGGGTCGAGCGGCGCGTACCAGCACCTGTTGGCCGAGGTGCTGCGCGGCGCGCTCGCCGACCGCATGCGCTACCTCGGGGATCCGGACCACGTCGAGGTCGATCTCGGCGAGCTGCTCTCGCCCGCGCGGCTCGCGGCGCGCCGGCGCAAGATCGCGCTCGACCGCACGCACGGCATCCCGCGCTTCGGGCTCGAGGAGCACGGCACGCACCACCTGATTACCGCCGACGCGCGCGGCAACGTCGTCAGCCTGACGACGACGGTGAACCGCGCGTTCGGAGCGCGCCTCGCCACGCCCACGGGCGGCGTCGTGCTGAACGACGAGCTCGACGACTTCACCGCCGCGGCCGACGTGCGCCCGTTCGATCTGAAGGAGAGCCCCAACCGCGCCCGCGCCGGCGCCCGCCCCGTCTCCAGCATGACCCCTACGATCGTCCTGCGCGACGGCAAGCCCGTGCTCGCGATCGGCGGGTCGGGCGGCCCCACGATCACCACGAACGTGACGCAGCTCGTCCTCGCGCGGCTGGTGTTCGGGACGGCGCCCGCGGCGCTCGTCGCCGGCCGGCGCTTCTATGTGCCGACGCGCGGCGCCTACCTGTGGCTGGAGAAGGGCGCGCCTCCCGAGCTGATCGCCGATCTGGAGGCGCGCGGCGAGATCGTCGGGGAGATGCCGTTCACGACCAGCGCCGTCCAGGCCATCGCCTTCGAGGGTGGGCGCGCGGTCCCCGCCTCCGACCCGCGCAAGGGCGGCAGCGCGCTCGCGCGCTGAGCGCGTCAGGCGCGGGCGACCTCGCTCACGGCGGCGAGGCTCGGTACGGCGAAGCCGTCCGCCGTGGTGTCGACGAGCCCGGCGCGCTGCCAGCGAGTGAAGGTGCGGATGGTCGTCTCGACCGTCGACCCGACGAGGCGCGCGCACTCGGCGCGCGAGAGCTGCACCGGGATGAACGTCGTGCCGTCCTCCAGCTCGTCCCCGAAGCGGCTCGCCAGGTGGAGCAGCAGCGTCGCCAGGCGTTGGTCCACGCGGCCCGCCGCGAGGATGCGGATCTTCTCCTCGAGGACGCGCGTGTGCTCGATGAGCGCGGTGTTCAGCGCGCGGACCACCGACGCGTCGCGCTCCGCGATGTCGCGGACGACGCTGGCGTCGATGCGCAGCACGTCGGCGTGGTCGGTGATCACGATCGCGTCGGCGGGGTACGGTGTCTGCGCGAGCACGGCCACCGTCCCGATACACTCCTTGGGGCCGAAGATCCCGAGGATGCAGGACTCACCCTCGCCGCACGGCTTGCGGACGCACACGAGCCCGGCCGCCACCACGACGAAGTCGATCGCCGGGCTCCCCGCGAGCCACAGCGGCTCGCCCCGGAGGAGCCGCGAGCGGCGGGCGGCGCTCGCCAGATCCCGCACGACCGCGGGGTCGAGCGCGGCGAAGAGGCGGCAGGCGCGGAGCGTGCCTTCGTGGGGTGGGGCGACGTGCTGCACGCCCGCCTGGTTGCACGATCCGGGCCGGTGCGGCCGGGCGAGATCCGCCCCTGCCGGCGCGAAGATCGCGAAAGTTCTGCGGGCGCCCGGGCCGCGGGCCGCAGGGATGGATCGCGGGTCGGAGGCGACGTGCAGCCGCCTCGCGGGGGACTCGAACATCCCGACCCCCTCGGGCACGTCTGCGACGAAGCGCTCGCGCCGCTCCGCGCCGATGAGGGCGTGGGCTCGGCGGTCGTGCACACGCGGCGGCGACGCCGCGTGCCGTGTCCTCGTCGGGCGGAGCGCGGGCTGGCCCTACCCGCCGAGCGGCACGCACCCCGCCGCGGCACCGCCCGGCACGACCTCGGGTCGGTCGATGCGCGCGTCGTCGCGCTGCCCCGGTACGTGCCGTAGCGGGGCGCGGTGCGGGGCGCGGGGGCGCGCTCAGTGCAGCGTCGCGGTGAGGTACAGCCCGAGCGTGCGGAGGGCGTCGGACTCCTCCGCGCGCACCCCCGACTCTTCGCCCGCGCCGGAGAGGGAAGCCCCGGTCAGCCGCAGCGCCCCACCGAGCGACCACTCGGAGGCGATCCAGAGCTCGTACCCCACGTGGAGCGAGAGCCCGCCGCCGGTGCCGCCGAGGTACTCGAAGAGGGAGCCGTCCGGCGCGCGGGCGATGGCCCAGGCCCAGCCGAGCGTCCCCCCGACGGAGAATCCCCCACGGGGGTCCGGGTACCAGAGGACGGTCGCCCCGAGCAGCCCGGCCGACAGCGGGTCCTCGAGCTCCGTCTCGCCGCCCGCCTCGTGCTCCACCACGGGCTGCGCGAGGCTGTACGACAGGAACGTGCCTCCTACCACGAGGCCGCGCGCCGGCGTGCCGCCCAGCGTGAGCTCGAACGCGCCCACGGGGCCCGCGATCGTCGAGTCGCCGTCCACCTCCGAGCCGGTCACCCCGACGCGGCTCGCCTCGACGCTGCGATCGAGCGTGAGCGAACCGCCGCCGAGCCCGACGCGCAGGAAGAAGCCGTCGTGCTCGCGGGCGCCGGAGGCGCGCGCGGCCGGCGCCAGGAGCACCGACGCGAGCGCGAACGCTCCGGCGGCGCAGACGAGTGCGTAGATACGGTGCGACATGGCGCGGGCGTGTGCGAGAACCGTGCCGGGGAGGGCCCTTGCGCCGCCGCTCCCTCGAGCCGTGCGGTCTCGCGCCGCCGCTGCGCCACGCCGCCCGTTCACAGAGCGGCGCGGCGCGGCGTTCACGCCGCGGGCGCGGGCGCGGGGCCGGCGGGCCCGGCTCGACGGAACTCAGGTAGAGCGCCGCGAGGCGTTGGCGGCGAGCAGCGGGCCCGCGAGACCCCACCCGCGCGCCCGTCGCGAGCACACCCACCGCGGGCGCGACGTGCACGAGGACGACGAGCGAGCGCGGACTTCAGCGCTCGCCTGGGCGCTTGCCCAGCCGGCGCCTCGCGGTACGAACGCCACGCGATGCCGCCGTCACGGCTCTTCACCATCGGGTACGAGGGCAGGACGCCGGAGGAGTACCTCGGGCTCCTGCTCGGCGCGGGCGTCACGCTGCTCTGCGACGTGCGTGCCAACCCCTTCAGCCGCAAGCGCGGCTTCTCCAAGCGGGCGCTCGCCGAGGCGTGCGCGGCCGCCGGCCTCCGCTACGAGCACCTCCCGGAGCTCGGCATCGCGAAGGAGCAGCGCCGGTCCGTCCTGACCCGCGCCGACCGAGACGCCCTCTTCGCGACCTACGCCCGCGAGTCCCTCCCGAAGCAAGGCGCCGCGCTCGACCAGCTCCGCGCCTGGCTCGCCGCGGGCGAGCGCGTGGCCCTCACCTGCTACGAGCGCGACCCCACCGCGTGCCACCGGAGCCATGTGGCGGCGGCGCTCGGGGGTGGAGGGGAGGCGTTGTAGGGGGGGGGCTCAGCCCGAGCAGCTCACCGTGGTGGTGCCCCCGGTACCCCCCGTGGAGGTGGTGGCGCAGGTCGCCCCCGCGGAGCACGTCGTCGCTCCGCAGACGCAGAAGCCGGAGGCGTCGCAGGTGCCGCCCGGACAGCACCGTGTCTCGGAGCGGTTACGGCGCGAGCCTCGAACTCATCGCGGAGCGCGACGGGATCGACGTGCCGGTCACGCTCCGCGGCGCTCCATGTCGCGCCAGAAGCCCGTGATGTCTCCGGCGGTCGTCCCGCCCCCTTCCCCTGCCGCCTCTGGCCGCACGCCTACGCCGCGGTACGCTGCCCAGGCGGTGAGCACCGCGCGCGTCGCGGGCTCCGGCCCGTTTCGGGCCGACCAGCTGAACTCCCCCTCGAGCTACGAGCTGTCCGTGGGTCACGCGCGGTCGTGCCAGCCGAAGGCGTCGCGCGGGGGCGCGTCGGCCGTGGCGGGCGCGGTCGCCCTTCGCACGGATCCGGCGGGGATCGAGGCTGGGTATCGGCTGGGCGAGGAGACGCTGCGCGCGCCGGCCATCTGGACCGTCAACGTCCCCGCGGCGCGATCGGGGTGGGCGGAGGGAGCGCCGCCCCTCGCCGTCGAGTACGCGGACACTGGGCAGGACGACGCCGACCTTGAGGTGACGGTGCAAGAGCTCCTCGCCGCAGGCGCCCGCTACCCGTGGGTCGTGCGCCGGACGGGCCCGAGGCGCGTCGAGGTGCACGAGCCGGGCAAGCCGATGCGAGTGGTCGACGCGGACGGCGAGCTGACGGCGCCGGGCGTGCTGCAGAACGCGGCACCCGCGGCAGCCCTCTACGACCGGAGCGCCCGCCTCGATGTCGCGCTGAGGAGCCTCCTGCCGCGCCGAGGGTACCCGGATCTGGAGGCCGTCCGCGCGGAGCGCCGACACGATGGCGAGCTCAACGGCCGCGCGCAGCCGCCGCTCACCGTCCTCGCGGCGCGCGGGCTGCCGCTGAGCGCGGCGCAGCGCGCCCGCATCCTCGCGTGCGCCGACCCCGCGACGCTGGACCGCCGGCTAGCGGGCGCGACGACCAGCGCGAGCGTGCGCGACGTGCTCGGCGAGCAGCACCTCGTCGGCGCCCGGCAGCGTCGGCGCGGGGGCGTCGGTGGCGCTCGGCCGTGCGCCTCGGTCCAGGCGCCGGTCGCGGCGCCCGTGACAGCCGCGCCTGATCGCCCGCGACGAGCGCGGTAGGCTGTGGAGGTCATGAGCGCCGGTCGCGTCTCACGCTCTCGGCCGCTCCCGGGCGACCCGGTCGCGGCCCTCCTCGACCGCCTGCGCGCGCTCGGCAGTGAGCGCAATCGCGCCGGGATGGCGCGGTTCGGGATCCGGGTGGATCGCGCGCTCGGGGTGTCGGTGACGGAGCTCAGGCGGGTAGCGCGAGGGGTGGGGCGGGA
Organism: Polyangiaceae bacterium; assembly: GCA_020846005.1. GTDB lineage: Bacteria > Myxococcota_A > Polyangia > Polyangiales > Polyangiaceae > JADLEQ01. The sequence continues at coordinate 37,835 of JADLEQ010000003.1, forward strand.
CCACGGGCTCGCCCTGGAGCTCTGGGCGACGGGCGTCCACGAGGCGCGGCTCCTCGCGTGCTTCGTCGACGAGCCGGCGGCCGTCACGCCGGCGCAGATGGAGGCGTGGGCGAACGAGCTCGACTCCTGGGATCTGTGCGATCAAGCCGCCACGAGCCTGTTCGACCGCACGCCCCACGCTTGGGGGATGGCGAGGCGGTGGGCGCGGCGCGAAGGAGAGTGGGTTCGCCGGGCAGGGTTCGCGCTGATGGCCGGGCTCGCGTCGCACGACCGGGCCGCGGGCGACGAGGCCTTCGTGGGGCTCCTGCCCCTGATCGAGCGCGGCGCCTTCGACGAGCGCCACTACGTGAAGAAGGCGGTGAGCTGGGCGCTCCGGGGCCTCGGAAAGCGGAACGCCGCGCTCCACGTGGCGGCGATCGCCGCCGCCGAGCGCCTGCTCGCGGCCGCCAACGCGAAGGCCGGCGGCGACCGAGGCGGGGCTCCCCCCGCGCGCGCCGCCCGCTGGGTCGCCCGCGACGCCCTCACCGAGCTGCGCGGCCGGCGGCCTCCGGCGCTCACACCGGCAGGATCCCCCGCTTGCGCTGCGGGCGCTCCACGCGCTTGTGCGCGGCGAGCTCGAGGCCGCGGGCGATGACGCGGCGTGTGTCGCGGGGGTCGATGAGGTCGTCCACGAGGCCCCAGCCTCCGACCTTCTGGATGTCGATGTTCTGCTGGATGCCCGCCACGATCTGCGCCTTGAGCTCCGGCGGCGGCTCCACCCCGCCGAAGAGCTTGCGCCCCGCGATGCCCACGATGCCCTCGGCCCCCATCACGCTGATCTCGGCCCCCGGCCACGCGACGATGAGGTCGGGCTCGTACGCCCGGCCGCACAGCACATAGTACCCAGCCCCGTAGCCCTTACGGACGACGACCGTGATCTTGGGTACGGTCGCCGCGCTCATGGCGTGGAGGAGCTTCGCCCCGTGCCGGATGATGCCAGCGTGCTCCACCTTCGATCCCACCATGAACCCGGGGACGTCTTGCAGGAACACGAGCGGCACGCCGAAGGCGTCGCAGATCTGGATGAAGCGCGCGCCCTTGTCGCTGCTGTCGTTCTCCAGCACGCCGCCGAGGTGCTTCGGGTTGCTGGCGACGACGCCGATGGAGCGGCCCCCGACCCTCGCCAGGCAGGTGATCAGGCTCCGCCCGAACCTCGGCTTGAGCTCCAGGTAGCGCCCGTGGTCGACGACGCGCCTCACGATCTCGTGCATGTCGTACGCCTGGCGCCCGCTCTCGGGCAGCACGTCGAGCAGGCTCTCCTCCCGCCGGTCCACCGGGTCATCGCACGGCACGACGGGGGGCAGCTCGTCGCACGAGGAGGGGAAGAAGGAGAGGTACTCCTTGACGGCGGCGATGCACGCCGGGTCGTCCGCCACCTCGAGATCGCCGACGCCGCTCACCTCGCAGTGCACCTTCGAGCCGCCGAGCGTCTGCTCGTCGATGTCCTGCCCGGTGACCGCCCGGACGAGCGGCGGCCCCGCCAGCGCCAGGCTCCCCACGCCCTTCACCATGGGGACGAAGTCGGCGAGGCCGGGGATGTACGCCGTCCCCGCCGCGCCCGGACCGACCATCGCCGCCACCTGCGGCACGACGCCGCTCATCAGCACCTGCTCGCGGAAGAGGTGGCCGCTCCCGGCGAAGAGGGACAGATCGTCCGGGTGGTGCCCTGCCCCCGGATCGATGCGCGCCCCGGCGGAGTCGATGAACCAGACGATGGGCCAGCGCCCGCGGAGCGCCATGCTCCGCAGGCGCGTCACCTTCTCCTCGCCCACCTGGCCGATGCTGCCGCCCTTCACCGTGAAGTCGTACGCGGCGGCGCACACCGTCCGGCCGTCCACGGGCCCGAAGCCGCACACCACCGCGTCCGCCGGCACGTCCTCCGCGGAGCGCATCGGGCGGCCGTGGAGCCCGACCTCGAAGAAGTCGCCCCCGTCGAACAGCAGGGCCAACCGCTCGCGCGCGGTGAGCTTGCCCCGCCCGTGCTGCTTGGCGACCTTCTCCGGACCTCCCATCGCCAGCACCTCGGCCCGGCGGGCCTCGAGCGCGGCGAGCCGTTCTCGCATCGACATCGTGAGCCTCAGGGGGCCGAGGCGTCGAACTCGTAGCTCGGCGAGGGTGCGCCGTTCGGCCACTGCACCGTGAGGCGGCGCGCGAACGTGCCCCAGTCGAAGGTGTACTGGACGTTCACGTTCTTCTTCACCTGCATCACGATGCTGGCGACCGTCCCCGCCTTCACGAACGGAGGGATGCCGCCGGGCGCGTTGCCATTCGTCAGCGTGACGCTCTGGATCTTGTGCTTGGAGCCCGAGTCGCTGCGGCAGCTCACCCGGAGCCACTCGCGGACCAGCTTCGTCTCGCAGTTGAGTGGCGTCGAGTGGCGCACCGTGATCTCGCCGACGGCGTTCCACTCGGCGACGGTCGGCGGCTTCGAGTTGCCCTCGGTGGGCATGCCCGTCTTCGCCTGCGGGAGCGGCTCCGCCGTCGCGGCGGGCGGCGCAGCCGGGGTCGCCGCCGGGGGCGCGGCGGCGGGCGCAGCGGGCTGAGCGGCGGGCGCCTCGGCGGCCGGCGTGGGGGCGGCCTGCTCCTCCTTCTTGCAGGCGAGCAGCGCGGCGAGGACGAACGTGATGGAGAGGGCGGGGTGACGCATGGGGTGACTCCTCCAGCGGATCACGCCCGAGTCCAGCGCGGAACGCAAGGGGGGCGGGGCGGGCGAGGGCGCGCGGGCGGGCGTGAGGCCGGGGGCGCGAGCGCGAGCGGGGCTGGGGCGGGGGTGTGAGCGGGCGCGTGAGCGGGGACTGGGGCTCGGGCGCGGGCTCGGGCGCGGGCTCGGGCGCGGGCTCGGGCGTGAGCGGGGGGTGATAGAACCGCGGCATGTCCGATCGCGTCCTCCTCTCCGTCGAGCGCGGGGTCGCTCACGTCCGCCTGAACCGCCCGGACAAGCGCAACGGGCTCGACCTCGCGCAGTTCGAGGCGATCCTCGCCGCGGGGGAGCGGCTGCTCGCGGATCGCTCCGTGCGCGCGGTCGTGCTGAGCGGGGAGGGGAAGGCGTTCTGTGCGGGGCTCGACTTCATGGCCTTCCTCGGGGCGCCCCACGAGGAGCGGGAGCGCATGCTGGTGCGGCCCGAGGCGACGCCGGCGAACCTCGCCCAGCGCGTGGGGTGGATCTGGCGGGAGCTGCCGGTCCCGGTGATCGCGGCGGTGCACGGCGCCGCCTTCGGCGGGGGGCTGCAGATCGCCCTCGGCGCCGATCTCCGCTACCTCGGTCGCGACGCGCAGCTCTCCGTGATGGAGATCAAGTGGGGGCTCATCCCCGACATGTCGGGCACGCGCACCCTGCTCGGCCTCGTGCGTGAGGACGTCGCGCGCGAGCTCACGTACACCGGGCGCGTCGTCGGGGCGGAGGAGGCGGTCACGCTCGGGCTCGGGACGCGTGTGTGCGACGACCCGCTCGCGACCGCGCTCGAGACGGCGCGGCTCATCGCGAGCAAGAGCCCCGACGCGATCCGCGCCGGCAAGGCGCTGTGGAACGAGGCCCCACGCCTCGACACCCCGGCGCTCTTCCTCCGGGAGACGGAGCTGCAGCTCTCGCTGCTCGGCTCGGCGAACCAGCTCGAGGCGGTGTCCGCCAACCTGGAGGGCCGCGCGGCGGTCTTCCGGGATCCGGCGTAGGGCGGCGGCTGCCGCGGGTCGCGACCCATGATCGAGGCGCTCGGCCTGGTCGTGCTCGCGTGGCTCGCCGTCGCCGCGGCGCGGATCGCCCGCCGCGTGTCGCTCCGCGCCGTCGCCGCCCACGCCGTGCTCCCCGTCGGGCTCGCCGTGCTCATCGGGACGGCGCTGCTCGCTACCAGCGCGATGCCGCTGCACGAGCACAACAGCTTCGTCGCCCGCGCGGACTGCGCGCGCGACGCGGACTGCTACCGCGATCCGGCGGCTCCCGGCTGGGCCCCCGGGTTCTTCGTCGCGTACGGCTGGGTGCTCCGCCTCGCGCCGGCGACGTCGGCCGCGCTGTGCCGGGTGAGCCTCGCCTGCTCCGCGCTGTTCGTGGTGCTGGCGCACGTCTTCCTCGTCCGCGTGACGCGCCGCGCCGGCGACGACGAAGCCGGCGCGCGCGAGGCCGCGGCGTGGGGCACCGCGCTCCTCGTCGCGAACCCCCTATTCGTGCGGGTGGCTGCGGCCGAGACCCCCTGGCCGTACGTGCTGTGCCTGTGGCTGTGCGCGGCGCACGCGACGCTCGACGCCGAAGAGACCGAGCGGCCCGTCGTCGGCGCCCTCGCCGGGCTCGCGGCCGTCGCGTGCTTCGTCCTCGGCTCGACGACCAACCTCGTGATGCTGGTCGGGCTCCCCCTGGCGCTGGTCGGTCCCTGGGTGCTCCGGCCCCCGGGCACGCTCCGGGCGCGGCCGTCGGGCGCGGCGCTCACGGCCGCCGCCGTGTGCTGGGTCCTCCTCGCCCCGCTCGCGGCCAGCACCCTGCGCACCGTCCGGGCCCTCGAGGGCGACGGCGGCCACTGGCACCGGGCGCTCTACCACCCCTTCCTCGACTCGACCGTGCAGCCCGTGGTGCTCGCGCTGCTCGTGGCGGTGGGCGTGCTGCACCTCGCGCGCCAGCCCTGGGTGATCGCCGTCGCGCTCCTCGCGGGCGGCCTCCACCCGACGCTGGTGCGCCACGCCGGGCACCCCGTCCTCGGCAGCTCGTACCCCGTGGGGTTCCTGAACCTGTTCCCCCTGATCGCGCTCGCGACGCTGCTCGCGGCGGCCGGCGCCCGCCGGGCGATCGCGGCCGCGGGTCGCCGCGCGCGGCTCGCCCGGGCGGGGCTCGCGTTCGCGCTCGCGGCGCCGCTGCCGCTCGCGCACGAGGCGTGGACGCTCCTCCGGGGCGAGCGGGTGCTCGAGCGCGAGCTCGCCGCGCTGACGGAGGCGCTGCCCCGGCTCCCCCCGCACGATCGGCTGTTCGTGCCGACGCGGATCCAGGAGCGCATCGATCCTCGGATCGAGTACCGCTCCGATCCCATCGAGGCGTTCTTCCCGGTGGGGGAGTACCGGCGTCACCACCCGCGCGCGCCGACTCCGGGCACCATCGACCAGCTCGAGCCCGCCGAGGTGGGGGACGGCACGCTCGTGTACGTGGGCGCGACGCAGCGCGCGTTCCACCCGGCCGAGATCGCGGCCGGCGTCGTGCCGGACGCCCTGGAGCGGCCGGAGCTCCAGCGCCTGCGCGAGCGGTGGGACCTCGTGCCGGCGCTCACCTTCGACATCACCACCGCCCAGCACCCGAGGATCCCGCTGCGCCTCGTGGCCGATCGCGCCGACCGCGCGACCCTCGGGTTCTACTGGCTGCGGTCGCGCACGACCCGGCGCTCCGGCGCCACGCCGTGAGGCCGCCGCGCCGCGCCCCGCGGCCGCTGGACGCCCCGCCGCGCGGGCCCCACATCCCCGGGATGCCCCAGACGATCCACCTCCACCGTGTGCTGCGCGCCGCCCCGAGCAAGGTGTACCGCGCGTTCCTCGAGCCCGCCGCGCTCTGCCGCTGGCTCCCCCCGTATGGGCTCCTCGCCACCTCCCACGAGCTCGACGCGCGCGTTGGCGGGAGGCACCGCATGTCGTTCACCAACTTCGGCACCGGCACCTCCCAGTCGTTCGGCGGCCAGTTCCTCGAGCTCGTCCCGGACGAGCGGATCCGCTACACGGATGTCTTCGACGACCCGAACCTGCCAGGGGAGATGCGCGTCACCGTGGAGCTGCGAGCCGTGCGCTGCGGCACGGAGCTGCGCGTGACGCAGGAGGGCATCCCCGAGGTGATCCCCTCCGAGCTCTGCTTCCTCGGCTGGCAGGAGTCGCTCGAGCAGCTCGCGCGGCTCGTCGAGCCGGAGATCCCCGGGTGAGCCGCGGCCGGGGTGAGGGCCACCGCCCCGAGCACGATCGCCAGGTGGCCCATCGAGTAGGCGAAGAGCGCGCGCGCGGCCGGCTCGGGGAGCGGCGCGCGCGCCACCCGCCACGCGAGCGCGAGCAGCCCTGCGCCGGCGAGGGCCGCCACGCCGACGAAGATGGGGCCACCCAAGCCCCACAGCGGCGCCGTCAGCGTGACCCCCACGAAGGCCGCCGCGAACGCCACGAGCTCGGCGCCGGCGCGGGCGCGCCGCGGGCTGGACGGCGGCAGCCCCACCGCGAGGCCCGCGCCCGCATACTCCGCGCCGCGGAACAGCGAGATCGCCACGAAGTGGGGGAGCTGCCAGGTGAAGAGGAGCAGGAACAGGTAGACCGCGCCGAGCGGGTCGTCCGAGGCCGTGGCCCACCCCATCGCCGGCGGCATCGCGCCCGCGATCGCGCCGACGGGCAGCGACCAGCGCGTCCAGCGCTTCATCGGCGTATAGAGGGCGACGTACGTCCCCCACGCGATCGCGCCGAGCCACGTCACTCGTGCGCTCACGGCGGCGAGGAGCGCCAGCGACGCGAGCGTCGCGCCGGCGCCGAGGCCGAGCGCGAGGCCCGGCGACACCCGCCCCGCGGCGACCGGGCGGTCGCGCGTCCGCGGCATCCGAGCGTCGGTGTCGCGCTCGAGCCACATGTTGAGCACGTTGGCGCCGGCGACGAGGAGGGCCGTCCCGGCGAGGGCATAGAGCGCGCGATCGAGCGAGGGGCGGGCCGGCGCGGCGAGCGCCCCCATGACCCCCGTCGCCACGACCATCGCCGTGATACGCGGCTTGGCGAGGGCCGCCAGGTCCCGGGCGGACGGAGCCGCACGAGCGGGCGCGAGCTCGCGGGCGCTCACCGCGCGCCCCCCGGCGCGAGGTAGCGGGCGCTCACGGCTCGCCCCCCGCCCAGGTGAAGCCCGTGCCGCGGTCGAACAGCGCCACGGCGCGGGTCGTCTCGCCGAAGCGTACGCGTCGACGATCCGTGTAGGTCCAGGCGGCGCCGTCGTGCGTGTCGCCGAGCGCGACGGAGATCTCGTGCTCGCCGGGCGCGACCGTGAGCGTCTCCAGCGCGAGGCTCGGGCCGTCGCCCCGGAGCCCCTTCGGGGGATAGGTGCGCTCGAGCGCCGGCTGACCGTCGACCTCGACCCGCAGGCGCACGGGCGCGCGACCGCGATCGCAGACGCGAGGGCGGCGCATGTGCGGCGGGAGCCGCGCGTTCTCCTCCGCCGGGACGTCGCGGCAGCGCTCCTGGTTCGAGCCGGCGTGCCGGAAGGAGACGACCAGCTCGGGGCTCGTCCGGGGTGGGGGCGCGTAGGGGACGCGGCTGGCGTACGCGAGGGGCAGCGTGAAGAGCACCGCGAGCGCCGCCCACGCGCCCAGGCGCGCCGCGCGGCCGGGCGGCGGGGGCGGCGGCGCGCCGGCCAGGAAGCGCTCGGCCTCGCGCCGGACCTCGAGCGTCGCCAGCCGGTTCGCCCTCACCACGCGGACCCGCTCGGCCGGCGCGCGGTCGAGGCGCAGCCGCGGCTCGCGCGTCGCCCCGAGGCGCTCCTCCGCCCAGCGGAGCCCCTCGCGGTAGGGAGGCTCCGTAGGGCCGCAGCCGACCACGAGCGCGCCGCGCGCGCCGCGCCGGAGCGCCCGCTCCACGGTGAGCGGGTGCACCCAGCCCACGCACGGGACGGGCACCACCCGATACCCGGGGAGGGACGCGGACCGCCCCGTGGTGGGGTCGAGCTCGAGTCGCCCTCCGCCGGAGTGCGCGCACACGAAGGCGACGGCGTCGCCCGGCTCGGCCTCCAGCCAGCGATCGAGGCGGGCGCGCGCCTCGACCTGGGAGACGAGCGGGACGCCGATCCCGGCCGAGTTGCACGATCCGGCGCAGATGCCGCAGCCGACGCACTTCGCCGGATCGACGCGGGCCTCGACCTCGTGGGCGCGGCCGTCGCTCCGCGGCACCATCTGGATCGCGCCGTACGGGCAGTCGGTCGCGCAGGTGCGGCAGCCGTTGCAGCGCGGCAGATCCACGCGCGCGACCTGGGCGCGCCGCCGCGCCAGCGCCCACGGCAGCGAGAAGAGCGCGACGCCCGGCAGCAGCGCGAGCGCCCAGAGCGCGCCCCCGCCCAGTCGATCCGTGACGACGATGGGGAGCAGGTAGAACCCGTCGATCGGCATCGTCCCCGGGTGCACGAGCATGCGCGCTGGCTCGCCGCTCACCGCCGGGACGGCCAGCGAGACGACGAGCAGCGACGCGAGCACCGCCAGCGTCATCGGCCGCGTGGTGAAGAACCGGGACCGCTGCAGCCGCGTGATGTGGAGCCACAGCGCGATGCCCATCGCGAGCGGCAGCAGCATGTGGAGGAAGAAGACGATGAAGAACAGGAGCGACTGGACGCTGCCGTCCGTCAGGAAGGAGCGGGTCATCGGCTCTACGAACACCGGCAGCACGTCGAGCAGCTTCGAGCTGCCGAGCGCAACCTGGCGCGCGGGCTCGTCCCAGACGAGCCAGTAGCCGAGCCACCCGACGAGCCAGAGCGCGCCGACGAGCACCGCGCCGGTGACCCACGCGAGCCACCTCGCGCCGGCGAACCGCCGCGCGCCCGTCAGCCGGAGCGCGTGCAGCACCACGAAGAGCATCGCGGCGTCCGACGAGTAGCGGTGGAGCGAGCGGACGAGCTGGCCGAGCGCGTCGCCCCGCAGCGCCTGCAGCGAGGAGTACGCGGTGTGGACGCTCGCGCTGTACCAGAAGAGGAGGAGCGCCCCCGAGAGGGTCGCCACGAGGAGGTGGAGGTTGGCGATCGCGCCGAGCTGCGCCAGCGGGTCGAGCGCCGGGGGGACCACGCGCGCGACCTGGCGCTCCAGCGCGAGGAACGGCGCCTCGAGGGCCGCCAGCAGCCGCTCGCCGCGCAGCGGGGGATCGGCGCGCGCCGCGGCGACCGGCTCGGCGCCGCCGAGGACAGGCAGGCGCCTCATCGCGTCGCGCTCACGGGCGCTCGCGCACGAGGAGCCCGAGCGCCTTGCCGAGCCAGTCCTCCTGGCGCTCGCCCAGGCTGAATCGATACGCGAGCCGCCCCTGGCGATCGAGGACCGCGAAGAGGTTCACGTGGTCGATGACGCCCGTCTGCGGATCCCGCTTGCGGGCGATGGCGAGGTCGTCGAGGACGCGCTCCACCTCCGCGGGGTCGCCGCCGACCAGCCGGAAGGTCGGCGCCGACACGCCCTGCCCCTTCGCCATCGCGGCGCGGCGCTCGCGGTCGTCGCGCGTCGGGTCGAGCGTGACGGCGATCACGACCACGTCGGCGCGCTCCTCCGGCGAGAGCGCCTCGACCACGCGCTTGCTCTGGCCCATGATCATCGGGCAGGTCGCCCCACACGACGCGTAGACGCCGGTCAGCACGACGACCTTGCCGCGGAGCGCTTGCGGGGACACCGGGCGACCCTCTTGGTCCTCCAGCACGAACGCCGGCGCCGGGAGGGCGGTGCGCAGCGCCTCGGCCGGGAACGGCAGCTCCGCCGTCGGGGCCGGGCCACCCATCGCGCCGAGCGCCGCGCCTCCGGCGAGGAGCGTCGCGACGGCGAAGAGCGCGCTCGGCGCCAGCTTGCGCGGCCGGCCGCGCACGACTTGCAGGAGCTCCCGCCCCCAGAACAGCAGCACCGCGCCGCCCAGGATGACCGGCTCCGTCAGCATCGCGACGACGTAGGCCACCTGCAGCTTGCCCGTGGCCGGGTCGTAGCCGAAGCACCAGGTCTTGAACTCCTCGGCGAACTGCCCGAACCCGGAGCTCGAGGCCGGGACCAGCAGCAGCGCGATCAGCGCCAGCTTGTAGAGCACCACCAGCGCGAGCGCGTACGCCGGCGCCCGGTGGCCCTCGAACAGCCACCGGAGCGAACGGACGAGGCGGGACGACGGCTCAGCGCTCATGCTCCCGCGCATTCAACGAACGTGCCAAACGTCCGCCAGGGCCTTCCAGTTGGCGAAGTAGTAGATGGCGAACGACACCAGGAGGATCAGGGTGAGCGCCAGCGTGCCGGGCGTCTTGTGGTCACCCGCCTCGCGCTGGCCCTCGCGCTCGGCCTCGAACACCTCGGACGGCTTCGGATCTTGGGACATCGTTCCTCCTCACCAGGGGGTCATGGCGCGGCCCTCGATCCGGCGGCCGAAGAAGACCGCCGCGACCGTGAGCCCGATGTAGATGAGCAGCCCGGTGACCGCGAGGATTGCGCCCATGCCGAGCACGCCCAGCATGACGTTCGCACCCGAGCCGAAGCCGTAGGTGAACTGGGCGCCGGTCAGCTCGGAGTCCCAGTGGCGACGGGGCACGCCGTACGACCCGGCGAGCGACATCCCGAGCGAGACGATGGTGATGCCGATGCCGAACACCCAGGGCTGCGCCCGCGCCAGCCAGCGCAGCGGGAACTCGCGGCGGAAGATGAGCGGGACCACGTAGTAGGTGAGCGCCATGAAGGCGAGCGTCGTGCCGCCGACGACGGTCGCGTGGAAGTGCCCCGGGATACGCAGGGTGTTGTGGGCCAGGATGTTGATCTGCTGCGTGCCGAGCGTGACGCCGGTGATGCCGCCGATGAACCCGAAGATGAGCAGGCTGAGGAAGAACCCGGAGAACGCTGGGTTCTTCCACGGGGCCGCCGCCAACCAGCCGAAGAGCCCGCGGTCGTGGCCCTTCTTCCGCAGGGCGACCTCGACCGAAGCGGGCACCGTGAACCCGTGGATCATCGACGCCAGCACCGCGAGGTACATGCCGTAGCTGGTGTTCCAGATCTTCCACGACGCGCCGACGCCCGGGTCCACCAGGAGGTGGTGGGCCGACGCGATGTTGATGAAGAGGATGTAGAGGACGAACGCCGCGCGGCACACGGCCTGGTTCAGCGGCTTCGCGCCCGTGGTGATCGTGGCCAGGAGATACCAGACGGCCACCATCGCGCACACGTTCACCTGCTGGGACTGATGCCCGAGCCCCCACCACACGAGGCGGTACCAGCCCGGGTCGACGGTAGCGACCAGGTCGAGCGACCAGAGCCAGGTCGGGATCATCACCACGGCGCCGTGGAGCAGCGTGACGACGGCGATGACGGCGGCGGCGATCGCGCCAAAGACGACGAGCGGCACCGAGCCCGAGTAGGTGTGATCGCGCTTGGCGATGTACACGGTCCCGAAGAAGTTGCCGACGCCGATCAGCGTCCCCACCGCGACGAGGATGATCCCGAGGTAGAAGTTCGACGAAGCACGCAGGGGGACGTACGAGGTCATCATCACGTCGGCCTTGCCGCGCAAGATCTCGATGTCGACCAGCAGCGTGCCGGCGAGCATCAACGCGAACGCTGCCCAGGCCAGCTTCCCGGAGAAGAGCCGGGAGTTCAGCAGGACGGTGCCGGCGAAGTAGAGGATCGCCACCTCCATGAACAGGATCCAGAAGATCAGCATGTTCAGGCCGTGGAAGGTGACGAGCCGGTAGTACCAGACGGCGTCGAGCAGGTGCACCGCCGGCCACCGCGTGAGCGCGATGAGGAGCGCGGCGACGCCCCCGGCGAGCAGCGCCACCACGGCCACGACGGCGTTCAGCTGGATGAACTTCTCGGCCACCAGGCACACGGGCAGGCCCGTGGTGTCGCAGGTGCGGACGGCGCCGGCGTGGTTGCCGACGGGCGGAGCGGGCGGCAAGGCGCCCGCGAGGTCTTCGATCACGGCAGCGGTCGACATCTTCGTTCGCTCCTATTCGACGACGATCTTGCCGGTCATCAGGTGGTGACCGACGCCGCAGAACTCGTTGCAGAGGATGGTGTATTCGCCCTTCATCGTGGGCGTGATGGTGAGGACGTGGTCGTACCCGGGCAGGACGTGGAAGTTCATGTTCATCGGCTGCAGCGAGAACCCGTGCTGGAGATCCGTCGACGAGACGTGGAGGCGGTACGTCTGCCCCGCCTTCAGCTTGAGCGCCGGGTACCAGGTCCACATCGAGCCGCGCAGGTAGGCGTCGCCGCCCGGGCTCGGCTCGACGAGCGGCATGCCGTTCACCTCGCCCACCTGGTTCGTCTTCACGAACTGGTCGACTCGCTTCGAGAACGCCTCGGGGGTCACCGTGTAGGACTCCCCGGTGCTGTTCTGCTTCCCCTTGAAGTGCCAGTACGGCATCATCAGGCTCATCACCAGGCACCACGCGAGCGCGAGCCCGATCCACGTGCGTTCGGCGCCCGTGGGCGCCTGGAACCAGCCTTCTTCCGGGACGTGAATGCTCATGGGAGACGCTCCTTCAGGGCAGCGCGGCCGGGGGGAGGAGGGCGAGCTCGATCCAGCCCCAGGCCGTGTAGGAGATGAACGGGACGAGGATCCCCAGCGCCAGGAGGAGCCAGGGGTTGTCCATCAAGCGTTGGATCGGGTGTGTACCGGGACCGTGGGCCATGCTTCACCTCGTCGCGAGCCGTGGGGTGATCTGCGCCGCCACATCGCGCCGACGATCACCAGGAAGAGGACTCCCCCGGCGACCGCGACCAGGCCGCCGATCCCCATCACCGTGAGGCCGAGCCACTCGACCGCGGTGCGGACGTGCTGCTCGTCTCCGTACGCCTTGCGCTGCATCCCCTGGCGGCCCGCCAGCGCGAACCCGAGGGCGAACACCGCCTGGCCGAAGCCGAGGAGCGCGGGCTGGAACCTCGCCACGCGCTCCAGGCGCCCGGCGAGGGGCGCGCTGCCGAGGTGCTCGAGGAGCGCGGGCGTGACGGCCATGAAGGCCACCGTCACCGCCCCGATCGACGCGTGGTAGTGCGCGGGCACGACGGTGTTCGGCCCGTGGATCGAGGCGCCCAGCGCGGCGCCGAGGACGGCGAGCGTGGCGCTCGCCCAGAAGCCGAGGGCGGCGGGCCGACGCGACGCGCCCGGCGTGCGCCAGAGCGCACGCGCCGAGAGCGCCAGGTGGGTGAACATCGCCGGCGCGATGGCGAATTGCATGAGGCGCGTGAAGCCGGCGTGATCACCGGCCAGGGCGAGCGGCGGCCCGGCGAGCGTCGGGGTGACGAGCAGGGCCGCGAGCGCGGCGGCCGCCCCGCGCGACATCGGCTCGCGCCCCGTCGCGCGGGTGACCAGCACCGTCCACGCCGCCATCATGGCCGCCACGCTGGCGAACTGGAGGACGTGGCCGCCGCCCCACATCACCTGCTCCCAGCGTGTCTCGGGGGCGAGGCCGGGGGTCACCGACCCCGCCGAGGCCGCGAACGTCACGAGCGCGACCAGCACGGCGAGCGCCGACGCGCGCACGCAGACGAGCGCTGACGGCGGCAGCCACGCGCCGGGGGCGCTCGTCTCCGTCCGGGGCAGGAGCTTGGGGTCGAGGAAGGTGGTCGCGAGCGCCAGCCCGAGCAGCGCGAGCCCGCCCACGAAGACCGGGTGATCGACGACCGGGATGTAGTTGGCGAGCACCGGGCGCGCGTCGCGGGCGAACGCAGAGACGACCAGCAGCGCGGCCCCCGCGCCGGCCGCATACGCGGCGTGGCGGCTCGGCGCCGTCGAGCGCACGCGCGCCGGGACGAGCGCGAAGAGCGCGGCCACGAACGCGTAGAACCAGACGACCAGCGCGAGGTCCACGTGCACGACCAGGCAGCGCTTGAAGAAGCCGGCGTCCGGGACGAGCGGGGCGAAGGTCGGCACCCGCGCGACGACCAGCAGCAGGGCGAGCAGCCCGGCGCCGGACAGGCTCGCGAACGCGACGGCGAGCCACTCGCGTGCCCGCCCGCGATCGTGGGCGTCCTCGCGCGGGACGGGCGCGGGCTCCGCGGCGGGGTGCGACATCACGCCGCACCTTGGGCTCCATGGCGCGCGCGTGTCGACCGCGCGGCCGCGGCGCGCTGATGGATGTCAGCCGAGCTGACCTGAGCGCGCGAAGGGTGCGCGCTCGCGGCGGATGGGCGCAAGACGTGCGCGACTCGCCGCCCGGCGCCGCGCCCGCTCAGTACACGGAGGCGACGACGAGCTCCGCGCTCTCGCGGTCCCCGAGGTCGGTCGCCACTGCATACCCTACCCCCCGTTGCTCAACGGCGGCGACGGAGTAGCCGCGCCTCGCCCCGACGTACACCGGCAGGTTGCGGACCACGCGGGGCTCGAGCATCACGCGCAGCGGCAGGCGCGAGGCGTCGTAGACGTAGACGGTGACCCGGTGATTGCCGAGCCGGTAGCGGAGCGAGGCGGCGCGTCGCGCGCGTGACACCGCGGCGCTGGTCGCCTGCGCGCCCCCGAACGGCGCGGCCGCGCCCGCCATCGGGACGAGGCTCCCGCCCTCCCAGCGCGCGCCGTACTGAGTCAGCGCGGGCGCGCGGACGGGCACGCCGACCTCTGGCTCGAAGCGGTCCACGTCCGCCGGCTCGAGGACCTCGGGAGCGGTCGCTGGCGACTCGACGTGGTAGTTGACGAGCTCGTCGAGCAACCCCTCGAGGGGCGCGGTGCCGAGCGTGCTCGCGAGCGACGACTCCGGGCCCGGGCTCGCGACCGGGGAGCGGCTGGCGTCCCCGCTCGCCGCCGCCCAGACGAACGTCCCCGCGGCTGCGGCGACGACCATCGCGGTCTGCCGCCAGGAGAGGCGGGAGTCGCGAGCGACCTCGCGCTCCCGGCGCTCCTCTCGGACGCGCTCGGCGGAGAGGGCCGCCGCGAGCCGCTCCTCGAACCCGGCGCCCGGCTCAGCCGCCCGCGCCACGCGCTGCACGCTCAGGCGGAGCGCTTGGTCGAAGCGCGCGCGCTCACGACACGCCTCGCACGTCGCGAGGTGCTGCTCCACCTCCAGCACCTTGTCGCACGGCAGCTCGCCGTCGACCAAGACCTCGACCCACGGCGCGAGCTGCCTACACGCGCTCAAGCGCCACCTCCGCGGCGCCGGAAGCGCTCGAGCGGCACCACCTCGGCGCCGGACGGCGGGGCGGGCTCGGCCGCCACGATCCCGATCGCGCGCGCCTGCTCCCGGAGTCGCTCCTTCAGCAGGCGGCGCCCGCGGTGCAGGCGCGACATGACGGTCCCGACGGGGCAGCCCATGATCTCAGCGATCTCCTTGTACGACATCTCCTCCACGTCTGCGAGGACCACCGCCATGCGGAAATCTTCCGGCAGCTCGTCGAGCGCGGCGGCGACCTCGCGCTCGAACCGGGGCCGGAGGGCGAGGGACTCCGGATCGCGCATCGACCGCAGGGTCTCCGCGCCGATCCAGCCGTCCGTGAGGGTCGCGGAGTCCGGGCCCTCGAGCAGGCGGCGCTCCCGCCCGCCCCGGTGGTAGCGGTGAATGAAGGTGTTGGTCAGGATGCGGAGCAGCCAGCTCCGCATGTGGGTGCCCGCCTCGAACCGGTCGCGGGCTCTGAAGGCCTTGACGAGGGTGTCCTGGACGAGGTCCTCCGCCTCCGCGGGGTTGCGTGTCATCCGCACGGCGACCGCGTAGAGCGGCCGGCCGTGGCGCATGAGCTCGCGCTCGAAGTCGGTCGGCTGGGACAAGGGGCTCAGGGAAGCGTGGGGCCGACGCGGCCCGCTCGCCACAACCCACGCCCTCGCCGGACTATTCCCGCGGCCGCTCGCGCTCCGCGAGGCGCCGCTCGAGCTCGTCCAGCCGGGCGGCCATCCGCTCGAGCTGCGCCTGCAGCTCGCGGATCGTCGAGAACGTCGGCAGGATCGCCCGGACCCGCTCGTCCACCCCGTGCTGCCACTGCTCGAGCGTGGCGCGGAGGCTCTTCTGCGGTGGGTCCTTCGAGTCGGTCACGTCGGGCTCCTCGGTCATGGGCGGGGGGGCTGCTACCGCCGCCGCGGGCTCCGGCGCCGCGGGCTCCGGCACCGCGGGCCCGGCGACCTCGGCGGCCTCGGCGGCCTCGCGGGGCATGAGCCGGCCGATGGGGCCCTCACGGAGCTGGGTGAGGAGCTTCTCGCCGCGGTGCCGGATGAGCGCCTTCAGCGTCGGGAGCGGGATCCCGCGAGGCTTCGCCTTGAGCTCCTCCGAGATGATGAGCGCGAGCGTGACGTCGGTCTTGTCTTCCTTCGTCGCGTTGTCGATGATCTCGACCTCCTCCCCGGAGCGCACCATCTCGGCGATCTGGAGGAGCGTGACGTACCGGCTGTCTCGCGTGTCGTAGAGCTTGCGGTTCGAGTAGCGCTTGATGACCCGCCGCTCCGCCGAGCCCGGCGGGCTGGATTCCGAGTGCTGCGTCGTCATCGGGGCCCGGCTCTCGGTTCGATCGTCCCAGGTTTGCTGCGCAGCGTCAACCGCGCGACCTCGGCGTCACGATGAATTCTCACCGGCCGGCGCCCGGCGCGCTGTCTCACGCCCGCCCATCCGCCGCCGCCGAATTTTCGCACTTCCGGGCGAGGCCAGGTATCCGCCGGGCATGAGCCCGCCGTGCCGCTCGTGGCGTCCGGCCTGGATCGCGCTCGCGCTCCCGGTGGCCGCTTGCGGTCGCGGCGGCGCGCCCCCCGAGCTCATCGCCGTCGCGGACGTCTCCCCCGGCGTCGTCCAGGCCGGGGACCGGCTCGAGGTCGCCGGGACCGGCTTCGCCGAGGGCCGCGTGGCGCGGGTCGTAGCCCGCGGCAGCGTCCATCGGCCGGGCCAGCCGCCCGTCCGTCGCGAGGTCGTGCTCGGCGAGGCGACGGCCCGAGGCGCGCGGGTCGTGGTGCCCGTGAGCGAGCAGCTCGTGGCGGAGCTGCTCGACCCGGCTCCCTCGGTCACCCACGGAACGTTCCGCGGAGATCTGGAGGTCGCCTTCCTCGCGCGGTCGACCGCCGCGCCGGCGGTGGCCGGGACGCTCCGTGGCGTCACCCTGGACCTCGAGCGGCCGTCCGCCGCCGAGGCCGCCCAGGCGGCGGAGCGGGCGGGACCGCTCCTCGCGTTCTATGGCGTCGAGCTCGGCCCAGCCCCGGACGGCCGCCCGGCGCTCGTGACCGCGCTGGTCCACGCGGGTCGGGCGGAGCGGGCCGGGCTGCTCGCGGGCGACGTGATCGAGTCCGTCGGTGGGGTGACGTTCCGCGCCGCGGACGACCTCGAGCCGCCCCCCGCCGCCACCGCAGAGGTCGTCGTGACGCGAGGGCCCGCGCGCCGGCCCGTCACGCGCGTCGTCGACGTGAGCGGGTACCACCCCCTCGACCTCGCGGCGATCGCGCGCGGCGCCGTCCCGGCGCTGCTCGCCGCGCTGCTCGTCCTCGGGCTCGCGAGGCCTCCGTCGCGCCGGCTTGAGGCGCTCGCCAACGTGATCGCGCTCCGCGGTCGCGCCTCCGCGGCCGAGCCCGCGGAGGCGATGCTCGCGGTGGTCGTGCGTCGGCTCGCGGTGCTGGCCAGCGCGGCGTCGCTCGGGGCGCTCGCGTACGGCGCCTCGATCGTGGCGGCCGACCTCGACGTGCTCCTGCTCTCGGTCAGCGGCCTGACGGCCATCGCCGTCGCCGGGGTGATCGTCGGCGGGGGGCGTGTCGCCCGCGGGTGGTCGCTCGGGGCGGGGCTCCGCGCCGGGGCGGTCGCGCTCGCGCTGGCGCTCCCGCTCGCGACCACGGTCGCGTCGATGGCGCTCTCCGCGGGGAGCGCGCGGGTGAGCGATCTCGTGCGGGCGCAGGGCGCCTGGCCGTGGCAGTGGGCGATCGCCCTGCCGCACGTCGCGCTGCCGTTCGCGCTCGCGGCCGTCGCGGCGCTGGTCCGCTTCGGGCCGCCCCCGTCGGCCCTTCCGGAAGCGGATCTCGTCGACCCGCGGGCGCCGCGCGGGGGCGCGCTGCCGAGCGTGGCTGCGGCGGCCGACGCGGCCCTCCCGCTAGCGACCGCCTGCGTGGGCGCGCTGCTCGTCCTCGGCGGGTGGCAGCTCCCTGGCGTGACGGATCCCGATCGCGCCGGCAGCGGGCTGCTGCGGGTCGCGGGCGCGCTCGTCGTCCTCGCGAAGGGCGGCGTCCTGCTCGTCGGCCTTGCCGCGGCGCGGAGGATCGCGCCCCGGGTCGCGCCCGCCGAGCTGCTGCGCGCCGTCTGGCTCGCGCTCGCGGCCGTCCTGGTGGTGGGGATCGGGGGCGGGTACGCCTGGGCCGAGCTGTCGCGGGTGCCGGTCGCTCGCCAGGTCGTCGCGCTGGCGGGCGCCCTGGCCGTCTTGCTCGTCGCCGTGCTGACCGGGCGGCTGGCGGCCCGCGCCGTGGCCCACGCGCGCTCCCGCGACGCCCACGTGAACCCCTGGCTGTGAGCGCGCCGCTCGGCCCTTGCGGCGGCGCGCCGCGCGCGCCCGCCCGCCGAGGCGCGTTGACGGGCCCGTCGAACCGCGTCATGGCGCCGCCTCGTGGCTGACTTCTCCGCCGCTCTCGCCCCGATCACCACGAGCGCGACGCTCTGGCTCGCGCCGGCGCTGCCGCTCGCCGCTGCGCTCTGGGCCGCCTGGTCGGCGGGCGCGGAGGAGACGGCGCGCGCGCCGAGCGATCGCGCGCGGGCGCGCGGCGTGGCCCTCGCGGCGCTCGCGGCGCTCGTCGTGGTCCTCGCCGCCGCGGCGGACGTGCTGGGCGGCTCCGCGCCGGCGACGGTGGTGTCGAGCGCCGGGCCGATGGCGCGGATCGGCAGCTTCGAGCTCGCGTTCACGCTGTCGCTCGACTCGGCCACGGCGCCGATCGTGCTCGCCCTGGCGCTGGCTGGCGCCGTCCTCGCCGCGGCCGCCGCGCTCGACGACGCTGCGCCGCCGCGCGCGCTGACGGCGAGCGGCGGAGTCGCGCTGGCCGGCGCGCTCCTCGCGGCGCTCGCCGACGCGGCGCCCGTCCACGCGGCGGGGCTCACGCTCGCCGGGGTCGGCGCCGCGGCGCTCACGCGGCGGGCGGCGGCGGTCAGCGCGGCGGTCGTGGCCGCGCTGGCGACGCTCGGCGGCAGCCTCGTCGTGGCGTGGGCGCTCGCGGGGTCGTTCGTGACCGGAGAGCTCGTCCTCGAGCCCCGCGCGCGCCTCGTCGCCGTCGAGGTCGAGGGGCCCGCGACGCCGGGCGCCAAGGAAGGCGACCTCACGCTCGCCGCGCTCCCCGGCGCGAGCGTCAACCTCGGCGGGGCCACCCTGTGCGAGACCTCCTACGAGGGCGCGCGCGGCGGGATCGGGGCCGCGTCGCGGCCCTGCCGCGTCCCGGCGCGCGCGCCGTTCTCTCGGCTTCCCGTCCCGCCCGCCATGCAGGAGCTCCGGATCGACGCCGGTCCCGGGCTCGACCAGCTCCTCGTCTCGCGCGCCCGCGTCACCCCCGGGCGCGAGACGCGCCTCGTCGCGACCGGCGCGACGTTCGCCCCGCGCGAGATCGAGACGGCGATCGCGCTCCGCGCGGAGAACGGCAGCCGCCCGCTGCGAGACGCGCTCGCTGGTCGCCGGCTCGGCGAGCTCCCGGCGGTGGGCGTCGGGGTGTCGCTGCTCGCGCTGGCCTGGCTCCTGCTCGCTGCCGGAGGCGCCGCGGCGCGCGCCGTGCCGTGGCTCGCGCTCGCGGGCGCGGCCGGGGCGGTGCGGTGGGCGGGCGTGGCCGCGCTGGCGCCCTGGGTCGGCGCGTGGGTCGCGCTCGCGGCGACCGGCGTCGCGGTCGGCCAGGCGCTCCTGGCCCTCCGCGCGCGCTCCCTCGCGATGGCGGCTTCGAGCCTGGCCGCCTCGGCCGCGGCGATCGCGCTGGCCGCCGTCGCGGTCGGCGCGCCGGCGGCGGCCGCCGGGATCCTCGCCGCCGCGACCCTCGCCGCCGCGGCCCTGTCGCTCGACCCCGGCGCCGCGCGGGACTGGATCGCCGACCCGCGCGCGCCGCGCGCCGCGCGCCGCCGCGCCGTCGGCACGGCAGCGCTCGCGCTCCTCGCGGGGGCGCCTCTGCCGCTCGGGGTGGCGCTCGGCCGCGAGGACGCGGTGGCGCGTGGCCTCGTCGAGCCGTCGCTCGCCTCGCTCGCCGCGGTCGCTCTCGGCCTCGCCGCGACCCTCGGGGCGGCCGCAGCGGCGTGGCGCGCGCGCGGACTGGCCTGGGATCCCTCGCCCTCCCCCCCCGAATCAGAGACACCCCTCTACCGTATCTACGCGTCGGCGGTGCTCGCCGCCGCGGCGCTCGCCGCCGGCCTCACCGTGACGGGCACGGGGCTCCTCGACGGCGCGGCGCCGTGGCTCCACGCGCGGCTGCCCCCGGAGACGGCGGCGCTCCTGCCCCCGCCGGCGCCGGCGCGCGCGGTGGCCGGCCTCGCGACGCTGGCGGTCGCGGCGGTGGGCGCCGGGCTCGCGGCGCGCGCGTACGGCGCCCGCCGCCCCGCCGACTGGCGGGAGCGCGAGCGCGCGCTCCCCGGCGTCGGATGGCTCGACGCGACGCTCGCCGCCCGGCGCGCCGCGCCCGAGGCCGCCCCCGCGCCGCTCGCGGCGCTGCGTGACCTGGCGGAGGCCTGGACGACGCGCGTCGGTGGGCCGCCGCCCGAGGACACGCCCCCGGGGGCGGGGAGCGTGGAGCCCTGATGCGTCGCTGGGCGGTCGTCGTGCTCGCGCTCCTCGTCGCGCTGCTGGTCGTGGCCCCGGCCGGCGCCGCGCCGCGGCTGGAGGTGCAGCCCGCGGGCGTGGTGACGCTCACCCCGCGCCCCGGCGGGCGCGAGCTCACGGCCGAGATCACGCTCGCGAACAACGGCGACTCCGCGCTGCGCGTGGACGAGGTGACGCTCCGCGCCGGCACGCGCCACGCGCCGCTCCCGCCGCTCGGGCTGACGCTCGCGGTGCGCGCGGAGGACGGCTTCTTCCTGCAGCCGGGCGAGCGCCGCGCCGTCACGCTGCGTTGGGCGCGCGCGCCGGGCGATCGCTCGCTCTTCGTCCAGGGGCACGTCCTCGTGCGCGCCGGCGGCCAGCCCGAGCGCGCGATCGGGTTCGTCGGGCACGCGGAGGGCGCGGCAGCCGCGCCCGTGCGTCACCTGCCGTCGCTGCTCCTGCTCGCGCCGCTCCTCGCGGCGCTGGTCGCGCTGGTCGCCGGTCCGCGGCTGATGCGCGCGCGCCGCTTGCGGTGGGCGCCGATCGGCGCGGGCGCGGCGCAGCTGCTGCTCCTCGGCGGCGCGTACTCGCGCCTCGACCCGACGGCGGGGCGCCTCGACGGCAGCGACGGTGTGCACGTGCTCGAGCGCCTCGCCGTCGCGCCCGGCGCGGGCGTCGAGCTGCTGCTCGCGGTCGACTCGTTGTCCCTCGCGCCCCTCGTCGCGCTCGCCGCGCTGCTGGTCGCCGCGGCGTCGATCGCGCTGCAGCCCGCCGCCCGACCGGAGCGCGCGTGGCCGCTCGTGCTCGCGCTCCACGCGGCGGCCACCGCGAGCCTCCTCGCCGCGGACGTGGTGACGCTGGCGCTGGCCGGCGGGTGCGCCGTCGGGGCCGCGGTCACGCTCGCGTGGACGAGCGGCGGCGCGGCCCTCGGCCGGCGCTGGGCGTGGCTCGGGGGCGCCGCGATCGCGCTCCTCGGCGTCGGGCTCGTCGCGGCGGTGCGCGGTGGGGGGGGCGGGTATCTGGCGGACGGCACCTGGGTCGACCGGGTCCTCGCGCTCGGGGAGCTGGCGCGCGCCGGCGCGGCGACCGGCTCCGAGGCGTGGCTCGGCCTGCGCGTCGGCAAGGTCGCGTGGGTGTGCGGGTGTGGCGGGTGGGTGCTGCTCGCGGGGGCGCCGCTGCTGCACGGTCTGCACGTGCGGACCGCCGAGCGCCTGCCGCCGGCGCTCGGGCTCGCGTTGCTCGGGACGCTGGCGCTCGCGGGCGGCCACGGCGCGGTGCGGCTCGGCCTCGGCGTGCTGCCGGAGGCGACCGCGTGGGCGGCACCGGGGCTACGCTGGGCCGCGGCGGTGGCCGCGCTCACGTTGGCGGGGCTCGTGTTGCTCGAGCGACGGCTCGGGGGGGTGTGGGTCACCGCGTCGGTGGCGCGCCGTGCGGTCGTGGGGGTGGGCGTCGCCGCGCTGGTGCCGATGTCGGCGGAGGGCGCGATGGGGCTCGTGGTGTTCGACGCGCTCGCGCTCGCGCTCGGCTTCGCGGCGACGGCCGCCCTCGCCGACCGCACCGGGACGACCGTCGTCGAATCGCTCGCCGGTCTCGCGCGGGATCGCCCGCGGCTGACCGTCCTGCTCGGGGTCGCGCTGGCGGTCTCCGCGGCCGCGCCCGCGACGCCCCCGTTCCTGGGGAGCGCGCTCGTCGTCGCGGGTGCGTACGCGCGCGCGCCGCTGGTCGCGGTCCTCGTCGCGCTCGCCCTCGCAACGCTGGCGGTCGCGCACGTCGCGGTCGCGCGGCGCCTGCTCTTCGGCGAGGTCGCGCCGGGGTGGCGCGCCGATCTGCGCCTCGCGCCGACGGCGGGCCGCCTCTCGGCGTCGACCGAGCGCGAGGACACCCTCTGGTCGACGCTGGGGCTCGCGGCGTTGATCCTCGGGGTCGCGTCGTGGGGGGTGCTGCGCTCGCTGGACACCGCCGCGATCGACCTGGTGAGCCCCGTCGATCCGCCGGGCCCGGCCCAGCTCTCGCTCGGTCCGGCGGAGCCGGCGCGCGTGGCGACGCGGGCCGGCGGCGCGCCGGGCGGCCGCTTGTGAGCCCGTCCCGCGCCTGGTATGCGGCCCGGTCGTTCCGGCCGCGAGCTTCGCGACGAGGCGCCGCCGGGTAGCCGGGCGACGTGCCCGGCCCACGACATGGCCGCTCCCAGCAACCTGACCCTGCGCCTGCTCACGGCCGCGGTGGTGTCGCCGCTGCTCCTCGCGGCGATGTTCCTGGCGCCGCTCTGGGTGTGGTTCGGGGTCGTGCTGGTGGCGAGCGCGATCGCGGCGAGCGAGCTCTTCGCGATGACCCACCCCGAGGACCGCGTGGCGCAGGCGATCGGGATCGGCATGACCGCCGCGACGACGGCCGCCGTCTACTTCGGCGCGCGCGACGCCCGCGTGCTGCTCACCACGCTCCTCGCGGTGCCCCTCGTCGGCTTGCTCGTCCCCCTGTGGCGCCTGGGCGACATCCGCAGCGCCGCGCTCCGCATCGTCGCGGGCGTCGCCGCGCCGATGTTCGTCGGCGGGTCGCTCGCGACGCTCGCCCTCCTCCGGCGCGATCTGCCCGAAGGGGGACGGTGGGTGGTGATGGCGCTCACCTTCGCGTGGCTCGCCGACACGGGCGGGTACTTCTTCGGCCGCTTCATCGGCGGGGCGAAGCTCTACGAGGCGGTGAGCCCGAAGAAGACCCGCGCGGGGTTCGTCGGGAGCCTGGTCGGCGCGAGCGTCGGCGCGGCGCTCGCGACGTTCGGCTACCTCCCCGCGCTCGAGCCGGCGCACGCGTTCCCGCTGGCGATCGTCGCTGGCGCGCTTGGCCAGCTCGGGGACCTCGCGGAGTCGCTCCTCAAGCGCTCGACGGGCATCAAGGACTCCGGCTGGGTGGTCCCCGGTCACGGCGGCATCCTCGACCGCATCGACGCGCTCCTCGTCGTCGCCCCGATCGTGTACACGTACGCGCTGTGGACGGCGCGCGTCGGCTGACGCGGGCGCCTCCCGGCGTCGGGCCAGCGTCGCCCGCCGCTCCCGCGGCAGCTGACGCGTCGCGTTATTGCGTCGGCATGGGCCGCGCCTAGAAACGCGCCCGGAGCGCGCAGCGCGGCCGCCCGCGCGCACCGCCTCCAGGAGCCATCACCCCATGACCACGCCCGCCGACCCTGCCCAGAAGCCCGCACGCCCCACCGCCCCGCCGAGCGACTCGCCGTCGCGGGTGGACAACGCCGTGCCCGGAGAGCGCTACGAGTTCTTCAAGGTGATCCAGGGGTACCTGGATCGCGCCGCCTCCGTCATCCAGATGCCGGAGTACGTCCGCGCCATCCTGAGCCAGCCGAAGAACGAGCTCATCGTGAACTTCCCGGTGCGGATGGACGACGGCTCCGTCCGGCTCTTCAAGGGGTATCGCATCCAGCACTCGAACATCCTCGGCCCGTACAAGGGCGGGATGCGCTTCCACGAGAGCGCGTCGCTCGACGACTTCAAGGCGCTCGCGGCGATGATGACGTGGAAGTGCTCGCTGATGAACCTCCCCTACGGCGGCGGGAAGGGCGGCATCAAGTTCAACCCGCGCGACGTCTCGCGCAACGAGCTGCAGCGCATCACGCGGCGGTTCTTCCACTCGCTCGGCTCGAACATCGGCCCCGACTACGACATCCCGGCCCCCGACATGGGCACCAACGCGCAGACGATGGCGTGGGCCATGGACACGTACATGAACACCGTCGGCATGGTGAACAAGCAGGCGGCGACGGGTGTCGTCACCGGCAAGCCGATCGCCAGCGGCGGCACGTACGGCCGCGAGAAGGCGACCGGGCAGGGTGTCGTCCACTGCATCACGGAGTGGGCGGAGCGGGAGCGCGTGGACCTCGAAGGCAAGCGACTGATGGTGCAGGGCTTCGGTAACGTGGGGTCGCACACCGCGGTGCTGCTCAGCAAGCTCGGCGTCTCGCTGGTCGCCGTCGGCGACCACTCCGGGTACCTCTACAACGCGGAGGGCTTCAACGCGCACCGCCTGCAGGAGTACGTCCAAGCGAAGGGCTCGATCGCCGGCTACCCGAACGGCAAGCCGATCAGCCGCGAGGAGTTCTTCGCGGCGGACGCCGACATCTTCGTCCCCGCCGCGCTCGAGAACCAGATCGGGGAGGAGGAGGCCACGGCCCTGAAGGCGCGCCTCGTGGCCGAGGGCGCGAACGGCCCGTGCAACCCGGCAGGCGAGGAGGTGCTGGCGAAGCGCGGCATCCACGTCCTCCCGGACGTCCTCGCCAACGCGGGCGGCGTGACGGTGAGCTACTACGAGTGGGTGCAGAACAAGCGGAGCGAGCAGTGGACGCTCGAGGAGGTCGACGAGCGGCTCGAGACGGCGATGAAGGGCGCGTACGAGCGCGTGGAGCACTTCGCGCGCAAGCACCGCTGCGACACGCGGCTCGCCTGCTACGGCGTCGCGCTCGAGCGGCTCGTCAAGGTGTACGCGGAGCGCGAGATCTTCCCGTGACGGCGCGCGCGCGGGCGGGCTCGCGTCGCGCGCCCGCCTCGCGCGCGGCGTAGTCCCCGCGCGCGAGGGGCTCGCGTGCTCGTGGTAGGCTCGCGCGCGCGTGGCTCGCGCGTGCTCGCCCCGGACGATCCTGGCGCTGGCGCTCTTCGCGGGCACGGCGGCAGCGCCGGCGCGCGGGTACGAGGCGCGGGTCGACGCGCGCACGGACGTACAGCTCTACACCTTCGCGAGCCCGTACGGCGACCCGATCGTGCGCCGCCGGAGGGTCACCCAGCAGCTCGGGCTCGCGCTCGACGACCTCGACGGCGTGCCCGATCCCCGCGCGGCGTCGCTCGGCTTCCGGGCGCGGCTCCGGCTGGACGGCGACTTCGGTCAGGAGTCGGCCGAGCGATCGCCGCGCACCCCGGAGCGCTTCGTGCCCGGGCTCGAGGAGGCGCCGCTCGATCTCATCTACGCCTACCTCGAGGGGGAGGGCTACCTAGGGGGGGTAGCTGGCTTCCGCGTGGGTCGGCAGCAGCTCTTCGACGCGCTCGGGTGGTGGTCGTTCGACGGCGCGCTCCTGCGGCTCTCGGCGCCGGCGTACGTGGCCGTCGAGGCGTACGCGGGCTACGAGCAGCGATCGTCGCTCCCGCTCACCACGGATCGCTACGCCGCCGACGGCGTGTGGCGCGGGCGGCGAGATGAGCTCGAGACGGCGCTCCACCCGGCCTTCCTCGATCAGCGCGAGCTCGCGCCGGCGTGGGGCGCGGCGCTCGGCACGTCGGGGATGCACTGGGTGCAGGGCAAGCTCGCGTATCGCCGCGTCCAGACGCGGGACGTGGTCGTCTCCGCGCCGTTCCCCGACGCGGGTGGCGGCTGGCAGACCGTCGGCGGCGCACGGGTCGCGAGCGAGCGGGCGGGCGGCGCCGTGCAGGCGACGCTCCCCGAGCTCGGCGCCGTCGGCGGGCGCGCCGTCTACGACCTCTACCTCTCCCGCGCGACCGAGTACGACGCAGGCGTCGACGCGTACCTCACCCCCGAGCTCACCGTGGGCGCGCGCCTCGACCACTACCTGCCCACGTTCGACGGCGACTCCATCTTCAACTGGTTCTCCCACCAGGGGATGACGACCTACGAGGCGCGCGCGGAGTGGGCGGCGTCCCGGCGCTTCGCGATCGCGGCGAGCGGCGGCCTGCGCGCGTTCACGACGGAGGGCGACCCGGAGCGCTACGCGAGCGCCGTGGCGGACGCCGACCCGGCGTCGCCGTCGCGGGGCGAGGCCCAGCGGACGGACGCCGTGAGCTCCCTGGACGCGCGGCACCGCACGGCGGAGGGGAGCGTTGCGGCGCGCGGAGTGCTGGAGGCCGGGGAGCGCGGGCATCGTCGTGGGGGCGACGTGACGCTGCGCCGGCGGGTGCTCGGCGGGCGCTTCGACGCGCTCGGCATCGTGTCGCTCTACGACTGGCGCGACGCGCTCCGGCCCGACCGCGCCGCCACGAGCCTGCAGTACGTACTCGGCTGGGGCGTGCGCGCGGGGCGGCGCGCGCGCTTCGGCGCGGAGTGGGAGCACGCGATGAACCGCCTCGTCGGGCAACGGTATCGTGTCGTGGCGACGCTCGAGCTCGAGGTGGGGCCGTGAGCCGGGCGCGCGCTCACGGCTCGCCCCGAGGAGGCAACCACCCGGCGGCGGGGGCGCTCCTCGCGCTCTCGATGGTCGTGGCGGCGCTGCTCGGGCTCCACGCCCCCGGCGCCCGCGCCGCAGGAGAGGCGTCCGCCGCGGCGTCGAGCGGCGCCGGCCTGGGAGCGCCCGCCGAGCCCACGCCGGCCTCCAGCGGCGAAGCGTCCGCGGCCTCCGGCAACGCGCCTGCGGCCTCCGACACCGCGCCTGCGGCCTCCGGCGCCCCCGCGGCGGCTGGGCCGCTCGTGCGGGGCCTGGCGCCGATGCCGGGCGGGGCACCGGTGCCGGAGCGCTGGCGCTCGCCGGGGGCCGTCGAGGGGGACGGCGGGCCGAGCCCCGTCGTCTTCCCGCCTCAGCGGCTCACGATCCGTTTCAACCATCGGCTCCACGTGCGATCCCTCGGCGTGCCGTGCACGGGCTGCCACGAGCGCGCGCGCACCAGCCGGAGCGCGCGCGACTCGCTGCTCCCCCCCGCGACGCGCTGCGACGCCTGCCACCTGACCGACCACCGTGATCTCTCCGAGGTCACCGGCGAGCCCGAGCACCACGCCGCGGCGTGCGTCTTCTGCCACGTGGGCTACCGCCCGGAGGACGGCAACCGCGTCGCGCGGATGAGCGTGCCGCCGCCGCGTCTCCGTTTCAGCCACGCCGCGCACGGGGCGCGCAACATCGGCTGCCGGCAGTGCCATGGCGAGGTGCAAGAGCTCGAGCTGGCGACGCGGGACCAGCTCCCGCGCATGCGCGGGTGTCTCGCGTGCCACGGGCAGCAGGGCCCGGCCCGCGGGGACGCGCCCGCCGCGTGCGTCACCTGCCACCTCGCCGAGGCGAGCGGCCGCATGAAGACGTCGTTCGCCGAGGGGCGCCTGGTGCCGCCCGCGTGGCTCCACGGGGCGGGGCACGGGCCCGACTGGATCGAGCGGCACCGCGCCGTGGCCGCGGCGGACGGCACGCTCTGCGCGACGTGCCACCAGGAGCGCGAGTGCGCCGAGTGCCACGACGGCCGCGTGCGCCCGCGGCGCGTGCACCCGAACGACTTCCTGTCGTCTCACCCCGTCGCCGCGCGGCAGAACGACCCTCGCTGCACGAGCTGCCACCGCACGCAGTCGTTCTGCCTCGGCTGCCACCAGCGGGCCGGCGTTACGCTCAGCGGCCCGGACGCCGCCTTCGCTGGGCGCGGCCGCTTCCACCCGCCGCCGCGGGAGTGGACGGACCCTCCGCGTGGCGCCGGTCACCACGCGTGGGAGGCGCAGCGCAACCTCGACGCTTGCGTGAGCTGTCACACCGAGCGTGACTGCGCCGGGTGCCACGCGTCGCGGGAGGTCGGCGGGCGCGGCGCCGGGTCGGGCGGCGCCTTCGGCCAGGGCTCGAACCCACACCCCGTAGGGTTCAGATCGCGCTGCCGCGTGGCGCTGCGCAAGAACGCGCGCCCCTGCCTCGTCTGCCACGACCCGCGCGACGCCCGCCTCGAGGCCTGCCGGTGACCCCGCGGCGGGCCGCGCTGCAGCGGAGCGCCAGGGCGCGCCGGCCGGGGCCGCTCGTGCGGCTCGGCGCGGCGGCCGGGCTCGTCTCGGGCCTCGCGGCGTGCGGCGGTGACGCCATCGAGGCGCGGCCCGACACGCCCGCGCCGGCGTGCGAGGGCTGCGTCGTCGTGGAC
>JADLEQ010000004.1 GCA_020846005.1 Polyangiaceae bacterium
GACGCCCCCGCCGTCATGCTCGCGCCGCCGACAAAGATCGAACGCCGAGGCTCCCCTCGGCGTTCTCCGCGATCTCCATCGTCAACCGACGGGGCGACGCCGTTCGCGAACGGCATCGAGTGGCTCCAGCGCCTGGACTCGAACCAGGGACCCGGCGGTTAACAGCCGCCTGCTCTACCGACTGAGCTACGCTGGAACACGCCGCCCAGGGAGCGACGCGGGGCGGCGATGCTAGCCCGTCGCCACGCTGCGTCAAGGCGCGGCGCCGCCCGGCCGGCCGCCGCTGGCCCGAGCCAAGGGCGCGGTGGTCGAGGGCCGCGCCGCCCATGGCCCCGCTGCCGAGCGCCGGCGTGCGGTGCGCGCTCTTGCGCCCCCGGCAGGTCTGCGCGAGAAGGCGTGCCGCGTGGCTCTGGGACGCTCGCTCGCGTGGAAGTGGCGCTCCGCCTTCGATCGGCGTGGGGAGCGCGCGCGCGCGCTCGCGGCCGGGCTCGTGCTGGCGGCGGGCGGGTGCAGCTCGTCCGATTTCGGCACCTGTGCGGAGACGAGGACGTGCGGCGCGGCGGCGACGGACGCGAGCGCCGACGGCGCGTCGGGGGTGGGCGGCGGCACCAGCGCGGGCGGCACCGGCTCGGGCGGCACCGGCTCGGGCGGCGCCGGCTCGGGGGGCGGCGCGGCGGCAGGCGGCGGAGGCGGCGGGAGCGCGGGGTGGGACGGCGGCGCGTGGGACGGCGGGCCGCGGCCGGCCGGCGCTCCCTGCGCGAGCGGCGGCGAGTGCGCGAGCGGCGTCTGCGCGGACGCTGTGTGCTGCGAGACGCCGTGTGACGGCGCGTGCGTCTCCTGCGCGGTCGCGGGCTCCGCGGGGCAGTGCACGTTCGTGCCGGCGGGCGAGGATCCGGGCGCTGAGTGCGTGGGCAGCGGCGCGCCGGGCAGCACCTGCGCGGGCGCATGCGATGGCGCGGGGGGCTGCACCTTCCCGGGCGCGGAGCGCTCCTGCTCGCCGGCGAGCTGCGCGGGGACGGTGCGCACCGCGTACGCCTGCGGGGCCGACGGCGCCTGCGTCCCCGTCGTCACCGACTGCGACGACGGGCTCGCCTGCACGGGGCAGGAGACGTGCACGGCGGGCGGCTGCGTCGCCGGGCCGGCGCCCTCGTGCACCGCGACCGACTTCGACTGCACGGCGAGCTGCGAGGAGTCCGCCGGCGGTGGGTACACATGCAAGCAGCTCGCCAAGGACGTAGACGGCGATCAGCACGGGACGACCGCCTGCGCCCCGGCCCCCGGCGACGACTGCGACGACACGCTCTCCGGGGTGCACCCCGCCGCGGCCGAGGCCTGCAACGGCTCGGATGACGACTGCGACGGCCTGATCGATCTCGACGACGGCGTCGGCCTCGGCGGCGTCCCGGAGGTCCTGGTGGCGCTGCCGGACTCGGCCCCCGCGCAGCCCGACCTCGCGTGGTCCACCTCCGCCGGCCTGTACGGCGTCACGTGGGACTTCGCGGAGGTCGTGTTCTTCGTCCGGATGAGCGAGGCGGGCGCCCGGCTCGGGGAACCGGTGCAGGTCTCGAACGGCCGCTGGAGCACCGTCCCGTCCATCGCCGCGGGGGGCGACGAGTTCGCCGTCGCCTGGAACAGCGTCAACTACGGCGACGGCGGGCAGATCCGGTTGCAGCGGTACACCGCCTCGACGGGCGTCGCCGTCGGCTCGTTCGTCGCCGTGTCCGCGGACGGCACCTACGGCGATCACCCGAGCGTGGTCGCGCTCCCCGCGGGCGGCTGGGCCGTGGTGTGGAAGGAGCACCTCCCGGATCCGGATCAGGTCTGGGGCACGATCGTGAGCGCCGCGGGCGTGGTGACGCACGGGCCGAAGCGGCTCAGCGCGTCCGACGCCACGGCGCCCCACCCCCGCGCGGCCGTCTCGGGCTCGACGCTCGGCGTGGTGTGGGGCGAGCAGTTCGTCCCCTACGGCCGCGTCCAGCGCGAACTCTACTCGACCTCGCTCTCCACGCTCGTGGCCGAGGCCCCCGTCGAGGCGGGCTCCTCCGCCAACCCGGTGAACCCCATCTACATCGGCGCGGCGGGCGGCAGCGCCGGCTTCGGCGCGAGCTGGGTGCGCCGCGCGTCCGAGCTCGCCTTCGGCGCCTTCGGCACCGACGGCGTCGCCACCTGCGGGCCTGCGAGCGTGACCCAGGACAACAAGATCTTCAACTACGCCGCGCCGGTGGTGGTCCGCGACGGCTCCGGGTTCTTCGTGCTCGCGGCCGACAACCCGAGCAGCAACGCCCTGATCACCCACCGGATCTATCGGTTCACCGCGGCGTGCGCCTTCGTCCCCCCCGTGCTCGACGTGAGCGCCGGCCCGCAGCCGGGCTACCAGTGGGACCACGGCGGGGCCGCAGCGAGCCCGAACGGCTACGCGGCCGTCTGGTACGAGGACCCGCCGCGGCTCATGCGCCGCGTCTGGGGCAAGGCGTGGTGCGACTGAGGGCCCGGTCGCGCGGAGCCCTCCCCAGATCCCGGGCAACCGGCGTATCCTCCCGTCCGATCCGGAGGCCAGTGTCCTCGCCCCGCCCCCACCTCGCCGCCCGCGCGCTCGCGCGAACCCTCCGCGTCGCGCCGCTCATCGTCGCGCCGCTCATCGTCGCGCTCGCCACCTCGTCCGCGCGCGCCGAGCCCTCCCAGGCGGAGCTGGCCCGCGCCCGCCAGCTCTTCCGCGAGGCGACGGCCGCGGAGGCCGCCAAGGAGTGGGCGGTCGCGATCGCGAAGCTGCGCACCGCGCTCGGCCTGAAGGAGACGCCCGGCCTCCGCTACCACCTCGGGTTCTGCCTCGAGGAGTCCGGGGAGCTGCTCGCCGCGCTGGTCGAGTACGCGCGCGCGCGGGCGCTCGTCAGCGGTGGCACCGCGGCCCCCGACGTGGAGCCGCTGCTCGGGCCGGCGCTCGAGCGGATCGTCGAGCGCATCCCCACGCTGACGGTGGAGCTGCCCCCGGGCGCCGGCGAGGCGCGGGTCACGGTCGACGGCGCCGAGATCGCGGCGGGCAGGCCCGAGCGCATGGCCCCCGGCCGCCACGCGGTCGAGGTGACGGCGCCCGGGCGCAAGCCGGACACCCGCACGGTCGAGCTCGCCGAGCGGCAGCGCCTCGTCTGGACGCCGGAGCTGCCCCCGGCCGCCGCTCCGACCTCCCCCTCCCCAGCGTCCCCTTCTCCCGCCCCCGCGACGCAGCCGGACTCGCTCGGCGCCAACCCACGCCGGTTCGGCACGCGCGAGTGGGTGCTGGCCAGCGAGGCGACCATGACGCTCGTCGGCCTGGTCGGCGGCGTGTACTACCTCTCGCGCGCCGCCACCGCGGGGGACGACGCGGAGCGCGCGAGCGCTGGGATCGACGCCGTCTCGGCGGCGGGCGGCGGCGACGAGTGCTCGAGCGGCACGTTCTCGCGGCGCGATCTCTGCGTGGCGCTCGCCGACAGCCTCGACGCCCGCGACCGCGCGCGCACCTGGGCCACCGGGAGCCTGGTCGTCGCCGGCGTCGGCGCCCTCGCCTTCACGGGGACGTGGCTGCTGTGGGCGCGCCCGGGCGAGCGCGGCGCCTACCTCGAGCCCGCCGCCGCGACGCTCGATCGGGGCGGCTACTGGGCGGGCGTGCGCGGGCGCTTCTAGCGAGCGCGCGCGGCCGGCGAGTCGCGCCCGCGCGGCCGGAGGCTCGCGCGGCCAGCAGCTCGCTCAGTCGGCGCGGTGCTCGATCTCGGGGCGCGCCTGGAAGAAGGCGTTCTTCGCCGGGTCGTTGTAGCGGTGGTAGTCGATGAGGAAGGGCGTGATCGTGCTCTCGCCCGCCTTCATCTTGATCGTGAGCGCCATGGGGGAGACGCTCCGGTACCCGCTCTCCGGGGGCAGGTCGCTGTTGTCCTTGCCGCCGGCGGAGAAGACGGTGACCAGCAGCTGCTGGCCGTCGTCGTACGTGCGCTTGAACCCGGCGTCGACCTTCTCGTGGCCACGGACGAGGGTGTGGCAGCCGAGCCGCTTCAAGAACGCGAGGCATTGCAGGCGCCCGAAGGCGAACCGCGCGCTCTGCTCCTGGAGCTTGGCCGGGATCACGTCCGCCTCGCTCGGATCGCTCCACATCATCTGGAAGCGGAGATCCGGGTCGTTCAGGCTGGAGAGGTCCTTGTAGCGCTCCTTCAGCAGCAGGTCGCGCGGGATGCCCGCGTGCACGAACAGCGTGCGGTCGAGCAGGAGCATGTTCGCCATCGAGTCGAAGAAGCGCATGTAGTGCTGGAACACCTCGGCCGGCAGGTGGGGCTTCAAGGTGTTGATCGCCTCGGCGGGCTTCACCCCGCCGTACACGCGGCCCTGGTGCTCGAAGTAGTACTCGTGGTTGCCCCGGAGCACGTAGACGTGCTCGGGCGCGGCCACGAAGGTCTGCATCACCGCGCGGAGCACGCCGTTGTAGGAGAAGATGCCGCGGTCGATGTAGTCGCCGAGGAGCACGAGGATCGGGTAGGGCTGGCGCGCGGGGTCGTTCTTGTAGAGGGCGACCTTGGCGAAGAAGCTCGTCTGCAGGATCGCGCCCTTCAGGCACGAGTAGCAGCCGTGGAGATCCCCGAGGACGGTCACGTCGTAGGACCTGCCGGCCTGCAGGGGGTGTACGTAGACGTGACCGTCGAGGAACGGCTCCTGCCCCTCGAGCTCGGAGACGGATCGCTTGCCCGTGAGCTTGCCCGCGCCCCGCGCCCGCTGCGCCTCGAGGAGGGACATCGTCTTGTCGAGGAGGGCCCGATCGGCCCCCACCTGCTGCACGAGGCGCTCGGGCTGGGAGGAGTAGTGGACCTCGAACTGCCGGAAGAACGGGTGGTCCTCCTCGGCCGGCTCGAGGAGCGTGCCGCCGGTGACCGTCACCGCGCCGCGCTCGCCGCCGTCGTCCACCAGCTCCACGCCGAGGTCCTCCTCGAGGAGCTGGGCGAGCTCGCCGCGAAACTCGAGCTCCGCCGGGTGGACCTGGCCGTCCGCCTGGATGAGCTCGTCGATGGTGTCGAGGAGCTGGTTCTGCCCGGACTCGTCGAAGCTCTTGAAGATCTCGAAGCACCGGAGCTTCAGCTTGGAGTGGACGAACTGCTTCTGGTTCTCGCCGTCGGCCACGCTCTCGGTGAAGAGGGAGCGGACCTCGGCGTCGATCGTCTCGAAGACCTCGTGGAAGTGGGCGGTGTACTTGCCGCCGAGCTCCGCGCGGAGCTGCTCGTCGCCGCCCACCGCGCCGCGGACACGGTGGTCCACGAGCTTCGCGATGTAGTCGCGGACGAACTCCTTCTCTGCGGCGTCGAAGTCGCCGTCGATGTACCCGAAGGTCGTGAGGTAGAAGATCACCGCGCGCATCTGCTTCTCGGCGGTGGGTCCGTCCTGACTGAGCTCCAGCATGGCCGTGCATCATAGGCGGCACCCCGGGCGGCGGGTAGCCCGCGCGGCGTGGCGGCGCCCGACCCGCCGCGCCGCGCTGCCTGGAGCGCTCCGCGGGGCCGGATCGGGCTCGCCCCGGACCCGTGGCATGCTCCC
This sequence comes from Polyangiaceae bacterium, assembly GCA_020846005.1. Taxonomy (GTDB): domain Bacteria; phylum Myxococcota_A; class Polyangia; order Polyangiales; family Polyangiaceae; genus JADLEQ01. The sequence goes on from JADLEQ010000004.1 coordinate 5,545, forward strand.
GCCATGAACGGTCAGTCGGTCCTCCCTCTCGCGCTGGTGGGCGTCCTCGCGGGCGCGGCCGGCGGCGCCGTGGGCGCGCTGGCCACGCGCGGCGCCGCCAGCCCCGCCGGCTCCGCGTCGGCGTCCCGCCCCGCGCCCGATCTCGACGTCGATCTCGATGAGCGCTTCGATTCGCTCGACCGGCGGCTCGACGCCCTCGAGCGGCGGAGGGCGGCCGAGCGCACGCTGGCCGCCCACGCCTCGGCAATGGCGGCCGATGATCCGCCCCCTGCCGGCGGCGGCGCTGCCGTGCCGTTCGACGGAGGGACGTCGAGCCCGGCCTTCGTGGCGGCGGTGCGCTCGGCGGTCGATCAGATCGAGTGGGAGCGGGAGGAGGAGCGCCGCGTCCGCCGGACGGAGCGCGGGCAGCAGCGCGTCGAGACGTTCCTCACCACGCTGGAGCAGCGCGTCGCCCTCAGGCCCGACCAGAAGGAGAAGGTGCGCAAGATCCTCGAGGACCGCGCGGCCGAGATGGAGCGCATGTGGTCGGAGCGGCGCAGCGGCGGGCCGGCGGGGGACGCGGGCGCGGGCTTCGGCGACCGGCGTCGCACCCTCCGCGATCAGACGGAGAAGCAGCTCGGCGAGGTGCTCGACGAGTCGCAGATGAAGGCGTACCGCGAGGTCCAGTCCGAGTCGCGGTGGGGCCGCGGCGGCGGGCGCGGCGCGGGCCGCGGAAACGCACCGGAGTGACGGAACGACCGGAGCCACCCTCCAGCGAGTCCGCGGGCGACGAGGAGCGGCGGCGGATCACCGGGCGCGCCGGGATCGTCGCCGCCGGCACGCTCGCCAGCCGGCTGCTCGGGCTCGTGCGCGACCAGGTGACGGCCGCCATGTTCTCGCGCCTGGCGACGGACGCCTTCTTCGTCGCGTTCCTCATCCCGAACGTGCTGCGCCAGCTGCTGGCGGAGGGCGGCGTGCAGGGCGCGATCCTGCCCGTTCTGGCCCGCGTGCGCGAGCAGGAGGGGCAGGACGCCGCGCGTCGCTACTTCGCCGCGGTGCGCAGGCTCTCGCTCGGGGTGCTCGCGCTGGTGACCGCGCTCGGGATCACCTTCGCGCCCGCGCTCGTGTCGGCGTTCGCGCCTGGCTACGCCGCGATCCCCGGGCAGTCCGAGCGGACGGTCGCCCTCCTACGCTGGGTCTTCCCGTATATCTTCTTCATGGGGACGGCCGCCCTCGGCGCGGCGGCGCTCGCCGTGGAGAAGCGCTTCGTGGTCGCGAGCTTCGCGCCCGCGCTGCTCAACGTGTCCTTCATCGTGCTCGGGCTGGCGCTCCCCCCCCTGCTCGTGGCGCGCGGCCACGATCCGGTGCACGCGCTCAGCGCGGCGGTGCTCGTGGGCGGGGCGCTCCAGGTCGTGGCGCAGTGGCCGAGCCTGCGCGCCGTCGGCTACCACGCGCTCGGCGGCGGGGGTCTCGGCCACCCCGGCGTGCGGGAGGCGCTCCGCAGGATGGGGCCGGTGCTCATCGGCACCGGCGTGTACGCGATCGACGTGGTGATCGCGCGCGGGATCCTGAGCACCCTCGGCGTCGGTCCGCAGAGCTGGTTCGGCTGGGCGCTGCGCCTGTGCGACTTCCCGCAGGGGGTGCTCGTAATGGCGATCCAGACGGCCACGCTGCCGAGCCTCGCGCTGCTCGTCGCGCGCGGCGATCGCGAGGAGGCGAGCCGCACGCTCGAGCACGGGGTGCGACTGTCGCTGTTCGTCGGGCTCGCCGCGACGGGGTTGCTCGTCGGGCTCGCCGAGCCGCTCGTCGTCACGCTGTTCCAGCGCGGGCACTTCGACGCCGAGTCGTCGCGCGAGACGGCGCGGGCGCTGGTGGCGCTCGGCGCGGGGATCGTCCTCGTGGCGGTGGTGCGGCAGCTCGTGGCCGGCTTCTACGCGCTCGGCGACACCCGCACCCCGGTGGTCGTCGCGGCGATCAAGCTTCCGTGCTTCGTCGCCGGGGCGTACCTGCTCGTCGGCCCGCTCGGGCACGTCGGGGTGGCGCTCGCCGTGGCGGCGTCGCAGGCGCTCCAGGCGGGGCTGCTCGCCGCGCTCCTGCACCGCAAGCTCGACGTCCGGATCAGCGGTCTGGCGCGCGCCACCGGGCACGCGCTGCTCGCGGTCGTGCCGGCGGTCGCCGCGGGCCGGTGGGCGGCGACCGCGATCGGCGCGGCGCTCGGCGAGGGCGCGCTCGCGCAGGCAGCGCCCGGCCTCGCGGGGGCGGCGGTGTTCGGCATCGTCGCGCTCGCGGTGGCGCGGGTCGCCGGCAACCCGGAGCTGGCCGCGATCTCGGCGCCGCTCCGCGCCCGGCTCGCCCGCGGGCGGCGCTGACCGCCCGGCGCGTGGCGCGGCGGATCGTTTGCCGTCATGCTCGGCGCCCCCCGGAGACCCTCGGTGCCTGCCCCCCTCCCCGCGATCCGCTCGGCCGCCTTCGTCGCCGGCGCCACGTTGCCCGCGCAGCTCCCCCCGCCCACGCTCGCGGAGATCGCCTTCGCCGGTCGCTCCAACGTGGGCAAGAGCAGCTTGATGAACGCGCTGCTCGGCAGGAAGAACCTCGTCCGCACGAGCTCGACCCCCGGCTGCACGCGCCAGCTCTCGTTCTTCGAGGTGCGGGCCGCGGACGACCTCGGGCTCTACCTCGTCGATCTTCCCGGCTACGGCTGGGCCCAGCGGAGCAAAGAGGAGCGCGCGCAGTGGGCGGAGCTCGTCGAGAGCTACCTGCTCGAGCGACCCACGCTCGCGGCCGTGTGCGTCCTCGTGGACTCGCGGCGCGGCGTCGAGGAGGAGGAGCGCCTGCTGTTCGAGCTGCTGGCGGACACCTCGCGCGCCCAGCGGCGCCCGCCCGCGGTGCTGCTGGTCGCCACCAAGCTCGATCACCAACCGCGGAGCCGGGCCGCGGCGGTGGTCGCGACGCTCGCCCGCGACGCCGGGCGGCCGGTGCTCGGCTGCTCCGCGGTCAACGGGGCCGGGGTCCCGGAGCTCTGGCGGGCCCTGCGCGCCGCGGTGGCGAGGCGCTGAGCGACGGCGCGGTGGGCGGCGCCCCGGCCTCCGGCCCGACGCGCCCGCCCGCGGCTCAGGGCACGAACCCCGTGCCCTCCATGGTGTCGAGCTCCCGGCCGCAGTCGCCGTAGAAGGAATACCGATGTGGGGTACCTGGGAGCTCGAAGCGCCACGCCGGGCCGACGCGCGCGCGGTAGTACTCGACGCGCGCGAGGCGATCGGTGGGCGCGCCCTTCTCCTGGGCGCGGCGCCACACCTCGCGCGGACCGCAGCGCGGCTCCGGGAGATCCTCGATCGGGCCGGGCGGGCACGGGAAGTCGGTGAGATCGGGATCGGCGATCAGACCCTCGGCCTTCAGGTGGACGTTTTGCTTGCCGCAGAAGGTGCGCTTCGGCAGCTCGCCGGGCGCGCGCGACGGCTGCGGACCCTCGCCAGAGAGGCTCTGGAAGGCGTAGCGGACCCGGGCGCCCCCGCCGGCGAAGTCGATCGTGCCGTCCGACGCGACCGCCTCCATCGAGATGCCGCGCAAGCGCGCCCGCGCCGTCGCGAGTCGCGCGGTGGGGAGCGTGGCGATGGCGTCCACGGCGCCGGGCCAGCCGACCACGCCCTCGGTGGTGGCCGGAGCGGGGGGAGCGGCGACCTCGGGCGCGGACTCCCGCTTCGCCCATTGCGACATGCCGAGGCTCATCAGGAACGAGATCGAAATGATGGCGATCCCGGCCAGGCGGTCCTTCTTGCGGGCGGCGTCGATTTGCTCGAGCTGAGCGGCGGTGGCTGCGTCCATCGCGGGGCGCGCACGCTAGCAGATGCCGGAGCGGGGACCATGCCCGCGCGCCGCCGGCCGGCTCAGCTCCCGCCGGCCCCGCCCACGTAGGCGGACAGCTCGGCGCGCGCGGCCTCGGGGAGGTTCAGGAACTGGAAGCCCGTGCTCGCCTCCACGCGCGCCTGGCGACACCAGCGGGCCTGCACCTGCACCTCGACCGGGAGGCCGCTCGGCAGCTCGAAGCGCACCCACGCGAGGCTCATCGAGGCGTAGGTGTGCGAGCCGACGAACAGGACTCCGCCCTCGCTCACCTCCTCGATGCGGCCCTGCTCGACGACGCCGTCCGCCGAGACGAGCGCGGGGACGACGTAGGCGGCGCGCGCGAACCGGCGCCGCGAGGCGGCGTCGTCCTGGGGCGTCGCGGGGAGCACCGGCGGGAGCGGCGGCGGCTGGGCAACGGCGCCTCGCGGCAGCGTGGGCACGAAGCTGTTGCGGACGGCAGTCGGGAGCGGCGGGGGGCGCGGGGCGCTGTCCGTGATGGGGACGAACGCCGCGAGATCGCGCGCGAGCTCGCGCATCGAGCCGTAGCGCTCGGACGGATCCTTGGCGAGCGCGCGATGGACCACGCGGGCGAGCTCGGGCGGGAGGTCGCGGCGGCGCTCGTCGATGCGCGGAGGTTCGGAGGTCGCGATCTTGAGGAGCACCTCGCCGTACCGACCCTCGAAGGGGACGGTGCCCGTCAGGCACTCGTACAGCGTCGCCCCGACCGCATAGACGTCGACCCGATGATCGGCCTCCGGCTGCGCGAGGAGCGCCTCCGGGGCCATGTACTCCGGCGTACCGAGGATGGAGCCGGACTGCGTCAGCTTGCGATCGGTGACCTGCGCGTCGGCGCCGAGGCGCGCGACGCCGAAATCGAGCAGTCGGGTGCAGGGCGTGCCGGGCCGCACCGCGGACGGGGGCAGGACCATCACGTTGCAGGGCTTCACGTCGCGGTGGACGATGCCCCGAGAGTGCACCACGTCGAGCACCTGGGAGAGCTCCAGGCCGAGCAGCACCGTCTCGCGTAGCCCGAGCGTCCCGCGCGACGCGAGCAGCCCGGAGAGGGATCGTCCCGCGAGCAGCTCCAGGACCAGGAACGGCCGGCGCTCCACCGTCCCGTGCGCCACCAGCTCGACCACGCCCGGGTGCCGCGCGCAGTCGAGCGCGGTGATCTCGCGCCACAGCCGCTGCACCTCCTCTGAGTGCTCGGACTCACCGGCCCGCGGCAGCTTCACCGCGTAGGCCACGCCGGTGCTCGCGTCCACGCCCTCGACCACACGCGAGCCGCCGCCGACCGCGATCTCGCGCCGGATCCGGTAGCGCCCCCCGAGCACCGAGCCGACCGGCGGGTTGAAGTGGGCGCGCCCGTCCGCGCCGGCCGGCGTCCGCACGCCCACCGCGCGCGCGATCGCGCTGGCGGCCTCGGGGACGGGCGCGAGCACGCGGCTCACCCGGCCCCCCAGCGCTGGCGCTCGGCGCCAGCCTGACCCGCGCGACCCACCGAGCGCGGGCGCCGGAGTCCTCTGAGTCGCGTGCGTGCCTGCATCCGTCGCCTGAGGGGTGTTCCTGCAGGAACGGCGGCCCGCCGGAGATCTTGAGGGCGGCGAGCGCACGCGCTCAAGATCGCGGGTCGCCGGACCGTTCGACCGGGCGAACCGGCCGCCGGCTCCCCCAACCATGGCGTTCCCTCTCGGCCTGCAAGCGCTCGTCGTCAGCGACTCCCCCGCCCAGCGCGCGACGCTGGTCGCGCCCCTCGTGGCGGCCGGGCTGGCCGTGGTCGAGGCCGCGTCGGGCGAGGACGCGCTCCGCCTGTGCACCCGCGAGCCGGTCGACGCCGTGGTCGCGGACGTGGTGACCGGCGGGCTCTCGGGGCTGCAGCTCTGCCGCCTGCTGCGGAGCGACCCGGCCACGGCGAAGCTGCCGCTCGTGCTGCTCACCTCCTGGGACGAGGCCCGGTCCCGCTTCTGGTCCCGCCAGGCGGGCGCCTCGGCGTACGTGCCACGCAACGCCGCGCGCGACCGCCTGGTGCCGGCGCTGGAGGAGCTCCTGGCCGGGCGACAGCCTCGCTCGCTGCACCCGCCGGCGTCCGCGAGCGCCAGCCGTCCGCCCCTCGAGCGCCTCGCGCTCGTGATGGACGACCTCCTCTTCGAGGCAGTGCTCGCGTCGGAGGCCCGGCGCCTCGTCGACCACGCGACCGATCGCCGGGTGTTCGTGCGCGAGGTGCTGCTCCTCGCCTCGGCGCTGGTGGACTCCGACTACCTCGCGCTCCGGCTGAGCGGCGAGGACGGCTCGACCTGGGGCCTCCACGCCCGCGGCCCGTGGCCCTCGCGCCCGACGCCGCAGGCGCTCGCCGCGATCGGCATCCCCCCCGGCGACGCCGGGCGGATCGTGATCGCCGAGCAGCGGCTCGCCGGCGCGCCTCCGCCGGCGCTCGCGCGCGTCGAGCTGCCGATCGAGGTCGGCGAGGAGCGGCTCGGCGAGCTCGTCGCCTGCGCGACCGGCGCGGGCGCGGGCGCGCGCGATCGGCGGACGCTCGCGCTCCTCGCGGTCGAGGTCGGCCTGGTCGCCCGCACGCTGCTCTTGCACGAGCGCATCTCCCGACTCGCGAACGTGGACGCGCTCACCGGCCTGAACAACCGGCGCCACCTCACCGAGCGCTTCGACCACGAGATCGCGCGCGCCGATCGGTACGGCGGCGGGCTGGCGGTGCTGATGGTGGACATCGATCACTTCAAGAGCATCAACGATCAGCACGGCCACGAGGCGGGGGACCACGTGCTGCGGGACGTGGCGCAGACGCTCCGGGCCGGCGTCCGAGCCGTCGACCTCGTCGGGCGCTGGGGCGGAGAGGAGTTCGTGGTGGTGCTCGCCGGCACGACGCTCGAGGGCGCCAAGATCGTCGCCGAGCGGCTGCGCGCGTCCGTCGAGGCGATGCCGTCGCCCGTCGCCGGGCTCGCAGGCGTGACGTGCAGCCTCGGCGTGGCGACGCGCCGAGCGGACGAGCCGCGGGACGAGGTGATCGCCCGCGCCGACGCCGCGCTCTACCGCGCGAAGCGCGGCGGCCGCAACCGCGCCGAGCTCGACCTCCCCGCGCGCCGCGCGAGCTCCCCGAGCTTGCACCAGCTCGACTGACGTTCCGGCGGCGTCGCCCGGGGCCCTGAGCGTCGGCGGCCCAGCCGTCGCCTCCCACGCGCGCCCGCGCGCCCCGCTCAGCGTCCGCTCTCGCCGACCCCGCCCGAGTCGGCCTCGACCTCGGCGCGGCGGAGCAGCTCCGCGATCTCCGGCACGCTGGTGTGCCCGCCGCGCAGGCGCCGCGCGACGGCGAGCTCGCGGCGGGCAGCGGCGAGCTCGCCGGCCTCGACGTACGCGCGCGCCAGGCTGGCCCGCGCGCGGAACGCCCCCGGGGCGAGACGTACCCCTTCCTGGTACGCAACGCGCGCGCGCGCCGGCTCGCCCAGCAGCGTCCGCGCGTTGCCGATCGCCACCCACGTCCCCGCGTTGGCCAGGAGCGTCGTCGAGCGCTCGAGCTCCGCCTCCGCCTCCGCGGCCTGTCGCGCTTCGAGCAGCGCGAGCCCGAACGCGAGCGACGCCTCGCCGGAGCGCGGCGCGAGCCGGGTCGCGGCGTCGAGCGCCGCGAGCCGCGCGCCGGGCTCCAGGGTGTCGGCGTGGGCGCGGAGGCGCTCGGCCCGGAGCTCCGCGACGGCGGGGACGAGCGCCAGCCCCGCGGCCACGAGGAGGCCCCCCCCGGCCAGCCGCGCGCCCACGCGCACCGCCGGCCCGCGCGCGACCGCGAGCGCGCACGTCACGATGACGCCCACCGCGGGCAGGGCGAGCGTGGAGTCCCCGAACGACGCGACGCCCACGGCGGCGAGCGAGCCGAGCGGCCCCCACGCTCGCGCCCGCGCGAGGCCCAGCGCGCCGAGCGCCACCGCGGCCGCCAGCAGCGCGATCCCCGGCGCGCCGTGGGCGACCCACGCGTCGAGCCACGCTTGGTGCGCCGTCTCCGCGTTCTCGAACCGGCGCGCCGCGGCGACCGGATCCAGCGAGGCGAGCGCCCGCGCCTGCGTGTCGAGGAACGCGTGTCCGAAGCCGCCCGGTCCCGTCCCGAGGGGCAGCCGCTCGGCGCCGGCGTGGAGCGACACGCGCCAGAGATGGAGCCGCCCGTCGAGCGCCGCGCTCGCGCCCCCCGCCCCGCTCCGCGGCCGCGCCGCGTGCTCCACCGCGCCCGCCAGCACGACCAGGAGGAGCACCGCGCCCGCCGCCGCGAGGCCGCCCACGCGCCGGAACGCGCGCGCCCCCGGCGCCCGCGCGCGCCGCGCGGCCACGACGAGCCCCGCCGCCACCACCACCGCGACCCACGCCGTCCTCGAGCCGGAGAGCACGAGCGCGAGCGCCTGCGCGACCACCGACCCGAGCGCCACCGCGACCCGCACCCGGTGTCCGCGCCGCGCCGCGCCGCCGCGCCTCGCGGCGTGCCAGGCGCGCACCGCGGCGCCCGCGGCGATCGGCAACGTGGCGGCCAGCGCGAGGCCGAGCCAGTTCGGATTCCCCTGCCCCCCATATGGGGCGTCCCCTCCCGTGATCCCCTCGATCGCCCCCCAGGTCCCGAGGGCACCGCCCGCCGCCGTCGCGAGCAGCGCGATCGCGCGGCGGCGGTCGGCGCGCCGGAGCGCCAGAACCCCCACCGCGACGGCCGCCGGGCCCACGAGCGTCGCCAGGTGCGCCGCGCCGGAGGCGGGTCCCCACGCGAGCCCGAGCGCGCTCCACCCGACGAGCGCGCCCCACGTCGCGAGCCCCGCGGGGACAGCGAGCGCCGCGCCGCCTCCGCCGCCTGCCACGAGCCCAGCCGCCACGAGGCCCACCACGAGCACCGCCGCGCGCTTCGCCGCCACCGCGGGCGCCGCCGGGTCCCAGGCGAGGATCGCCGCGCCGGCGGCGAGCGCGAGCCCCGACGCCGCTCGCGCTCCGGGCCCGAGGGACACCGCGCCCTACCCGCGCCGGTCGAGCACGAGGCGCAGCCGATCGCGCGCGTACGGGCGCGTCTCGCGCGAGAGCGCGCGCCGGAGCAGGAAGGTCACCCGGGCGTCCTCCGCCTGGGCGAGGTAGTCCTCCGCCAGCTCGCGCTCCTGCACCGTCCCAGTGGCCAGCGCGTCGAACATGCGGGGGAAGTGCGCCTCCGGATCCCACTCGAGCAGCACGCGCGAGGCCGCCAGCGCGAGGGGCGCCTCGCCCTTCTTGCTGCGCTCCGCGAGCGCGGGCGTGAGGCGAGCGCGGGCGTCCGGCTCCGCGACGCCCGCGAGCAGCCCGGAGTAGCGCGGCAGCCACTCCTGCGGGAGGAGGTCGAGATCGGCGACGAGCTGCGCCTCGGCGCCACCGTGCCCGAGGCGCACGAGCGTCGTGCCGACGACCGCGCGCAGCCACAGCTCGCTCGCCGTCGCGCGCGGGGCAAGGCGCGCCGCCACCGACCGATCCCCGAGATCCGCGAGCAGGCGGATCGCGACGGGCGCGCGCTGCTCCCCGCCCGTCGCGAACGCAGCGTCCACGCTGCCCGCCGCGAGCGGCACCGCGCCCGCCGGCTTCAGCAACCCGACGAGCGGCGCGAGGTCGTCGCGGCCCCGCGCCCAGGCGAGGAGCATGCGCTCGCCCACGTCCGTCCGCTGGAGCTTGACGAAGTAGCCGGCGAGCGCGCCGGCCGCGCAGCTCCCGCTCTCCACACAGGCGAGGAGGAAGTCGCCGACCCGCGGATCGCCGGCGGCCGCGAGGACGTGCGCCGCCCGCAGGCGGACCGCGGCCCGATTCGAGAGGAAGAGCTGGTCGTGGATGGCGCCCGTCGCCTTCCTCCCGCTGGCCTCGTACGCGGCGTAGATCGCCTCCTCGCGGATCGAGGGGTTCTGGTCCTGCGTGAAGCGCTCGAGCGCCTTCACCGACTCCTCGCCCTCGAGCTTGCCGAGCGCGACGATGGCGCTCGTGCGGACGTAGTCGTTCGGGTCCTCGAGCGCGCCCTGGAGCAGCGGCCGCCCCTCGACGCGCCGCGAGTCGCCGATCACGAACGCAGCGTTCAGCCGGATGATGGCCTGCTTGTGCTTCAGCAGCGACGCGATGGCGGGGCGGAAGGCCTCCGGATCGAGCCGCTCGAGCGCGAAGGAGATGTTGTTCAGGAGGCGGGACTCGCGCACCTTCGGCACCTGAGCGAGCAGGGTGCGGGTGGCCGCGCGATCGCCGATGCGGCCGAGCGCGTAGACGGCCTTGTTCCGGATCTCGGCGTTGCGGTGGTCGACCAGCGCGGTGAGCGGCGGCGCGAGTCGCGCCGAGCGGACCTCCGCCGCGGCCTCCGTCGCCGCGAGCACGAGGCTGTCGTCGCTGCCGCGGAGCAGGTCCGCCAGATCGGCCTCCAGGGTGGCGCGCGCCAGCAGGTGCCGGCTGCGCCACACGGCGTAGAAGGCGTCCATGCGCAGGTCGGGGCGCTTGCCGTCCGGCTTGCGGCGCAGCTCGGCGCGCAGGATCGGCACGGCCTTCGGCGACGAGATCGAGCCGAGCGACCGCACGATGGACGCCTGCACCCAGGGCTCCTCGTCCGCGCGGGTGAGCGCCTTCGCGAGCGCGTCCACGCTCGACGGATCGCCGAGCCGCGCGAGGGCGGCGGCCGCCGCGTCCCGCACCGTCGCGTCCCAGTCCTCGAGCGCGGCCTGCAGCGTCGGCAGCGCGGCGCGGTCGCCGATCGCGCCGAGCATCTGCGCGCACGTGCGCCGGAGCCCGGCGTCCACGTTGTCGCTCAGGCAGCGGGACAACGCGGCGGTGGAGCGCTTGCCGAGCTGGAGCAGATCGGGGCTCGAGGGCATCTCCCGCTGCGTCACGTTGATGAGGATCGTCGGATCCTTGGGGACCGCGGCGAGGATCCGCCGCCGCGCCTCCCACGCCGACTCGGCCTGCTCCTCGTACCCGCTCGCCGTCGCGACGTGCAGCGCGGGGACCGCGGCGAGGAGCGCGAACGCGAGCCCCCACCAGCGGCCGCGAGCGCGCGGAGGCCTGGGGCTCTCGGACCGGGGGATCTCGATCGTCATGGCAGGGGCTCCATGCCGCCGGGGGCGGCGAGCTGGCGCGCGCGCTCGAGGAGCGCGGCGCGGGTGATCCGTCTCGGCAGGAAGCGGATGCGCGCCGTGCGCCCGCGACAGCCCTCCGCCTCGTCCCACGTCACGAGGTCGACGCCGCGGTGCTCGTAGAGCGCCAGATCGAAGCGCTCCTCGCAGTCGGCCCCGGGCGGGAGGGTCACTCGGATCGCGAGCTCCTCGCGGGGCTCGCTCGCCGGGACGGGGACGTCCCAGCCGCTCCCACGGGCGCCGGCGGGGCCCGCGCCGCCGCACGCGACGGCGGCGGACGCCACGAGGCAGGCGGCGACGAGCGGCTTCGGCATCCGGCGGCACAACGCGCGCGGGCCGCCGCCGATTCCTGCCCGGTGCGTCGCGCGCTCTCGCCGGGCCGCGCTCATCGGCCCTGGAAGGTCGGGGTGCGGCCAGACTGGAACGCCGCGACCGCCTCGCGCAGGTCGGCGGTGCGGAAGTCCACCGCCTGCGCGGCGGCCTCGTGCGCGAGCGCCTCGTCGAGCTCGCGCAGGAGCGGGCGCAGGAGCGTCTGCTTCGTCTGCGCGGCCGCCACCGGCGCGACCGCTAGCAGCTCACCCGTGAGCTGCTCGACGGCGCCCGCGAGCTCCGCGCGCGGGACGGCGCGGTTCACCATGCCGAGCGCCGCCGCGTCGTCCCCGCTCACGAGCCGGCCGGTGAGGAGCAGCTCCGCCGCGACCGTCGGCCCGACGAGCCGGGGGAGCAGCACTGAGCAGCCCATCCCGGGGTGGAGACCGACGCGGACGAAGTTGGCGCCGAGCTTGGCCTCGCGCGCCGCGAGGCGAAGGTCGCAGGCGAGCGCGAAGGCGAGCCCCGCGCCGACGGCCGCCCCGTGCACCACCGCGATGGACGGCACGCGAAGGCGCAGGATGGAGAGGTAGCTGCGATAGAAGTCGATCATCCCGAGGCGGTTCTGCTCCGGGGTGCGCTCGGAGTTCCGGCGGATGAGATCGAAGTCCCCCCCGGCGCAGAACGCCTTGCCCTCTCCCTCGACGAGCACGACGCGCACGTCGTCGTTCGCGTTGAGGAGGGAGACGGCGCGCGCCACGCCGGCGCCCATGTCGGGCGTCATGGCGTTCTGCTTCTCGGGGCGCGCGAGCACGATCCGCGCGACGCGGCCCACCTCGACTCGGACGGGATCGGGTTCGGTCATCGCGCGGACCCTAGCCAGCCCGCGCGCCGCGCGAAAGCCGCCCCAGGGCACGCGGGCCCGGGCTTCCCGGTGGGCGCAGCAGGGATTGAACCTGCGACTTCGTCCGTGTGAAGGACGCACTCTACCGCTGAGTTATGCGCCCGGCGCGGCGCCCTGGCGGGCGACGCCTCGGTGCCGGCCGGGGGAGCCGGTCGGCGCGCGTGACGTAGCCCGCGACGCGCCCGGGGGCAACTGGCCACGACGACGCCACCGCGCCGCCACGCGGCGGCGCCCGCGCCCCTCCCCGCCCGGCCTTGTGCCCGATCTCGGGCGCGTGTAGCCGGGCGCCGCCCGTGGCCACCCGCCGCCCGCTCCGAGCCCCGGGGCGGCCGTACGGGGCCGGAGGAGTCGCGCATGCGAGTGCTGGTCCAGCATCGAAGCCGCTACGAGTTCCCGGAGCCCGCGCGCCTCGGCCCGCACCTGGTGCGGCTCCGCCCGGCGTCGCACACCCGGGCTCGGATCGAGTCGTACTCGCTCGCGATCGAGCCGGCGCACACGCTCAAGTGGCAGCAGGATCCGTACGGCAACCACGTCGCGCGCGTGACCTTCCCCGCGCGCTCCGAGACGCCCGCGCTGGAGCTGGGCGTCGAGCTCGTCCTGGACGCCCACCCCGTCAACCCGTTCGACTTCTTCGTCGACGACGCGTGCCGCGCCGCGCCGTTCGCGTATCCGCCCGCGCTGGCGGCCGGGCTCGCGCCGTACCTCGCGCGCGCGCACCGGGGCGAGCGGCTCGAGGAGCTGCTCCGATCGCTGCCCACGGGCGGGGACGCCGTGGAGCTCGTGGTGGAGCTCAACCGCCGCGTGAACGCGGCCGTCCGCTACGTGATCCGCGAAGAGGCCGGCGTGTGGAAGCCGGAGGAGACGCTCACCCAGGGCCGCGCGAGCTGCCGCGACTCGGCGGTGCTGCTCGTCGAGGCGCTGCGATCGCGCGGGCTGGCGGCGCGGTTCGTGAGCGGCTACCTCGTCCAGCTCGCCGACGAGGGCATGATCCCCGACCAGCCGCGCGGCGTCGAGCGAGACGTGGTCGATCTCCACGCGTGGGCCGAGGTGTATCTCCCCGGCGCGGGGTGGGTCGGCCTCGACGCGACGAGCGGCCTGCTCACCGGCGAGGGGCACGTCCCGCTCGCGTGCACCCCGGAGCCGATCGCGGCGGCGCCGCTCGACGGCACGTCGTCGGTCGGGGCGACGTCCGTCACGTTCTCGATGACGCTCGGGCGCGTCGGCCACGAGCCCCGCCCGACCCGCCCCTACGAGGACGCGACGTGGGAGGCGCTGCTCGCCGCCGCCGAGCGCGGAGACGCCCGGCTGGCCGAGGCGGGGCTCGCGCTCACCCTCGGCGGCGAACCGACCTTCAACGCGCGCGAGCGCGCCCACCTGCCGGAGTGGAACGGCGAGGCGCTCGGCACGGACAAGTGGGAGCGCGGCCTCGAGCTGGCACACGAGCTCCGGCGGTCGCTCGTGCCGGGCGCGGCCGTCCTGCACCGCATGGGCAAGCACTACCCAGGCGAGAGCCTGCCGCGGTGGGCGCTCGACGTGATCGGCCGCGCCGACGGCGGCGTCGTCTTCGGCGATCGCGCGGTTGACGCTCCGCCCGCCGACGACGCGCAGGCGGCGCGGTTCGCCGAGGCGCTCGTGCGTCGCCTCGGCGTGGCGGGCTTCGAGCTGCCGGCGTTCGAAGATCCGTGGCGTTTCCTCCAAGACGAGGCGGCGCTCCCCCTGGACGTGGACCCGCTCGACGCCACACTCGAGGACGGCGAGGCGCGCGCGCGGCTCGCCCGCGTGCTCGATCGTGGGCTCGGCGCCATCGCCGGGTGGGTCGTCCCGCTCGAGCGCGGCGGCGACGGTTGGGTGAGCGAGCGGTGGACCTTCCGGCGCGGGCGGCTCCACCTGATCCCGGGAGACAGCCCGATCGGGCTCCGCCTCCCGCTCCGCGCCTTGCCCGCCGTGCGCCGGCCGCCCCCGGAGCTCGAGCTCGACACGTTCGACGGACCTCGCGATCCGCGCCGCCCCGACGACGAGTCGCAGCTCCGCGCCGCGCGGGGCGGCCAGGCCGTGGCGCCGGGCCCGGCGCCGCCGGGCGCGCCAGCGGAGCCGCTCGGGCCGTTCGACGTGCGCACCGCGCTCTGCGTCGAGCCGCGCGGCGGCCGGGTGTGTGTCTTCCTGCCGCCGCTCCGCGCGGCCGAGCACTTCCTCGAGCTCGTCGCCGAGGTGGACGCGGTGCGCGCGGAGCTCGGCGTCGACGTGCTCCTCGAGGGGTACCCACCCCCGCCCTCGGCCCGCCTCCGCAAGATCTCCGTGACCCCCGACCCGGGCGTGCTCGAGGTGAACGTGCCGCCGACCGCCTCCGCGCGTGAGTACGCGGGGCTCCTCGAGCAGGTGTGGGACGCCGCGCTCCACGCGGGGCTGCACACCGAGAAGTACCTGCTCGACGGCCGCCAGCAGGGCTCCGGCGGCGGCCACCACCTGACCCTCGGCGGCCCGACGCCGCGCTCGAGCCCGTTCCTCCAGCGCACGGATCTGCTCGCCAGCCTGCTCACCTTCGTGCAGCACCACCCGTCGCTCTCCTACCTCTTCACCGGCCTCTTCGTCGGCCCCACGTCCCAGGCGCCGCGCGTGGACGAGGCACGTCACGAGGCCCTCTACGAGCTCGAGATCGCGCTCGACCGCGCCTTCACCGCGCGAGGCGAGGCGGCGCCGCCGTGGCTCGGGGATCTGCTGTTCCGCCACCTGCTCGTCGATCTCACGGGCAACACGCACCGCGCCGAGATCAGCCTCGACAAGCTCCACGATCCGGCGACGCCCACGGGGCGCCAGGGGCTGCTCGAGCTGCGTGCCTTCGAGATGCCGCCGCACTGGCAGATGGCGGTGGCCCAGGGGCTCCTCGCGCGGCAGCTCGTGGCGAGCTTCGCACGTGAGCCCTATCGAGCGCCTCTCGCGCGATGGGGCCAGGTGCTCCACGATAGGTTCCTACTGCCGTACTGGCTGTGGCGGGACTTCGACGACGTGCTCCAGCACCTGGAGGCGCGCGACGTGCCACTGCCGCGCGACGCGTACCGCCCGTTCCTCGAGCTCCGGTGCCCGGTGGTCGGGCGGCTCGAGGCAGGCGACGTCCTCGTCGAGCTGCGCAACGCGCTCGAGCCGTGGCATGTCCTCGGCGAGGAGCAGACGAGCGGGGGGACGGCGCGCTTCGTCGACTCGTCGATGGAACGCGTGGAGGTGCGCGTCGAAGGGCTCGTGCCCGAACGGCACGTGGTCCTCGTGAACGGCTACCGGCTCCCGCTCCGCGCGACGGGCCGCGCCGGAGAGCACGTGGCGGGCGTCCGCTTCCGCGCGTGGGCGCCGCCGCACGCGCTGCACGCCCACCTCGGGATCCACCACCCGCTCCGCCTGGACGTGGTGGACGCATGGGCGAAACGCAGCCTCGGCGCCTGCGCGTACCACGTGTGGCACCCCGAGGGCCGCTCCTACGACACGCCGCCGCTCACGCGCTTCGAGGCAGCAGCGCGGCGCGCCGCACGCTTCACCGAGGAGTCGCCGCTCCAGTGGCGGGTCGAGGCGCGCCCGGCCGACGCCCACCCGGACGCGCCGTACTGCGTGGACCTGCGGCGGCTGCCCGGCGATCGCCCGATGCCGGAGGCCGAGGAGCCGGAGGCGTGAACGCCGGCCGCCTCGCTCACGCGGAGCTCCTCGAGGGCGCGCGCGAGCACGACGCCCGCCTGCGGGAGCGCGGGCTCGAGATCTGGATCGGCGCCGAGCCCACCTTCACGCTCCGCGAGTCGCAGGAGCCGTGGTGGCTCTGGGACGCCGACGGCGGCGACAAGCTCGATCGGGCGCGCACGCTGCTGGCGGCGCTCGCCCCTCGGCTCGCCCCCGAGGCGCAGCTCTTCCGCGTGGTCGGGCGGCAGTACCCGGGCGAGCCCGGGCCTCGCTTCGCGCTGGCGGCCGTGTGGGAGCGAGGCGGCGCGGGCGGGCGCCGTCGCGGCGGGGGCGAGCGCGCCGCGCTCGACTGGCTGGAGCGCTCGCGGTGGCTCGAGCCGCTGCCCTGCGCGATGCCCGCTGCTGACGAGCGCCGCGCCTGCCTCACCGTGACCCCCGATCCCGGGGTGGTCGAGGTGAACATGGCGCCCGCGCCGGATCTCGAGACGTTCTCGGAGTGGATCGCCGCCACCTACGCCGCTGCGGCCGACGCGGGCCTCTCACCCCTCCGGTACCGTTGGAACGGTGAGCTCGGCGGCAGCGGCGGCGGCGGGCAGGTGACCCTCGGGGGGCCCGCGCTCGCCCGGAGCCCCTTCGCGCTCCACCCCCAGCTCCTTCCCCGGATGATCCGGTATTGGAACCGGCACCCGTCACTGTCCTACGCGTTCGCGCCCGAGCACGCCGGCTCCGCGAGCCAGGGGCCGCGCGCCGACGAGGGCGACCCCGAGCGGTTCCACGAGCTCGGGGTGACGCTGGACCGGCTCGCGCGACGGGGTGACGCGATCGGCCTCGCGGAGCTCCACGCGGCCCTGGCGCCGCTCCTGGTGGACGCGTCCGGCAACACGCACCGCGCCGAGCTGAACGTCGAGAAGCTCTGCGGCGCGGACGCCGCGCGAGGCCAGCTCGGGGTGGTCGAGCTGCGCGCGCTCGAGATGCCGCCGACCCCGGAGCGGCTCGTCGCGCTCGGCGCGCTGTTCCGCGCGCTCGCCGCCTCGCTCGCGCTCCACGAGCCGGAGGAGCGCCTCGCGGCGTGGGGCGACGAGCTCCACGACCGCTTCGCGCTGCCGGCGCTGCTGCTCGAGGACCTCGCCTGCGTCCTGGGCGCGCTCGAGGCGCGCGGGCTCGGGCTGCCGGCGCCGCTCGCGGCCGAACTCCGCCGCGCGCCGGAGCCGTGGCACGAGCTCGAGCTCGGGGGCGCGCGGCTGGTCGTCACGCCCGCGCGCGAGTTCTGGCCGTTGCTCGGCGACGTGGCGTCGCAGGAGAGCCGGCCGTCCAGGCTCGTCGACTCGAGCACGCGCCGGCTCGAGCTGCGCGTGGTGGCGCCCGGCGGAGATCCAGGGACGGTCGCCGCGTGCGGCTTCGCCGTCCCGCTCGCGCCGATCGAGGGGCGCGTCGGCGAGTGGGTGGGGGCGGTCCGCTTCCGCGCGTTCCGGCCGTGCCCCGGCCTGCACCCCGACCTCGCGCCGGTCGACCCGGTGGTGCTCGAGTGGCGCCAGGGCGGCGCGGCCCGCGCGGTCGCGCTGCACGGCTGGCGGCCCGGCGGAGGCGCATACCCCGCGCTCCCGGCGAGCGACGCGGAGGCCCGCGCGCGGCGCCTCGAGCGCGCCGTCGCGACAGCGCCCGACCCCACGGCGCCGGCCGCTCCGCGCCACGCGAGCCGCTACACGCTCGACCTCCGGCGCGAGGCCTCCGCGCTGCGCGCGTGAGCCGCTCGCGGCGCGCTTGCCAGGCGGCGCCGATCGGCGCAAGAGTGAGCGACCCCATGCCCAACCTGCTCGCCGTCTCCGTCGAGGGCGAGGTCGCACCGTCGTTCGACCTGCACTGCCTCGAGCCTGGGCAGGCGCTGCCCGACGGATGGGGCATCGGCTACTACCCGGCGGGCGAGCCGAGCGCGTCGGTGTTGAAGGAGCCCGCGCCGCGCGCCGGCTCGATCCGCAACGAGTTGGTGAAGGCGTGGGACCACCTCGCCAGCTCGCTGTTCGTCGTCCACGTCCGCCGCGCGACCTGGGGCTCGAACACCGACGCGAACACGCAGCCCTTCTGCCGGAGCTACGGCGCGCGGGACTGGCTCATCGCCCACAGCGGCAGCCTCGAGCAGCGGTTCGACTACCCGACGACCCGGCGCTTCCAGCCCGTCGGCTCCACGGACAGCGAGCAGGTGTTCTGCGAGCTGATGAGCCGGATCGCGGAGACGGGCGCCTGGAGCTTGCGGGAGGTCGACCCGGCGCTCCTCCGCTCGTGGTTCGAGGAGATCGACACGCTGGGGAACGTCTCGCTCGTGCTGACGGACGGTCACGATCTCTGCGCGTACGTCGACGCGAACGGCGACGGCGGCATGTACCTCACCGAGGTGCTGCCGCCGTACACGGAGCTCCGCTTCCGCGACGCCGATCTCGGCCTCGATCTCACTCGGCGCGGCAGCAAGAGCCGCAAGGTCGTGGTGCTGTCGTCCAACCCGGTGGTCGTCGAGGGCGCCAAGCCCCGCTCGCGGCAGCTGGAGCCGGGCACCGTGCTCTTCGTGCGCCAGGGGGCGGTCGTGCAGGAGTCGGCGCGGACGCCCCCGGCCGGCACCGCGCTCGGCTCACTCGTGGTCCGCAGCAAGCCCGCCGCTCGCCCGACAGCCGCGCCCGTCCGGCGCTACCGCATCGTGCACCGGACGACGTACCGCTACGAGACGCCCGTCGAGCGGAGCACGCACCTGCTGCGCCTCACCCCGTACGACGATCGCCTGCAGCGCGTGCTCGCCCACTCGCTCGAGGTGAGCGTCCCGGACGTGCCGTTCACCGACTACGACGACGTCTTCGGCAACCGCGCGCGGCGAGTCATCGTGGACCAGCCGTACCGCGAGCTCACCTTCCTCGCTCGCTCCGAGGTCGAGGTGCGCGACACCAACCCGCTGTCGTTCCGGCCGCTCCACGCGCGCTCGACGATCCCGCTCGTGTGGATGCCGTGGCAACGCCACATGCTGATGCCGTACCTGCTGCCCCCCGAGCTCCCGGACACCCAGCTCGAGGAGCTGATCGAGTACGCCCAGAGCTTCGTGCGGCGCAACGACAGCGACCTCATCGACACCCTGCTCGACATCAACCACGCGATCTTCAGCGAGTACGCGTACCAGCAGGGCGCGACGCACCTCTACACGACCCCGTTCGAGGTCTACACGCACCGGCGCGGGGTGTGCCAGGACTTCACCAACCTGTTCATCTGTCTCGCGCGGCTGCTCGGCGTGCCGGCCCGCTACACCTGCGGCTACGTCTACGTGCCCCCCCAGGGGGCGAATCGCGTGCAGTCCCTGGCGAGCCACGCGTGGGTGCAGCTCTACCTGCCGGAGCACGGGTGGAGCGGCTTCGACCCGACGAACGGCATCCTGACGCAGACGGAGCACGTCCGCGTCGCCGTGGGCCGCAACTACGTGGACGCGACGCCGACCTCGGGGACGCTCTACGTGGGCGGCGGCCCAGAGACGCTCGAGGTCGACGTGAAGATCGAGCTCCTCGACGAGCGCGGCGAAGAGCCGGCGCGTGCCGTGGTAGCCTCCCCCGCATGAAGCCTGCACCCTGGGCGCTCGCCGCAGCCCTCGCGGTCGGCGCGACCCCCGCCCTCGCCGAGGTCGACCTCGGCGCCGGCCTCGTCGGCGTCGGCGGCGGCAACTTCCTCTCGAAGCCCTCCGACAAGACGCTGCCGTACGGCAACACCGGCGTGCGCGTGGAGACGGACTTCTACCCGGGCTTCGCAGGCGGGACGTTCGGCGGCGGGGTCGCGTTCGACCTGCGGGTGCTCCCGTGGTTCGGCGTGGAGATCGACCTGCTCCGAACGACGGACGAGGGGACGGGCGAGTATTCGCTCACCGTCCCGGGGCGGACACTGAAGTTCGACCTCACGATCGGGCAGGATGCATGGCACCTCCCCGTCCTGGCGAAGCTCGCCGTGCCGAGCCCGGTCGTGTCGCCCGTCTTCTTGCTCGGAGCGGAGCGCGTCTTCCCGGGCGAAGCGACGATGAAGGTGGAGAACGATCTCGGCGTGACGATCCCCCAGCTGTCCGCCGAGGTGGACGGATACTGGATGATCACCGGCGGCGCGGGGGTCGAGATCGCGTTGCCCCTCCCCGTCCTCGATCTGCGGATCCCGTTCTCGCTACGCGCCAGCTGGAACCCGGGCGTGTCCGACGAGCTCGAGGAGCGCGTGGAGACGGACGTCACCGTCCCCGACTCGCCGATCGTGATCCGGAGCGAGTGGGAGTACCAGGTCGTCGCGACGCTCGGCGTGAGCGCGTACTTCTGACGCCGCGGGCAGCGCGCGCCTCGGGGGTCAGGGGCACGGAGCGTCCGGATCGCCCGGCGCGAAGACGGTCGCCACGTCGCCCCGCGCCGACGCGAAGAAGCACGCCCACTGCGAGCGCGCGGCGGGGAGCTGCATGAACACGTCATGCGGGTTCGCGAGGCCGTCCCCGCGGTAGTGCACCACCACCGCGGTCACGGGCAGGCCCGCGCCGCCCACGACGTTCTCGCGGACCGGGTACGGCGCGAGGCCCTCGGCGCCGACGAGCGCCAGGGTGCGCTGCGTGCCCGGCCACACCTCCTCGCCCGCCTGGCGAGTCCCGTACGCGGCCGCCATGGCGTCGAACGTCTCCTCGGCGAAGTACGTGTCCGCCTCGCCCACCGGCTGGTAGACGTGCCGCGCCGCGTGCCCGGCGAGGGGGCGGCGCAGCAGGTGGGGCGCGTAGACGATCGGATCGGCTGGCTCCCACGCCATCTCGAGCAGCATGAGCCCCGGGTGAGGGACCGTCAGCGTCTCGTTCGTCCCGAGCAGGATGCCGATCAGCGAGGAGCTGCCTACGGCGGACCCCTCGGCGATGAGCAGCCCCCAGTGGCCCCCCGAGCCGGTCGGCGCCACCGCGCGCACCGCCGGCTCCGTCGCCCCGAGCATCGTCGCGTACTGCGCGCCCATGCTCTGCCCCAGCGCGAGGACGGAGGTCGTGTCGAGCCGGTAGGTGGTCGCACCCGCGGGCAGCGACGGGCCGTCGCACCCGGCGAGCGCGCCCGGCGGGATCTCGAGCGCCGCGAGCGCGCGGAGGAGCAGGCGCTCCTCGACGTGCCCCTGGCGAAAGGTGTCTCGGTACGCCTTCAGGTTGTCGAAGTTCAGGTACGCGCGGTCGCTCGCGCCGGGGAGCCGCTCGGGGTTGAGCGGGTGCGCGTGCGCGAACGTCGCGAAGCCGTGGAGCGCCGCGACGTGCGCCGGGCCCTCGCCGGGCGTCCGCTCGCCGCCCAGCTCCTTCACCGGGCCTCGGTCCGCGACCTGCGTCGAGAGGCCGCCCGAGCCGTGCGCGTAGGTGACCAGCGGATAACCCCCGGTGGGCATCGGCGCTCGCGGGATCGTGATCACGAACGGCACCCGCTCCGTCCGCGTGACGCGCGGCAGGGCGTCCGCGCCGAGCTCGAAGGTGCCGAGCGTCTCGTAGGGTGGTTCGCCCGTCTGGTGCTGGGGCAGCTCGACCTGGCCGGCGAGCTCGCAGAAGCGCGCGGCGCTGGTCCCCCGACCCGGGCGGAGCGCAGGCGCGCCGAGCGTCGGGACGCCGCGCGCGATCAGCGCGTCGCCGAGCCGCGCCGTCTCCTCGACGACCCGGCTGGTCCGGAACACCGTCGCCGCCGCGACGTCCGCGCGATCCACGCCGAGCGCGTCGAGCGTCTCGAACACGGGCCGGTAGGCCGCGAGCAGCGCGGCCCCGTGGGGGCCGGCCGGCGCGCGGTCCCGCGCCAGCGCCACCAGCGCCGCCGGCACGCCGAGCGGCTCGCCTCCCGCGTCGCCGAGCGCGCGGAGCACGATCGCCGCGTGGAGCCGCCCCGGGGCGAGGGTGGCCCCCGGCATCGGCGCGACGCCGAGCAAGTGCTCGGGCGCGTAGGCGTCGGGCGCGAGGGTCGCGGCGACGACGGGCACGAGCGCCCCGCGCTCGGGCGACTCGGGATCCACGTCCACGAGCAACAGCGGCTCGCCCTGCGCGCCGGGGCGGGGCGCCCAAGGGTCCTGCTCGGCCACCGGCTCGTCGAAGCGGAAGTACGACGTGGAGACGGTGGGATACCCCACCTGGTCCCCCGCGATCTCGAGCACGTTGGCGATGGCCGGGCTCGTCGCCGCGACCGGGACGCCGGTGAGGATCGGGCGGCCCTGCGCGTCCGTGCGCAGCTCGCTCGGGAACGGGAAGTCGTAGAAGGCGCCCCTCGCCACCGCGTCGAGCGCGAAGCGCACCTGGGCGCCGGGCACCGCGCCGGGGAGCGGCGGCGCGCTCGTGGCGCCCGGATCCCCGCACGCCGCCAGCCCGAGCGCGAGCAGGCCCGCGACGCCCTCGCGCGCGGCCACCCGCCTCATCCGAGCGCCCCGACGCGCGCCTCGGCGCGGCGCGCGAGCGTGTCACGACGGACGAGCTCGGCGACCGCCTCGATGTCGCGGTAGAGCGGGCGGTCACCGGTGAGCGGCGCCACGACCTCGCGGACGGCAGCGTGCGCGGCGACGACGCCCGCCCCCGGGCGGAGCGGCGCGCGCTGGTCGACGCCGGCGCTGGCGACGAGCACCTCGATCGCGAGGCAGCGAGTCACGTTCTCCACCACGCGACGCAGCTTGAGCGCCGAGATGCTCCCCATGCTCACGTGGTCCTCGCGCCCGGCCGAGGACGGGATCGAGTCGACGCTCGCCGGGTGGCACAGCCCCTTGGTCTCGCTGACGAGCGACGCGCTCGCGACCTGCGCGATCATGAAGCCGCTCTCGAGGCCGCTCGCGCGCGCGAGGAACGGCGTGAGCCCGCTCGAGAGGTGCGGGTTCACGAGCTGCTCGACTCGCCGCTCGCTCACGTTGCCGAGCTCGGCCAGCGCCATCGCCGCCAGATCGAGCGCCAGCGCGACCGGTTGCCCGTGGAAATTGCCGCCGCTCACGATCTCTGCGTCCCCTGCCTGGTCGACGAAGACGCTCGGGTTGTCCGTCGCGGAGTTCACCTCGCGCTCGAGCACGCCCCGCGCCCACGCGAGCGCGTCGCGCGACGCGCCGTGGATCTGCGGCATGCAGCGGAGCGAGTACGGGTCCTGCACCTTGCCGCAGTCGCGGTGGCTCTCCATGATCTCGCTGGCGACGAGGAGGCGCCGGAGGTTCGTCGCCACGGTGGCCTGGCCCGGATGCGGGCGGAGCGCCATCAGGCGGTCGTCGAAGGGAGCCCAGCTCCCCTTCAACGCCTCGAGGCTGAGCGCACCGGCGACGTCCGCGGCGCGACAGAGGCGGCGGGCATCCTCCAGGGCCAGCGCGCCGACGGCCGTCATCATCTGGGTGCCGTTGATCAGCGCGAGCCCCTCCTTCGCCTCGAGCACGAGCGGCGCGAGGCCGGCCCGCCGGAGCGCCTCCGCCGCCGGGAGCGTCTCTCCACCGACGCGGGCCTCGCCCTCACCGATCATGGCGAGCGCCAGGTGCGCGAGCGGCGCGAGATCCCCGGAGGCGCCGACCGAGCCCTGCGACGGCACGAGCGGCGTCACGCCGGCGCGGAGCATGCCAAGCAGCAGCTCGATGGTCGCCTGGCGCACACCCGAGTGCCCGAGAGCGAGCGTCTGCGCGCGGAGCAGCATCATCGCGCGCACGGCGTCCTCTCCGAGATCGGGGCCGACGCCGGTCGAGTGGCTCCGCACGAGGTTGCGCTGCAGATCGCGCACGAGCTCGACGGGGATCCGCGTCTCCGCCAGCGCGCCGAACCCGGTGTTCACCCCGTACACACGCGGCGCCGCGTCGCCCGCGTCCGTGATGCGATCGACGGCCGCGCGTGACGCGCGCACGCGCTCCGCCGCCTGGGCGGCGAGCTCGGGGGCGCGACGGCCGCGCGCCACGGCCTCCACGTCGGAGAGGGTCAACGGCTCGCCGACGCGCGCGGCGGACGACTCGGGGGCGGGGTGGCTCACGCGCGGACCATAGTCGCGGGCCGGACGGCGAGAAGCGGGGCGGCGCGCGCCCCGCGTTGCCGAGCGCCGCCCGCGCGGGCCGACCCGGCCCGACGGCGCGCAGACGGCGCCACCCAGCAGCCCGCGCCCCGCCCCGCCACCGACCCCAGGCCCACCGGTCGATTTTCCGGCGCGCGCGCCGGCAGGTTTGGGTATCGTCGGCCCACCGTGAACCCGGCCGTCGCTTCGAGGTGCATCTTGCCGGTCGCCGGCGTCCTCGCCTGGGCCCAGGTGCTCCGGGCCGAACCCGCGGGCGGCCCGGGCGCGGGTGCAGCCGCGAAGCCGGCGGAGGCGCGGTTCGACGATCGGCTGGCGCACGACTCCGGCAAGATCGCCGTCGACGCGCCGGTCGAGGGCGAGCTCCGCTTCCAGGTCCACGGCGAGTACCAGCTCCGCTACGCGACGCTCTCCGAGCTGCCGCTCCGGCCACACCCCCAGGAGCCGGAGGCCACTACGCTCGGTCAGGAGTCGCGCCTCTACCACTGGCTCCGCATCACGCCGCGTCTGACCTGGAGCGACTCGCTCGCGCTGGTCGCGCAGGCGGACCTCCCCTACGGCCTCATCGCCGCCGACCCGACCCTCCGCGTGGAGCCGGACCGCGACCCGCTCGATGAGACGGATCCGCTACGCCTCGAGCTGCGGGCGCTCTACCTCGAGTGGCGCTCCCCGATCGGGCTCTTCCGCGGTGGGCGGCAGACCTCCCACTGGGGCATGGGCCTGCTCGCGAACGACGGCGACCACCCGACGCCGTTCGGCGACGCATACCGCGGCTCCATCACCGACCGCGCGCTGTTCGCCACGCGGCCGCTCGGCGAGTCGAGCCCGTTCAACGTCGCGATCGCGGGCGACTGGGTGGCCCGCGACGGCAGCGCCGATCGCTCGAAGGACGAGACGGCCTACCAGGGAGTGCTCGCGCTCTTCTACGAGGACGACGACAAGAACCGCGTCGGCGTCTACGGCGTCTACCGCACCCAGGACCGCCCGTCGTCCTCGCTCGGGGTCGACTTCGACGAGACGCTCCGGGTGTGGGTCGTCGACTCGGCCGGCCGCGCGTCGACTCGCGTGAGCGGCGTCGAGGGCTGGCTCTACGGGGAGTACGAGGTCGCGTACGTCTTCGGTGACACGAACTTCACCCGGACGGTGAGCCAGACGTACGGCAACGAGCGCGAGGATGTGTCGCAGGTGGGCGCCGCGGCGCGCGTCGGCCTCGCGCTGACGAAGGGCCAGGGCGAGACGGAGTGGGGCTGGCTCGTGCCGCAGCTCGAGTGGGGCTGGGCATCGGGCGACGCGAACCCGAACGACGGCGTCACGAAGCGCTTCCGCTTCGACCCGAACTACAACGTGGGGCTAGTCCTCTTCGACGAGGTCCTCCGGTGGAAGACCGCGCGCGCGGCCTCCATCGTCCGCGATCCGGATCTCGTGCAGCGCCCACCACCCGGCACCGATCTGCTCCCGACGAACGGCTCCGTCTCCGGCGCCACGTATCTCTACCCGACGTTCGTGATGCGGCCGGTCCCCGAGCTCGATCTCAAGGCGGGCGTGCTGGTGGCCCAGGCCACGAGCGACGTGGTCGATCCGATCCGGCTCGGCACGACCGGGCAGTTCGCCAACTGGGACGGAGGCGACGCCACCCGGAGAGACCTGGGCCTCGAGCTCGACCTCGGCGTCGAGTACCGCTGGGCCGTCGGCGAGTACGCGGTCGTCCAAGCCGGAGGCCAGGCGGGCGTGCTGTTCCCCGGCAACGCCTTCGCCGACGCCACCGGCACGACGATCGGCACCCAGTACATCGGCGTCGGCCGCCTCGGCGTTCAGTACTGAGCGGGCGCGTCCGCGTTCGCGTCGGCGATCCCCGTGCCGGCGCGCGGCCGGCGGCTCGAGCGCGGGCTCACCTCCAAGACTCCACGCCGCTAGTACCACATCTCGCAGCCACCGTCGGGTTGCACGCACAGGCCGTCCACGCACGACCCGAAACAACGCATCGTGGGCCACGCGAAATCGTCGTGGGTGGCCCAGCAACAGGCCGGGTTGCTGCGACAAGTCTGGCCGGGCGACCATTCGTAGGGGCCCCAGCACGGGTTGCAGAATGGCGCCTCCTTCGCGCACAGCCCGATCCTCTTGGAGCCATCAGAGAACGGCGCCCAGCACCCCGTCTGGGTCCTCGGCGGCCGCACCACGCAGCGCCCCCCCTCGCACTCGTGCACCGAGCACGGGTCGGCCTCCGCGTCCGTCTCCGGCTGACACTCGGCGCTCGCCTCGCACGGCTGGGCGTCGGC
>JADLEQ010000005.1 GCA_020846005.1 Polyangiaceae bacterium
GTCGACGAGGTCCGAGACGAGCAGGGGCAGGGTTTCCATCGCAGCCTTGCGGGGCGCTAACGGCTCAACCCGGGCGGGGACGCGTGGGCGCTGCGCGCAGGGTCGGCTGGGAAAGAGGAGTGAAATCTGCTGGTTGCACCAGCCGAGGGAGCCCGGACGGCCGCGTTGCCCTGCTGGCGCCCTCCGCGGGACGCGAGCGGCGCGGACACCGGGTGTCCGAGCGCAGGCCACGAGCCGGGCGTCCCGGCGTCTCGCGCTCCCGAGGCTCTCGTCTGGCCAGCTCCCGACATGCGCCACGCTCCCGTAGGAGTCTCTTATAAAGGACTCCCGCGGCCCGGTCAAGGCGCTAGCGTCGCGGCCATGAGCGCCCGGCTGGAAGAGCGGTTCGCAGCCCGGCTGCGCGAGGTGTGCGAGACGCGGGGCTTCCCGGTGACCCACGTCGCGGACCGCGCCGGCGTGTCGCGATCGCACGTGTGGCGGATCCTCGCCGCCGAGCAGTCCGCCACCCTGGCGCTCGTGCAGCGGCTGGCGGCCGCGCTCGAGATCGACCCCCTCGACCTCCTGCGCGATCCCCCGGCCCCGGCCGTGCGAGCGAGGGCCGCCCGAGCTCGGCGCTGATCCCAGCCCGGAGGCGCCCTCCGCCGGCCGCGTGCTACACGCAGCTCGTCATGGCCGCTCGCAGTCGCGCCGCTCTCAACGACGCCCGCCGTCAAGAGACGCGCGGCCGCCGGGGCCGCTCGGCGAAGCGGAGCGCCGGCGACCCCGGCGACGCCGGCGACCCCGGCGACCCCGGCGACCCCGGCGACCCCGGCGACCCCGGCGACCCCGACGACCCCGACGACCCCGACCATGACGGGGAGCGCTCCGCCGGGGTGCGTGCTCCCGGTGAGCCCCTCCTCGACGCGGACGGCCGTGAGCGGCCGGCGTTTCTACGCGGCTTCCCTCGGGACCGGGAGCTCGACGCGGTGGTCGCCCTCTTCGAGCGGGGCGACTACGCCACAGTGCGCTCTCGCGCGTCGGCGCTCGCCCAGGCGAGCTCCGACTCCGAGGTCCGTGACGCGGCTCGCGAGCTCCTCGCGCGCCTCGAGCCCGATCCGCTCGCCCGCCGGCTGCTGTGGGTGGCGGCGGCGCTCCTCGCCTTCCTCACGCTCTGGGCGTACGGCCATGCGCACTGAGCGCGCGCCCCGCCTCGGGCCGGCCTCGGTCGCGCTGGCGCTCGCGTGCGCGTGCGGCTCGCCGCCGCCTCCGCCGTCGAAGCCCCCGGCTCGCGCGGCGTCGAGCGTCGGCCGGTATCTGCCGCTGAAGCCGGACCACGTGTATGTCTACGACACCGAGCTCGAGGGCACCGGCGAGCGCGGCGTGCTCATGCTGAGGGTCGAGGTGGGGTCGAGCGGCGTCGTGGAGCTCGGCGTCGGCGGCCGCAAACAGCGGCTCCGCTTCCACGAGGACGCGATCGAGAACGTCACCGGCGGCTACCTGCTGAAGGCGCCGCTCGTCGTGGGCGCCACGTGGCGCGGCATGAGCGGCACCGTGCGTGTAGTCGCCGTCGGCAAGCGAGTGAAGGTGCCGGCGGGCGACCTCACCGACTGCGTCGAGACGGTCGAGACGGAGAGCTCGTCGGGCGCGGTTCGTTCGGTGACGACGGTGTTCTGCGCGGGCGTCGGGATCGCCTCGTTGGAGGTCGAGGCGTCGGCTGGGGGGGAGTACGCCCGCGAGAGGGCGGTCCTCCGCTCCTTCGGGCCCAAGGTCGACCTCCTCACCGCGCCGCCGCCGTGAGCCGCTCCACCGCGGCGCGGCGGCTCGGGGCGCACGTGCGCGGCGGGCTCAGCCGCCGGCGTCGGACCCGAGCGTCAGCTCGACCTCGACGGTGCGGATCCCGCATTCGTCACGCTCGGCCACCAGGTCCCGCTCGAGCGGCGCGTACCCGCTCGCGGTGACGGTCACGTCGGCGGCGCCGGAGGTCCAGAGCTCGCACACGGCGGCCAGCGGTCGGGGTTCGGCGCCTGCGTCCGCTCCGGCCTCGGTGCCGCCGTCGGCGAGCTCGGTCGCACAGAAGACCACGCGCGGGCTCGCGGGCGGCGCGGCGAGCGACACCTCCTCGGTGCCGCCGCCGTACCGGACGGCGAGCGTGGCGTCGGTCGGGAGCCGCGCACCGAGCGCGCTCACTCGCACCTCGAACGCCGCGTGCGGGCCGTCGTTGCAGGTCGGGGGATCATCCCGCCCGTGCCCGCACGCTCCGGCGACGAGGGCGGCGCACACGATCGCTGGGCGGGCGAAGGGATGCACGGCGCGCGGTGTATCACTTCGCTGGTAGCTTTCCAGCGCGGCCGCTCCGATCGCGGGTCGGTCGTGGTGCGAGAGGGCCCGCGTCCCCCCACAAAACGGACGAGGCGGCCCGGAAGGAGCCGCCTCGTACCGGGGACGGGCGCCGCGTCGTGCGGCACCCGCCCCGCGCTCACCGCTGGGATCAGAAGTCGTGGCCGTGGCCGTGGCCACCGGCAGCCGGCTTCTCGTCCTTGGGCTTCTCGGCCACGAGCGCCTCGGTCGTCAGCATGAGGCCGGCGACGGACGCGGCGTTCTGGAGCGCCGAGCGCACCACCTTCACCGGGTCGATGACGCCCGCCTCCACGAGGTCGCCGTACTCGCCGGTGGCCGCGTTGAAGCCGAAGTTGCCCTTGCCCTCGCGGACCTTGTTCACGACGATGCTGCCCTCCTCGCCGGCGTTGCCGACGATCTGGCGGAGCGGCTCCTCGATGGACCGCCGGATGATGGCGAGACCGAAGCGCTGCTCCTCGGGCAGCTCGAGCTTGTCCAGCACCCTCTGGGCGCGGAGCAGCGCGACGCCGCCTCCGGGGACGATGCCCTCCTCGACCGCCGCGCGGGTGGCGTGGAGCGCGTCCTCGACGCGAGCCTTCTTCTCCTTCATCTCCGTCTCGGTGGCCGCACCGACCTTGATCACCGCGACGCCGCCGACGAGCTTCGCCAGGCGCTCCTGGAGCTTCTCGCGGTCGTAGTCGCTCGTCGTGTTCTCGATCTGCTGGCGGATCTCGTTCTGCCGGGCCTTGATCTTGTCCTTCTTGCCGGCGCCGTCGACGATCGTGGTGTTGTCCTTGTCCGCCTTGACGCGCTTGGCCTGGCCGAGGTCACTGATCGTGACGTTCTCGAGCTTGAGGCCGAGCTCCTCCGAGATCACCTGACCGCCCGTGAGGGTGGCGATGTCCTTCAGCATCTCCTTGCGGCGATCGCCGAAGCCCGGGGCCTTGACGGCGCAGCAAGAGAGGGTGCCGCGGAGCTTGTTCACGACCAGCGTCGCGAGCGCCTCGCCCTCGATGTCCTCGGCGATGATGAGCAGCGGCTTCTGCTGCCGTGCGATCGCCTCGAGGACCGGGAGGAGGTCCTTCATGTTGCTGATCTTCTTCTCGCTGAGGAGGATGTAGGCGTCCTCCAGCGAGGCCTCCATGCGCTCCGCGTCCGTGACGAAGTAGGGCGAGAGGTAGCCGCGATCGAACTGCATGCCCTCGACGACATCGAGCGTCGTCTCGGCGCTCTTGGCCTCCTCGACCGTGATCACGCCCTCCTTGCCGACCTTCTCCATCGCCTCGGAGAGGAGCTTGCCGATCGTCTCGTCGCCGTTCGCGCTCACCGTGCCGACCTGGGCGATCTCGTTCGGATCCTTGGTCGACTTCGCGAGCTTCTTCAGCGACTCCACGATCGCCTCGACCGACTTGTCGATGCCGCGCTTGATCTCCATCGGGTTGTGGCCGGCCGCGACCAGCTTGCTCCCCTCACGGAAGATCGCCTGGGCGAGCACGGTCGCCGTGGTGGTGCCGTCGCCGGCCACGTCGCTCGTCTTCGATGCGACCTCGCGCACCATCTGAGCGCCCATGTTCTCGAACTTGTTCTCGAGCTCGATCTCCTTGGCGACGGTGACGCCGTCCTTGGTGACCGTGGGCGAGCCGAAGCTCTTCTCGATGACGACGTTGCGGCCCTTGGGGCCGAGCGTGACCTTCACCGCATCCGCGAGGGCGTTGACCCCGTTCAGGATGAGGTTTCGCGCAGTTTCCTGGTAGACGATTTCCTTGGCTGCCATGTGTTGACTCCTGGTCAGAGATGGTTGGGGGGACGGCTCACTTCTCGATCACGCCGAGGACGTCGTCCTCGCGCAGGATGAGGTGTTCCTCGCCGTCGAGCTTCACCTCGGTGCCCGCGTACTTGCCGAAGAGCACGCGGTCGCCCTTCTTCACGTCGAGCGCGCGGACCTTGCCGTCCTCCTGCACCTTGCCGTTGCCCACGGCGATGACCTCACCCTCGATCGGCTTCTCCTTGGCCGAGTCGGGGATGATGATCCCGCCCTTGGTCTTCTCCTCTTCCTTCACGCGCTTGACGATGATGCGGTCCTGGAGCGGTCGGATCTTCATGGCTTCTCCTGCTGTCGACGCTGCCGGGGCGCCCGTCGCTCCGGGGGGAGCGGACGACGCCTTTGGCAAAATCCCTAGGTCTTTCAAACAGTTGCGCGCTGGCACTCGCCTGGGCAGAGTGCTAGCAGCGGCGCGGAACGTAGCCATGTCGGCAGGGGTGTCAACCCTGGCTGGGCGTTCACCGGGGGGGGCGCTGGCAGTCTCCGCCCGAGGTGGCTGAGAATCTGCCGGGGCGGCGGGTCGAGCCTTGGCCGCCGGCGGCCGTTCAGCGCATGGTGAGCTGACCTCGCCGCCGTGTCGACACGCCCCCCGCTCCTCCTCGTCTCCCAGGGCCGCCCTGCCGGCCCCGGGTCGGAGCTTGTCGTCGTGGCCGGCAGGCGGGCTGCCCGGCGGACGCGCCGCCGGGGGGAGAAACGACCATGAGCGACGGCGATCCTCACATCGATCTCAACCCGAACCTCGGAGAATTCTTCGGTGATCTCGTCACCGGAGCGGCCCGCGAGCGGGGTGTCCGGGCGAGCCCCGCCGTCGAGGTCTACCTGGCGAGCCTGCTCGCCGAGCTGGCGCACCCGGGCGCGCCCTGCGCCGAGGTCCTGGATCGCCCGTTCGCCCTCCAGCTCGCGGACGCCGCGACCGCGGCCGGGACCGAGCGGTTCGAGAGGTTGCGGACCCTCGGCGACGGCGTCCTCTACACGAGCGGGTTCTTCGCCGAGCGGCTGGTGCAGCGAGGCGTGGAGCTCGACTACGCCCGGTCGGTCGGCGCGACGGCGTACGTCCGGGCCGCCGCGATGCTGCGCCACGGGCGCCGCGACTCCCCCGGGCCCGTCGAGGTGCTGGAGGAGCTGGCGCGGAGCTTCCGGGCGTTCGCCGAGCTGCTGGCCGAGGTCGCCGACCGGCTCCGGGCGCGCTCGGCGTCCTCGGACAAGAGCGTGCTGTCCCTGTACGAGCGCTGGCTCCGCACCGGGTCGGCGTCGCTCGCCGAGGCGCTGGGCGAGCGAGGCCTCGTCCCGCTCCGTCGCGCCGGGGGAACGTGCTGAGCCGCGGCCGGCACCGCTCGACGCTCGCCGCCGCCGCCGCCCTCCAGAGGGCGCTCGAGGGGTTCTACCGACTGGAGCGCGCGCCCGACGTTCGTCGCTTCGCGGTCGTCGGCACCGCGGGCACCCGCGAGCGCCTGTGGGTCCGGGAGGTCGGTGGGGCGCTCGAGCTGAGGCTCACCGTCCCGCAGGTCCTGCCGCGCGAGCTCCACGGCACGACCGACGGCTGGCTCCAGGTCGTCGAGGGCGTGAGCCACTTCCTCTACCTCGCCGAGCGCGCGCGCACCGAGCTCCCTGCTACGCAGCTCGAGCTGGAGCTGCAGGCCGAGGTGGACAAATTCGTCGCCGTGGCCGCGCCCCACCGGAGCTCACGCGCGGCGAACCTGGCCGCGCATCGCCGCCTCTTCGAGGCGCCCGTTCGGTTCCTCCACGCCGCCCCCACCGAGGCGGGTGCCCGGTACCGGTACGCGCACACGCTCGCGTGCCGCTTCGTCGCGCGGCTCGTCGCGCGGAGCGATCCGCGCGAGCTCAACGCGCGCCTCGTGCGCTTCCACCGGGCGGGCCAAGCGGAGAAGATCGCGTTGGCGGTCGCCGCGTGAGCGGGCTCAGAGGCCCATGAGCTTCGCCAGGTAGTAGCTCATTGTCTCGCTCGAGCCGCCGCCGATGCGCAGGAGCCGCGAGTCGCGCCAGGCGCGCGCGATGGGGTACTCCTCGACGTAGCCCCAACCCCCGTGGAACTGGAGGCAGGTGTCCATCACGCTGGAGACGAGCTCACCCGCGACGATCTTGAGCATGCTGATCAGCTTGACGGTCTCCATGCTCACGTTGCCCTGGGTCACGTACTTGTCGTGGTTGTAGTGGGAGACACACTTCTCCATGAAGGCCTCGGCCATCTCGATCTTGGTGTACATGTCGACGAAGCGGTGCTGCCAGAGCTCGCGCTTGATGAGGGGCTTGCCGAAGACCTTGCGGTCCTCGCCGTAGCGCCGCGAGTACTCCACAGCGTAGCGCGCGCCGGCGAGCCCGCTGACGCCGCCGATCAGGCGCTCGGCCTGGAAGTTCTGCATCAGGTACATGAACCCCATGCCCTCCTCGCCGAGGCGGTAACGGGCGGGGACGCGCACGTCCTCGAGGAACAGCTCCGCGGTGTCCGAGGCGTGGTTGCCCACCTTCTCCAGCTTCCGGCTGACGCGGAACCCGGGCAGCTTCGTCGGTACGAGGAAGAACGAGCAGCCGTGCGCCCCGCCGTCCGGGTTCGTCTTGACGAGCATCGTCACGAAGTCGGCGCGCGTCCCGTTCGTGATGAAGGTCTTCTGCCCGTTGAGCACGTAGTCGTCGCCGTCTCGACGCGCCCACGTGGTGATCCCGGCGACATCGCTGCCCGCGCCGGGCTCGCTCACGCCGATGGCGGCGATCTTGTCGCCGGCGAGCGCGGGCCTCAGGAACTCCGCGACTTGCTCCGGCGTGCCGAGATCGGCGATCACCGGCGTGGCCATGTCCGTCTGCACGAGGAGCGCCATCGTGACGCCCGCCGAGCGCCCGCGCGGCAGCTCCTGCGCCTTGGCGACGCTGAACCAGTAGTCGCCGCCCGATCCACCGACGGCCTCGGGGTAGTGCGCGCCGAGGATGCCGAGCTCCCCGGCCTTCTTGAAGAGCGCGCTCGGAAAGTCCTTCGCGTGCTCCCACTCGTCGGCGAAGGGGGCGATCTCCTTCTCTGCGAACTGGCGCACGGTGCGCCGGAACTGATCGTGCTCCTCGGTGTACGGCTGGAACATGGCTCGAACCTCCGCGCCGGGGGTCGACCCACGGCGTTTTCTGTACGAATGATTCGTACACGAAACGCTGGCGGCAGCAAGCCGCCCCCTCCGGCGCTCGGCTCGCCCTCCCCGCTCAGACCCGGCAGCGCGAGATCAGCTCGGTCGGCTCGATGGGGAGCCCGGCGGGCAGCCCCTCCGTCAGGTCGTCCGCCGGGGATCGGCCCGCGGCGACCAGGGTCGAGAGGCGCGCCAGGTGCGCGCGCTCGTCCTGGCCGTCCGGGCGGAGGCGCCCCCGGCGCTCGAGGCCGCCGCTCGCGATCTCGAGCACGCGCTCGGCGAGCGCGCGCGCGCTCGTCCCCGCGATCGCGCAGCCGAGGCCCTCGCGGACGAGGCGATCGCGCGCCGCCGCCAGCGCCTGCACGCTGAGGGGCTCGGTCAACGCGGCGGCTTCGTCCAGCGCGCGGTCGTCGTAGAGCAGCCCCGTGAAGATCGCGGGTACCGAGCACACCAGGGCGCCCGGCAGCGAGTCGCAGCCGCGCACCTCGAGCGTGCTCTTGAGCCGCGCCTCGGGGAACAGCGTCGCCAGATGGAGGCGCCAGTCGGCCATCGTGGCGCGGTGGCCTTCGAAGCCGTCCGCGAGGAAGCTCCGGAACGTCTGGCCGGTGTTCGCCACCACCCGGCCTTCCCGCTTGAAGAGGAACATCCCGGCGTCGAGCGCCCACTCGGCGTAGTCCGCGTAGCGCGGCGACCGGGCGTCGAGGACGGGCGGCACGAGGCCGGACCGCGCCGGGTCCATGCGTGTCCAGACATCGCCCCGGAGGCTCTTCGTTCCAGCGAGGCGCCCCTCGAGGAACGGGGCGTTCGCCGTCATCGCGTGCACGATGGGCGACAGCGCGAGACAGACTCGCAGCTTCTTCATCGCGTCGGCCTCCGACGACCAGTCGAAATTCGCCTGCACGGTGGCCGTGCGCCGCATCATGTCGAGCGCGCCGTCGCCACGCGGCGGGAGGTACTCGCGCATGATGGCGTAGCGCTGCTTCGGCACCCACGGCAGCGAGGCCTGGGTGGCGAGCGGGTGGAAGCCGACCCCGAGCCACGCGAGGTTCATCTCCGCCGAGATCGCGCGAAGCTCGGCCATGTGGCTCGCCAGCTCGGCGCAGATGGCGTGCACGTCCGGCAGCGGCGCGCCCGACAGCTCGAGCTGGGCCCCAGGCTCCAGCGTCACGCTCGCGTCACCGCGGCGGAGCGCGAGGATCGGGCCTCCGGGCGACTCCGCCTCGGGCTCCCAGCCGAGGGCCTGCAGGGCGCCGAATACGCGGGTGACGCCGCGCGGGCCGTCGTACTGCAGCGGCGCGCCCGTCGCGGCGTCGACGCCGAACTTCTCGACCTCGGCGCCGATGCGCCACGCGTCGCGCGGCTTCTCGGCGGCTCGGAACGGCTCGAGCAGCTCGTCCGGGTCGCGGATGGGGATCGGCGGAGCGGGGTCGGACTCTTGGGCCATGAGGGGACGCGCGGCCGCTCAGGCGCCGGTGCGGGAGGGGGGAAGAGACGGGTGCGCGGCGCCGAGCGCCTGGGCGAGCGCGGCCGTGTGGTCCTCGGTGGTCCCGGCCCCGCCGCCGATGACGCGCGCTCCGTTGGTGTCGAGCTCCATGGCCCGGGCGGCCCAACGGAGCGTGTCGGCGTCGCCGTCCGGGAAGCCGCGCACGCTCTCCGGCCCGCCCGCGAGGAGCACCCCCAGCGACAGCCCCGAGTCCGCCGCCGCCCGCAGCCGGGCGACGCCCACGTCCGTGCTCGGCACCTCGAAGAGCACCACCGAGGCGCCCGCGTCCGCTAGCGACTCGAGCAGCGGCCCGGCCGCGCCCCCCGCGACGAGCTCGCCCGCCGGCGTCACCTCGATCGCCGCCCACACCGGCAGATCCGTCGCGGCGGCCGCCACGACCCCGGCCATCAAGCCGATGCGCGAGCCCTGGCCCCGCACCAGCAGCAGCTCACAGCCGGCCGCCGCCAGCCGGCGCGCGTGCTCGCCGAGCTCGGAGTGGAGTCGCTCGGCGGCGGCGGGTCCGACCATGTCGGAGCCCAGTACGCCCGCCACGGCCACCGGTTTCGTGCCGAGCGAAGCCGCCTCGAGCGCCAGCTCCACGGCGGCGCCCGTCAGCGCCGCGGAGCGGTGCTCCATCCCGACCTCTGCCAGCGCGCGCGGGGTCGTGTCGGCGGTGAGCCCGCAGAGGACGTCGACCCCACGCTCGATCTCGGCGTGGTAGTGCCGGGCGACTTGGTGCTGCCGCTCACGCAGGAGGAGCCCAACGGCGCCGGGCGTGTCGAGCGCGACGCCGCGCGCGCGGAAACACGCGCAGGTGTCCGAGTCGAGCACCAGGGGCCGGCCCTGGGCGAGACGGTGCCGGATCCGGGCGAAGGTCATGGCGGGCCGGGCAGCCTAGCGCGGACCGGCCCGCGCCGCGCCCCCCTCGAAGCACCTGCCACCGACGGCGGGGCCCTGCGTCGCGGCGCCCGGCTACTCCGGGACGATGATCTCCGTCTCGCAGCCGAACGTGAGGTTCACCTTGTTGTTCCCGCCGGTCTGGAGCACCCCACAGGTGGACGGGCAGACGAGCACCTGCGTCGGGCTCGCCTCGTTGTCGTAGTACCAGCCGCCGCTCGCGCCGCAGTCGGCGGACGACGGCACCTTGCCGATCGTCGACTTCTGCCCGCCCTCCGGGGTGAACTCGAGGTTCACCTTCGTCTTGTCGAAGGTCTCGCCGGCCGGCGGCGGCGGGATCGTCCACGCGCAGTCGAGCTTGGAGGCGCTGACCGCGCCCTGGGCGAGCGCCTGGAACACGGGGTTGAACGACTGCAGGCACAGGTCGCCCGCGTAGCCGCCCGTCTGCGTGACGAGCTCGGTGTAGACGGAGCCGACCCGCGCCACCCAGGGCTCGCACTCGGTGAAGCAGTGGACGCTGTACACCTTCCACTGGCCGGGCTTGAAGTAGGCCGGATCGAGCGCGTTGATCGCGTTCGTGAACTCGGCGGCGCTCATCGCGGAGTCGTCGTCCGTCACGATGGTGAAGATCTTCACGCTGTTGGGCCGGAGGACGCTCTGGTACGTCGGGTACGTCGAGATGAACTTCTGCAGCGCGTCGGTGCTGCCGATCGTCTCGAACAGGTGATTGTAGCGCGGTGGCTTGCTGTCCGCCGGGCACTGGCCCGAGCCGAGCGGCGCGGCGATGCAGATCCCCTCCGCGGGGATGATGAAGATCGGCGGCGTGTACTTCTGGGCGAGCATCACGATCCGGAAGTCGATCCCCGCGTTCTCGATGATCCACGAGAAGTTGTTCATGTTCTGCTGCACGGCGGCCGTCTCCTCCGTCATGCTGCCGGAGGTGTCGATCGCCCAGATGATGTCGACGGGCGCGTAGACGGAGTTCGCAGTCTGCTCGACACCCGCGCACTCCCCGGCGGCGCCGCCGCCGCCCGCCACCGCGCCGCCGCCGCTGGTGCCGCCGACGTTGATCACGCCGCCGCCGCCACCCGAGCCGGTGCTGCCGAACCCGCTCGTCCCGCCAGCGTTGGCAGCGTTGCCGCCGCCGCCCGCGCCGCCGGTCGCCGATCCCGCGGCGGTGCCGCCGAAGCCGCCCTTCGAGTCGCCGCCGTCCGACGTGCCCGAGCAGCCGAACGCCAGCGCGAGTCCCAACCAGCCGGTGAGCCGTCCTGCCTTCGCCATGCGCCGAGGGTAGCGCGCCCTGCCGGTCAGGGCCACGTCCTCATTCCCAGCCGCAGCTCTGGCCCTCGTTCTGCTTCGCCAGCCACTCGGTGAGGGGCTTGTAGTAGTCGATGATGGCGGTCGCATCCATCTTCGACTCGCCCGTCATCACCTGCAGCGCCTCCGGCCACGGGCGGCTCGCCCCGAGGCGCAGCATCGCGATCATCTTCTCCCCGGCGGCCTTGCTGCCGTGGATGCTGCACGTATGCAGTGGCCCGGTGTGCCCCGCCACCTTGCAGAGCGCGCGGTGGAACTGATACTGCAAGATTCGAGCGATGAAGTACCGCGTGTAGGGGACGTTCGCGGGGATGTGGTACTTCGCGCCCGGGTCGAAGTCGCGCTCGGTGCGCTCCACGGCCGCCGTGACCCCCTGGTACTTGCGGCGCATGGCCCACCACGCCGCGTTGTACCCGCTCGGCTGCGTGCGGCCGGCGAACACGTCGTATCGCCACTGGTCGATCAGGCGCCCGAACGGGAGGAACGCGATGCCCTCGAGCGCGCGGTACATGAGCAGGTTCAGCTCGGCCTCGGCGCTCTCCGTCTTCCCCTTCCACAGCCCGGCCTTGGCGAGGTACCCGGGCGTCACGCTGAGCGCCAGCGTGTCGCCGATGCCCTCGTGGAAGCCGTCGTTCGCTCCGTTCTGAAAGAGCGGCGGCAGCGAGTGGTAGTAGTGGAAGTAGTAGTCGTGCCCGAGCTCGTGGTGGATCGTCACGAGGTCCTCGTGCGTGGGCTGGATGCACATCTTGATGCGCAGATCGCCGGTCATGCCCACGTCCCACGCGCTCGCGTGGCAGACGACCTCGCGGTCCCGCGGCTTGGTGAAGAGGCTGTTCTCCCAGAAGGTCTGGGGGAGCGGATCCATCCCGAGCGAGGTGAAGAACGCCTCACCGAGCTTCACCATGCGGACGGCGTCGTACTTCTGGGCGACCAGCTCGGCGGTGGTGTCCGGCTGGCCCTTGCCGGGGTGCGGCTCCATCATCGGGTAGAGGTTCGACCACTCCTGCGCCCACATGTTGCCGAGCACGTGCGCCGGCAGCGTGCCCTTCTTCGGGACCTTGGCCTCCCCGTACGTCTTGGCGAGCTTGGACCGCGCGAAGCAGTGGAGAGCCACGTAGAGCGGCTTCACCTCCTCCCACAGGCGATCCATCTCCTTCTCGAAGTCGGCGCCCGTCATGTCGTAGCGACCCTTCCAGATGTCGCCCACGTCGGTGAACCCGAGCTCCTTGCTGCCCTCGTTGGCGAGCGTCACGAACCTCTCGTACATCGGGCGCATCGGCGCGCCGACGGCGTGCCACCCGCGCCAGGCCTCGAGCGTCAGCTCCCAGTCGCGGCTCTTGGCCAGCACGTCGGACAGCTCGCCGAGATCGAGGCACTCGCTCGTCTTGTCCTTGCCGTGTCCCTTCAGCTTGGGCGAGCAGTGCTTGCCCCGCCCGTACATGCCCTCGAGCTTCGCCGCGAGCTCCGCGAGCTCCTTGCGCTTGGCGGCGTCCTCCGGCGCGGGCAGCCCCGCCGAGTAGCGCAGGAGGTAGAGGCCCCGCGCCGTCTCCGGCGACAGGTCCTTCACGCCCTCGAAGCGGCGCGCCTCCTTGATCTTGCGCGCCAGAAACTCCATCACGCGCTCCTGGGCGCGGGCCTCGAGGTGCTCGGTGTCGGGCGTGATGTGCGTGGCCTTGACCCAGCTCATCCGGTCCGCTTCGTCCGCCAGCTTCAGCCACTCGGCGTTCACCTCGCGCAGGAACGCGTCCGCCTCGGCGGCGGTCGCCGGCCCGGTCGGAGCGCTGCTCGCTGGGGCGGGCGGGCACGGCGGCGCTTCCGCGTCCCGGTTCGGGCGGCAGCCGCCGAAGTACGAGGCGGCGACGGTGAAGGCGAGGCAACCGAACAGAGCGTGGCGCGACATCGGCGCCCGACTAGTCGGGCGGCGTCGGGGTCGCAACCGCGGCGCGACCCGCGTCTCCGGGGTCGCGGTCGCTGCGGGGGTCCACGCCGCGGTGCGTCGAGCGTGCCGTCCAGCCCGGCGAGACGTTGGCAGCGCCGCTGCCCCCGTCGCCGAGACGCGCGCCGGTGCCTTTGCGCCTCGTCGAGGCCTCGCGTACCGTCGACGACATGGCTCGCACGGACTCACCTTCCTCGATCACGATTCGGCGCGCGCTCGTGGCCACGTCCCTCGTGCTCGTCGCCGCCTGCTCCGCGAACGACTCGCAGACGAAGGGCTCGGGGGGCGGCGGCTTGGCGGGAGGCAGCGGCACCGGCGGCTGGGGTGGAGGCACGACGGGCGGCTTCGGCGGGGGGTCGGGCACGGGCGGCGCCGGCACGGGCGGCGCCGGCACCGGCGGCGCCGCTGCGGGCGGGAGCGGGGGCGGGCTCGTGTTCGACGCGGGCACGGACGCCGAAGATCCGGACGCCGCGTGCACCACCGTCAGCCAGCAGGCGAGCACGCCGAGCGTCGACATCATCTGGGTCGTGGATCGCTCCGGCTCGATGACGGACGAGATCGACAAGATCGAGACGAACATCAACACGTCGTTCGTGCCGATCATCA
>JADLEQ010000006.1 GCA_020846005.1 Polyangiaceae bacterium
GCACGCACCGCCTCGAGCCGAGCCCGCGCCGGCTCGTGCGCCCGCGCGCTCCCGGCAGAGGCCACGCCCACCACCAGCGCGCACACCGAGAGCGCGGCCGCCCCGGGCGCCCGCCACCCCCGCGCTACCGCGCGCTCCCGGGGGTCGCCTCGCTGGTCACGGGATCCCGGTCGTCGCCATCTTCGCGATCCTCGGCCTCGTCTCCTCCCGGCGTGGCGCCGGGCGGGCGCCTGGGGCCGTGGTGGCGCAGGCGCGCCACGTCGGCGCGGAACTGCTCCTCGAGGTGGTTGTCGTCCGGGCCGCGCGCGAGGTGGGTGCGGTGCTCGTCGTCGCCCTCCTCGGCGAGCAGCGCCTCCAGCGCGGCGAGGTTGTGCCGCCGGAACGCCAGGGCCCGCTCGCGCGCCTCGAACGCGCCGACGCCGAGCGCCTCCAGCGTGTGGCGCCCGGCGCGGAGCGAGCTCTCGAAGACCTCGCGCTCGAGGCGACTCACTCCGAGCTTGCGCAGCGTGAACCAGTGAGTGACGTTCCGCGCCCGGCCGACGACGGTCACCCGAGGGAAGTGCTCGTGCAGCAGGCGCGCGAGCTCCGTGTTCGCGTGTGGCTCGTCGATGGCGTTCACCACCACCCGCGCGCGCCCGACCCCCGCCTGCTCGAGGAGGTCGAGCCGCGTCGGATCGCCGTAGAAGACGCTGAAGCCGTAGCG
Source organism: Polyangiaceae bacterium (assembly GCA_020846005.1). GTDB lineage: Bacteria > Myxococcota_A > Polyangia > Polyangiales > Polyangiaceae > JADLEQ01. The sequence continues at coordinate 704 of JADLEQ010000006.1, forward strand.
CCGGAGCGTGTCGACGTGATCCGGATCGGCGTCGAGGACGGTCGCGCGGAGCCCGCTCGCGAAGAGGAGCCGCCCGACGACCTGGCCGAACCGACCGAACCCCGCGATCACCACGGGCGCGTCCTCGGCCTCGATCGCGTCGTGCGCGCGGCGCTCGGCCTGCGGCTGCCGGCGCACGAGCGCGGCCGCGCCGAGGACCAACAGCGGCGTCGCCGCCATGGTGAGGGCGACCGCCAGCGTGAGCAGCTTCTCCCACTCGGCGGGCAGTAGCCGCGCCGCCCCCGCGACACCGAACACGACGAACGCGAACTCCCCGCCCTGGGACAGCAGCCCCGCGAACGTCGGTGCCTGCCCCCGCGGGACGCCGATCCGGGGCGCCGCGAGCCACAGCGCGGCCGCCTTGACGGCGAGCAGCGCGACCACGAGCCCCGCCACGGCGAGCGGCCGGGACGCGATCAGCCCGAGGTCGATGCTCATCCCCACCGCGACGAACAGCAGGCCCATCAGGAGCCCCTTGAACGGCTCGATGTCCGCCTCGAGCGCGTGGCGGTACTCGCTGCTCGCCAGCAGCACCCCAGCCAGAAACGCGCCGAGCGCCATGGAGATCCCGGCGAGGTGCATCACCTCCGCCACGCCGAGCACGATGAGGAGCGTCGTCGCGGTGAACGCCTCGCGCAGGCCCGTCCGGGCGACGACGCGCAGCAGCGGACGCGTCGCGAACCGCCCCAGGACGAGCACGGCCGTGATCGCGAGCAGCACCTTGCCCACCGCGATCCACCGCGGCTCCCCTCCCCCCGCCCCCTCGCCGAGGAGCGGCACGACGGCGAGGAGCGGGATCGCGGCGATGTCCTGGAACAGCAGCACCCCGAAGGACGCCTGCCCGAGCGGGGTGAGCAGGATCCCGCGCTCCTTCATCGTCTGCACCGCGATGGCGGTGGACGACAGCGCGACGGCGAGGCCGACCACCGCCGCCGCGGCCAGCGGCAACCCCGCGACCAGGGCGACCGCGGTGAGGGCGAGGCCGCACACGGCCATCTGGATCGCGCCGCCACGGAACACCGCGCGCTGCATGGCGCGCAGCCGCGCCGGCTCCAGCTCCAGCCCCAGCACGAACAGCATGAGGACGACGCCGAGCTCCGCGAAGTGGAGCGTCGCCGCCGGGTCACGGAAGAGCGCGAGGCCGTACGGCCCGAGCGCGAGCCCCGCGACCAGGTACCCCAGCACGGAGCCGAGCCCGAGGCGGACGGCGAGCGGCACGCAGATCGCAGCGGCGCCCAGGTACCCGATGACGAGGACGAGGAGCGACGGCTCGTTCATGGCGCCGCCTCCCCGCCGCGGGCGTCGCGCGCAGCGAGCGCCGCGAGACGCTCGCGGTACCGGGCTGCCGCGAGCTCGAGCTCGACCCGAGGCTGGGTGCGCGCGCCGTGGAGGACGAACGGCGCCAGCCACTCGACGCCGCAGAGCGCCATCGTCCTCCGGAGCGGGAGCGCGAGATCCTCGAGCGTCGCGCCGTGGACGCCGCCCGCCGAATACGCCTCGGCGGGCGACCCGGTGGTGACCGCCCACAGGCATCGCTTCCCGGCGAGCGCGCGGCCCCCTTCGCCGAACGCCCAGCCGTGCAGCAGCACCTTCTCGCACCACATCGCGAGCAGGGCGGGCGGCGCGTACCAGTAGAGCGGATGCTGGACGACGATCGTCCTCGGTCGGGCCAGCGCGGCCTGCTCAGCGGCCACGTCGATGGAGAAATCCGGGTAGCGCTCGTAGAGCGCCCGCACCTCGACGCCCGGCAGGCCGTCCAGCGCCCGCACGAGCGCGCGGTTCGCCCGCGAGCGATCGGCGTAGGGGTGAGCGTAGAGCACGAGCACCATGGCGCGGCCGGACGATAATGGCGCGGCCGGACGATAGCAGCGCCGCGCGACGCCTCGGGGACACGACCGGGGGCTGGCCGGTCCGGCGCGCGGTGTTACGGTCCCCGGCGATGCCCAGCTCCCCCGCCACGAACCTCGCGCGCCTCGAGGCGATCTTCGGCGACATGGGCTCGGTGCTCGTCTGCTACTCCGGCGGGCTCGACAGCGCGCTGGTGCTCGCGGTGGCGCACCGCGTCCTCGGGCCGCGCGCGGTCGGGATGACCGCCGTCAGCCCGAGCCTCGCCCCGAGCGAGAAGGACGACGCCGAGCGCCTCGCGGAGAAGCTCGGTGCGCCGCACCGCCTGGTGGAGTCCCATGAGATCGAGCGCGCCGGGTACGCCGCCAACCAGGCCGACCGCTGCTTCCACTGCAAGACGGAGCTCTACGACATCGCGGCGGCCAAGCGCGTCGAGTGGGGCCTCGACTGGATCGCGAACGGCACCAACCTGGACGACCTCGGGGACTACCGCCCCGGGCTGGACGCCGCGCGCGCGGCGAGCGTCCGGAGTCCGCTCGTCGAGGCGGAGCTCCGCAAGGAGGACGCCCGCGCCGTGGCCCGAGCGATCGGCCTCGACGTGTGGGACAAGCCCGCCGCCGCGTGCCTCTCCAGCCGCATCCCGTACGGGACCTCCGTCACCCGCGAGCGGCTGGCGCAGGTGGGAGGCTTCGAGGAGGAGCTCCGCGCGCTCGGCTTCCGCCGCGTCCGCGCGCGCTTCCACGACACGCTCGTCCGCGTGGAGGTGGATCCAGAGGAGCTGCCGCGCATCGTGTCGCCAGAGGTCCGCCACGCGGTCGCCGAGGCGGGCCGGCGCCACGGCTTCGTCTACGTGACCGTCGATCTCGTGGGCTACCGGCAAGGCTCGCACAACGAGGTCCTGCACGGGCGCGCCCTGCGCGTGCTCTGAGCGCCACGCCTCGCGCCCTCGCGTCGCGCTCAGAATCCGCCGCTCAACCCGACGGTCGTGAGGATCGCGAGGCCGTCGTCCGGCTCGCGGCCAGCCCACGTGAACTGCTCGAGTCGGGTGTCGACGAAATCGACCGCGACCACCGTGCGGAGCTGGGTGAAGAGCGAGCCCACCCGCCTACCCGCGCCGCCCTTCCACGCGCCGACGAGCTTCGCCCCCACCAGGTACGAGTGCAGCGGGGAGAGCTCGCGATCGCCGGTCCAGTACTGGCCGCGCGGGCCGAGCACGGGCTCGCCGCCCGTGTAGTCGTCGCTGAAGAAGAGCGTGCCCGTCTGGTGATAGTAGCGGGCGCGCGCGCCGACGCGCAGCCACGGCGCGAGGTAGTGCTCGGCCTCGAGCTCGTAGGAGCCGCTCAGCAGATCCCAGGTGTCGCGGTACGCGCGGCCGCCCACGCCGACCGCGAGATCGAGGTCACGGAACCAGTAGCGCCCGCGCCCGGCGACGGCTCCCCGCGCGCGGTTCTCCGGGTGGTGCTCCTGCGCCGTCTGCCCGCCCGCCCCGATCACCACCGAGCGGTACGGGTTGCCGAGGAACCCATGCTGGAGCCCGCCCGAGAACACGAGCTGCGTCACGAACACCGGCGTCCAGCTCTGGGTCCACCCCACCTGGAGCGTGTCGAGGGCCACGTCGCGCACGGCGCGCTCGGGCGCCTCCGTGAAGCAGCCGTCCGAGGTGTCGAGGGGGAGGCGCACGGTGGGGTCGCGCGTGACGGGGTTGGCGCGATCGCACACCTCGTCGAAGCCGCGCGCGTACGCCAGCGCGAGCTGGGTGTTGCGCTGGAGCAGGTCGGTGCTCGCGGACACCGTGATGGAACGGCTCCGGTAGTCGCTCTCCGACGCCTGGCCATAGCCCACGGCGAGCGTGGCCGGCCCGCGCTCGACGGCGAGGTTCCCCGTGAAGACGTGGCGCGTGTCGTCGATGCTGGCCGCCGAGACGATGTCCGGGTCGAGCGCGAGTCGCCCCGCCTTCACGCTCTCCGTGGCGCCGCTGACGATGTCGGCCTCCCACCCGACCCCGACCCGCAGCCCCTCCACCGGCGTCACGCCGAGCGACGCGCCGGGCGCGAGCACCGTCATCGCGCTCGTGGGGGACGCCTCGTGAAAGAGCGCGGCGTGCAGGTCGAAATCGACCACCTGCGCGCTCGACCGGCGCGCAGCCGCCGCCACCCCGAGGAGCGCGAGCGCCGCCGGCGCGACGCGGCGCCACGCCGCGCCGGGACGGGGCCGCCGCGACGCGAGACCAGCCAGAGACGAGTGAGATCTTGCCACGTCGCTCAATTGCAGCCGCAGCCGCCGCCCTTGACCGAGCCACCGCCCCACGCGCCCTCGCGGTTCTCCAGCGCGTGCTGGAGCGACTCGTCCTCGCCGCCCTCCGCCTCGAACTGCATGGCCGGATCCGCGAGCGCCGCGCGCTGCTCGGGGCGCACCGTCGCGCAACCGCTCGTGAGGACCGCGATCAGCGCCGCGGCGCTCCACGCGAAGGTTCGGTACCTGTGCAACACGTTCGCCTCCGCCATCAAAAGTAGGTCCCGAGCCCGCCGAGGTAACCCTGCACGTTCTCGTAGGAGTCCTCCGTGAACAACACCAGGTTGGTCGCCTCGAGCCGCACGAGGATGCGCCAGCGCAGCGAGAGCAGCAACCCTCCGCCGGCGCGCGCGTGCCAACGCGAGGTCGCCGAGCGGACGAATTCGTCGCTCGAGTTCGGGTCGTCGCGCGCGCCGCCCGCGCCGAGCACCACGTACGGCGCGATCGCCCAGTCCGGGGCGAGATTCACCATGAAGCCCGCGCCGTAGACGAGCGTCTTCGCGGCCTCGCCGAGGGCCAGGCCCGCGTAGGGCTCGAACGAGATGGCGGGCGCGAGCACCAGCGCCGGGCGCAGCTCCGCGTAGCCGTCCCCCGCGTACGCCCCGCCGAGCAGCGCGAACCCGGCGTCGGCGTCCTCGAGCGCGGGGGGCGCGAAGAACCCCGGCTTGCCCGCGCGCTCGGCGGAGTCCTCCCCGACCGCGACCGGCTCGACCACCTCCCCGAGCAGGTAGCCCGTCCTGCCGTCGGGGAGCTGCACCTCCAGCCAGTAGCCGCCCGCCTCGCGCCGAGTCACGACCAGGCTGTCGCCCCGCACGGCCCGGTGCAGCACCCGGTACGAGGCCCCCGGCCCGGCGCGGAGCTCCGCCTCGTCGACGATCACGCGGGCGAAGACCTCGTCCTCGGCCGCCGCGCGCGGAGCGAACAGCGCGACCGCGGCGCCGAGGAGCGCAGGCGCGAAGCGGGTCGCGTGCCGAGCGGCGAGGAGGCGTGGCGAGCTCATTGGGTCGAGAACCGCGTGGCCCATTCCCGGATGAGGTCGGCCTCGGGCGAGTCGGCCGAGAACAGCTGGCGCGGGTGGAGCGCGCTCCCCACGGGCCGGCGGAGCAGATCCGCCAGCTCCGGATCCCGCTGCATCTCGACCTGCGAGGCCTGGTAGTTCTTCTGAGCCTCGGGCGTGATCGGCGTGCGCGGCACGACTCCGCCCCCGCACCCGTCGGCGACGAGGGGCGGGCCGTACTCCGTGAGCCGATAGGCCGTCACCGCGTAGTGGCATCCGCCCGCCGGGTCGCCCGCGGACGGATCCCCCGCGCCGCACCTTCGCGCGAAGAGGACCGGCTCCACGCGACAGTAGAAGTACCCCTCGTCGTAGACCACCTCGGCGATCGAGAAATCCTCTCCCGGCTCGACGGTGGCACACCCGACCGATCCGGCGACGGCGACCAGCGCGACCAGGCGACGCACGCGCGAGAAGCTACACCGAACCGCCCCTCCCCTGCGACCCACCCGGGCACGCGGGGCCGCGCGACCCGGCGGTGCGGCCCCGGCGGCCCGGCCGGCCGGAGCGCGGGGGTTGGCGGTCGCGGGCGACTCGGCTAGGACTTGGCCCCGCTGCCCCTCAGGTATCATACTTACCTACATCGAACTACCTTGACCTACTCGGCGCAAGCCGGGGAACCGCCCGCGCGGAGGCACTCGATGGACAGCACCTGGTATCTCATCGCCCTCGGTCCTGCGGCCCTCCTGGTCGAGCCGGGAGGGTTCCTGCCTCCGCTGATGGTGGTGGCCGCCGCGTTCGGGATCTTTTTCGGGACGTTGTCTCTCGGTCGGGCGCCGCGCGCCGCCGAGAGCCCGGCCCGCCCCCATTGACGAGCGCCCCGGCAGGCGGCACGGTCCCGCCCCTCGGCGCGCGGGCGCCAGCCCGAGGACGTGATGGGGAACGACTGGAACGATCCTGCCGGACCCGGCGGCGAAGCGGCCCCGCTCCGCGGGCTCGAGGCGCTCACGCTGGGTGATCTGGAGGCGCTCCGGCTCATCCTCGGCGGCGGATCCGTCGTGGACTGGATGCAGCTCCACCTCGACTCGCCCGGGGGCCCGGCGGGCCTCCTCCGCACGCTGGAGCTCGAGCCGACGCAGCCGATCGACGCCGCGTACATCGATCACGTCAAGCGCGAGGCCATCGCCTACCTGAAGCGCAACTTCGGCTTCGCCATCCCGGGCCCGGTGGCGCGCGCGAGCCTCGAGGAGCTGCTCTGGATCGCCGCCGGCAAGGGACACCGCCAGGTTTGCGCGTGTACGGTGCTCAAGGTGGTGCACATCATCCACCACCTGAACGGCCGAGAGCTCCTGTTCCGGCTGCCGGTGAGCGACCAGGACATGTTCCACCTGGTGGAGGAGAAGGTGTACCGCGTGGTCGGGGCCATGCTGAGCGAGGGGCTGCCGATCAGCGAGCTGATCGGGGGCCGGAAGAACCTCGACTCCACCTACACCAAGCTGCTGAGCAAGCCGGGCGCGACGACGACCGCGGTCTACGACAAGCTGCGCTTCCGGGTGGTCACCCGGACCCGCGAACAGATCATGCCGGTGCTCCTCCACCTGACGGAGCGCCTCTTCCCGTTCAACTACGTCGTCCCCGGCGAGAGCACGAACACCATCTTCCACTTCCGGAGCTTCTGCGAGGCGCACCCCCACCTGCGCCGCCTCGTCCCGGGCCTGCAGCCCACGCGCGACGACGACGTGGGCGCGGGGGACAACCAGTTCAGCGCGCCGAGCTACCGCGTGATCCACTTCATCGCCGACGTGCCGGTGCGGGTCCCGCCGCAGGTGATGGAGCTCGCTCCCCCGGGGAGCGACGCGCTGGGCCCGGTCGTGTTCGTCCTGGTGGAGTTCCAGATCCTCGACGCCGAGAGCGAGGCCTCGAACGAGGCGGGCGACGCCAACCACGAGGCGTACAAGGCCCGGCAGCGCCAGGCGGTCTACTCGCGGCTCCGGCTGGGACCGCGCGGGCGAGGCTGAGGCCCGGTCGCCGTCGGGCCCACGACCGGCCCACGACCGGCCCGCGACCGGCCCGCGGGCGCGGCGGGATTTGCGTCGACAGCGGGGCGGTTGGGGGCTACGAGGGCGCCATGCGTCTGCCCGCTGCCAGGATTCCACAGATCGCGGCCGAGATCGTGTCGGCGCTCACGAGCGCGCAGGCGATCGAGGCGGAGAGCCTGGCCGACGTGAGGGCAGACGTGGAGGCCGTCCTCACGCACTACGCCAACGAGGAGCAGGCGGCGACCGAGCGCGCCCGGGACCTGCTGGCGAAGCGCTCGGGGGCCGCGAGCGATCTCGGTCGGCTCAAGCGCCTCGCCGCCGAGGAGCGTGGCATCAAGATCGGCGAAGACGCCATCGACTACCTGCTCGACCAGCTCGTCGAGCTCCTCATGCACTCGTCGAGCGTCGACGAGGTCTTCGCGGAGGATCACGTCCTCAGGCTCAAGATGCGCGGCCCGCTCCGCAAGGTCGCCTCGGACGAGGCGGCGCTCGACACGGAGGTGCGCGGCCGAATGAAGCACCTCGAGGAGGGCACCGGCCTCTGGGACGTGGAGTACCGGCGCGTCCTCGAGGACGTGAAGCGGCGCAAGGGGCAATGAGCGCGAGCGGGCGGAGCGCGGGGCGAGAGGTCGCATGAGCGTCGGTGCGCGGTTCCTGGTCACGGGCGGGGCGGGGTTCATCGGCTCGAACCTCGTCGCGGCGCTGGTGCGCGCGGGCGAGCGGGTCCGCGTGGTGGACAACCTCTCCACGGGCTACTGGGAGAACCTCGGCGAGCTCCGCGGGAGCGCGCAGGTGGAGGCGATCACAGCGGACATCCGCGACCCGAGCGCGATGTCGGGCGCGTGCGCCGGCGTGGAGGTCGTCCTCCACCAGGCCGCGCTGGGCTCGGTGCCGAGGAGCATCGAGGACCCGGTGACCTCGGACGCCGTCAACACCGGCGGCACCGTCACCCTGCTCGAGGCGGCCCGGCGCGCCGGCGTGCGGCGCCTGGTCCTCGCGGCGTCCTCGGCGGCCTATGGGGACTCCCCCACCCTGCCGAAGCACGAGGCGATGCCGGCGAACCCGCTCTCCCCGTACGCCGTGAGCAAGCTCGCCGGCGAGCGGTACCTCGAGGTCTTCGCGAGGCTGCACGGCCTGGAGACGATCAGCCTGCGGTACTTCAACGTCTTCGGGCCCCATCAGCGGCCGGACGGCGCGTACGCCGCCGCCATCCCGCGCTTCGGCTCCGCGGCCCTCCGTGGGGAGCCCATCACGATCTACGGGGACGGCGAGACGACGCGGGACTTCTCCTACGTGGAGAACGCCGTCACCGCGAACCTCGCCGCCGCTGCTGCGCCGCGGAGGTTCACCGGCGAGGTCATCAACATCGCCACCGGCCGCCGCGTCTCGCTCAACGCCGTGGTGGCCGCGATCGGCGAGCGCCTCGGCCGCCCGATCGAGGTGGTCCACGCCGCGCCGCGCCCCGGCGACGTCCGGCACTCGCTCGCGGACGTCTCGCGCGCCGAGGAGCTGCTCGGGTGGCGTCCGCTGGTCCACTGGGAGGAGGGGCTCGGCCCTACGCTCGAGTTCCTGAGGACGCTGGTGGAGCCCCGTCCGTGAGGAGCATGACGGGCCTCGGCGGCGGGCGCGCGGCGCTCGGCGAGGGCACCGTGGAGCTGGAGGTGAGGGCCCTGAACCACCGCTTCCTCGAGCTGCGCGTGCGCCTTCCGGCGGAGCTCCAGGATCAGACGCTCTTCCTCGAGCAGGAGCTCCGGCGCCGCCTCGGGCGCGGCCGCTACGACGTGACGGCCCGGCTCGACGGCCACGCCGTCCCCCCGCCCGTGCTCGACCGAGCGCGCGCCCGAGCCGCCCACCAGGCGCTGCGCGAGCTGCGGGACGAGCTCGAGCCCGGCACCCCGGTCGGCTTCGCTGCGATCGCCGCGCTGCCGCACGTGGTGGTGACGCCGGGCCTCCAGGTCGCGGACGCACGGCGAGCCCTCACCGCCGCGCTCGAGCTGGCGCTCGCCCAGCTCGGCGCGATGCAGCGCACCGAGGGCGCCACGCTCCGCGCCGAGCTCACCGAGCGCTGCGCGCACGCGCGAGAGTCGCTCCGCGCGATCGTCACGCGCCTCGAGGAGGGCGCCGGCGCGCTGCGCGCGCGCCTTCGGGCAAGGACCCAGCGCCTCGTGGGGGAGCTGGGCGTGTCCGTCGACACGCCCAGGCTAGAGGCCGAGCTGGTCCTGTTGGCCGAGCGCGCCGACCCGAGCGAGGAGCTCTCGCGCATCACCGCGCACCTGGCCGAGCTCGAGCGGCTCGCCGCGCTGGACGAGCCCGTAGGCCGGCGGCTCGATTTTCTCCTCCAGGAGCTCGCGCGCGAGTCGAACACCCTCGCGGCCAAGTGCGGCGACGCGCTCGCCGCCCACCGAGTCGTAGAGCTCCGGGCGGAGCTCGAGCGCATGCGGGAGCAGGTGCAGAATGTCGAGTGACGCGGCCGCCCCGGGGACGGACACTCCGCTCCTCCTCATCGTGTCGTCGCCGTCCGGCGCCGGCAAGACGACGCTCACCGGCCGCCTGCTCGCGCGCGAGGCGGGGATCCGCTTCAGCGTGTCCCACACGACGCGCAGCCCCCGCGCGACGGAGCTGAACGGCCGCGAGTACCACTTCGTCGATCGCGACGCGTTCGAGGCGATGGCGGCGCGCGGAGCGTTCGTCGAGTGGGCCGAGGTCCACGGCAACCTGTACGGGACGGCCCGCGCCGAGCTGGCTCGGCTCCCCCTGCCCCGCGCCATCCTCTTCGACATCGACCACCAGGGTGCACGCCAGATCAAGGCGCGCATCCCCGACGCGGTGAGCGTGTTCATCCTCCCGCCGTCGATGGCCGAGCTCGAGCGCCGGCTCCGGGGGCGCGCGAGCGACGACGAGCCCACGGTCCAGCGTCGCTTCCGCGCGGCGCGCGACGAGATCGCTCACTACGGGCAGTTCGACTACGTCCTCGTGAACCAGGAGCTCGACGTCGCCACCGAGCAGCTCGTGTCCGTGCTCCGCGCCGAGGAGTGCCGCCGCCGGCGCGCCGCGCGGCACGCCGAGGCCCTGCTCGGCGAGCGGCGCGGAGGCTGAGGGCGCTCGCGCCTCGATGCGGCGCCGCCGCCGGCCTCGCTCGGGCGCGTTCACGCCGGTTCGCCCCGTCGGCGGCGCAGCGCGACCGGGCGCGTGATATGCGGCGCCCATGCGCGAAATCCTCGGCGTCATCGGCGGCAGCGGAATCTACGACATCCCAGGGCTCGAGCGCCTCGGCGAGGAGCGGGTCGAGACCCCCTGGGGGCCGCCCAGCGACGCCATCGCGCGGGGGCGGATCGGCGACCAGGAGCTCCTGTTCCTCCCGCGCCACGGTCGCGGCCACCGGATCGCGCCGCACGAGATCGACGCCCGCGCGAACGTCTGCGCGCTGAAGAAGCTCGGCGCGACGGCGATCGTGAGCCTGTCCGCCGTCGGCTCGATGAAGGAGGCGATCCACCCCGGAGACGTCGTCGTCGTCGATCAGTACATCGACCTCACGAAGCGGCGACCCTCGACCTTCTTCGAGGGCGGCGTGGTCGCGCACGTCTCCTTCGCCGAGCCGACCTGCCAGCTCCTCTCCAGCGCGCTCGCCGCCGCCGCCCGCCGTGCCGGAGCGACCGTCCACCAGGGCGGCACGTACGTCTGCATGGAGGGCCCACAGTTCTCGACGCGCGCGGAGAGCTTGCTCTACCGGAGCTGGGGCGTCGACGTGATCGGGATGACGGCGATGCCCGAGGCGAAGCTCGCTCGCGAGGCGGAGCTCCCCTACGCGACGCTCGCGCTCGCCACGGACTACGACTGCTGGCACGAGGAGGAGCAGCCGGTCACCGTCGAGGCGGTGCTCGCCATCGTGCACGCGAACGCGGAGCGCGCGCGCGCGACGGTGCGGGAGCTCGCCGGAGCCGTCCCGGATCTCTCGGCCAGCCCGGCCCGCAGCGCGCTGGCGAGCGCCGTGATGACGGCGGCGGACGCCCGCGCCCCGGCCGCGCTCGCGCGTCTCGACTGGCTGCTCGCCCGGCGCGACGCCTGAGTCGTCCTCCGCTATGACGCCCCCATGACCGCCTCGAGCAGCTCCTCGCACGTCCTCATCGTCGGGTCGATGGCCTTCGACGACCTCCACCTCCCCACCGGCAGCTTCCCGAGCGAGGTCGGCGGCTCGGCGACCTTCGCTGCGCTGTCGGCGTCCCTGTTCGCCCCGGCGCGCCTCGTGGCGGTCGTGGGCGAGGATTTCCCGGAGGCGACGCTTGCGCTGCTCCGCGAGCGCGGGAGCGACGTACAGGGCGTGGAGCGCGCCGCCGGCAAGACGTTCCGCTGGGCGGGCAGGTACGCGGACGATCTCGCCAGCCGCACGACCCTCGACACCCAGCTCAACGTCTTCGCGGAGTTCCAGCCGCGCCTGCCGGAGGCGTACCGGGACGGTGGCGTCGTGCTGCTCGGCAACATCCACCCGCGCCTCCAGCTCGAGGTGCTGTCCCAGGTGAAGGCGCCGCTGCTCGTGGCGGCCGACACCATGAACTTCTGGATCGAGGGTGAGCGCGAGGCGCTGCTCGAGGTGCTGGCCCGCGTCGACCTGCTCGTCATCAACGACGAGGAACTCCGCCTGCTCGCGCGCGAGCGAAACCTCGTCCGCGCGGCGGGCCTCGTCCGGCAGCTGGGGCCGCGCTCGCTCGTGGTGAAACGGGGCGAGCACGGCGCGCTGCTCTTCGACGACGACGGCGCGTTCTACGCGCCCGCGTGGCCGCTCGAGGCCGAGGTCGACCCGACGGGCGCCGGGGACACCTTCGCGGGCGCGCTCCTCGGCTGGGTCGCGAGGAGCGGATCGGTGGACGCCAGGTCGCTGCGCCAGGGGCTGCACGTCGCCGCGACCGTCGCCTCGTTCTGCGTCGAGGACGTGGGCACGCGACGCCTGAGCACGCTCACGCGGGGCCACGTCACCTCGCGGCTCGAGGCGCTGGCCCGGCTGGTCCGCGTCGATTGAGCGCCGCCCGGGGCGCGCGCTCCCGGGGAGCCCGCCGCGCGCCGCGGCTGCCGCGCGGCGCGCGGCATTGTTCCGGCGGCCCGGACGGGGTAGGACTCCGTGCGTCCACCAGGCTGGAGCTCCGATCATGACCCGCAACCTCACGCCCTTCTTGCGCCCCCTCCTCCTCTCGGCGACCTTCGCGCTCGCCGCGCTCGCCGTGGCGCCGGGCTGCAGCAGTGACAGCGACGGCGGCGGCAGCGGCGGCGCGGCGGGCACCGGCGGCGCGGGTGGCGGCGGGAGCGCCTGCACGCCCACGGCAGCCGAGTGCTACCTCGACGGCACGGCGGGCCCCGGCGCCGCGTGCCTCGCGCGGCACGACAACACGGGGCAGCCCACCGTGCAGCTCCGGGTGTCGCAGATGGCGGTCGACAGCCCGACGGTGCTCGCGTCGCCGTTCATGCAGGACGCGATCATCACCAAGAAGGTCAACTTCAACCAGCCGACCTGCAACCAGAACGGCAACGGGCAGTTCAACATCCTGCTGGAGTTCGACCCCGCCTCGAAGGAGCTCACCGTGGGCACCGCCGTCCCCCACGCGCTCATCGGCAGCGGGACGGACCCGAAGGCCGACGGCGCGTGCTTCACGACGGCGACGGATCCGGGCTCCGGGATCCAGATCGAGCCCGTCAAGGCCATCGCGACGGTGGACGGCCAGAAGATCACCGCCTCCTTCGATCGGCTCGTCCTGCCGGTGTACCTCGAGGACAAGGACAGCAACTACGTCCTGCTCCCGCTCAACAAGGTCGTGCTCTCCTTCACGCTGAGCGAGGACTCCAACTGCGTGGGGCGGTACAAGACGGAGTCGCTCCAGCCGGAGACGAGCTGCGCGCCGCCGCTCGGCGAGTTCGCCTGGGAGAACGGCGGCACGCTCGACGCCTACATCACCGCCGTCGAGGCCGAGAGCGTCCAGGTGGTGAGCCTCGGGCAGACGCTCTGCGTGGTCCTCAGCGGGGATTCCGCCAAGTGGGGCGGCACGCCGGGGTACGCGTGCGACGTGAACGACCCGTCGAAGCTCTGCAAGGGCTGCGCGTACGCGGACGTGAACCTCGGCACGAACGGCCAACCGAAGCCCGCCGGCGAGCTCGTCTACCCGGACGGCGACTGGTGCGCGGCCACGAACGCCGCGGCCACCGCGACGTGCAAGGACGCGTTCCACCTGGTGACCGGGATCGCCGCGAGCGCCATCCGGATCAACCCGACCTGCGACTGACGGGCCCGCCCCGCCCGCACCCTCGCCCGCCGGTCACCCGGTGGTCGACCACGAGCGCCGAGAGCGCCGTCCCGACCGTGCTCGACCGCCCGGCGGCGCCGACCTGGGGAGCGCGGCGCCCGATCCGAGGTTGTGTACCGAAGGGCGACCGCCGGGCCCGAAGTTGAGCTAGACTGCAACGCGGCTCGGCTGGCGAGCCCCTCCTTCAACCTCGGAGCGTCAGATGAACCGCTGGTGGAAGCACTTCCTCTTCGTTCTCTTGCTCGTCGTGTTCGGCGGCTGCGCCGGTAGCTGCTCCGGCTGCGAGGGGTGCGGCATCACCCCGCTCCCCGGCGGGTTCCCCGCGAACGAGCGCATCGAGAACGCCATCGGCGTCCGGGTGACCCAGGGCGGGCTCGAGTTCGTCGGCGACAACCTCGCCGCCGTCGCCCCGTCGCTGCTCGGGGACAGCACCTCCGGCTCCGCGGGCGTCATCACCTTCGAGGTCCCGACGAGCAGCCAGTCCGTCGGGGGCATCCTGAATCTCACGATCTGCCCGAACGGTCCCAACGCCGGAGCGAGCCCGCCCGAGTGCCTGGTCGAGGCGGACCTCGGCCAGGCCAACATCACGCTGACGACCCAGGCGCCGAGCAACCTCACGGCGAGCGGCACGCTGGCCATCCGGCTGGCGAAGCTCCCGCTGGACGCCGGCTTCCTCGGCAGCTCGAGCGTCGTCCTCACGAACGGCGGGAGCTGCTCCAACCTCGCGTTCGCGAACGTCCGCTTCGACGCCGACGTGTCGATCGAGACGGATGTCGACCCGGCGCACGGCTCGCGCAAGGGCATGAGCCGGCTCCGGGTGAACGCCGTCAACATCAACCAGGACGACATCAAGAACGCGATCGGCGGCTGCGGCGGGTTCGTCGGCACCATCCTCAACCTGCTGAAGGATCTGCTCGCGCCCATGCTCATCGATCCGCTGATCGGCGAGCTCACCGGCACCATCGAGCAGCAGCTCTGCGTCGCGCAGGATCCGGCCGCGGGCGTGTCGTGCCCGGCGGGGACGTTCCCGGACGCTGGCGGCACCTGCCGGTTCTGCACGCCGGACGGCCAGGGCCAGTGCCCCGACACGGCCGAGTGCGTGACGATGGCGCTCGGCGTCGACGGCAAGCTCGACCTCTCGTCGGCGCTCGCCGGGATCTCGCCCGGCGCGAAGGGCGGCTTCGACTTCGTCGCCGCGGTGGGCGGCGAGGGCGCGCGGCCGGAGACGGCGGCGTGCAACGGCCGGCCGTGCGCCTACGGCGACCTCGATCCAGTGGGGGGCGGCATCACGCTCTCGCTCGTCGGCGGCGTCATCCCGAGCCCCACCTCGAGCTGCGTCCCGCTCGCTGTCGTCGAGAAGCCCACGGGCATCCCGGTGCCGGACGAGATCCGCGCCAACACCGTGAGCGGCTGGACGGGCGACGGCCCGCACGTCGGCATCAGCGTGAACGAGCGGTACCTGAACTACCTGATGGCCGGCCTCTACAACTCGGGCGCCCTCTGCCTCGGGCTCGGCGGCGACGCGCTCGGGTCGGCGTCGTCGCTGTTGAACAGCAAGACGGTCGGCGCGCTCTTCGGCTCGTTCAACGACCTCGGCCGGCAGAAGACGGCGCAGCCGCTCGCCGTGGTGCTCCGCCCGCAGAAGCCCCCGGTCGTGACGATCGGCGGCGGCACCGATCCGGACACCGACCCGCTGCTGAAGGTCGAGCTCCCACAGCTCGAGATCGACTTCTACGTGTTCGCGAGCGACCGCTTCCTGCGGGCGATGACGGCCGTGTTCGACATCACCGCGCCGGTGAACCTCGACGTGACGGCCAGCGGCGAGCTCGCGCCGGTCGTCGGCACGCTCGGGATCGCCAACCCGTCGGTGAAGAACAACCAGCTCATCCGCGAGGACCCGGCCACGGTCGCGACCGGCCTGGCCGATCTCCTGGCGAGCCAGCTCGGCTCCGCGATCGGCGGCGCCATCCCCCCGATCAACCTGAACGACCTCACCGCGAGCGTCGGGCTCTCCCTCGTGATCCCGCCCTCGCAGCCGGGGACGGGCAGCCCCGGCCTCCGCAAGCTCGAGAAGGACTCCGACCGCTTCCTCGGCATCTTCGCGGCGCTGGGCACCGCCGCGGGGACGCCCCGCGCGATCGGCGTCGAGACGCAGACGACCGCGGAGGTGTTCGGCAAGCAGGTCGACCCGGCCGGGCTCCTGCTCACCACGGCCACCCGCGAGAACCGCCCGCGCGTCACGCTCCGGGCCACCAGCTCCCTCGCGAGCGGCGCTGAGCCGGTCGAGTACCAGCTCCGACTCGACGGTGGCCTCTGGCGCGCGTGGACGACCTCCAGCGACCTCACGGTCTCCGACGCGAGCCTGATGCTCCAGGCGGTTCACACCGTCGAGATCCGCTCCCGCGTCGTCGGCCGGCCGTGGACGGCGGATCCCACGCCCGCGCGGGTCGCCGTCCGCATCGACGCGACGCCGCCCCGCATCACGCTCGACCGCCGCGCCCAGGGCGGGCTGCTGCCGCTCAGCGTGGACGACGTGGTGTCCGCTCCGGAGGCGATCCAGGTGCGCTGGCGCCACGACTCCGGCGCTTGGACGGAGTGGGTGTCGGCGGCGAGCGCCCCCGGCGTCCCGACGGCGGACGCCGAGATCGTGAGCGTCGAGGCGCGCGACGAGGAGGGCAACGTGGCGACCACGCGTCAAGCGCTCGTCCGCGGCCGCGGCGACAAGTCGCTCGCGGGCGAGAGCAGCTGCAGCTGCTCGGTGCCCGGCGCGACCAGCAGCACGGCGGGCGGGTCGTGGCTCGCGGCGCTCCTCGTCGGCGCGATCGGGCTGCTCTCGCGGGGCCGCCGCCGCCGCGGGATGCGAGCCCCGGCGGTGTACGGCGCGATGGCCGCCATGGCGGCCGGGTCGACGTTCGTGGGCTGCTCGTGCAGCGACGACTCGGAGACGGGCAAGACGGCCGCGACCGGCGGCGCGTCGGGCGCGTCGGGCGCCGGCGGCGCCGGCGGCGAGGGCGCCCACGTGGGCTGCCCGGACGACACCGGCAACTGCGAGACGCTCACCCCCGGCCTCGTCGGCAGCTACACCTCCGCCGCGGTGGCGCCCGACGGCACCGTCTGGGTCGCGGGCTACAACGACATCGGCTTCGGCGACTTCCAGGGGTTCCTCACCCCGTATCTCTGGGGCGATCTCGTCGTCGGGACCGTGCAGGGCGGCAAGGTCGCGTGGAAGCACGTGGACGGCGTCCCCACGGAGCCGGAGCCCGATCCGTACGCGGTCGACGTGCGCGGGTGGCGCGGCGGCTTCGTGGACCCGGGCGACGACGTCGGCCTCTGGACGAGCCTCGCCGTCGACGCGACGGCGGTCCACGTCAGCTACTTCGACGTGACGCACAAGGCGCTCAAGTACGCCCGCTCGACCGACGCCGGCGCCACCTGGTCGATCCACACCGTGCAGGGGAAGGCGCAGGCCGAGCTCGGTCGTTACTCCAAGCTCCTCCTCGTCGACGGCAAGCCCGTCATCGCGTACCAGTTCCTCGAGGGGCCGTCCGCCGCGGGGAGCGCGCAGAGCGGCGTGCGGGTCGCGCGCGCCGCCAACGCGAGCCCGGGCGCCGAGAGCGACTGGGCGTTCTCGGACGCCTACACCGACACCGCGACGCCCTGCCGCGCGTCGCTCTGCGCGACGGGCACGTCGTGCGACTCCGAGGCGGGCGCCTGCGTCGCCTCCGCGACCGGCTGCGATCCGGGCTGCGAGAGCGGCTCGAAGTGCCTGGACGTGGGCGGCGCGCCGACCTGCCGGGTCGTCGCGGCCAAGGATCCGGTAGAGGCCTACGTAGACGCGGCGGGCCTCTACATCGCCGCGGCGCCGACGGCCGGCGGCCTCGGCTTGGTGTTCTACGACCGCATCCACGGCAACCTCTACGCGGTCCGCGAGGAGGGCGGCGCGTGGCAGCCGCCCCTCCTGGTCGACGGCCAGGACGACTCCACCAACCCGGCGGTCGACACCGGGGACGTGGGCATCGGCGCGAGCCTCTTCATCGACGGCACCGGCGCGTGGCACATCGCCTACGCGGACGGCTTCGACGAGGTGCTGATGTACGCGCGGCTCGGGGGCGGCACGACCCTCGAAGGGCGCCAGGAGGTCGACCTCGGCGCCGCCGGCGGAGTCCAGTCGGTGGTCGGCGACGACACCGCGATCCGCGTGGCGGCCTCCGGCGAGGTGCAGATCGCCTACCAGGACGCGACGCTCGGCGCGCTGAAGTGGGCGACCGGCACGCCCAACGCGTGGTCCGCCCGCGCCCTCACGGTGGACGGCGTCGCCGGCCACTTCAACACCATCCTGGATGTGGGAGGCGCCCCGCAGATCGTCACCTGGTGGCGCAAGGCGCAGCCCTCGACCCTCGGCGACGTGACCCTCGTCACCCCGTGATGCGCAGCCGGCGCGGGCGGGCGATCGCGCCCCGCGCCCGCGACGCAGCGCGCCACCCGAGTTGACGATCGTCAATTCCCTTACGCCGCTTCTTGGGCACGAAACCTCTCACCTCGTCTCGCCGGGCGCGCCGCGCGCCCGCCAGGAGGGTCGCTGAACGATGAGCCGCACCGAGTTCGACGTGATCGTGGTCGGAGGCGGGCACCACGGCCTCACCACCGCCGCCTACCTGGCCCGGGCAGGGCTCGAGGTGTGTGTCCTCGAGGGGCGCCACGAGTGGGGCGGCGCCCTCTACACCGCCGAGGTCACCGCGCCCGGCTTCTGTCACAACATCCACGCGAACTTCATGGAGTTCCTCCATGTGATGCCGAGCTTCACGGATTTCGATCTGCCGAGCCTCGGCGCGCGGACGATCTACCCCGAGGTGCAGGCCGGCATGCCGTTCCGCGACGGCCGCCCCCCGGTGCTGCTCTTCCGCAACGACATGATCGAGGAGACCGCGAAGAACTTCGCCGTGTACTCCAAGCACGACGCCGAGGTGTGGCGGGACCTGAAGACGAAGGCGAACCTCTTCGAGCCGATGCTCATGGCGGGGCTCTACACTCCCCCCGAGAAGTGGAAGCCGGGAGACACCCTCCCGAACCCGATGCTCGCCTTCCAGACGGCGTGCACCATGTTCGGGCTCGACGAAGAGCTGGCGTTCAAGTCCGTGAAGGACTGCGTCGACGAGATGTTCGAGAGCGACGAGATCCGCGCGCTCCTCTACCGCGTCGCGATCGAGTTCGCGGCGCCGAGCCTCGAGTGGCCGGGCTGCGGCTACTTCTTCCTGTTCGCGTGCGTGCTGATGCCCGGGTGCTGGCGCATGATGGTCGGCGGCACCCACCGGCTGAACGGCGCCATGGTGACGGCGTGCATCCGCGAGGGCGTGACGATGCGCGAGGCGAGCCGCGTGCGTCGTATCCTGCTCGAGGGCCACCGGGCCGTGGGCGTCGAGCTCGTCGACGGCACGCGCCTCCACGCGAAGCGCTCGGTCGTCAGCGCGATCAGCCTGAAGGACACCTTCCTCGACCTGGTCGGCGAAGACCACCTCTCGGACTACACGCGCCGCCGGGTCAAGAACTACAAGGACGGCCCCGACCAAGTGCTCGGCTCGGTGGCGATGGCCCTGCACGAGCCGCCCCACTACAAGAGCGCGCGCTGGGATCCTCGCGTCGATCAGGCGTGGTACCAGGTCGTCGGCTACGACTGCGCCAAGGACGTGCTCGACTACTGCCGCGCGGGCCACTGCGATCGGATCCCCGAGCTGCCCGCCGCCGGGATCTGGATCAACTCGATCTGGGACAAGACCCAGGCGCCCTCCGGCAAGCACAACCTGACGGGCTGGTACTTCTTCCCCAAGGCGAGCGCCCTCACCGAAGCGCAGTGGGAGGAGGTCCGCCAGACGTACAACGCCCGGTTCCTGGCGCTGGCGGGCGAGTTCGCCCCGAACATGACGCGCGAGAACGTCATCGCCGACTACCTGCACACGCCGCTCGATCAGGAGCGCGGGATGCGCATGCGGGAGGGCGACTTCGGCCACGGCGCCATGAGCCTCGACCAGCTCATCGGGCTCCGCCCCTTCGCCGGGGCGTCCCACCACAGCGTGGAGATCGAGGGGCTCTACCTGGCGGGGAGCTGCATGCACCCGGGCGGCGGGGTGACGGCGGCGTGCGGCTACAACTGCGTGAAGGTGATGTGCGAAGACCTGGGCCTGCCCGCCGTGTGGCAGAGCAGCGGGAGGTTCTACTGACGCCATGGCCATGCTGAGCGACGGATTCGACGCCATCGTCATCGGCGCGGGGCACAACGGGATGGCGCTCGCCGCCTACCTGGCGAAGAGCGGCCTCTCGGTGGCCGTGCTCGAGCGCCGCACCGAGGAGGGGGGCGGCCTGTGCACCGAGGAGGTCACGGAGCCGAACTTCCTCCACAATCTCCACTCCAACTACCACTCCCTCGTCGGCATCTGCCCCGTGTACGACGACCTCGCGCTCCACGACAACGGGGTCGAGTACGTCCACCCCGCGGTGCAAATGGGGAGCATCTTCTCCGACGGGAGCGCCCTCACCATCCACACCGACATGGAGAAGACGGCGGCGAGCTTCGCGCGCTTCTCCCGCAAGGACGCCGACACCTGGCTCCGCCTCTTCGCCGAGGTGAGCGGCTATCTCGACCTCATGGTGCGAACGCTGATGTACGCGCCGCCCATCACGCTCCGAGACATCACGCGGGCCCTCGCCTCGTGGGGGGTCGAGGACAAGAGCGAGTTCTTGACGGCGCGGCTGCGGTCGATGTCGGTCGCCGACTTCCTCGATCGCCACTTCGAGAACGATCGCATCAAGGCGATGCTGGCCTTCCACGCGGCGATCTGCGCCTACCAGCCGCACGTGCCAGGGCTCGCCGTCACCTACCCGGTGCTGCTCGGCAAGATCACGAACTGGCAGCTCTGCAAGGGGGGCAGCCACCGTCTCGCGCACGCGCTCATGCGCGTGATCGTGAAGGCCGGCGGGCGCGTGTTCCCGCAGGTGCCCGTGGAGAAGATCGTCGTGGAGGGCGGCCGCGCGGTCGGCGTGATGACGCCGGACGGCTTCGTCCGCGCGCGCCGGCTGGTGGCCTCGAGCCTCGACGTAAACCAGACGTTCCAGTCCCTCCTCGAGCCGGGGGCCGTCCCCGCGCGCACGCTCGAGGAGGTCGCCGGGGTGCAGTACCAGGACGCGTCGCTCTTCAACGTGCACCTGGCGATGAACGGCCTCCCCCGCTACCGCGCGGCGGCCTTCGATCCGGACATCGATCGCGCCTGGATCCTGAACCTCGGCTTCGAGTCGCTCGCCGACTTCGAGGACGAGTTCGCGAGCGTCCGCGCCGGGCGCCTGCCAGCGGTGCCGCGGCTCAACGCAGCGGTCAACTCCCTCTACGATCCCACGGACGCGCCGCCCGGCATGGCGACGGGCCTGCTGCGCGTGTTCGCGCCGTTCGCGCTCGCGGACGGTGGAGCCGAGGCGTGGTCGCGCGAGGCCCGCGCGTACGGCGAGCGCGCCGTCGAGCGCTGGCTCGGGGCGATGGTGGACGGCGGGGCGGGCCTCGTGCGGCGCTGGATCACGGAGACGCCGCTCGAGATCAGCCAGAAGATGATCAACTACCGGTACGGCGACTGGATGGTCGGGCGTATCCACCCGAAGTCACTCCTGGAGAACCGCCCGACGCAGGAGCTCGCGCAGTACCGAACGCCCATCCCGGGGCTCTACCTCTGCGGCGCCTCCCAGCACCCTCACGGCTACATCACCTTCGCCCCCGGGTACAACGCCCTCACCGTGATCGCGGAGGATCTCGGGCTCGAGAAATGGTGGGCCCAGGTCTGATGGAGCCTGCCGGCGCCGCGGGCAGCGCGCCGAAGGTGGTGCTCGAGGCGCCCGACGACGCGAGCGGCCTCGCGGACATGCTCTCGCAGTTCCTCGAGCAGACGGTCACCACCTCGGCGCGCAAGGCGGGGAGCGCGCGGGCGCTCCGCGGCGAGGTGGTGTTCAGGGCCCAGGAGGACGACCAGATCGCCGTCCGCATCTCCTTCCAGGGCGACCAGATCGTCCTCACCGACCTCGGCGGCGCGACGCTCCCCGGCGCCCCCACGATCCAGGGCGGCTTCCTCGCGGTCGCGCACGTGACCTCGGGTCAGTCGAGCCCTTTCGGCGCGCTCGCGCGGCGCGAGCTCACGGTGCGCTTCTCCCCCTCCCAGCTCCCGTTCCTAGTGCGCGTCCTCGGGCTCCTGCGGCTCGAAGGGGAAGCGCCCCGGCGCCTCCGCCTCGCCTGGCTCTCGCTCGCGATGGCGCTCGTGGCGACGCTCGCCGCCTGGCTGTGGTGGTCCCGCTGAGCTCTCCTCACCCACCCGGCCACCCCCAAGCACCCTTCCCCCCTTAGCCGCCCTGCCCCGAGAAGCGCTCCGCGCCCTGACAAACGAGGTCGAGATGTCCGCGATCTACTCCGACGCCTGGTACGACGACATGAAGGCCCTGATCAACGGCTCCCCGGAGTTTCGCAAGCAAGCACCGCGCCAGCGCGTGGTGATGACGCTCGAGGTGCTCGGTGACGGCGCGAGCCCCTACGTGCCCCAGGGGCAGGACGTTCACTTCCTCGTCGTGCTGGAGGAGGGCGCCGTCCAGGAGTACCGGCCGCTCCCCGAGCGCCACGACGGCAAGGGGCTCGGCTTCCGTTTCACCGCGCCGGCGACCGTCTGGGAGTCCATCGCCGCCGGAGGCGTCGACCCCATCACGGCGGGCCTCCGCGGCCAGATCAAGATCCGCGGGGACATGCGCTTCCTCATGCAGAACGCCGACGCCGTGAAGATCCTGGTGGATCTCTACGGCAAGCAGATCTCGACGGAGTGGCCGAAGGGCAAGCCGCCGTACGGCTGATCCGCCACCTCACGGGTCCCTGGTGGAGGCCCCCCGCGCCCGCCCGGGGCGGCGGCGCGGAGAGACACCGCGGGGAGACACCGCGGAGAGACACCGCGGAGAGACACCGCGGAGAGACACCGCGGAGAGACACCGCGGAGAGACACCGCGGAGAGACACCGCGGAGAGACACCGCGGAGAGACACGCCGTGTCGCGACCTTCGCAGCGAAGGGGCGACCTCCTCGGCGACCAGGAATTATCGAGGTGCGCGCCGGAGCCCGACCGTCTAGGCTTGGGCTCGTGCGTCGAAGGGAGCTGCCGAGCAGAGGGGCGCGCCGCTCCACATGACCGGCGAACCTCCGGTCCCCTCGGTCACTCCCGAGACGCTCGGCGCCGCGCTCGAGCTGCAACCGGACGCGAGCGTCGTCGTCGACCAGGCGGGCGTCGTCGTCCGGGCCAACGCTCGCGTCGAGGAGCTCCTCGGGCGGCCCGTGGGCGAGGTGGTCGGGGCGGCGTTCGAGGCGCTGCTCGCGCCCGCCGACCGCGAGCAGCAGCGCTTCTACCTGCTGGCGTACTTCGCGAGCCCGCGCCCGCGCCCGCTGGGGGCGCCGCTGGTCCTGCGCGGCGCGGGCCCGAACGGCGCGGTGAAGCCGCTCGACGTGGCGCTCCAACCCATCGGGCTCGGAGCGCGCCGGCTCACCCTCGCCTCCCTCCGAGACATGACGGAGCGCCGCGGCGTGGAGCTGGCGCTCGCGAGCGCCAGGGCAGATCTCGACACCGTGTTCGCCAGCCTGCCGGAGGGGATGCTCCTCGTCGATCGCGCAGGGGTCGTCGCGCGGTGCAACGCGCGCGGAGCCGAGCTGCTCGGCGTCGCGCCCGCAGCGCTCGTCGGCGCGCCGGCGGTGCGCGTGATCCGCGCGCGGGACCCCGAGTCCCTCGCCCCGCTCCAGCTCGGGGCCTGCTGCACCCCCGCGCCGGCCGAGGCGCCTCCCACGCGGCACCGCGGGCTCCTCGAGCGCCCCGGAGGCGAGCTGCTGCCGATCGAGATCACGGTGGCCCAGATCCGAGCCGCCCACGGTGAGCACGAGGGCTGGGCGCTCGTGTTGCGGGACCGCACGCGCGAGCACGAGGAGGAGCGGGCGCTCGTGGAGGCGGAGCGCGTCCGCGCGCAGCTCGACTGCGCGCCGAGCACGATCGTCCGGCTCGACGCGGCCGGGCGCGTGACCCACGTGAACGACGCCTGGCGGCGCTTCGCTGCCGCCAACGCCGGCTCGGCGGCGCTCGAGGCCGGCGTCGGGCTCGACTACCTCGCCGCGTCGCGCCCGGAGCCGGAGATCCACGAGGGCGTCGCGAGCGTCCTGGCCGGCGCGGAGCCGGCCTTTCGAGCCCGCTACGCGTGCCACGGCCCGGCGGCGCTCCGCTGGTTCGCCATCGAGGCGCGCCGGATCGGCGCCGACGGCTCCGCCGTCCTGATCCACAGCGACGTCACCGCGGAGCACCTGGCCGAAGCGCGCGCCCGCGTCCGCGCGGTCGCGGCGTGGGCGCTCGCGGCTGGCGGTCCCCTGGAGGAGACCGTCGCGATGGTGGTCGACGCCGTCGCGCGCGAGCTCGAGTGGGAAGTCGTAGCGTCCTGGGTGCCCGGCCCCGACGCGAGGCTCCACGCCGCCGTGGTCCGCTCGCGCGACGCCGCCACGCAGGCGTACGAGCAGGCGACCCGCGCCGCGACGTTCGGCGCCGGCGAGGGCGTCCCCGGCGCGGCCTGGGCGGCCCGCGCGCCCCGGTGGCTCACGGACGCCGCCGCCGAGCCGAGCTTCGTCCGGCGCGAGCTCGCGCGGGAGGCGGGGCTGCGCTCCTACCTGGCCTTCCCGATCTTCGACGAGGAGGCGCTCCTCTGCGTGCTCGAGTTCGCGTCGCGCGTGCAGCGCGAGCCGGACGACGCCCTCCTCGAGCTCGTCTCCGCCATCGCGAGCGAGCTGGGCGCGCTCGCGCGGCGCGAGCGCCTGAGCCTGGCGGAGCGCGAGCGCGCCGCCGCCGTCGCGCGACTGCGGACCCTCTGGGACGCCGCACAGGACGCGATGATGACGCTCGAGCCGCCCGACTGGCGCTTCACCTCCGGCAACCCGGCGGCGCTGCGGCTGTTCGGCGCCGGCAACGAGCGGGACTTCGTCTCTCGCGGCCCCGGCGACTACTCGCCGGAGCGGCAGGCCGACGGCCGTCCCTCCGCCGAGGCGGCCGGCGAGGCGATCGGCCGGGCGCTCGCGACCGGCTCGAACCTCTTCCTGTGGACCCATCGCCGCCTCGGGGGCGAGGTGTTCCCCGCCACCGTGCAGCTCTCACGGGTAGACACGCCCTCAGGCGCGTTCCTCCTCGCCACGGTGCGCGACGACACCGAGGTGAACCGGCTGCGCGCGAGCTCCGCACAGTCCGAGCGGCTCGCCGCCATCGGCACGCTCGCGGCTGGGATCGCGCACGAGATCAACACACCGATCCAGTTCGTGGGCGACAGCGTGCAGTTCCTCCGCGACGCGATGCTCGACCTGCTCCGCGTGCTGGACGCCTTCCGCGGCCTCCGCGACCAGGTCGAGGCCTCGGCGCCGAGCCCCGAGCTCGTGGCCGAGGCCGCGGCGACCCGCGAGCTCGAGGACGACGCCGACGTGCAATACCTGCAGGAGAATGTCCCGGCCGCCTTCGGGCGCTGCACCGAGGGGCTGTCCCGCGTGGCGAAGATCGTGCGATCGATGAAGGACTTCGCCCACCCGGCCGGCGCGGCCGCGGCCGCCGCCGATCTCGACCACGCGCTCACCACGACCCTCACCATCGCGACCAACGAGATCAAGTACGTGGCGGACGTGGTGACCGAGCTGGGCGGCCTCCCCCCCGTCGTGTGTCACCTCGGCGAGCTGAACCAGGTGTTCCTCAACCTCGTAGTGAACGCGGCCCACGCGATGGGCGACGTCCACGCCGCCTCGGGCCAGCGGGGGACGCTCACGGTGCGCAGCCGCACCGAGGACGCGGACGCCGTGATCGAGTTCGCGGACACGGGCGGCGGCATCCCGGAGGCGATCCGGGAGCGGATCTTCGAGCCCTTCTTCACGACCAAGGCGGTGGGCAAGGGCACCGGGCAGGGGCTGGCGTTGGCGTGGTCCGTGATCACGGAGCGCCACGGCGGCCGGATCGAGGTCGAGAGCGAGGTCGGTCGCGGCACCACCTTCCGGATCTCGCTGCCCATCGCCGGGAAGGCCGGCTCCGGCGCGCCCGCCGCCTGAGCTCGAGCGGCCGGCCCCACGCCCGCCTACAGTCCGCGACGCTCGCGCCCGTTCACCGAGTCAGGCACGCTCCGTCCTCCCGTCCCTCGCCATGTCCGAGCTGAAGCACATCCTGTTCGTCGACGACGAGGAGCAGATCCTCGGCGGGCTCCGCGACCTGCTGCGTCGCCAACGCAAGCGGTGGAAGATGACGTTCGCGCTCGGCGGGGCTGAGGGCATCCGCTCTCTGGATGCCGGGGACGTGGACGTCGTCGTCTCCGACATGCGGATGCCGGGCATCGACGGCGCGGCGGTGCTGCGCCACGCCCACGACCACCACCCCGGGACGGTCCGCATCGTGCTCTCGGGCTACTCGGAGGCCGAGGCGACGATGCGCGCCGTCCCGGTCGCCCACCAGTTCCTCACCAAGCCGTGCGACGCCGCGCAGCTCGAGGCCGTCATCGAGCGCGCCTGCGCGCTGCAGGCGCTGCTCGCGGAGCGCGACCTGCGGGCCGAGCTCGGTCGCCTCGACAAGCTCCCGAGCCAGCCGCGCGTGTACCACAGGATCCTCGAGGTCCTCGCCAATCCGGAGTCGAGCATCGGGGACGTGGCGCGGCTCGTCGAGCGCGACGCCGCCATGACGCTCAAGCTGCTCCAGCTCGTGAACTCGGGGTTCTTCGGCGTGCCCCGCCAGATCTCGGATGTCCGCCACGCGGCGAGCCTCCTCGGCCTGAAGAACCTCCAGAACCTCGTCCTGTCGCTGGAGATCTTCGACCCTGGGCGCCACGGCGAGCGCACCGAGGCGCTCCAGCGCCACGCGCTGCTCACCGGGCGGGCGGCGAGCCGCCTGGTCACGGACCGCGAGCTCGCCTCCGACGCCTTCCTCGCTGGGGTCCTCCACGACGTGGGCTTCCTCGCGCTGTTCCACACCCAGCCGCAGCGGATGGACGAGATCCTGGCCCTGGCGGCGGCCGGCGAGCCCGTGCTCGCGTCCGAGCGGGCGACGTAGGGGTTCACGCACTCCGAGGTCGGCGCCTACCTCCTCGGGCTCTGGGGGCTCCCCTACCCCGTCATCGAGGCGGTGATGCACCACCACGTCCCCGGCCGTGTCCCGCCGCTCGGGAGCCGCGAGCTCGTCGCGGCGGTGCACGTCGCGGACGCGCTCGTACACAGTCACGCGCCGCCCCTCCCCGGTCTCCCCGACGGCACCACGCTCGACGCCGCGTTCGTCGAGGAGATGGGCCTGACGGGCCGCCTCGACGCGTGGCGCGAGCTGGTCGATCGCCTCGCGAGCGAGGAGCCGGGGCTGTGAGCGCGCCCCGCCCGCTGGTCCTCTGCGTGGACGACGAGCCGAACGTCCTCGAGGGGTTGGCGCTGCACGTCCGGCGCCGCTTCGAGCTGCTCACGGCGACGTCCGGGGCGGACGCGCTGGCGCTCGCCGCCCAGCACCCGGCGCTGGCCGTCGTGATGAGCGACATGCGCATGCCCGGCATGAGCGGCGCCGAGCTCCTGGCGCGGCTGCGGGTCGAGCGTCCGGACGCGACGCGGCTCCTCCTCACGGGGCACTCCGACCTCGACAGCGCCATCCAGGCCATCAACGAGGGCCACGTCTTCCGGTTCCTGACCAAGCCGTGTCCGCCGGCGACGGTCCTCGGCGCCCTCGCCGACGGCGCGGAGCAACATCGTCTGGTGACGGCCGAGCGAGAGCTGCTCGAGCGTACGCTGCGCGGCGCCGTGCGCGCGTTGGCCGACGTCCTCGCGCTGGCGAACCCGACGGCCTTCGGCTCGGCCAGCCTGGTGCGGCGCCAGGCGCTCGAGCTCGCCGAGGCCGTGGCGTACCCGCTCCGGTGGCAGCTCGAGGTGGCCTCGCTCCTCCTCCAGCTCGGCGCCGTCGCGCTCGACCCGGAGCTGCTCGAGCGCATCGAGTCCGGGGCGCAGCTGCAGGCCGAGGAGCAGCAGGCGGCCGCCCGCATCCCTGAGGTCGCGACGCGCTTGCTCGCCGACATCCCCCGGCTCGACGAGGCGCGCGCGCTGATCCAGCTCGCGGGCGCGCCCTCCGCGCCGCCCGGGCGCGATCCCGTCCTGCGGACGGGCGGCGCCATCCTCCGGCTCGCGACGGACGCGGTGGCCCTCGAGCGGAGGGGGATGGATGCCGAGGAGATCCTCCGCAGCCTGCGCGGGCGCGAGGCGCACCCCAAGGAGCTCGTGGAGGCCCTCGCGTCGCTCCGCCACGTGACAGGGCGGGACGCGGTCCGCGAGCTCTCCCTCCGCGCGGTGAGCGTGGGCATGGTCTTCGCGGATGACGTACGCCTCGCGAGCGGGGCCCTGCTCGTCGCCCGCGGGTACGAGGTCACGCCCGGGTTCCTGGAGCGGAGCCGGGGGTTCGCGCCCGGGACCGTCCGGGAGCCGCTGCGGGTGGTCGCGGCGTCGATCCGCGCCTGAGGCTGCCCCCCTTGGGTGAGGCGCCGAGTCGTCTCCGCGCCTGTCGGCGAGCTGGTGGGTGGCGTTCACCCGTGCAACGGCCCCCCCTCAAGTGAACGCGGGGCCTGCCGTTCCTCGGGTGTCGGCCGACGAGACACCTCGGCCGCACGCCCAGTGGAGGAGTCCGCAGATGGCCAAGACCGACGCGTTTCGTGACCAGCACAAGAAGGCCCTGGAGGTCGTCAAGGCGATCCAGGCCCGCCTGGACCCCGCCAAGCTCCAGGTCGACGCGCAGCCCGTCGCGTCCGATCTCGCCAAGCTCTCCGGCGCGCTGCAGGTCCACCTGGCGATGGAGGACAAGTCGCTGTACCCCGACCTGATGAAGAGCCGCGACCCGGCAGCGAAGAAGGCGGCCGAGGACTTCAGCCGAGAGATGGGAGGGATCGCGGCGGCGTTTGGCGCGTACGCCAAGAAGTGGAACGCGCTCACGATTCGATCGAACGCTCAGGACTTCGTCCGCGAGACCCGCTCGATCTTCGACGCCCTCGGCAAGCGCATCGGCCGCGAAGAGCGCGAGCTCTACCCGCTCGCCGATCGCGCCTGATCGGGCGCCCCTCGGCGCCCTGGGGAGCGGCGAGGCGCTGCCCGGGGCTGCGGCGGGCCGTGTCGCGCGGCGCGCCACCCACCCCAGACGGGGCAATACCCTCGCGGAGCGAACCTAGTCCGATGAGGAGGGGAAGATGACACCCAACCAGGAGCACCACACGCCCACCCG
The DNA here is from genome assembly GCA_020846005.1 of Polyangiaceae bacterium. Lineage (GTDB taxonomy): Bacteria > Myxococcota_A > Polyangia > Polyangiales > Polyangiaceae > JADLEQ01. Next base: position 29,489 of record JADLEQ010000006.1, read on the forward strand.
CGCCGCGCCCCCACTCGACGTGGCGGAGCTCGCGAAGACCCTCAAGGCGCTCCCCGCGCTGCCGGGGGCGGCCCGACAGGCGCTCCGCCTGGCGTCGGGCGGCGAGCCCGCCCTCGACGCGCTGCATGACGTGATCCGGACCGACGCCGCGCTGTCCGCGAAGGTGCTGAGCATCGTGAACTCGTCGCGCTTCGGGCTGCGGCGGGAGGTGCGCTCCGTCCGGCACGCGGTGTCGATGCTCGGCAGCGCGCGGGTGCTCGAGGCGGTGCTTTGCGCCGCGCTCGGCAGCCTCCTACCCGGGCGCCTCGCGGGCTACGGGATGGCCACGGCCGACGCCTGGACGCACAACGTGGCGACCGGCGTCCTCGCCGAGCAGCTCGCGCACCAGATCTCGCCAGAGGTCGAGGAGGACGCGTTCACGGCGGGGCTCCTCCACGACGCCGGGAAGCTGGCGATCTCGGAGCTCGTGGGCCAGCACTGGCCCGAGCTGGCGGCGGCGCTGGACACCCGGGAGGTCACCTTCGTGCAGGCCGAGCGGGCGGTGCTGGGCGCCGGGCACCCCGAGGTCGGCGAGCACGTGCTCCGCGCCTGGGAGCTCCCCGAGGTCTACGTCGCGGTCGCACGACACCACCACGAGCCGGACAGCGCCCCGGGCCAGCATCGGACCCTCGTCGGCCTCGTCCACGTCGCGACGGCGCTCGCGCACACCTTCGGCTTCGGCGCCGACGCGGCCGGCCTGAACCGCCAGGTCAGCGAGGGCGTCCGCGCGCGCCTCGGGATCAGCCGCGGGATGGTGGAGCTGATCGTCGCCACGTCGCTGCCGCGCATCCTGGAGCTGTCCGCGCTCACGTCGAGCGCCTGAGCCGCCCGAGCGCCGGCGCCGCGCGCGGGGACGGCCGGTTCAGGACGCTGCCTGCGGCCGGAGCGACGCCCGCCGCAGCCGACCCACCATGACCTGGGGGATCTGATGCAGCGGGGCGATCGTCCCCGCGGCGCCCAGCTCGGCGGCGACCCGCGGCATCCCGTACACCACGCAGGTCTCGCGGGACTCCGCGACGGTCACGGCCCCACGCTGGCGCATCTCCAGCAGGCCCTCCGCGCCGTCCTGGCCCATACCGGTAAGGAGCACACCCAGGGCCGCAGGCCCCGCCTCCACCGCGACGGAGTGGAAGAGCACGTCGATGCTGGGGCGATGGTGGCGGATCGGCGGGCCGTCGAAGACGCGCGCCTGGAACCGGGCCCCCAGGGCCGCGATCGTCATGTGCCGGCCCGCCGGAGCGACGAGCGCCGTCCCGGGGAGCAGCACCTCCTGGCCGGAGGCCTCTCGCACCTCGAACGGCGCGACCGAGCTCAGCCGCTTGGCGAACCCCGCGGTGAACCCCTCGGGCATGTGGATCCCGATCACGATGGGCGGGAACGGGACGGGCAGCGCCGACAGCACGGCCTCGATGGCCCGGGTCCCGCCCGTCGACGCGCCGATCGCGACGACGCCCGACGTGGGCACCGACGACCGCGCCACGGGCTGCGGCGGGAGCACCGGAGCGACCTGCGCACCGCCCGCCGCCACGACCGCCGCTCGGAGCTGCGCGCCCGCCTCCGCGCTGTCGTCCGTCCGCGGCTTCGCCACGACCTCGACCGCTCCGAGCGCCAGCGCCCGGAGCGCCACCTCGCCGTTCGCCTGCCCGAGCGTGCTGAAGAGCACCACCGGCGTCGGGCGGTGCTTCATCAGTCGCTCGAGGAACGAGAGGCCGTCCATGCGCGGCATCTCGACGTCGAGCGTGACCACATCGGGCTCGAGCTCGACGATGAGCTCCCGTGCCTCGTACGGATCGCTGGCGTAGCCGACGACCTCGATCCCCGGCTCGGCGGTGAGCATCCGCGTGATCAAGCGCCGGTACACCGCGGAGTCGTCTACGACCAGGACGCGGATCATGGCGCCCCTGCGTCCTGCAGGTGCACCGTCGCCTCCAGGGTGCCGTTGTCCAGCGCGACGGCGGCCCGGCCCGCGAGCCGCCCACTCACCTCGGCGTCACTCCCCCACGACACCAGCGGTGCCGCGACGTCGAAGACCTGCTGCGACCCGGCCGCGAGCGGCAGGAGCGTTCCGCAGCTCACGTTCGCCATCTCCGCGAGGCAGTCGGCCAGCACCGCAGACTCGGGCTCAGCGTCGCACCCGAGCATGTCGCGCGCCAGCGCGGGCAGGACGGCCCCGCCCCACACGCGCAGCACCATCACGCCTGAGAACGGGCCCCGGAACCCGACGCGCGCGACCGCCTGCGGCGATGAGCCATCCAGCGACGGGGCGGCCCCCGGCTCGGGCACCGCGTAGCAGAGCTGCTCGAGCGTCCGGGACAGCGCCGCCCGGAGTGCCCCGTCCCAGTCACTCGTCGTCATCGCGACCTCCCACGGCCGTCACGATGGCCGCGACCAGCGCCTCCGGCGTGAACGGTTTGCGCACGAACGCCGCCCCGTTCGCCCGGATCATCTCGATGCGGGGCTCGCTCCCCTCCGTCGACACCATCACGACCGGGAGCGCCGAGGTCTTGCCGTGGGTGCGGAGCTCGGAGAGCACGTCCAGCCCGTTCTTCTCCGGCATGTTGATGTCGATCAGCGCGAGGTCGATCGGGTGCTCCATCGCCGCCGCCAGGCCGCGAACGCCGTCGCCGGCCTCGAAGACCTTCGCGACGGGCATACCCGTCAGCTCGAGCGCGCGGGCGATCATCCTCCGCATCACCGCGCTGTCATCGACGATCAGGACATTCAACGCCATGGCCTCTCCTCCCATCAGAGCGTGAGCTCGCGCCCTTCCACCTTGAGCGCCACCTCTCCCGAGTGGAGAGACAGCGACATGGTGCGCGAGACGGACCCGCCCACCTCCTCCGCGGCGATCAGCACGCCGTTCTTCCACAGCAGCTTGCGCAGCAGGATCATGTTCCGCTTGCCAATCTCGAAGTGATCCGTGTTCCCCCCGGCGGTCGTCGGCGAGGCCCCCCCCGCGACCTTCAGCACCACGCGCTGCTTCTCGGCTCCGAGCTCGTAGCAGCGGCGGAACATGGCCGGGACGCCCGTGTCGACGAACATGAAGGGGTTGGCGGAGGCCTTCTCCGGCGCGATCGTCGAGTTGGGCAACATCACGTGCAACAGCCCGCCCACCCGCGCGATCGGGTCCCAGACGGCGACGCCGAGGCAGCTCCCCAGCGCGTAGGTGACCAGCGAGCCCGCCGTGCGGCCGGCCTCGAACGCAGCCATCCCGACCACCACCGGCTTGCCGTTGCCGCTCGGCGGCTCCGCCCGTCGCGCCACCGCCGCCTGCATCACTCGCACCTCACGTAGGTCGCCGGCGCCACCGCGCGGAGCCCCGCCGGCGCCGGCCCCAGGCTCTCGCAGTGTCCCACGAAGAGCCAGCCCTCCGGCGCCAGGTGTCTCCGGAAGCGTTGGACGAGCTCGCTCCGCGTCGGCGCGTCGAAGTAGATCATCACGTTCCGGCAGAAGATCGCGTCGAACGGCCCGCGCATCGGCCACTCTCCGAGCAGGTTCAGGCGCGCGAACTGCACGAGCTCCCGCACCGGATCACGCAGCCTCACCTCGCCGTCGCAGGCCTCGAAGTGCTTCTTCATCGACGCGGGCAACCCCCAGAGCGCACCGGAGCCGTACCTCCCGGCGCGCGCGTGGTCCAGGACTCTCGGAGAGATGTCCGTGGCGAGGATACGCGCGTCCCACGCCGCCGAGTCCCCGATGTGCGCCAGCAGCGTCATCGCCAGCGAGTACGGCTCCTCCCCGGACGAGCACCCGGCCGACCACAGCCGCAGACGCCGACCCGCGCTTCGCCAGCGCGGGATCCCGTGCTCGGCGACGAACTCGAAGTGCGCCGGCTCGCGGAAGAACGACGTCTTGTTGGTCGTGAGCACGTCGACCATCTGCGGGACCTCGGCCGGGTCCGCCGCGAGCCGGGCGACGTACTCATCGAACGACGCGAGCCCCAGCGCGCGTAGCCGCTTCGCCACGCGCGCTTTGACGAGCTCCTGCCGCCTCGCGCCGAGCTCGATTCCGGCGACCTCGTGGAGCAGAGACCGGATGCCCGAGTACGCATCCGGCGACAGCGCCCGCAGTTCGTCGTGCTCCGCCACCGTCAGAACCCGGCCAGCACGCTCTCGTCTCCATCGAACGGGATAAGCGCCGCACCGCGGCTCTTACCGTTCGTGCCGTTCGCACCGTGGGTCCCGTTGGCGCCGTGGCCACCCTTGACACCGGCAGGCCGCGCGCGCCCCAACCCGGCCGAAGGTCCCGGCTGGTGGACGAAGGCCTGCGCGACCGCCCGTGACGAGTCCCGCCCCGGCGCCGCGCTCGACCCCGCGAGCTCGAATCTGCCCACCATGTCACCGAGCGTCCTGGCTTGCGCGGAGAGCTCCTCAGCCGCGCTCGCGGACTCCTCGCTGGTGGCTGCGTTCTGTTGCGTGAGCTGCGACATCTGCTCCACCGAGACGTTGATCTGCTGCACCCCCACGGCTTGGAGCTCCGCGGCCCCCGCGATGTCACCCACCGCGCCGTGCGCTACCTGCACCTGGGTAGCGATGTCGGCGAAATTGCGCGTCACCACCTCATTCAGCGAGACGCCCTCCGTCGCGTTCTGCACGGACTCGGTGATGAGCTGGGCCGTAGACTTCGCGGCCTCCGCGCTCCGCATCGCGAGCCCGCGCACCTCCTCCGCCACGACGGCGAAACCGCGCCCGGCGTCGCCGGCGCGCGCGGCCTCGACCGCGGCGTTCAGCGCGAGCAGGTTCGTCTGGAAGGCGATCTCGTCGATCGTCTTCACGATTTTCGCGGTCTCGTCGGCGCTGGCCTTGATGCGCTCGATCGCCGCCGACATCTGCGTCATGCTGGCGACTCCGCGCTCCGCGCTCTCGCCCGCCTTGCCGACGATCTCCTGGACTTCGCGCGACCGCTCGGCGCTCTCCCGAGCGCGCCCCGTGATCTCCTGCAGGCTGGCGGTGACCTCCTCGAGCGACGCGGCCTGCTCCGTCGTCGAGCTGGCGAGGGACTGGCTGCCCGCTGTGATCTCGCCGGCCGCCGTGGCGAGCTGACTCGTCGCGACGGAGACCTGCCCCAGCGCGTCGCCCAGGTCGCTGGCCGCCTTGTTGAGTGACGCCGCGATGTCGCCGAACGCTCCCTGGTAGTCCCCGCGCATCCGCGCGGCGAGATTGCCGTTCGCGACCTGCTCGAGCACTCGGCTCGCTTCCCCGAGCGGCGCTGCGACGCCCTCGAGCATCCGGTTCATGCCCTCCACCAGCTCGCGGTACGCGCCCTCCATCCCGGAGGCGTCGCCGCGCTGTTCCAGGCGCCCCGCACCAGCGGCGTCGATGAGCCGCGACGCCTCGCCAACGAGTCGCCGCTGACTCTGCGCCACCGCTTGGAAGCTCTGACTGAGAACATCCTTGGCGGAGCGCGCCGTCACCTCCCGGGAGAGGTCGCCACGAGCCGCGGCGGCCGCGGCGGCCGAGACATCGCCCAGGAAACCGACGACCTGCCGGAGCGCCTCCGCGAGATCGCCGAACTCGTCCGGGGAGCGATGTTCGATCTGCTGGTCGAGGTCCCCCTGCGCGAGGCGCTCCGCGGCGCCCTTCATCGCGAGGATGGGACGCAGGAGCCGGCGCACCACCCACGCGCCGATCGCGACGATGAGCAGCGTCGCGACGCCGATTGACGTCACGACCTGTCGCCGGATGGTGAACGCCTCGGCGAAGCTCTCCTCTTCCGGCATCCGCACCAGCGACGACCACCCCATCCCGGCGAAGCCCATCGCTCCGCGGGAGTGGGCGTACCCGTTGGACGTGCGCCGCTGCTTCCGCACGTGTTCCTCGACGGCGTACCCCGACTCACCGTTGACCGCCCGCTTGGCGGACGCGAGCTTGTCTCCGAGGTCGAACTTGAGGAGCGTGCCGAAATCATGTTTGGCCGCACCCGCGCCGTCGCGTGCGGGATCCTGCTCCAGGATCAGGACGCCGTTCTCGTTCAGGAGCGCAATCTCGGTCGACGGATATCCGCGCTCACGGAGGTCCAGGTACGTCGCGCGGACGATCTCCTCGACCAGCGAGAAGCGCGTCCGGTTGCTCACGTACCCGACCACCTTGCCGCTGGCGTCGTGGATCACGCTGCTGAACCCCAGCGTCAGGCCCGACTCGCTCGGGTAGGCCGCCTTCACATCGGCGTCGACGTGAACGTCCTCGACGAACGTCCCCGTCAGCACGTCGTTGCCCGGCGCGATGTGATCGCGCCGGGTCGTGAACTGACCGGCGGCGACCGCCTTGAACCACGGCGCCTCGCGGTAGACCTTCGTCCAGACGCCGGAGGCGTCGATCGTCCGGCCCGTCGCGTCCTTCGAGTTCACCGCGACGACTCTCCCCTCGGTGTCGACGACGATCGTGAGATAGTACACTCCGTACGCCGCGACGACCGAGTTCAACGCACCGACGAGCCGGCTGTCCTCGCCCCGCTTGTACCAGTCCTTCGTCTCGAGCAGCGTCCGGTTGACCGCAAGCACCTGCACGTCGCCGTACCGCTCGAAGAGATTCCGGTCGATCTTGTCGCTCAGGTTGGAGGCGACGTTCGCGAGGCGGTCCCCCGCTCGAGCCTCGATCAGGCTCGTCGCCTGGTACGTAGTCGCGCCCACGGCCGCGACCGGGAGCAACCCGAACGCGAGGAAGAGCAGCAGCAGACGCTTCGTCATCGTGAATTTACCGAACATCGCCAGCCTCCTGGGAAAGCGCCGGGTCGATCGCGTCTCCGCCGAGCGACGCCAGGCCCGCGGCCTCGTGCTCGCTCAGGACGCGCTCGATGTCCAAGACGAGCTGCACGCGCCCGCCCGACCGACCGATCCCGAGCAGGTAGTCGGTGGACACCGAGACGCCGAAGCGCGGCGGAGGGCTGATCTCGCCCTCCGGGATCGTCGCCACCTCGGAGACGCGATCGACGACGATGCCCATCTCTCCCGTGCGGGCGTCGACCACGATGATGCACGTCTCGTCGGTGCGCTCGGCGCGGCACATGTCGAACTTCGTGCGCAGATCGATGACGGGGACGATCTTCCCGCGCAGGTTGATCACCCCCAGCACGAACTCCGGCGTGCGCGGCACGGGCGTCACGTCCATCATGCCGATGATCTCCTGCACCTTCAGGATCGAGACGGCGTACTCCTCTGTCCCCAGGCTGAAGGTGAGGTATTTCGCGCCACCGGCGGTCGATTGGGCTGGAGTCTTCTCGCTCATGGTCGACCTCTCATGCCGCGAACGCGGCGCCGTTCGTCCAGACTTCCTGGCGTGCCAGAGCCGTGAGGCCCGGCGGGTCGAGGATCAGCCCCACCCGCCCGTCCCCGAGGATCGCGCCGCCCGAGACGCCCGGGACCTTCCCAACGTACTCACCGAGCGACTTCGTCACGACCTGCTGCTTGCCGAGGAGGTCGTCCACGAGGAACGCCGAGCAACCGTCGCCCTCTTCCAGCACGACGACCAGCCCCTGCGTCGGGTCCTCGATCGCGCCATCGAGCCCGAAGATGCGGCTGAGGCGGAAGAGCGGGACCGCCTCGCCGCGCAGCATCACGAGCTCCCCGCGCCCCGCCACGGAGCGTAGCGCGGTCGGCTCCGGGCGGAGCGTGATCCGGATGCTGGCCGACGGCACGATGTACCGCTGGCCGCCGACTCGGACCAGCATGCCGTCCGTGATGGCGAGGGTCAGCGGGATCCTCACGGTGAACGTCGTCCCCCTCCCCCGGACGGACGCGATCTCGACGCGCCCGTTCAGGGACTCGATGGCTCGTCGGACTACGTCCATGCCGACGCCTCGCCCGGAGACATCCGTGATGCTCGCCGCCGTCGAGAACCCCGGCTCGAAGATGAGCTGGAACGCGTCCTGCTCGCTCAGGCCGTCGCCGCTCTCGAGGAGGCCGCGCTCGAGCGCCCGGGCGACGAGCCGGTCGCGATCCAGGCCAGCGCCGTCATCGGAGAGCTGCACCACCACGTTGCCCCCGGCGTGGGAGGCGCGCAGCCGGACGGTGCCGCCCGGCGGCTTGCCCCCGGCGATGCGCGCGGCTGGCGGCTCGATCCCGTGGTCCACCGCGTTGCGCACCATGTGCACCAGCGGATCCGCGAGCGCGTCCACCAGCTTGCGGTCGAGCTCGGTCTCCTCGCCGTCGGTCACGAGCTCGACCTGCCGCCCGACGCGGCGGGCCGTGTCGCGCACGACCCGCGTCATCTTCTGGAAGGTCGCGCGGAGCGGCACCATCCGCAGCGAGAGCGAGAGATCCTGCAGCTCCCGGACCGTCTTGCCGACCTGGGCGACCTTCCGCGCGAGATCCCGGGAGCGCTGAGAGAGCACGCCGGGATCGGCCGCGACCATCGACTGGGCGATGACGAGCTCTCCAACGATGTCCATGAGCTGATCGAGGCGGTCCGTCCGGACGCGAACCCAGGTCTCGTGGCTCACGCCGGAGTCGGCCGGCGGCGGGGGCGGCGCGGGCTGGGGCGACGCGCCGCCTTCGGCATCGCGCGGCGCAGCGGCCGCGGGGGGCGTCTCGGCGGCAGGCGCCTCCGGATGCTCGAGCGCGTCCATGAGCGCCGTGAAGCCGGCGGGCAGAGCGTCGCTGCCGGCCGGCGCCACCGCGACGCGATCGACGAGCGCGCGCAGCATGTCGACGGCGCGGAGGGCGAGGCTGGCGTAGTCCCCACCGAAGCGCACGCGGCGATCGCGCACGGGCGCCAGCAGCGACTCGGCCCGGTGCGCGAACTCGGCGACGGGCGCGAACCCGAGCACGGCCGCGACCCCCTTGATGGTGTGGAACGCGCGAAAGACGGTGTCGACGGCGTCCCGATCGTCCGGGTTGCCCTCGAGCACGAGCAGCGCCTGCTCCGCCGCCGCGAGGTACTCCTGCGCCTCGGAGACGAATTCCTGGATGAGCTCCGGGTCCGACTCGATTCCGGCGTCCGAGGCGGCGTCGGCGCTCGGGGGCGGTGGTGGGAGCGACGGCGGGGACGCGATCGCCGCCACTGGAGGCGCCGGCGCGGCGGGCTCGGCCGGGGTGGGCTCGGCCGCGCCCGCGTCGTGCCCCGCCGGCTCCGGCTCGGGTGCTTCCCCGGCGCACGCCGCCGCGAGGAGCCGGCGCGCGGCCGCCAGGGACTCCACGGGATCCCTCGCGCGATCTTCGGCGACGCTCCACAGCTTGCGTGCCGCGCGCTCGAGCAGGGCGCGCACCGCCGGCGCCCCCGCCACGGCCGCGGCGGCGTCCGCGCTCGCCGCGAGCGCGCCGATCGGCGCGAGGTCGCCCGGATCCGAGCAATCGAGCAGCGTGAGGAGATCTCGCGGGGCGGTCGGCGCGGTCATCGTGCTGCCGGGGGGCCGGAGCGGTGGCCGGTTCGAGAGGTGCGAGGGGCGGTCATGGAGAGGACTTGCGGGGCCTGAGAGCAACCGCCGTGCCGAGCGGCGGCGCGAGCCGGAGTGGAGCGCCGGGTCGCGGCCCGCGGGGTCGAGGCGCTGGCGGCGCGGGTCGGTCCGCGCAGATGGACTGGGTCGAACCGATGGAACGGCGTGGGCGCCGATCTCTGTAGCCACCGGGCGAGGCCTCGCTTGGAAGCGCGCGCGGCCGCGGGCGCGGTGAGCCGGCCGAGCCCCGGCCGTCAGCGGTCCCCCCCCTCCGACCGACAGCGGGTTGGCGCACCGAAGTCCCCGACACGCTGCCGCCCGGCTCAAGGACGCCGCAGGGCTGCCGTTCTACAGCGCACCGCCCAGGAGACTCGCATGAAGCTGCTCATCGTGGACGACAGCAAGGCGATGCGCATGATCGTCCGCAGGACGTTGCGGCAAGCCGGTTACGGGCACCACGACGTCCAGGAGGCCAGCAACGGCCGGGAGGCGCTCGAGGCCCTCGGGAGCGCCGGAGCGGACGTGGTGCTGTCCGACTGGAACATGCCCGAGATGAGCGGCATCGAGCTCCTCGCGAGGCTCCAGGCGGACGGCGTCCGCGTGCCCTTCGGGTTCGTGACCTCGGAGTCCACGCCCGAGATGCGCGAGCGCGCACGGCAGGCGGGGGCGCTGTTCCTGATCGCCAAGCCCTTCACCGCGGAGTCCTTCCAGGCGGCGCTCGCGCCCGTCCTCGGCTGATCGCCCCGCGCGGCTCCCCCTTTCTCCTCCGAGGTCGACATGGCCCTCCCGCAAGCCGACGCAGTCTCGCGCCTCCTCCGAGATCTCTTTGGCAAGCCCGTCCAGGTGAAGCCGACCGCGCCGCTCGCCGGCCCGACCATCGCCCTCTTGGCCGTGTATGCGGACGCGCAGGACACCACCGCGGCCGTAGTGGCCAGCGACCTGGCGTTCGCAGCCTTCGGCGGCGCGGCGCTGGCGATGATCCCGAGGAGCGTCGCCGAGGAGTGCGTGAAGCGCAAGCGCCTGGACGACAACCTGCGTGAGAACTTCTACGAGGTCGTCAACATCATGGCGGCTACGTTGAACAGCAACGACGCCCGCCACCACCGGCTGGTCTCGCTCGTGGAGCCCGCCCAGGCTCCGAGCGATGCGCGGGCGGTGCTGCAGAAGCCCGCCAAGCGCGTCGACTTCGAGGTGTCCGTGCCGGACTTCGGCGTCGGCAGGCTGAGCATGCTGGTCTGCGCCTGACCGGCCGCGCCCGTGCGCTCAGGCGACGCGACGGCTCGGCGCCGGGCTGGGCGGCCCGCCCGACTGGGCGACGAACTGCGCGAAGTCACGATCGGAGCGATCGATGTGGTTCACGAGCCACCCGACGACCAAGCGACGGACGTTCCCCGCCATGGCCGACGACGGCCCCGACGCGTCGATCTCGCGCCGGATGCGGCGCAGGTTGTAGGCGAAGGTCGCGTGCAGGCCCCGGTGCTCGACCAGCCGGGGGTAGCCGCGACGCGCCATCTCGCGCTCCTCGAAGGCGAAGTGCCGGAGCACGTAGTCACCCAAGAAGCCCACCGTCCGGACGACCTCGACCCTCCCGCCGTCCCCGGCGCAGGCCACGAGGAGAGCGTCGACCCGGACGAAGAGCTCCTGGTGTTGGCGATCCAACTCGCCGTGATCGATCGTCAGCCGCGCCGTCCACCCCGTCATCGGCCCGACCTCACACCGTCCGGCGCGCGAGCCCGCGGGCGAGCGCGCGGTCCACCTTCTCGACGTGGTGCACGAGCCAACGCACGAGCAGGCGGTTCATCTCGAGCGTCACCGCCACCGTCGAGCCCTGCGTCAACGCGTCCGTCTTGAGCGTGGCGAAGCTGCGACGGAAGAAGTCGTGCTGGCGACGATGCTCCTCCAAGCTCGGGTAGGCAGCCAGGATCATGGCCTGCTCCTCGAAGCCGAAGTGCTCGATCACGTAGACCTCGAGGAAGCCTATCAGCCTCGTGATCTCGGTCCTGGCCGAGCCGCGCTGGCACGCGCTGAGCAGGCGGTTGATCCGAGCGAAGAGCTCCCGATGTTGCCGGTCGATCTCCGGATCGCCCGTCGCGAGCTGCGGTGTCCACTCGATCACGACGTCGGGTCCGGGTGAGGTTGGCCGGCGCCCGTTCCACGCAGTCGGGCGGATCCCGCCTGTCAGGGCGCGACCCGAGAACGGCTGGTTCATCGAACGCTTGAGCGGACCCCGGTGGGCGCGTGCGCCCGCCGCCTGTGCGCGCGCCGGCTGGTTGATGGCGATGCACGCCGACTCGGTGATGGGCGTCTCGCCGGCGAGCACCCTGCGCGCGGCGTGATGGCCATCGGGGCGAGCGCGGCCTCGGCGCCAGCTCGACGCC
>JADLEQ010000007.1 GCA_020846005.1 Polyangiaceae bacterium
CCGAGGGCTACGAGGCGGCGCTGCGCATCACCCGCGGCCGCGCCGAAGAGGCGCTCGTCCCCACGCGCGAGGAGGCACGGCGCGCGGAGCAGGAGGCGCGGCGGGTGGAGCAGGAGGCGCGGCGGGTGGAGCAGGAGGCGCGGCGGGTCGCCGAGGCCGAGGTCGCCCGGCTGCGCGCGGAGCTGGAGCGGGTGCGGGGGGAGGTAGCGCCGGGGCGGGGCGGGCGGCGCGCACCTGGTGCTAGCCTGAGCGCCATGGCGCACGAGACGACGGCGCGGGCCGCGGTCCTGCTGGCGGACGGCTTCGAGGAGATCGAGGCGATCACCGTCATCGACGTGCTGCGGCGCGCCGGTGTCGCGGTGACGACGCTGCGCCTCGGAGACAATCCGGTGCGGGGCGCCCACGGGATCGCCGTGCTCGCCGACGACGACCTCGACGCCGCGGGGGACGGCGCCGCGTTCGGCGCGGTCGTGCTCCCGGGCGGCATGCCGGGGTCGGCTCGCCTCCGCGACGACGAGCGAGTGTTGCGGCTCGTGAGGAGCGCCGCCTCGGCCGGGCGAGTGGTCGCGGCGATCTGCGCGGCGCCCATCGCGCTCGCGGCGGCTGGCGTGCTCGAGGGCCGGCGAGCCACGTCGTACCCGGGCTTCGAGCTGCCCGGCGCGCGGCGCTCGGACGAACGCGTGGTCGTCGACGACCGCGTGGTGACGAGCCGCGGCCCGGGCACCGCGCTCGACTTCGCGCTCGCGCTGGTGAGCGAGCTGGTGAGCCCCGCGGAGGCCGCGAAGCTGCGCGAGTCGATGCAGGTCGGCTGAGCTCCCGAGCTCCGGCGTCCGCCCCTGCGGACTCACTCGTCGGCGCTGGGCTCGTCCGCCGCGGTCGACGTGCCCGCGCGCTCACGCTCCCGCGCCGCCCAGCGCTCGATGGCGTCCGCGAACTCGGCGAAGTCGCCGAGGCGCGCATCGAGGAGCTGAAGGACCCGCTCGGGCACGATCGACGCATCTTCGTGGACCAGGAGGTTCCGGAAGCCGGCGAGCCCAGCGAGCCGCGTCGCGAGCGACGGGTCGATCACGCCTCGGCGAGCGAGCTCCTGGGGTATCTCGGCATACTCTCGTGCTCGGGCACCGTACGCTCCGGCGAGCACGTGGTTGCCGAGGTCGAAGAGCGCCTGCGCCGCGAGCTGCAGCCCGCGCTAGGCGGCCCATTGATCCCAGCTGCTGGCCCTCGCACGCGGCGCGCCCTCGCGCAGGCGAGCCACCGCGCTCCGCAGGAGCGCGAGCCGCTCCGCCAGCGCCCCTTCACGCACGACCACGCGCCGCCTCCCGCAGTAGCTCGTGTTGGACTCGCCGGAGGTAGCGCGTGTCCTCGAAGCGGCGGATCGCGCTCGTCTCGAAGTCGAACCGCGCCTCGGGATCCCGCTCCACGAGCAGGACCCCCTCGCGGACGACCTCCGCGGCCAGCGCGGGGGGCGCGTCGCGCAGGTCGAGCACGTCGACCCGTCGCTCGTAGGCGATGGCGCGCGCCAGCTCCTCGGCGAGCAGCGCCGCGCCCCGCACGCCGAGCGGCTCCCTGTTGAGGAGCGCGACATCGACGTCCGAGGTGGGCGCGGCCTCACCACGGGCCACGGAGCCGAACACGTAGCCGAGCACGACCTCCTCGTGTGCCTCGAGCGCGGACCGCAGCGCTGTGTCGAGCTGAGCCACTGTGTCGGTCGCAGGATAGCACCCGCGCCCGGCTCACGACCGCGTGGCGCGCCCGGCTCACCCCTGTGCTCCCCGCGCACACCTCCACCGAGTAACGTTCACGCTGGGGGTTCCGCGGGACCTACTTCACGTCGCCGCTCGCCTGGCACGCGCCGTGCACGCCCTGCTGCGACCTCGCTCACGAGCCGCGGTTCGAGTCACCGCGTGCCGGGTTCGAGCCACAAGAACGGGAGAATCACCATGCCTCGCATCCGTCACGACTGGAAGCTCATCTTCGTCCCTGCGCTCATCCTCGCTGCCTCGGCGTGCTCGTCGGACGACGACGCGGGGCGCCCAGCGCACGACGCGGGCGTCGACTCGTCCACCGAGGGCGGCGCGGGCGCCTCGGGCTCGTCCGGAGCGGGTGGGGGGTCCGGGAGTGGAGGCGCGTCCGGGGCGTCGGGCTCCGGGGGCGCGGGCGGTACCTCCGGCGCGAGCGGCGCGAGCGGTGCCAGCGGTGCCAGCGGTACGGGGGGAGGGGCAGGGTCCTCGGGAGCCGGCGGGACGGGCGGCGACGCGGCGATCGCGTTCCCCGACGCGCCGGCGGGCGTCCCGCCGCTCACGCGTTCGGAGATCGCCGAGGCGTGCGCCAAGGCGGGGCACTGCGCGGTCGGCGTCGCGATCGACGGCGGCACCATCGACGCCGCCCTCGCCATCTCGCTGCTGGACCTCTGCGTCTCCGATCTCGTGTACTCCGCCGAGCGCGCGATCCCGCTGAGCGGCTTCGGCAAACGGATGCACTCCCCCGATCGCTTCGTCGCGTGCGTGCGGGACGCCGCGGACTGCACCGCCGTGCATCAGTGCGAGCTCGACCGCGCCGTCGGCGAGTGCGACGAGACGGGCTGCACGGGCGCGCCGGACTCCGTCACCTGCGAGGGCGACGTGGCGACGCTCACCGCCGGAGGCTCGACCACGACCCGCGACTGCGCGCTCGCCCGCGCTCACTGCTCGACCACCAGCGCGACGGGGTGCACCGATCGCCCGCAGACGAGCTGCGGCAGCGGGACGCAGACGCGCTGCGACGGCCAGGTGCTCCTCGGCTGCGACGGCGGCGGGCACGTCACCTACCTCGACTGCGCCCGCCTCGGCGGCACCTGCCAGGGCAGCGCGGGCGCAGCGAGCTGTGTGTACACGGGCGACGACGTGGCCTGCGGCGGCGGCTCGCCCCCCGCGGCCGCGTGCGTCGGGACGGCGCTCGGGATGTGCGTCCACGGCGCCCGGGTCACCCTCGATCCGGCGGACCTCTGCTCGGACTGAGGGCGATCCTCGCCCCGCCGCGCAACCCACGGGCTGCGGCGCGCGTACCGGACCCCATGCGCGACTCCAGGCTGCTCGCCGCCCTCGCGCTGGGCGCGTCCGTCTACGCGCGCCCGGCGGGGGCGTTCGTCTCGACCCCCGTCGGCGGGCACCCCGGGGAGCTGGACGTGAGCGCCGTCGCGACGGCGGAGCGCGGCAAGACGGAGCCGAACGAGAATGAGGCGTCCTGGCGCCCGACGCGGGGGTGGTACGAGGCGACGTTTGGGGCTGGCTACACGTTCGGACACCTCGGCCCCCTCCAGTTCTTCGCGCTCCGACTCCAGGTCACGCACTTCACGACCCCCGCGGAGCGCAACGATCCCGCCGCCTGGCCGCTCGCCGCCCCCGGCTCGTCCGCCCCCGGGGCCCCGCAGCCGGAGTGCGGGGGGGGGGCCCGGTACCTCGGCGGCGGGCTCTGCGAGTTCTACCCCGCCGACCGTGGGACGCTCGCGACCGGTGAGGTGGCGTTCGCGATCTTCCACGACCCACGGATGGCGCTCGGGCTGTTCCTCCGCGCGACCGTGCCGTTCGCGATGGACCTCGAGAAGTTCGAGAACCCGCGCGTCGACTACTTCGCCGGGGGGTTCGTCTTCGGCGCGGAGCTCCAGCCGTGGCTGGCGATCGAGGCGAGCACGTACCTCGGCTCGGGGACGCGACCCTTCGGGACGCAGCAGAATGGCGCGCTCGCCCTCGGCACGCTCTTCCATGCTCGGACGCGGTCGTGGATCCTGCCGTGGAGGGCGGGCGTGAAGCTCGGCCCGTATGTCGAGGGCGATCTGCACGAGCGTGAGGACGCACGCTACGATCTGGCCTTCAGCCCCGTCGTCACGCGCCCGGGCGTCTCGGCGGAGGTGGCGACCGATCGAGTGCGTGCCGCGCGCTTCGCCGTCGCGACGCTCCCGTACTTCCTGGTGACCGAGCACGTCTCGGTCGAGCTCGGCTACGTGCAGAAGCTGTTCGGCTACGACGCCCGCGCCACGCAGGTGTGGTTCGCCGGGGTGCGCGGCCTGGTGGAGCTGTCGCCCCCGGGTCGTTGAACTCCGGCGGCCGCCCCCGCGCGCCTGGGGTACGCTGTCGGGGATGGCCGGTAGCTCCTTCGGACAAGCGTTTCGCGTGACCACGGCGGGCGAGTCGCACGGGCCGGCGAACGTCGTCATCATCGACGGGTGCCCGCCCGGGCTGGAGCTCACCGAGTCCGATCTCGCCGCCGACCTCGCGCGGAGGCGGCCCGGGCAGAGCCATCTCGTCACGCAGCGGGCCGAGCCGGACGCCGCGGAGATCCTGAGCGGCGTCCTGCACGGCCGGACGACGGGGACGAGCCTGGCGATCCTCGTCCGCAACGTCGACGCGCGGAGCCGCGACTACGCCGATCTCGAGGACGCGTACCGCCCCGGCCACGCGGACTACACGTACGACGTGAAGTACGGCGTGCGCGACGCGCGGGGCGGGGGTCGCGCGAGCGCGCGTGAGACGGTCGCGCGGGTGTGCGCGGGCGTCGTCGCCAAGCGGCTCCTCGCCGCTGCGTTCGGCGGGCGCGTCGTCGGCTACGTCACTCGCGTCGGCGACGTCCGGGCGCACGTGGCGGCCCCGGAGCTCGTGACGCTCGAACAGGTCGAGCGGCTGCCCGACGGCTCGCCGAACCTCGTCCGATGTCCGGACGCCGCTCGAGTCGGGCCGATGATCGAGCTCATCGAGCGGGTGCGAAAGGAGGGCGACTCCGTCGGCGGGGTGGCGGAGATCGTCGCCACGCGGGTGCCGGCGGGCCTCGGCGAGCCGGTGTTCGACAAGCTGAAGGCGGACCTCGGCAAGGCGTTGTTCAGCGTCCCGGCGGTCGTAGGGGTCGAGTACGGGGACGGCTTCGCGGCGGCCGAGCGGCGCGGGAGCGAGCACAACGATCCGTTCCAGGCGGAGCCGTCGGCGGGCGGCGCGCCGCGGATCTCCACCGTCACCAACCGCCACGGCGGGATGCTCGGCGGGATCTCGAGCGGGATGCCGATCGTGCTCCGCTGCGCCGTGAAGCCGACGAGCAGCCTCCCGCGCGAGCAGGCGACCGTGACGCCCGGCGGCGAGCCCACGGCGGTCCGCACCCGCGGGCGCCACGATCCGTGCTTGCTGCCCCGCTTCGTGCCGATCGCGGAGGCGATGGTCGCGATCGTGCTGGCCGACCACTGGCTACGGTGGGTGGGGCAGACGCGCGCGTTCCCGCCCCGGACGTGACGCGCACACCGCGCGGAGCGCGCGCTCGATTCACACCGCCCGGAGCGCGCGCTCGAGTCACACCGCGCGGAGCGCGCGCTCGATCTCGGCGAGTTCGGCCACGCCCTCGCCCGCGAGGGTGACGTCGTCCGGACCGCGCACGCCGATGCCGCGCCGCACCGCCTCCGCGAGCTGGACCTGCTGCCACACGGGCTTGTCCATGATCCACGGCTCGGAGCCCACGACCTTCAGGATCGCGAGGCCGACGGCGTCCACCGCGACGCGATCGCGGCCCGCGAGGATGAGGTTGGTGTCGGCCTGATCGCCGCCCACGGGGCCCTTGGTCGTCCGGCTGACGAGCGCGTCGAGGACGTTGAGCGTCGGCGAGAAGGCGAGGTTCATCTGCGCGAACATGCGCTTCACTCGGTCCGGGTCGCCCGCGGAGAGGGGGTGCTGGTGGACGAGCTGCTGCCGATCATCCGGGTGGACGTACCCGAACAGGTTCTTCAGCGTCATGGTGAAGACGGCGATCTCGTGGGTCTTGAGCGCCGGGGCGTTGATGAGGTGGTCCGCCTCCGCCAGGAGCCGCGGGATCCGGATGGGGCGGTCGAAGTCGACGTCGCCCGGCAGCTCGAACTCGACCCAGGGCTCGTCGTCGAGCGCGAGCGCGCGGCCGCCCGCCTCCTCGACGTAGTCGCGCAGGCTCTTGGTCGCCGACTGATACAGCGGCCACCCGAGGAGGTACTCGGTGTTCGAGCCCGCGAAGGCTCGCTCGGCCACGATCACCTCTCCCGCGCCCTTCGCGAGACACAGGCGCACGAGCTCCGCCAACACCTCGGGGTGGGTCGTGTCCGGAGGGGCGACCGGCCCCGTGAAGTTCGGCTTGATGACCACCCGCTGGCCGGGCTGGATGAACGACAGCGCTCCCGTGAGCTCGAGCGCTCGCGCGACGGCCGCCTCCGGCGTCTCGGCTCGCACGAGCGTCACCTGCCCGAGCGGGATACGCTCGATCGGCGCCGGCCCCTCGGACGCCTTGCCCTGGTCGTCGCTCGCCCCGCAGCCGACGCCGGTCGCGAGCGCCGCGCCGGCCGCGAGCGAGCCGCGCAGGACGTCCCGGCGCGTGGCGAGCCGCGCGCCGCTGTCAGCCGGGCTCGCGGGGCGAAGGTTCTTCACGTCGCGTCGGGTCATGGGGGCTCCTCGCGGCGGCGCCGCACGGACGACGCCTGACCCTAGACGAAGTCCGACCGGCCGGTCAATCGGGGCTCCGCACGCACTCCGCGAGCTCCGCCAGGGCGCGGTCGGCGAGCGCGATGCCGTCGGCCCAGCGCTCGCCCTCCACTGCGCGGCGCGTGAGGCGGCCGTCCGGAGTGAGCCGCCACCGCTCGCGATCGCGGGCGACGACCTTGCCGACCTCGATCGGATCGAGCGGAGTGTCGTCGCGCAGGTGGAAGGTGGCCTGCTTCGCGCTCGCGTCGAGCCCGAGGACCTCGAGCCGCCGGAGCTCCGTCTGCAGCCGCATCAGCTCGACCAGCTTCACGGCCTCGAGCGGGGCCGGGCCGAAGCGGTCCTCCATCTCCGCCCCGAGATCCTGCACCTCCCCTTCGTCCGCCGCGCTGGCGAACCGCTTGTACAGCGAGAGACGCACGCCCACGTCGGCCACATACTCCTCCGGGAGGAGCGCGGGGACGTCGACGGAGAGGTCCGGATCCACGTCGTGGACGATCGGCTCGCCGCGGAGCTCTCGGGTCGCCTCCTCCAGCATCTGGCAGAAGAGGTCGAACCCGACGCTCGCCGCGAAGCCGCTCTGCTCCGCGCCGAGCAGCTCCCCCGCGCCGCGCAGCTCGAGATCGAGGGTCGCGATGCGGAAGCCGGAGCCGAGCTCGGTGTGGCGCTCGAGCGCCTCGATGCGCAGGCGCGCCTCGTCGGTGAGCTGGCCCGGCGGAGGGACGAGCAGCCAGCAGTAAGCTCGCTCGCTCGATCGACCGACGCGCCCCCGCAGCTGATAGAGCTGCGCCAGGCCGAAGAGGTCCGCGCGATCGATCACGATGGTGTTCGCGCGCGGGATGTCGAGCCCGCTCTCGATGATGGCGGTCGCGGCCAGGATGTCGAGCTCACCGGAGACGAAGTCGAGCATCGTGCGCTCGAGCTCGGCCTCGCCGAGCTGCCCGTGCGCGACCCCGACCCGCGCGTTCGGCAGCAGCTCGCGCAGGCGCGCCGCGCGCTCGTACAGCCCCTCGACCCTGTTGTAGACGAAGAACGCTTGGCCTCCGCGGCCGAGCTCGCGCTCGAGCGCCTCGCGGACCACCGCGTCGTCGTGCCGCGAGACGACCGTGCGGATGGCGCGCCGATCTACCGGCGCCGTCGTGATGAGCGACATGTCGCGCAGCCCGCCCACCGCCATCTGCAGTGTGCGCGGGATGGGCGTCGCGCTGAGCGTCAGCGCGTCCACGCTCCTGCGGAGCTGCTTGATGCGCTCCTTGTGCGTGACCCCGAACCGCTGCTCCTCGTCGACGACGAGCAGGCCGAGGCGCTTGAAGTGGACGTCCTTCGACAGCAGCCGATGCGTCCCGACCACCACGTCGACCTTGCCATCCTTGAGCCCCGCGAGCGTCTCGGCCTGCTCGGCGCGTGAGTCGAAGCGCGACAGGGAACGGAGCTTCAGCGGCCAGCCCTGCAGACGCGCAGAGAAGGTGAGGAAGTGCTGCTGGGCGAGCACCGTCGTCGGGCAGAGGACCGCGACCTGTCGCCCCGCCGTCGCCGCGAGGAAGGCGGCGCGCAGCGCGACCTCCGTCTTGCCGAACCCGACGTCACCGCACACCAGCCGGTCCATCACGCGCCGCGAGCCGAGATCGGAGATCACCTCGGCGATCGCGGCGGCCTGATCGCGCGTCTCCTCGAAGGGGAACGTCGCCTCGAACGTCGCGTAGTCGTCCCCGGGGGCCGGCAGCGGCTCCTTCTCTGCCGCGCCGCGCTCCGCGTAGAGGCGCAGGAGCTCGTCGGCCATCTCGCGGACGCGCCGCTGCACCTTCGCCTTCGTCTTCGCGAACGACGAGCCGCCCAGCCGATCGAGCTTGGGGGAGGCGTCGTTGCCGGCGTACTTCTGGACTTGGTCGAGCCGATAGACGGGCAGGGAGAGCCTGTCGCCGCTGGCGTACTCGACGACGATGAGCTCCACCGACACGCCGCCGACGATCCGCCGCTCGAGCCCTACGTAGCGGCCGACTCCGTGATCGACGTGGACGACGTGGTCGCCGGGCGCGAGCGCCCTCAAGTCCTGCAGCACCGCGCGGGCCGAGCGCGTGCGGCGCGGCGCGCGGTGCGCCCGCTGCCCGAAGATCTCCTCCTCGGTGACGACGGCGACGCCTTCGGCGGGGGCGATGACGCCGCGGGCGAGCGGGCCGACCACGAGCGACAGCTCCGCACCGCGCGCGGCGCTCGGGTCGCCGGCTACCGCGGCCCGCACGCCGCGGTGCGCGAGCAGCGCAGCGATCCGCTCGGCCTGCGTCGCCGTCCGCGCGGTGATCGCGACGGCGAGCCCGGCCTCCCGCCAGGCGTGGATACGCCGCAGCAGCGGCTCGAGGGCGGCCTCCCGCCCGCGCTCGGTCCGTGCCGCCTTCACCGCGCGCTCGAGCGTCGCGTGGTCGGTGGTGGAGAGCGCCGGCGCGTCCTCCGGGAGCTTCTCCAGGCGGTCGAGCGGCTCGGTGCCCGCCGTCCCCGCGATCCCCGAGCGGTGCGCGGCGATCACCACCCGCCCCGTGAGGCGTGCCTCGAGCTCGGCCTCCTGCTCGTAGAGCTCGCCGAGGGCGAACCGCGGCCTCCCACGCCACGCCTCCTCGCCCTCGCGCGCGGCCGCGAGCGCCTCGCGCAGCGCGCGGACCGCGTCTCCTGCCTCCTCCACCACGAAGCACGTCTCGCTCCCCAGGTGCTCGAAGACGGAGACGAGCGGCCCGCACGCCGGCGAGAACGCCTCGCTCCCGAAGAAGTTGCGCCCCTCCGCCACGTCCTCGGCGAGCTGGCGCGCGCGCGTCGAGGGGTAGTCGATGGCGTCGCAGATGGCGCGCACCGCCACGCGCGCGCGCTGCGCCGCGGCCTCGTCCAGGAACGCCTCGCGCGCGGGGACGAGCCACAGCCCGTCGAGGGCGTCTCGCGCGCGCTGATCGTCCGGATCGAACTCACGCAGACCGGCGATGACGTCACCGTCGAGCTCGACCCGCACCGGCAGCTCGCGCCCCGGCGGCCACACGTCGAGCAGCCCGCCGCGCACGGCGAAGCTCCCCGGATCCTCGACCACCGGCGCGCGCAGGTATCCGGCCGCCTCCAGCGCGCGGCCGACCTCCCGGGGATCGAGCTCGGTCGCCAGCTGGAGGTGCCGGCCGGCCGCGCGCACGGTCGCCGGAGGCGGCACCTTGCGAGCGAGCGCGGGCGCCGTCGCCACGAGGTACGACCACGGCTGCCCGGACGCGAGGTGGAAGAGCGTCGCCGCGCGCGAGAGCTGCGTGCGCCGATCCGGCTGCACCTCCGCGAACACGCTCGTCTCGGCCGTCACGAGCGCGAGCGGCGGCAGCCCGATCGCCTCGAGCTGCGGGAGCGGAAGCCCACGGGAGAGCTGCGCGAGATCAGCGGTCGCGCGGCGCGCGCCATCGGCGTCCGCCGTCACGTGTACGACCCGCCGCCCGCGCCGAACGAGCTCACGGGTGAGCAGCGGCGCGCCCAGCCCCTCGACGGCGACCACGTGCCGCGGTCCCGCGCTCCGGAGCGCGTCGTCCACCAGCGCTCGTACGTCCGTGGCGCGCCGGTCCGCGCGTAGCTCGAGCGCGGTCGTCACGTCGTCGAGCTCGCTCGGGGCGATCATCGGGGCGCGCCCATACCACGCGCCGCCCGCACGGCGAGCGGCGGGCGCGGCTCGGGCCGCCACCCCAGCGCGCGACCCGAGTCAGAGCTCCTCGGGCGGGAGCCGTTGGACGGCGTACGCCAGGTGGTTGGCGGCGTGGAGCCGCCACGGGCCCGAGTCGTGCTCGGCCAGGAACGTCCGGAGCGCGTCGGCCGCCGCGGCCGGGCGACCGAGCTCGAGCAGGAGCGCGCCACGGGCGAGCAGCACCGGGTAGTCTGGGTCGCGGGACGCCAGCGCGGTGACGTAGCGCAGGCGCAGCGCAGCCCGATCCCGGGCCTCCAACGCCGCGCCGCGCTCCGGATACCGGAGGAGGACCGAGTAGTGCACCCGCCACTCGTCCACCGTGGGCGCGAAGGCCGGATCGCCCCGCACGCCGGCGAGCTCCGCCCAGCGTATCCGGAACAGCACGGCTCGCTCCGTCGGGTCGAGGCGGAGCCGGCGATCGGGTCGGACCCAACCGCTCGCGCGTGCCATCGGGAGCAGATCCCCGCCCAGCTCGTCGAGGTCGGGCTCGGAGACGCCCTGCTCCTCGTAGCGCGTGAGCGCCGCGAGGAAGAGCTCCGTCTGCAGCGCGCGGAGCGCCAGCAGCGGCGCGTCGCCGTGCGCGGCGCGCGCGCCCTCCACCGCGCGCCGCAGGTCCCGGACGTCGATCGGGTCGACCCCGTCACGCGCGGCGCCAGCTCCGAGGCGACGGAGGGCCTCTCCGGCCGCCCGGACCTCGAAAGGCAGCGGCGCAGCGCGGGCGCCCTCGGCTCGCGCCCGCTCCCGCGCCGAGAGCCGGGCGAGCGCGGGCCGATCGGGGAGCGGGAGCGGTGGGCCGTCCGGCGCGACCGGGCGCGGCACGGCGAGGAGCGCGGCGAGCGCGGCGATGCCGACCGCGAGCGCGCCCGCCTGCCACCCCTCCAGGTGTCGCGCGAGGGCGTGCGGCCGCTTGCGTTCCATGCGCCGAGGATCGATCATGGCCTGAGCGCGCGCCGATTGCACCCGCGCGCGCCGGAGCCCCCGTGACCGAGAAGCGAGCCCACCCCCGTGTGCCGTGCACCCTCGAGGTCCGCTGCGTCGGGCACGGGATCGACGTGGTTTGTCAGAGCCGAGACGTGAGCGTGGGCGGGATGTTCCTTCACGCGGAGGGCGCGCCGGCCTTCGGCGTGGAGCTCCGCGTGCGGTTCACTCACAAGGGGCAGACCCTCGAGGTGCCGGCCGTGGTCCGTTGGGCCGCGCCGGACGGCTTCGGCGTCCAGTTCGGGCTGATGGGGGCCCGGGAGACCCACGCGCTCACCGAGCTGATGCGCGGTACCTGAGCGCTCGCCGCGGTCCGGCCCGCGCTCGCGTGGCCGGCCCGCGCGCGCGCGGCCGGTGATCCGCCGCGAGGCGCGCTGGCGGGGCGCCGGGCTTTCCGGGGCGCCGGACTCCTGGTATTGGGCCGGCCCGACAGGAGGCCCATCGATGACGACGATCCCCGACCAGCCCGGTGACTTCTTCCGCACCTTCATCCCCGAGCGTTTCGCGGCCATGAAGGACTCGCTCGCTGGCAAGTCGAGCAGCGGCAGCATGGCCTTCAAGGTGGGCGACGCCGGGCAGTGGTCGTTCCGCGTGACGAACGGCGAGCTCAAGATCGAGGAGGGCATGCAGGACGACGTCATCCTGCAGGTGAACGTCTCCGAGGAGGACTTCAAGCCGCTGTTCGTCCAGGCCGCCCAGATCAGCGGCGACGCCGTGCGCCCGGAGCAGCAGGTGCTCGCGTTCAAGGGCCTCACGGTCGACGAGCAGAAGGCGAACCTCGTCCGTGGCATCCAGGGCACGGTCGCCTTCATCGTGCAGGACGGCGCGGCGAGCCGTCGCGTGAGCATCACGCCCGGCAAGGGCACGCCCAAGCTGGACACCCCGGATTGCCGCCTCGAGTGCGCGATGACCGACTTCCTCGACATGCAGCTCGGCAAGGTGGTGCCGATGCAGCTCGCGATGAGCGGCAAGATCAAGATCGTGGGCAACGCCCAGATCCCGATGGCGCTCTCGGGCGTTCTCGCCTGACCACCGCCGGCGCTCCCTCCGGCGCGGAGGCGAACGTGACCGATCCGGCCGCGCGGCGGGACTTTCGGCACACGAAGATCGTGTGCACGATCGGCCCGGCCAGCTCCGACTACGCCACCCTCGAGGCGATGGCGCGCGCGGGGATGAACGTCGCGCGCCTCAACATGTCCCACGGGGACCATGAGTCCCACCTCGAGGTGATCCGCAAGATCAAGGGGTTGAACCGCAAGCTCAACCACCCGATCGCCATCCTGCTCGATCTGCAGGGTCCCGAGATCCGCACCGGAGAGATCAGCGGGAGCCTTCACCTCGAGGTGGGCGAGACCCTCTGGCTCACCGTGCGGCCGGAGGACGACCCCGAGCAGAAGAGCGTGCACGTGGCCTACGCCGACCTCGTGAACCAGCTCGAGGTCGGCGATCGGGTGACGGTCGACAACGGCCTGATCAACCTGGAGGTGCTCGCGATCGACGCCATCCGCCTCCAGTGCCGGGTGATCGACGGCGGGACGCTCGGCTCGCGGAAGCACGTGAACCTCCCCGGCATCCGGGTGAACCTGCCGAGCGTCACCGACAAGGATCGCCGGGACATCGAGTTCGGGCTCGAGCACGAGGTCGATTTTATCGCGCTGTCGTTCGTGCGCTCGCCGGACGACGTGCTCGAGGCCCGCGCGCTGGTCGAGGCGGCCAAGACTCGCACGCTGCTCGTCGCGAAGATCGAGAACCAGGAGGGGGTCGACGAATTCGCGGCGATCCTGTCCGTCGCGGACGGCATCATGGTCGCGCGGGGCGACCTCGGCGTCGAGGTCGAGATCCGTGAGCTGCCCGTCATCCAGCGCAGGATCGTCCGGGCGTGCGCCGTGGCCGGCAAGCCCGTCATCGTCGCCACGCACCTGCTCGAGTCGATGATCACGAACCCGATGCCGACGCGCGCGGAGGTCACGGACGTGGCCAACGCAGTGTACGAGCAGGCGGACGCGCTCATGCTGAGCGGAGAGACGGCCGCTGGGAAGCACCCCGTCCGCTGCGTCCAGGTGATGGATCAGCTCATCCGCAGGATCGAGAAGGAGCGCGGCTTCGACTTCCACCTCCAGCGGCAACCCGCCGACTCACGCGAGGAGCTGGCGCGGGCGGCGTGTCGGCTCGCCGACTCCATGGGCGCGCGCGCCATCATCGTGATCACGCGACGCGGCCTGTTCGCGCAGCAGGTCGCGAGCTTCCGGCCGGCCTCGGCCATCATCTACGCCTTCACGAACATGAGCAGCGTGAGGCGCAAGCTGTGGCTCCTGCGCTCCGTCGTGCCGTTCGTCATCGAGCACTCGCGTGATCCGGAGACGACGCTGATCCACGCCATGGACCGGCTGCGCGAACGCAATCGTCTACTGCCGGGGGATCCCATCGTCCTGCTCTCTCACGTCGCCGCGGGCCGGGACACCATCACGAGCATCCAGGTTCGGACGTTCGAGTAGCGCCGGGGCGCGCGCTCAATCCAGCTGGTGCACCAGCATCGCGATGGTGCCCGCGATGAAGAGCACGATGAGGACGAGCTTGCCGCCGTCGCGGCGCGCCTCCGGCACCGAGGTGCGTGTGGACTCGAGCTTCGCGAGCGCGAGCGTGGCGACGGCGGCCAGCCGCTTCTCCGCCGTGGAGCCGCGGTCACGATCGCCGGCCATCCCGCGGTAGCGCGCCGCGGCCTCGGGGAGCTGGTCTCGCTCGGCGCAGTGCTCGAGGAAGCCGCGGTGTGCGTCGTCGTCCTCCCACCGGTCGATCACGCGCTTCCACAGCGCCTCGAGGACCGGGTCGACGTTCACTCGCAGGCCCTCAGCGCCCGGGGAGCCGCAGCATGCGGCGGAGCTCGCCGGTCACCCTGAAGTACTCGTCCCGCGCGAGCGGCTCGTTCAGGACGTGAAAGTCTCGCCCGGCGAGGCCCACGCAGCCGAAGCAGTACGTACACCCCGTGAGGCCGGAGCTCCGCACCACGTAGGAGGAGTGAAAACAGCCGTCGCTCCCCTCACAGTGGCTGCACCCGACGAGCCCGCGGCAGTCGACGCTGTGGAGCGTGTCGAGGCAAGAGTCGCAGCGCACACAGTAGTGACAGCGCACGAGGCCGGTCGAGCTGCGGCAGAACGTCGAATCCGCGCAGCCCGCGCACTCCACGCACTCGACGCACCGGACGAGCCCGCCGGCGCTCCGCGCCCGGCGGAGGGCCTCTAGGCGCTCCTCGAACTCGCGCGCGGACGCGACGATCGACATCGCCTCTACGCTACCACGGGCGTCACGGGCTCAGGCGCGCAGGGCCCGCCGGAGGGCGGACGCCGCGTGGCGGGTCTCGGCCTCCTCGGCGTACTCCTCGAGGCGGCGGAGCCGCTGGTCGAGCAGCGGGCGCTTGTGGGGCGGCTCGGCGCCGAGCAGGCGCTCGAGCGCCTCGATCGCGTCGCGGACCACCGACTCCTCGACGTGCTCGAGGAGCTGGAGCATCACCGGCTGCTCCTCGGGGAGCTCGCCCACCTGAGCGCGGTACTCACGAGCGGCGCGCGTGATCGCGCCCCGGCCGTCCGCGGCCAGCAGTCGAGCGAGGAGGCGCTCCTGCTCGCGCCGCGCCGCGTCCATCGAGGAGCTCCCCGCGGCCACGATACGCGCCGCCTTCCTCGGGGGAGGCGCGGGCACCTCCCGCTCGGCGGGCTCGGGAGGTGGCGGCTCGACCCGCGGCTGCGCCGAGGCGGCGACCTGGCGTCGGGCCGGGCGCGCCGCGCTCGGCGCACCCGGCCGACGCGACAGCACGAGCTCCAGCTCCTTGCGCTCGCTCCCGCGGCCCTTGCGGCCGCGGCGGCGAGCGTCGCGCTCCTTGTCGGCATCCATGCGGTGTCTCGGCGTCCGAGGGGAGGACCCGCGCCCGGTGCTCCTTCCGTGGCAGCAGCCTCCCGAAGGCGCGGCCCCAGCCTACCACGTCCGCTCCTGGGGTGGGGCCACCCGCGCACGGTCGGTGCTACGCGATCGGGGTGCGTCTCGCTGGGCTCGTCGTTCCGATGGTGGCGGCCGCGTGCGCGGGCCAGGCGCAGGCGCCTGGGCGCCCGCCGAACGGGGCGAGCTCGCCGGAGCGCGCGCCGAGCGAGGTCGCGTTCGGCGAGCAGGGCTGGGGCGAGCGCGCCGTGCCGAGCCAGGTCGCGCTGGTCCGGCTACCGGACGCGGCCGCGTGGCGCCTCGACGAGCGCGGCACGTTCGCGGAGGCGCGGCACGCCGCCTCGGGCTCTCGGCTCGTCGTGCGCGCGTGGCGCGCGCCGCGGATCGTCGCGCCCGCTGCCTGCGAGCGGGAGGCGCGGCTCGCGCGTCCCGACCTCCCGCCGTCGGAGGGCGAGGGCGTGTTCGAGCGGCGCCGCGGCGTCGCGCCGAGCGGGTGGGACGTGGTCGTGACCGCCGGCGCGCGGCCGGCCACGGGCGGCGCGGTGGAGGGGTGGCTCGTCGCGTCCGCCGCGACCGTCGGGCGCTGCCTCGTCGTCTCGCTCACCACGGTCGCGCGGGGGCCCCGCGCCGAGGCCGCGATCGGGGACCGCCTCGCGCTCTTCTCGGCCGGCACGATCGACACGCTCGCGGTGCGGACGCCCGAGGACCGCGCCCGGCCCTGAGGTGCCCGACGGGCGCGCGTCAGAGCCGCGCGAGCTGCGCGTCGAGGTCGCGGGCGGCGCCGCGCGGCAGGCGCCCGACGGTGAGCAGCGAGGCGCGCGCGCCGTCGAACATCGCCTCCGCCGCGCGCCGCGCCG
Source organism: Polyangiaceae bacterium (assembly GCA_020846005.1). Taxonomy (GTDB): domain Bacteria; phylum Myxococcota_A; class Polyangia; order Polyangiales; family Polyangiaceae; genus JADLEQ01. The sequence goes on from JADLEQ010000007.1 coordinate 15,909, forward strand.
ACTCTCGCGAGACCGCCTCGAGCTCCGCGAGTCGCTCCGCGGGCGTGCGCGCCGTCCCGAGGAGGCGCGCGAGCGCGAGGTGCTCCGCGATCTCGGCAGGGTCGTCGAGCGCCTCGGCGAGCTGCCACGCCGCGCGGCGCTTCGCCTTCGTCAGCTCGGCTGCGGTCGGGCCTCGATCTCGCAGGCTCGCCGCGAGATCGCAGAGCACGGTGACCAGCCGGACCACGCGCTCCGGCGCGGCCTCGCTCACGATCTCGAGCAGGCCGGCGCCCGCGTACGGCTCGTAGACGGCCGAGATGTCGTAAGCGAGGCCGCGGCGGTCGCAGATCTCGTGGTAGAGCCGCGTCGCCATCCCGTCGTCCAGCACGCGGACGAGCAGCTCCGTGGCCGGCTCTCGCGCGTCGCCGAGGCCGGGCGCCCGGAACGCGAGGCGAACGTCCGTCTGGCTGCCGGAGTTCGCCACGTGCCGGCGCCGCGCGCCGCGCTGCTCGGGCGGAGGAGGGATCTCGGGGACGCTACCGGGCGGCAGGCCGGCAAACGCGCGCGCGATGGCGGCGAGCGCCTCCCTCCCCGCGAGCGGGCCCGCCGTCGCGACGACGGTGGAGCTCGCGACATAGTGGGCGCGGTGGTGCGCGCGCAGCTCCCGGCGGCCAAACCGGTCGAGGTGCTCCGTCGGCCCGGTGATGGATCGCCCGAGCGGGTGGTCACCGAAGATGAGGCGGCGCGAGAGATCATCCGGGTCGATCAGCTCCCCCGCCTCGTCCACGAGGTCGAGGATCTCGGCGCGGACGATCCCGCGCTCCGCCTCCAGCCCGCCGAAGGTCGGGCGCGCGAACACCTCGCCGAGCAGCGCGACGCTCCGCGCGAAGCTCTCCGCCGGGGCGCTCACCGTCATGCTCCCGTGGTCGGTGTAGGTCGCGGCCTCGAGCGTCGCCCCCCGTGACTCGAAGGCCTCGGCCAGGGCGTGGGCGGTGGGGTACCGGGCGGTACCACGGTGGAGCACGTGCTCGAGGAAGTGACTGATCCCGACGAGCGCCTCCGGTTCCCACAGCGGCCCCACCCGCAGGCGCACGTCGACGACCTGGCGGTGACGACCCGGGAGCTGCGCGGCGACGGCGCGCACGCCGTTGCGCAGCGTCAGCTCCTCGGGGTGGAGCGCGCCGACGGCGGCGCGAGCGCCGCGGGGGCTCACCCCTCGTCTCGCTCGGCGCCGGCCGGATCCTCCGCCAGCTTCTGGTCCACCTCGAGCTTGCCCTTCACGGCCGCGCGGAGCTGCGCGAGGTATCGCGCGACGGCCTCGTCCTGCTTCATCGCGAGGAGCGTGCGCGTCCACAGGTGCTTCTCGTTCTCGAACGCGGCGCGTGTCGCCGGCTCCTTCTCCTTGAGCTGGAGCACCACCCAGCCGTCCCGCGCCGGGATCGGCTCCGGGTGAACGGCGTCCGGCGCGGCCAGGGCGAACGCCTTGGCGGCGAACGTGGCGCTCGCCGGTACCTCGCGCAGCGGGTTCGAGCGGATCGAGAACGGCGCCGAGATGGAGACCTTGGGGCGATCGTCGGCCGCGAGCGCGGGGTGCGGCTCCGGTGTCTTGCCCGGCGCGGGGGCCGTCGGCTTGCCCCACGTCTGCTCGACCAGCTCGGTCGCGAGGGCGGTCGCCGCCTCCTCGAGCTTGGCCCCCGACTTGGCGCGCTCGACGATCGCCGCGGCGAGCTTGCGCGTCGCCTCGTCGGCGAGGAACTTCCACGCGAGCCGTCGCGCCACGTGCCGCCGGCCGTACGTGCGGGCGTCCTTCTCGGCGAGCTTGGCCTCGAGCTGCAGGAGGTGGAACCCGCTCGGCGTCTCGACGATCGCGCTCACCTTGCCCGGCGCGAGCGACTGCGCGGCCGCCAGGAGCTCCTTGGCTCCCTCGCCGTACGACTCGTCGAGGCACCCGATCGAGCCGCCTACGACCGCAGCGTCGCCCGTCCCAGTGAGCCGCGCCTCGAGCGCGAAGGGCCGACCGTCGTCGATGCGCTCCTTCGCCTGCTCCAGGCGGTCCCGGGCGCCCACCTTCTCGTCGCTCGTGGCGTCCTTGGCGAACGGCACCGCGATCTCCCGGACGAGCAGGCAGCCCGCCTTGAACTTCGGCTCCTCCGTCTTCCAGGCCTCGTCCACCTGCGCCACGTTCTCGGCGGCCCAGCGGTCGACGGCGGCGTCCGACAGATCGACGCCCCACTTCGCCACCCACTCCTTCGCGACGTGGACGGACCGCACGACGACCTTCGACTTCTCGCGCTCGAAGGCCTGGAAGACCTCCGCGTCGGCGACTCGCACGCGAGCGCGCACCAGATCCCGCACGCGCTCCGCGAGCAGCTCGCGCCGCTGCCAGAGCGAGAACTCCTTGGGGCTGCGGTTGGACCAGCTCTTGATGACGCGCTGGTAGATCTCGTAGTCGAACGCCTTGGTCTGCGGGCTCTTGACCTGCAGCAGGCGGACGCCGTCGATGAGCCCGAGCGACGGCCCGAGCTTGGCCGCCTCAGCGGCCGGGAGCGTGACCCGCGCGCGCCCGGCCATCAGCTCGGGCTCGATCTGCTCCTCGCCCACGCCCAGCCCGAGCCGCTCGGCCTCCATCAGCAGCAGCTCGCGCTCGACGAGGCCCTCCAGGATCTTCGCTCGCAGCCCCTCGCGCTTGATCACCGCCGGCGCGACGCCGCGCAGCGCCAACCCCTCGGCCGCGAAATAGTCCTTACGGTCTACGCAGCGCCCCTCGATCCGCACGGCGCACGTCCGCGACAGCGACGGGCCGCCCGCCCCGCGGCCCGGCCGGAACTCCAGCGCGAAGATCACGATGATGGCGACGGCGATCGCGGCCACGAGGGCCTGCGCGACGCCTCCTGAGCGGAAGAAGCGGAGCATTTCTCTGGGACCCCGCGGGGCGGGGAGCGGGGGTTACCACGCGCCGAGGGTGGCGGTCCACGAGGAGGCGCGCGCTCGCCGCCGAGGACCGTCAGCCGCGCCGCGGGCTCGCAATCTTTTCCAGCCCGACGGCGAAGCGCAGCTCGAGGAGCAGCTCTGCCAGGCTCGCCACGGCCTTCACGAAGACCACCTCGGTGACGACATCGAGAGTCCGGCCGGGGTCGCCTGGATCGGTGATCTGGACCACCGCGCTGGTCGTCTCCGCGTACCCCGCCGAGCGCGCCGGCTCCCCCAGCGCCCGCGCGCGTGACTCCAACTGCTCCGGGGAATCCCCAGGAAATACCGAGGACTGCGCCCTCGTCGTGAGCTGGACCCGCGCTGGCCGCTCCAGCAACGCCACCACCCCTGCGTCCATGATCAGGTTCTCCCGGACGCGCTCCGCCAGGACCAGGCGGTCCTCCGAGCTGCGGTAGATGGAGAAGCCCTCCGACCGAAGCACGCGCTTCAGCTCATTCGTCGAGGGGATGGGCATGAGGCTTGCAGCGTAGGAGGTCGTGGGCCGGAGCTCGCCGCCCTGGTAGCGGGCCTGTCCTTCTGAATCGGATCTGGAGCTCTTCGTGCCGCTGGTAGTTCGGTCCCCCCTCGCAGTGCCGGGTGCGGCACAATCTTCGCAGGAGCGGCCGGTCCCGTCAAGCGTCGGGCCGGCAGGCCGGCTCCCACTCTCGCGGCCGGGCTCTGGTATGTTCACGTCGCTCGTGACGCGTCGGAACCTCACCCCAGCTCCTCCGGCGGCGGCCGGTGACGTCCACGGGACGCGCCGCTCCAGCGGCGCGCGCCTCGAGGCCTCCGAGCGGGTGCGTATCGTGGGTGAGGGTTTCGAGACGATCGGGTGGACGCTCAACGTGAGCCGGGGCGGTGTCCGGCTGATCGTGGAGGAGCCCCTCGGGATCGGCGGCGAATACCGGCTCCAGGTGGGTGACGACTCCGCGCCGTTCCGGGCCGCGCGGGTCGTCTGGGTGCAGGACGAGGCGGACGGACAGATCGTCGGGGCGCAGTTCCTCGACGGCAGCGGCTCCGAGATCCCGCCCCCCAACACCTGAGCCGCGGCCGAGCGGCGCGGGGCCACGCCCGCGCTCGCCGGGCGCGTGATACGGGTTCGCCGTGGACGTGCCTTCGGCGTTCGCCCCCGGCGGTCCGGTGAGCCGCGCGCTCGACGGCTGGGAGCCCCGACCGGGTCAGGTCCAGATGGCGCTCGCCGTGGAGAGGGCCCTGCGCGTGGAGCACGTCCTGCTGTGCGAGGCCGGCACCGGGACGGGCAAGACCTTCGCCTATCTCGTGCCGGCGCTCCTCAGCGGCAAGAAGGTGATCGTCTCCACCGCGACGCGCGCCCTCCAGGACCAGATCTACCAGCGCGACCTCCCGGCGCTGGTCCGCGCGCTCGGCGTCGACGCGCCGGTGGCGCTCATGAAGGGGCTCGGCAACTACGTCTGCCGCCGACGCCTCGGTGAGGCCGTCCATCACGCGAGCTCGCTCGACCCCGCTCGCGCCCAGGCGCTCGGCGTCGTCCAGCGGTTCACGGAGACCTCGGAGTCCGGCGACGTCTCGGAGCTCTCGGCGCTGCCGGAGGATCATCCCGTTTGGGCGGACGTGAGCTCCTCGAGCGAGACGCGCGTCGGCGCCGAGTGCGGGCACTTCGACGAGTGCTTCGTCACGAAGATGAAGCGCGACGCGGAGCGGGCGCGCCTCGTCGTCGTCAATCATCACCTCTTCTTCGCCGACCTCGCCGTGCGCGGAGACGGCCACCCCGGCAAGGTGCTCCCGGACCACGACGCGGTGATCTTCGACGAGGCCCACCAGCTCGAAGACGTGGCGACGCACTTCTTCGGCGTGCGCGTCTCCAGAGCGCGGGTCGAGCAGGTGCTCCGCGACGCGCGCCGGGCGCTCGAGCGCGCCGGGCTCGGCGAGCTCCTGCTCGCGGCGTTCGAGGGCCAGGGGCGCAGCCTCCCGCTGCTCGAGCGCGCGACCGATCGGTTCTTCGCGGCGGTGTCCGGGCGAGCGCGCCGCGACGAGGGGCGGGTGGCCGTCGAGGCCGAGGCGTGGACCGACCTCCGCGCCTACCACGAGGAGCTCGACGACGCGCTCCGCGCGTTCGGCGCGTTCGCCCGTGACGTGGCCGGCAGGTTCGATGCCGGGGAGGGCCCGGTGCGCGGGAAGCGCGCCGCCGCGGTCGCGGAGGCGCTCGCGGTGGCCGGGCGCCGGGCGGAGTCGATGGCCGCCGATCTCACGCTGATCGGCCGCACCGGTGGGGGTCGGGTGTCGTGGGTCGAGGTGGGCGCGCGCAACGTGGCGGTCGGCGCGTCGCCCGTCGACGTCTCCGGCATCCTGCGGGACGGGGTGTTCGACTCCACTCCGGCCGTCGTGCTGACGAGCGCCACGCTCGGCACCACGGCCGCGCCCGCGGCGCTCGCGGACGCGGCCCCCGCGCCGGAGCCCGCCGGGGCGGGCGCCGACGGCCCGGGCGAGCGCTCGACCTTCGCGTTCCTGCGCGGGCGCCTCGGGCTCGAGGGGGCGTGCGCCGCCATCGAGGAGCTCGCCCTCCCGTCCCCCTTCGACTTCGCCGCGTCCGCGCTGCTCTACGTCCCCTCCGACCTGCCCGATCCGCGCGATCCGGGGTTCATCGCCGCCGCCGCCGCGCGCATCCACGAGCTCGTGCGCTGCTCGGGGGGCGGGGCGTTCGTGTTGACGACCAGCCGGCGATCGATGCGCGCGCTGCACGAGCGACTCGCCGGGCTGCTCGCGACGCCCCCGCTGCTCCAGGGGACGGCGCCCAAGGCGACGCTCGTCGCCCGGTTCCGTGAGGCCGGCGACGCCGTGCTCGTCGCGACCTCGAGCTTCTGGGAGGGCGTCGACGTGCCGGGGCGCGCGCTGCGTCTCGTGGTGCTGGAGAAGATCCCGTTCGCCGTGCCGACCGATCCGGTGTTCGCGGCGCGGTCGCGTGAGATCGAGGCGCGGGGCGAGAGCCCGTTCTCGCGCCTCGCGGTGCCGCAGGCCGCGATCGCGTTGCGCCAGGGCTTTGGCCGGCTGATCCGTGGGGAGCGTGATCGGGGCGTCGTCGCGCTGCTGGACGGCCGCGCGCTCGCCAAGGGCTACGGGCGGCGGCTGCTCGCGGCGCTCCCGCCCGCGCCGCGCACCGATCGGCTCGCGGTGGTCCAAGAGTTCTTCGGCGCACGCGCCGAGCGCGAGTAGGCTGCCGCCGATGTCGCACCCGCCGCTGATCCCGATCCCCGAGGCGCTCGCCCGACTCGGGCTCGAGGAGCGGCTGCGCGTCGTGCCGGTGCAGAGCGGGTACCCGAGCCCCAAGCAGGTGAACCTCGTCGTGCGTCGCGTCGCTGACTCTGCGATGCTGTTCGAGTCGAGCGCGGCGGCGCCCGATCTGCTCGAGGAGACGCAGCGTGCGCTCGACGAAGCGGGAGTCGGCCGCCTCGACGCCGTCCTCGTCACGCACTGCCACGGCGACCACGCCGGCGCGGCCGGGATCCTCGCCGGCCGCGGCCGCCCCCCGGGTGAGCGCGCCCCAATCCACCTCTCCTCGGTGGGGTATCGGTTCCTTACGCAGCCGGTCGCGGCGTTCCTCAACGAGACCTACGAGATCTACCTGGCGCGCTCCCACTGGGGGCTCCTCGAGTACGACACGCTGAGCCACGAGGAGATGATCGAGAACGCGCTGCGCAAGCGGTTCAGCGGCTACTTCGCGCAGACGCCGAAGGCCGCGCTCCGGTTCGTGGACCGCGACGAGCTCCCGCCGGGCATCGCCGCGGTGCCCTCGCCCGGGCACTCCTGGGATTGCGTGCTCTACTTCGACGAGGCGCTCGGCGTCGCGATCCCCGGAGACACGATCATCTGTACGGGGATCGTCGAACGTCCCGAGACGCACGCGTTCGTCGTCCCGATCTTCACCGTGGCGGGCCAGAGCTACTCGATGGCGTGGGAGCGCTACGTCCAGTCGATCACCCGACTCGAGGCGTTCTTCCGCTCCCACGAGGTGCGGATGATCCTCCCTCCCCACGGGCGGCTCGCCGTCGTGGATCCGCTCGCGTGGGTGCGGTTCGCGCGTGACTACTTCCGTGAACTCTACCGCGCGCTCCGGGTCGACTTCCTCGGCGATCGCGCGCGCTCCGGGTCGCCCTTCCTGGCGTGCGACGTGGCCGCGCTCCTCCCGAGCACCGGCTCCCATCCCGTCTCGACGCCGGGCCACTTCTTCGGCATGTTGTGCGCGCTCGCCGACGACGGCTACCTCACCCTCGACGAGCACGTCCGCACCCGCCAGATCCGCTTCACCCTGCGCGACGCGCTCCCTCCCGACTGGATCGAGGCCCGGCTCGCCGAGCCGGCCGGGCTGACGGTGCATCGAGCGCCCGGCGCCCGCTCGCCGTGAGCGGCGCAGGGCGTCGTCAGCTCGCCCAGCCGAGGCGCAGCTCGCACGTCGCGCCGCCCGACGCCCGGCACGAGAGCTCATCCACGATGATCGTCGCTCCGGGCCGGAGCTCGAACACGCCCTCGATCCAGCCCACCACGGAGAGGCAGTGCGCGCGGTGGGGCCGCGGCATCGACCGGATCTCCATGTGGACCACCTCGGGGGCGACGACCGTCCGGACCAACGCGCCAGAGTCGTAGTGCTTGTGCCAGAGGCCCCCGGCGATCTCGACGAATTTGGGCGGGTCGACGCCCTTCTCGAACATCGACCGCCACACCCCCGCGTTGTGCAGCGCCGCGAAGTGCCCTGCGTCACGCACCAACGCCAGATCGCCGTCGCCGAACAGCGTGTCGAGCTGGACATTCGCCTCGACGAACCAGCGGAAATCGACCCACGCGTCCGGGTCGACGGCGCCGCCGAGGAGGCTCCGGAGCTGCGGTGATACTGCACCCAGGTATCGTTCAACCGCCGCCGCGCCGAAGCGCTCCTCGACGAACGCGCGGCGCACGCGGACGGCCGCCGCGGCGACCCGCCCTCCCGTCGCCGCGCGGTCGAACTCAGCCATCGTCGGTCCACGCGGCGGCTCGGCTCGGCGGCGGCGCCGCCCGCCCGCTCCGGCGCCCGTGCTTGCGCTGCGGACTGCGGCGCGAGCGTGCCCCCGTCATCGCGGTCACCTCCTCGACGGCGACTTCCCGGCCGGCTTCTTCTTGGCGGGAGCCTTCTTCTTGGCGGGAGCCTTCTTCGCCGGGGCCTTCTTGGCGGGGGCCTTCTTCGCGGGGGCCTTCTTCGCGGGGGTCTTCTTCGCGGGGGCCTTCTTCGCGGGGGCCTTCTTCGCGGCTGGCTTCTTCGCGGCTGGCTTCTTCGCGGCTGGCTTCTTCGGCGCGGGGGCTCGCAGGGCGGGAGCTGCTGGCCGGGCGCGGCTCTTCTCTCCGTCGATGGGGCGCGGCACCGCGGGCGCGGCGTCGTGTCGGCCGAGCGCGCCCGCGCGGCGGCGGTCGAGCGCGGTTTGGATCGCCTCGTCGAGGATCCTCAGCTCGAACGGCTTGTCCACGTAGGCGTCGGCGCCGTACAGCGGCGCGGTCATCGCGTTGAGGTTCTCGCCGATGCCCGTGAGCATCACGACGCCGGTGTGCGCGAGCGACACCGCGTCGCGCACGTTGCGGCACACCTCCCACCCGTTCATCACGGGCATCATCACGTCGAGGATCATGAGATCGGGCAGGTGGTCGAGCGCCTTCTGCCAGGCCTCCTCGCCGTCCGAGGCCTCGAGCACCGTGAACCCCTTCGCGCGCAGGTGCTTGGCGGTCATCGTGCGGAGCGCGGGCTCGTCGTCGGCGATGAGCACGGTCGGGCTGGGCGTCGGCATGGTGCCTCCATTCGAGACCACCCGGCCGGTCCGGGTCAAGCGACGTCTTGGCCGGCGCCCGAGGCGGCCGCGTCGCGCCCGCCCCGGAGGCCCGCCCAGCCCCGGCTGCCCGGCGTGGCGCCCCCGGGGCGGGGCGGCCGCCGAGCCCGGCTGGGCGCCGCCCGCGGGCGGGACACCCCGGGGAAGCAAAGCGTTCGGAACCTTCGCGCGTTAGAACGGTCGGGACCCGACGTGCCGCCCCGAGACCCCAGCCTGGCCCGGCTCGCGCGCGCGGCGCGACGGGCGGGGTTGCGCAGCCGTCTCGGGGACTCCTGCCGCCGGCTGGGGCGCTGGCTCCCGTGGCCGCTGCTCCTGGCCCTGGGTGCGCTCACCTACGTGAAGGTGGCCCGCGCGTCGCTCGAGGTCGCCGAACCGCTCCTGCTCGCGTGCGCGGGCGCCCTCGCGCTGGTGGTGGGGGGCGCCGCCGCGGCCGGGCTCGGGCGGAGGCCTCCCCGGCACGGTGCGGCGCTGCTCGACCGTCACCACGCCCTCGAGGGGCGCGTCGCGAGCGCGCTCGAGTTTCGAGACGTCCCCGCGGATCGGCGGACGCCGCTCATGGAGCTGGCGATCGACGACGCGCTGGCCGTCGTCCGCGAGCTGTCGCCGCGCCGCGCGGTCCCGCTCCGGCTCCCACGCGAGGCGCCGCTGGTCGTGTGTCTCACGGCCGCGCTGGCGGGCGTGGCGCTCCTCGAGGTGCGGACGACTCGCGTCTTGCCCGCGGCGGCGGCGCGGATCGACCCGCTCGTCCTCACGGACGACGACCTCGAGCTCTTCCGCGACGCCTCGCGCGAGCTGGAGAAGGACACCCGCGATCCCGCGGTTCGCGCCGCCATCGGCCGCTTCAACCAGCTCCTCGAGGACGTGGCGGCGCGCCGTCTGGATCGCACCGAGGCGTTTCGCCGGCTGGCGGAGCTCGAGCGCGAGCTCGAGCAGGCGGCGGACGCGTCGCGCGAGGCGCGGAGCGAGGGGCTGTCGGCCGTGGCGCGCGAGCTCGAAGAGAGCGCGCTCGCGCGACCGATCGCGCGCGCGCTCCAGGAGAGGCGCTTGCGCGACGCGGAGCAGGCGCTGCGCGAGCTGGCGGAGAAGCTCGCGAAGCAGCGCGGGCCGCCGCCGACCCAGGCCGAGCTCGAGCGCCTCCGAGAGGCGGTGAAGCGCGCGAGCGAGGCGTCGACGCGCCGCCTGGAGGAGGCGACCGCCCGCGAGCAGAAGGCGAACGAGGAGAGGCAGCGCTTGCTCCGCAAGAAGCAGGACGGCAAGGCGACCCGCCAGGACGAGCGCGCGCTCGAGAAGAAGGAGCGCGAGCTCGAGCGTCTCGGTCGCGAGAAGCGCCGCGCGGAGCAGGCCAAGCGCGAGATGAGCCAGCTCGATCGCGAGCTCCAGCGCGCGGCCGAGGAGCTGATGAAGGATCTCGGGGCCGGCGCCGAGGCGCTCCGCCGAGGCGCCGAGGACTTGAACCGAATGGCCGAGGAGGAGATGAGCGACGCGGAGAAGCGCGCGCTGAAGAAGCGCATCGAGGAGCTCCGCGAGCTCCTGCGGCAGCAGGGGCAGGCGGGCCGCGAGCGCATCCGACAAATGCAGCGGTTCGCCGACAAGGCGCGTGGTCGCGCGGGCGCCGGTGAGTCGGGCGAGGGGGGGCAGGAGGCTCCGGGCCAGCCGGGCTCCGAGCCCGGAGAGGGCGAGCAGCCGGGGGAGGGCGAGGGCGGCGAGGGCAAGGGAGCGCGCGGCGAAGAGGGCCAGGAGGGGGAGGGGGAGGGAGCGTCGCCGGGGACGGGGAAGGGGAGTCACCCGGGGCGAGGCGCGGGCGAAGGTCCCGGGCAGCTCCGGATCGGGAGGGGGCCGGGCGGCAAGTCGCTACGGCTTGAGGGGCGTGGGGAGCGGCCCGGCGCTGGGAGCGAGGGCGGGCGCGCCGGCGGAGGGACCGAGCCGGGCCAGGGTTCCGGCCGCGGCGGCGACGACTGGGGTACCGGCGGCGGCGGGGATCCGCGCGGCGACGCGACGGAGGCGATCGGCGAGGCCCAGGACGTGGCCGCCGCGGGCGTCGATACCGGGCGCGGCAAGGCCTCGAGCCAGGTGATCCGCGGCGCCGCGCAGCGCGGGTTCGTCGGGCGAGGCTACCGCAAGGTCTTCCGCGACTACCAACACGTCGCCGAGGAGCAGATGCGCGAGGACGACATCCCGCCCGGCTATCGCTTCTACGTGCAACGGTACTTCCAGCTCATCCGGCCGCGAGAGTGAACTCGCGCCGCGCCTCCCCGCGCAACGGCGCGCCTGCCGTGCCCCACCGCTCCCGACCCATCCCCAGGAGATCCCCCCGATGACGGACAAGACGAGCGAGCGCGTAGAGGTCGAGCATTTCGAGCGCGCGGTGGGCGCCCTGCGCGAGGAGGTCGGCGTCGCCGTGGTCGGGCAGCGCGAGGTCGTCGACGGTGTGATCACCTGCATGCTGGCCGGCTCGCACGCGCTGCTCGAGGGCGTGCCTGGGCTCGGCAAGACGCTCCTCGTGCGCACGCTCGCGCAGGCAGTCGGCCTCACGTTCTCACGGGTGCAGTTCACCCCGGACCTGATGCCCGCCGACATCCTCGGGACGACGGTCATCGAGGAGACGCCGGGGGGGCGCCCGACCTTCGAGTTCCGCAGGGGCCCGATCTTCGCCCACGTGGTGCTCGCCGACGAGGTGAACCGCGCGACGCCGAAGACCCAGAGCGCGCTGCTCGAGGCGATGCAGGAGCACAGCGTGACGATCGGGCGCACGACCCACCGCATGGAGGAGCCGTATTTCGTGCTGGCGACGCAGAACCCGCTCGAGATGGAGGGGACGTACCCCCTCCCCGAGGCGCAGCTCGATCGCTTCTTCCTCAAGCTCCAGGTCCCGTTCCCCACGCGCGAGGAGCTGCTCCGGATCGTGCAGCTCACGACCGGCGAGTCCCAGCGCCTGCCGCGTGAGGTGGTCACGCGCGACGACGTGCTCCGCATGCAAGCGCTCGTCCGCCGCGTGCCCGTCGCCGATCCGGTGAGCGACTACGCCATCCGCCTCGTGCTCGGCACGCACCCCGATCAGGCGCTCGCCACCGACAAGGTCCGGCGCTTCGTGCGCTCGGGCGCGTCACCGCGCGGCGCCCAGGCGCTGCTGCTCGGCGCGAAGATCCGGGCGCTGTTCGCCGGGCGCTTCGCGGCGGCGATCGACGACGTGAGGGCGGTCGCGCCCGCCGCGCTCCGCCACCGGGTGCTCCTCTCCTTCGAGGGCGAGGCCGAGGGCGTGAAGACGGACGAGGTGATCGGCGAGCTGCTCGCCCGGCTGCCGGAGACGGCGAAGTGATCGCGGGCGCGCGGGGGCCGCGCCGCGGGCGCCGCTGAATGGCCTGGCTCGACCTGCTCCGCCGGCGGCGGCGTCCCTCCAGCCGCGAGCGGCCCGAGGCCGCCGCGCTGTTCGACGACGACTTCCAGCGTCGGCTCGAGTCGCTGGCGCTCGTCAGCCGGCGGGTGTTCGCGGGGCGGCTGCGCGCGGAGCGCCGCACGCGGAAGAAGGGCAGCGGCGTCGAGTTCGCCGATCACCGCGACTACGTCCCGGGCGACGACTTCCGCGCCGTCGACTGGAACGTGTACCAGCGCTTCGGGCGGCTGCTCGTGCGCCTGCACGAGGAGGAGGAGGATCTCTCGATCCACCTCCTCCTCGATCGCTCGGAGAGCATGGGGTTCGGCGGTGGGAAGAAGCTCGCGCAGGCCAAGCGCCTCGTCGCCGCGCTGGCGTATGTCGGCCTCGCCCACCTCGATCGCGTGGGGATCGTGGCGCTCGACGACCGAGTGGCCCGCCAGCTCCCACCGACGCGCGGGAAGGGCCGCATCTTCCGGGTGTTCCGCTTCCTCGCCGGGATCGAGGCGGGCGGGCGCACCGACCTCGGCGAGGCGCTCCGCACGTTCGTCGCCCAGCACCGTCGCCGCGGTCTCGCCGTGCTCGTGAGCGACCTCTACGATCCAGCCGGGTTCGAGCGCGGCATCAACACGCTTCGCTACCACGGCTTCGAGCCGTACGTCCTCCACGTCGTCGACCGCGCGGACGCTCGGCCCGACGTGAGCGGCGACGTGCGCGTGCAGGACTGCGAGACGGGGGACGAACGCGAGGTGACCGTCACCGCGCCGCTGCTCGAGAAGCTGGGGCGGGCGTGGGTCGACTACCAGGCCGAGATCGCGCACTTCTGCCTCGCTCACCGCGTGCCGTACCTCGTCGCCGACGCGGACCTGCCGTTCGACGAGATCGTGCTGCGCGTGCTCCGCCGCGGGGGATTCCTGAGGTGACGCTGCTCGGGCTGCCGCTGGCGACCCTCCTGGCGGTAGGAGGCGCGGTCGCGGCCGCCACCGTGGCGCTCTACCTCCTGAAGCTCCGGCGTCGGCCGGTGGCGGTGCCGTTCTCCCGGCTCTGGGAGCGCGTGCTCCGCGACCGCGAGGCGACCTCGCTCTTCTCGGCGCTGAAGCGCCTGCTCTCGCTGCTGCTCCAGCTCGTGCTGGTCGCGCTCGTCGTCCTGGCCCTCGGCGATCCGCGCCCGGTGACGCGGGTCGAGGAGGGGCGCAGCGTCGTCGTCCTGGTCGACGCGAGCGCCTCGATGAAGGCGACCGACGTGGCGCCGTCGAGGATGGGGGCTGCGCGCGAGCAGGTGGGGCGCATGGCGCGCGCGCTCGGCGCCGCCGATCGCATGGCGATCGTGAAGATGGACGCATCGGTACGGCCGCTCGGCGCGCTCACGGGCGACGTCGCGGCGCTCGAGGCGGCGCTCGAGGAGCTCCGCGCGAGCGACACCCGCGCCGATCTCCGGCAGGGCCTCCGGCTCGCCCTCGACGCCCTGCGCGACGAGCCGCGCCCCGAGATCGTCGTGGTGAGCGATGGCGCGCTCGGTGACGTGACGCGCGCGGCGAGCGGGCTCGACCTCGGTCGCGCGGCGGTGTCGTTCGTCCCCATCGGCACCTCCGCGGACAACCTGGCGATCTCCGCCTTCAGCGTGCGGCGCTACCCGCTCGACAAGTCACGCTACGAGGTGATGCTCGAGGTCGCCAACCTCTCGAACGAGGCGGCGGACGTCGAGCTCACGCTCCTCGGCGATGGCGCGGTGGTCGAGATGACGCGGCTGCGCGTCGAGGCGGGCGAGCGCCACCCGCGGTTCCTGCGCGACCTCGCCGGCGCCAGCCGGACCCTCGAGGCCGTGATCCGTCGGGTGGATGGCGGGGCCGACCACCTCCCGGCGGACGACCGCGCCTACGCGCTCCTCCCGGAGCGGAGGCGGGCGCGGGTGTGCGCGGTCACGAGCGGCAACAACTACCTCGAGGCGGCGCTGCTGCTCGACGAATACCTGGAGGTGACGATCGTCGCGCCGTCGCGCTACCCGCCCGCGGGGAGGTTCGACGTGACCGTCTTCGACGGCGTCGCGCCGCCCCTCGCGCCCGGCGGAGGCGGGGCTCTCTACCTGGGGATCCCCGAGTCGGGCGGGCCCGTGAGACGCGGCAAGGCGCTCGCCATGGTCGGCTTCGATCGTTGGGACGAGCGCAGCCCGCTCACGCGCTTCCTCCAGGGGTTCGGGGACGTGCAGGTAGCGCGCGGGCACGCGCTGGTCCCCGAGAAGGCGGATCGGGTCGTCGCCGCGAGCGAGCAGGGAGCGCTCCTCGTTGCAGGCCGGCGCGACGGCCGCCGCTTCGTCGCGCTCGGCTTCGACCCGAACGACAGCGATCTGGTGCTGCGCCCAGCCTGGCCGCTCTTCGTCCTGAACGTCGTGGACGATTTCGTCGAGGAGGACACCTCCTACGTCTCCTCCTTCCGAACCGGCGAGGTGTGGCGCGTGCCCGTGCCTGGAGACGCGCGCAGCGCGACGCTGCTCTCCCCGGACGGCGGCCGATCGATCGTACCGGTGCAGGAGGGGAGGGCGGTCCTGCGCGGCGAGGCGGCCGGCTTCCACGAGGTGGTGGCCGGCGAGGGCGGGGCGCCGGTGCGCTTCGCCGCCAACCTGGTCGACCTCGAGGAGAGCCGGATCGAGCCGGGGAAGGAGCTCGCGGTCGGCGCGGCGCCCGCGCCGCCGCCCGCGCCCTTCGAGGCGGGGATGCGACGCGAGCTGTGGCTCTTGCTCGTCCTGGTCGCCCTCGCGCTCTCGGTGATCGAGTGGGTGACGTACCACCGGAGGGTCACGGTGTGAGCCCGCGGTGGGCGCGCTGGGGGTGGTGGGCGCTCGCGGCGCTGGTCGGCGCGGCGATCGCGTTCGCGCTCCATCGGTGGGTGCTGGCCGCGCCGCCGGGCACCTTCGTGTGGACGATCCAGGGCAGGAGGCACGAGCTCGTTGAGCCGCGCGCGCTCGCGCTGCTGCTCGTCGTGCCGGTGCTCGTGCTCGCGCTCGGCCGTTCTCTCGCCGATCTCCCGTGGCAGCAGCGGGCGCTGGCGCTGCTCCTGCGTGTGGCGTTCCTCGCGCTCCTCGCGCTCGCCCTCGGGCGCCTCGTGCGCGCCACCGACACGCGGAAGGTTGCGACGGTCGTGCTCGTCGACGTGAGCGACTCGGTGACCGACCCGGCCATCGAGGACGCCCGTGAGCTGCTCCAGCGGCTGTGGGCGGCGCGGGGCGCGGAGGACACGCTGCGGCTCGTGACGTTCGCCGAGCGCGCCCGCCGGGTGGAGCTGCAGGCGATCGACGGCCGGCTCGTGGTGCCGGAGGTCGTGGCGCTGCGGCACGCGCCCGATCCGACCCGATCCGGCGAGCGGCCCGGCGCGGCGAGCGATCTCGGCGCGGCGCTCGCGCTCGGCTGGGCGGTGCTGCCGCCGGGGTACCTGCCGCGCGTCGTGCTCGCGAGCGACGGCGTCGAGACCCAGGGGAACCTGCTCGGCGAGGCGTCGCGCGCCCGGCGCCTCGCGGCGCGGCTGTTCGCCGCGCCGTACCGGCGGCCACCGCCCGGCGAGGTGGCGATCCAGCGCGTCCGCGCGCCGGCCAAGGTCCGCATCGGCGAGGTGTTCGAGCTGGTCGCCACGGTGTACGCGAGCCGCCCCACCCGCGCGCGGGCGCGTCTCCGCCAGGGCGAGGCGCTGAACGGCCTCGACGGCCTGCGCGACCTCGAGCTGAAGCCCGGCACCCAGGACGTCGCGTTTCGCAGCGTGGTGCGCGTGGGCGGCGAGGTCACGTACGATCTCAAGCTCGAGCCGCTCGGCGACGACGCCTTCGCGGCCAACAACCGGTGGTCCGTGTCGCTCGACGTACCGGGCCGCCCCGTCGTGCTCTACGTCGCCGGGCGGCCGGAGCGCGCGCGGAGCTTCACGAGCGCGCTCGCCGCCCAGGAGCTGGAGGTCGACGTCCGCGGGCCCTCCGCCTTCCCGGGCTCGCTCCGCGAGCTCGAGCGGTACGACTTCGTCGTCCTCTCCGACGTGCCCCGCGAGGCCGTGAGCCTCGGCAGCCAGGCGCTCCTCGAGCAGTGGGTGAGAGATCTCGGCGGCGGGTTCCTCATGGCGGGGGGCGCGAGCGGCTTCGGCCTGGGCGGCTGGGGCGGCTCGCCCCTCGAGAAGATCCTGCCCGTGCGCATGGACGTGGACCGTCGCAAGGACCAGCCCGGGGTCGCGCTGATGCTGGTGATCGATCGTTCGGGGTCGATGTCCGGCTTGCCGATGGAGATGGCGAAGGCGGCCTGCCGAGCGACCGTCGGCACGCTCGAGGGCGACGATCTCGTCGGCGTGATCGCGTTCGATTCCTCGCCGACCCGCTACGTGAAGCTGCAGCCCGCGCGCTACCGCAACCGCATCCAGAACGACATCGCCCGCATCCAGCCCGGCGGGGGGACGGAGATCTTCTCGGCGCTCGATCAGGCGTACCAGGATCTCGCGGGCGCCGAGGCGCGCCGCAAGCACGCCATCCTCCTGACGGACGGCCGCGCCCCGGTGCAGGGGCTCCGCGACATCGTGCAGGCGATGCAGGCGGAGTCGATCACGCTCACGACCGTCGGGCTGGGCGAGGGGACCGACCAGGCGCTGCTCCGCTCGCTCGCCGATCTGGGCGGCGGGCGCTTCCACTTCGTCCCCGATCCGAGCGCGTTGCCGCGCATCTTCACCCGGGAGACGGAGCTCATCGCCCGCCAGGCCGCGGTAGAGGAGTGGTTCCCGGTCGAGCAGACGAGCCCCGCCGACTACCTGCGCGGGATCTCGATCGCGGGCGCCCCGCTCCTCCACGGGTACGTCGCGACGCAGCTGAAGCCGGCGCCCGCGCAGCAGATCCTCGCGAGCGACCGCGGGGAGCCGATCCTGGCGGATACCCGAGTGGGGCTAGGCCGCACGCTCGCGTGGACGAGCGACCTGGAGAACCTCTGGGCGGGCGACTGGGCGCGATGGTCGCAGTGGAGCAAGCTGTGGGGCCAGGTCGTGCGGGAGACCATGCGGAAGAAGCACCGCAAGGAGCTCGGCATGCAGGCCGAGGTGGTCGGCGGCAAGGTGCGGGCGGTCGTCGACGCGTTCACCGTCGACGAGCGCTTCGACAACGACCTCGTGTCGAAGCTGGTCGTCGTCGGGCCCGCGCCGGGCAAGCAACAGCGCGAGGTGCCGATGCGGCAGACGGCCCCGGGGCGCTACGAGGCGGAGCTGGCCCTCGACGCCTACGGGTCGTTCACGCTGCGAGCCGACCACTCCCGGCGGACGGCGGACGGTGGGCTCGCGCCCGCGGGCGTCTCGTACGGCCAGGTGAGCCAGCCGTACCCGCTCGAGTATGCGCGGTTCGAGCCCGATCTCGAGCTGCTCGAGCGGTTCGCGCTGGCGGGCGGGGGCGCGGTGGATCCGGCGCCCGAGGCCGTGTTCGACCCACGCGACGAGCGACTGACGGCGTACGAGCCGCTCTTCGGGCGGTTCCTGCTCGCCGCGCTCGGGGTGTTCGTGGTCGACCTCCTCGTGCGGCGAGTCCGCCTCTTCGATCGCGGCTTCCGCCCGCGAGCGAGCGGGCGCTAGGCGCGGGCGGGGACGAGAGGCGCCAGGGGAGCCGTGGCTGTGCGCGCGCCGGCTGGCCGCCGCGGGCGCGCCGCGGGTCCTGCACGTGCGTCTCGACGGCGAGGAAGCGGTGGGACTTGGGCGCTGGGCTCGGCGCGAGCCAGCTCGCGGCGGGACAGAGCGCCATCCGCGCGCGGGCGGGAGCGGCGGGATCGTGATTCACCGCCGCAAGAGCGGCTCGTGCTCAGCGTCGACCATTCTCGCCGGTCGGCGGCGACCACGCTCGCCGGTCGGCGCGGTGCCGTGGCCGGGGGGGGCGTCGGTCGCAGCCCCCCCGACCTCTACCTCAGCCGCAGCACGACGGGCCGCAGCAGGACGCTGCGCCCGGCTTCACGGCCTCGATCGTCGCCGAGGCGACGTAGTCCTCGATGCCCGAGCCGGGGAGCCACTCGCGGATGAAGTCGCGGCTCTCCTCGCGCACGCCGACGGCGACGCCCTCGAAGCCGGCGTCCTTGAGCATCGAGCGCACGGACTCGACGGTGGCGGCGCCGGACACACAGCCGGTGAGCGCCGCCACGTCGGCCTCGACGGCCTCGGGCAGCGGCCGCAGCTTGACCACGTCCGAGATCGCGAGGCGACCGCCGGGCTTGAGCACCCGGAAGGCGTCGCGGAAGACCGCGCCCTTGTCGGGACTCAGGTTGATCACGCAGTTCGACAGGATGACGTCGACCGTCTCGTTCGGCACGGGCAGGTGCTCGATCTCCCCGAGCCGGAAGTCCACGTTCGTCGCGCCGACGCGGCGGGCGTTCGCGCGCGCCTTCGTCACCATGTCCGGCGTCATGTCGACGCCGATGACGCGCCCCTCGGGGCCGACCTGCCGCGCCGCGAGGAAGCAGTCGAAGCCCGCGCCCGCGCCGAGGTCGAGGACCGTCTCGCCCGCCCTCAGCGCTGCGATGGCCTGCGGATTGCCGCACCCGAGCCCGAGGTTCGCGCCCTCGGGCACCGCGGCGAGCTCCTCGCTCGAGTAGCCGAGGAGGAGGCTCACGTCGGGCTGGCTCCCACCGCAGCAGCTCGGGCCGCAGCTGGGCGCAGCCGCGCGCGCCACTCTTCCGTACTGCTCGCGCACCGCGGCGCGCACTTCGTCTTCGCTTCGGTCGGTCATCTCGTCGTGCTCCTGGTCTCGGTTCGGGTTCGCTCGGGTCGAGGCGTCGGGGCGCGATCCATCGCGCTCCAACGATGGAGATGCTGGGGCCAGCTCACAGCGCCCCCACCAGCGCCCGCAGCCGGCGCAGGGCGGCGGGCTCGACGCAGTAGCAGACGCGCGGGCCGTCCACCTCGCCACGGATGAGCCCGGCGCTCTTCAGGCTCTTCAGGTGCTGCGACACCGTCGACTGGGCGAGCGGGAGCACGCTGACGATGTCCCCGCAGATGCAGCCCTCCGTGCGCAGCAGCAGCCGAAGGATCTTCACCCGTGCCGGGTGCCCGAGAGCGCGCGCGAGCTCCGCGAGCTCCGCGTCCGCCTCGTCGCCCTCCACCGGCCGCCGATCCGCCGAGTCGGCGGACACCGAGCAGCAGGACGACGCGCGGGGGGAGGCCGGGAGATGCATCGTGAAACGACGATAAACGATGAAACGCGGACCGTCAAGCCCGCCTTCGCGCGCCGGGCGGCCCGCGACACCCGCGGGCGTGGCATCCTCCGCCGCGTGTCGGCGCGCGGGTCGGCTCTGCTCCTGGCGCTCGCGGCGTCGTGCGCGAGTCGCTCGCCCCCGCAGGCCTCGGTCGACGTGGGGCGAGCTCCGCCCCGGCCGGCCGCTCCCGCCGCGCCGCCCGCGGCCGTGACGGAGGGCGCGCTGGTGGAGTGCGGGGCGTCGCGTTGCCGAGCGGGCGTCGAGTCGTGCTGCTTCTTCGCGAGCGGAGGCGCGTGCGTCGCCAGCGTCGCGCCGGGGGTCGACGACGCCAGCCAGCTCCTCGCCTCGCAGCTCGCCGCCTGCGAGCAGGCGCCGCACGAGTACTCGCTCACCGAGATCCGCCGCTGCGACGAGTCGAGCGACTGCCCCGCGGGCCAGGCCTGTTGCGGGCGCTTCCTCTTCGGGGGCGCGGCGGCGGCGCTCTGCGAGCCGCTCGGCAGCCCGGGCCCCGCAGCCTGTGAGCTCGCCGAGCGGTGTCGGGTGACGGAGACGTGCCGGACACCGGGCTCGGTCTGCGACGACGGCGCCTGCCGCAGGCCGGTGAGCCTCACCTGCGCGGGGCTCGCGTGCCCCGCCAGCGCGGCCGCCTGCTGCGGCGAAGCTCCCGCCTGCCGCGCTCCCGACGCATGCCCGCCCCACGAGCCCCGCTACCGCTGCGCCGCGCCGGTGGACTGCCTCCCCGGTGAGCACTGCGCGCTCTCGGCCTTCGGCTCGGTGTGCACCGCGTTCGTCGACCTCGCGAACACGCGCCGCGTGTGCGCCACGGCGGCGGACTGCGGCGGCGGCGATCCCCTCTGCGCCCGCTACGAGTGCGCGCCGAGCGAGGTGCCCGGCGTCCTCGCGTGCCGTTGCCCGTGAGCGGCGCCGCGGCTCGCGTCGGGGCGCCCTCGCGGGAGCGCGCTCTACTGGCCGCGGTCCGTGCCGGGCCGCCCCCTTGCGGTCTGCCCGTCGGGCTCCCCATCATCCGGCGCCATGCGCGCCTCCGTCCCTCGCCCGTCCTTCGCTGACCGCGTCGCCTGGATCACCGGAGCCGGCACCGG
The DNA here is from genome assembly GCA_020846005.1 of Polyangiaceae bacterium. Taxonomy (GTDB): domain Bacteria; phylum Myxococcota_A; class Polyangia; order Polyangiales; family Polyangiaceae; genus JADLEQ01. The sequence continues at coordinate 36,331 of JADLEQ010000007.1, forward strand.
CATCGGGCGCGCGTGCGCGGTCGAGCTCGCCAGGCGCGGGGCGAGCGTCGCGGTGTCCGGGCGCCGCGAGGCCGAGCTCGAGCGCGTCGCCGCCGAGGTGCGCGCGACCGGTGCGCGCGCGCTCGTCGTGCCGTGCGACGTGACCCGTGAGGAGCAGGTGGTCGCGGCGGTGGCGCGCGCCGGCGCCGAGCTCGGCCGGCTCGATGTCGTGATCGCCAACGCGGGCTTCTCCGTGGCGGGGCGGATCGCCGACCTCTCGCTCGACGACTGGCGGCGGCAGCTCGAGATCAACGTGCTCGGCCTCGTCGCGACGGTGAAGCACGCGCTCCCTGCGCTCACGGCGACGGGGGGCCGCATCGTGCTCGTCGGGAGCGTGAGCGCGTACCTCGCCACGCCGGGGCTCGGCGCGTACGCGGCCTCCAAGCACGCCGTGCGCGCGATCGGCGAGACGCTCGCGGCCGAGCTCGCGGGCTCCGGCGTGAGCTGCACCACGGTGCACCCCGGCTTCGTCGAGAGCGAGATCGCGCGAGTCGACAACCAGGGTCGGCATCACCCCGAGCGCCGGGATCCGCGCCCGCGGCGGCTGATGTGGACGGCCGAGGCCGCCGCGCGCGCCATCGTCGACGCCGCGGAGGCGCGGCGGCGCGAGCTGGTCTTCACCGGTCACGGTAGGGCCGCCGTCGCGATCGCCCGCCACCTGCCGGGCGCGCCCGCGCTCGCGCTCTCGATCGGCGAACGTCGACGCGGCCAGGGGCGCGCGCGGGCGCGAGCTCCCGGCGAGCCCGGGGCGCTGGAGGCCGCCGCGCCGATCGAGCTCGCGCCGGCTCCCGAGGTGATCGCCGGCGAGCGCTCGCTCGCTTCGCTGTACGCGCGGGCGCTCCTGGTCGCCGCGCGGCGGCGCGAGGGCGCGTTCGCCGGCGACTCCCTGCCCGCGCTCGCGGCGCGCCAGCGCGCCGTGGTGGTCGAGCCCGCGCGCGTGGAGGCGTACCGCGCCGTGTGCGGGCCGGTCGCGGGCGTCGCGCCGCCGCCCGCGTGGGCCGAGACGCTGTTCCTCGGGCCGATGGCCCGCGTCGTGACGGATCCGGCGTTCCCCCTCAGCCCGCTCGGGCTCATCCACGTCGGCCAGCGGATCGTCCAGCGGCGACCGCTGGAGGTCGGGCGCGCGTACGACGTGGTGTGCCGCCTCGCCGCGGCGCGACGCGGCCCGCGCGGGATCGAGCTCGAGTTCGGGCTCGTCGTCGAGGAGGCCGACGGCGAGCCGGTGTGGGAGGGGCTCACCCGCGTCCTGTCTCGCGCTGCGGCGGTCCGCGGCGGGGGTGGGACGGCACGGCGCGACGCGGCCGCCCCGCTCGCCGGCGGCCGCGAGGTCGAGCTCGTGGCCCCGAGCTCGGCGGGCGTCGACTACGCGCGCGTCTCGGGCGACTGGAATCCCCACCATCTCTGGCCCGTGACGGCGCGCCCGCTCGGTTACGAGCGGCCCATCGCGCACGGCATGTGGCTGCTCGCGCGCGCGCTCGGCGTGATCGACGGCGTGGTCTCGCTCGCCGGGCCGCTGGTCGTCGAGTGCGCGTTCAAGCGTCCCCTGTATCTGCCGGGGAGCGCGCGCCTCCGCCACACGACCCGGCCGCTCGCGGAGGCAGCGGTGGAGTTCGAGGTGCGCGATCCGCGCGGGGCGCCTCACCTGGTCGGTACGGTCACCGCCGGCTAGCGCGGCGCACCCGCGCCGCGCGCGCGCAGACTAGATCGCCGGGCGCGGGAGCTGGCCTCGCACGAGGAACGCTCGTCGCTCGAACCGGTGGCTCTCGTGGCGGAGGAAGTCGCGCCGGCTCAGCTCGACCGCGTCGCGCGTCACCACGCAGTGCCACGTGGTGAACCGGCGGGGCCGGCTCGAGGCGAAGGCCTCGGGCTCCAGCACCGCGACGGCGGTCCCGCCGTCCGGATCGCGCGCCGAGCGGTAGAGCAGCACGCCGATGCGCGCCTCGCGAGCGCTCCGACCGAGCCTCTGGCTCGCGGCGTAGGAGGTCGGGGACGACACCTGGGAGAGGCTCGCCGCGAGCGCGGCCCGCGTGAGGTCGACGCCACGAGGCGTGCGGAGCCGCGCCTCGAACGCGGTGAGCTGCAGCTCCAGCCGGGGGAGCGCGGCGCGCGTGCCCTCGAGGAACACGAGGCGGTAGTACGCGACCTCCGCGAGCGCGGTGCGCACGCTCCTGGCGCCGTACCAGATCCCGCGCGCGAACCGCGTGCCGAAGCGCGAGCCGTGCCGGAGCGGAGGGTAGCGGAATGGGGTCGCGAGCAGGTAGTGGAGGTGCCCGGCGCCGGGCGGTGGCGCGGGCTTCGCGGCGTCGATCGCGGCCTCGAGCACCAGGTGCTCGGCGTCGGAGTCGACCAGCTTGCGCGTCGCGATCTGGTGCTGACCCTCGACGACGCGCCACGCCTCGAGCCCCAGCGGGCGCGCGGCGCGCGCGAGGAGCTCGGTCGCCGTGCGCGAGGCGCTCACGTGCGACCTCGCAGCGCGTCGAGGTACTCGACGACGCGCACCAGCCCCTCCACCCGCCCCACGAGCTCGGCCGGGGCGCCGCCGAGGTGGTCGTTCTCTGCTCGGAACCACGCCCTTGCCGCCGCCACGTCGCCCCCCACGAGGGAATCCAGGCTACGGTAAAGGCGCAGGAACAGGAGCGCGAGCTCGCCCTCCTTCGACTCGATCTCGATGGTGCGGCTCCTGCCGAGTCGCGACAGCGAAGACGCGCTCACGCCCACGACGGCGGCGAGCTCGCGCTGGCCCATGCCCAGCAGCTCCGCCGCTCGCAACGTCGCGCGCGTGACGACCCCGGACGAGTCGGCCTGGGGGCGAGGGGCCGTCCGCGCCATGTTGCACCTGAAACGATGGCGCGAGCGCGCGTCAACTGCAAGCCGCGGCGCGGGCGGCCCGGGGGGCTCAAGGCTCGGCCCGCGCGCGCGCCGCGTGGAGGTGCCGATCCAGCTCGCGCTGGAGCCCGCGGGGGGCCGACCAAGCGTATCGGCAGAGCCCCCACATCGCGATCGCCGCCGGCCACACGACGCTCGGGGACTCCGAGACGCCTGTCAGCTCCAGCGTGAGCGGCAGCACCAGGCCCGCCCCGAGCAGCAGCTTCGCGCCGCCGGCGCGGTCACCGTGGCCGAAGAACACCGACGCGCGGAACGCCCAGCCGCTGGGCGCCCAGCGCCGCGACTTCACCGCCGCCAGCAGGCGCAAGGCGTCGCGGGAGCCGGGCGCCGCTGCCAGCACCCAGGCCGCGAGGTCGCGCGCGTGAGTCGCCTCGCCGTCGTCGAGGTGGAGCCAGCCGCTCAGCAGCAGCGCTCCCCGGTCGCGCGGCTCGTTGTCGAGCGCCGTCTCTGCGTGCTCGATCGCCGCCGCTCGATCGCCACGGGCCCGCGCGACGCCGCCGAGGACGACCTGGGCCGGGGCGCTCTCGGGCGCGAGCTGCAGGGCGTGGGCGGCACACGACGCCGCGGCGGCGAGGTCCCCCAGGCGGAGGTACAGCGCGGCGGCCTGCTCCACCACTAGGGCGTCGTCGGCGGCGGCGGCGAGCGCCTCGTGCAGGTGGGATCGGGCCCGGCCCCCGCCAGGTGCCACCAGCGCGCACGCGAGGTTCGCGAGCGGCGACCCCGGCGCCGCCACGAGCGCGCGCTCCGCCTCGACCGCAGCCGCGCGTCGCCGATCCGCGTGGGAGAGCGCGATCGAGAGCAGCGCGTGCCCGGCGGCGTCGTTCGGCGCGAGGGTGAGCGCCCGCCGCACGCGGTCGATGGCGCCGGCGGCGTCGCCGCGTCGCAGCCGGCGGCGGCCGAGCGCGAGGAGGCGAGCGACGCGCCGGACCGACGTCAAAGCGAGACCACCAGACCCATGGCGGCAATCGAGGCGGTGGTCCGCATCGCGACCGCCACGACGACCGCGCGAAGCCCGGCCAGGCAGACGACGGCGGGCCAGCCCGGCACCACCCGACGCCCGGCCTCCAGATGGCGCCGAAAACCGGTGACCTGCGAGCGGTAGATGGCGTACGCCGCCGCCAGCGTGATCCCGCGCAGCAGGACCACCCAGAGCGCGAACGCGCGCTCCGTGACCCCATCCGCGGCGAGCAGGATCCCGGCGAAGACGACCAGTATGCCGAGACCGGCGATCGCCGACGCCGCGATCGCCGTCTCGCGCCGCCTCGTGGGCGAGCTGATCGCCCAGCCGTTCAAGACCATCCACGCGAGCCCCAGCACCGATCCCGCGCAGACGGTGGCCAGCACGGGCGCGAACGGATCCACGACGAGCCTCGGGAACAACGGCCGGCTCGGCTCGTCGACGATCACGTAGGCCGGCGCGGCGCGTCGCGCCGGCGGGCGGAAGCCCGTGGCTCCGGTCGCGGCGTCCTCACTCATGCGGGGAGAGCCTACCAGGGGAGAGGGTGACCCGCGACGGGACCCCCTGCGCTGCTCCCGACTCGCCCGCGGGCGCCCGCCCTCAGACGAGCACGAGGTCGTCCACGTCCGTCGCCTGCTCGGCGGCGATCGTGCTCGTCTCCTCGTCGCGCTTCACGGCGACCTCGTACAGCTCGGCCAGCAAGGTCGGGTGCTTGCGCACCAGGTCCATGAAGGACGCCTGCGGCAGGTGGAGCGTGATCGTCGGTGTCACCGCGACGACGTCGGCGTTCGCCGCGCGGCGCAGGACGAGCGCGACCTCGCCCACGCTGTCGCCGATGCCGAGCCGCGCGATCTCGGTGTCGCCGTCGGCCTCGCGATGGATCACGGCGACCTCGCCGGACGCGATGAGGTGCATCCCCTCGGAGCTCTCGCCCTGCGTGATGAGGCGCTGCCCCTGCTCGAACGCCCTCGGGAGGAACCGCTCCATCACGGCGGGGCGCTCGCTCGCGTCCACGGCGCCCAGGATGGGGCTGTGGCGCATCAGGTTCTCGAGCATCCGTCGGTGGCAGTGCTCGGCGAATTCCGCGGCCAGCTCGGGTGACCTCTCCGCGATGGAGTCCAGGGACTCCTTGTGCGCGACGAGGAGCACGCTCGGGCGCTTGGCGATCACGTGCGCGGCGCGCGGCGAGCGCGAGAGGAGGCTCATCTCGCCGATCAGCGCCCCGGCGCCGAGCCGCGCGAGCAGCACGGGCGCGCCCGTCTGTCGGTCGTTGCGCACGACCTCGAGCTCGCCCCGCCCGAGGACGTAGGCCTCGGCCCCTACCGTCCCCTGCTCGATGATGCGGGTGTTCGTCTTCACCACCATCGGCTCGAACGCCTCGACGATGGCGCGCAGGGCGTCCTGCCCGAGCGCCGAGAACAGCGGCTGTGCGCGGAACTGGGTGACGCCGGTGCCGGCGCGGTCCGTCTCCAGCGCGAGCGTCGCCTCGTCGATCACGCCGCGCGCCTCAGCGACGAGCGCGTCGCGCGCGAGCCCGGCCGCGAGCGGCCGCGTCTCCGCGGCGGCGCCGGGCATCGCGGGCGGCGCGCCCGGGCTGATGCGCTTGCTGCCGCGCGAGAACGCGGCCGCCACCTCGTCGAAGCGCTGCGCGGCGTCCTGGCCCTGGTCGGCCAGGTCGGCACAGCAGGCGACGGAGAGGGCGAGGTTGCCCGAGTCGATGGCGCGGGCGAGGGCCACGTCGTACGCGGAGTAGGCGAGCGCGGGCTCTCCGAGCGCGACCAGCGCGCGGCCGAGGACGAAGAGCTCGGTGGCGCCGCCGCGGCCCGCCCGCGCGACCGGCACCGCGAAGCGGAGCGCGCCCTCGTCGTCGCCAGCGACCACCGCCTCGAGCGCGCGATCGAGGGACGACAGTGCAGAGTCGGAATCGGGGAGCGGAGGAGGTGCGTCGCCCATCGCCCGCGGACGCTACCACGATCGAGCGCGGGGCGGGGCGCGTCAGTCCTGGTGACGGCCCTCGCGCGACCGGGCGAGCGCCTGCGTGAGGGCGTCCGCCGTGGCGCCCACGATGGGCACCACGCTCGGGTAGTCCATCCTCGCCGGCCCGATCACGCCGACCGCGCCGGCGGGGCGACCTTCCTCCTCCTGGTAGCGCGCGGCGACCACGCTCACGGGGAAGCCGACGTGGTCGCCCGTCTCGTTGCCGAGGAACACCTGGACGCGCTCGGTCGCGGCGAGCTCCTCGACCAACGCCACCAGCCGCTCGCGCTCCTCGAGCGCCTGGAGCAGGCCGCGCACGTCGGCGTCCTGCCCCGGGGCGGCGCGCTCGAGCAGCCGGGCGCGCCCCTCGATGATCACGTCGGCGCCGCGGTCCCCCCGCTCGACGGTCGCGCCGACGAGGCGGGCGCCGACCTCGAGCAGCGCAGCGAGCTCGTCGCGCCGCTGGCTCACTACGTCGGCCAGGTGGTCACGCACCTCGCTCACGGTACGGCCGGGGACGATCTCCTCGAGCACGTTGTGCAGCCGCTCGAGATCCGACGCGCCGAGCGGACGATCGACGTGGACGAAGCGGTTCTCGACCGAGCCGTCTCCGAACACCAGCACGCCGACCAGCTCGCCGGGCCGCGCCGGCACGAAGCGCAGGTTGAGCAGCGTGCGGGCCTCGACCCGCGGGCGCACGACGACCGCGGCCGAGCCGGTGAGGTCGGCGAGCAGGCGGCCGGAGGCCCGCGCCAGATCCGCGCCCGGTGACTGGTCCTCGAACCACTCGCGGATCCGCGCCGCTTCGTCCACGCTGAGCTCGCGGACGCGCATCAAGGCGTCGATGAACAACCGGAGCGCCGCCTCGGTGGGCACTCGACCAGCCGACGTGTGCGGTTGAGCCAGGAACCCGGCGTCCTCGAGGTCGGCGAGGACGTTTCGGATCGTCGCGGCGGAGAGGTCGAAGCCGTGCTTGCGCGTGAGCGTCCGGCTGCCGACGGGCTCGCCCGTCGCCAGGTACTCGGTCACGACCGCGTAGAGGACGGCCCGCGCACGCTTCGAGAGGGGGTCCACGTCCATCCACTCTTCGCCTCGACCGGGCTCTGGTCAATCCGGGGCCGGCCCGGCGGGGCCGCGCCGCGGCGATCTGCCGCTCGGCCGCCCACGGGCGGGGGGGGCTCGGCAGGGCGCCGCCGGCCACCCCCAAACGGCGGGAATTGCGCCTCCCTACGCCGCCTCACTGGCGCTGAGCGGCGGCGCTCCGGCGCGGAAGAGGCCGAAACTTCTGCAAGATCCTTGACTCCCGCCGCCATGGAAAAGATCATTCCGGCGGGCCAGTGCCCGGAGGAATCGTGACCACCACTCTGCTCGCGGTCGATGACAGCCGAACCATGCGGAGGGTGCTCGAGATCACCTTCTCCGGGGAGCCCTATCGCACGCTGCTCGCGGAGAGCGCGGAGCAAGCGAAGGGCATGCTCGGCGAGCGGCCTACCGTCGCGCTCGTCGACGCCGGCCTCCCCGACGGCGCCGCCTACGAGCTCTGCCGCGCGATCAAGCAGTCCTCGCCGGGGACCTCCGTGCTGATGCTCACCCACAAGGCCGCGCCGCTCGACAAGGCGCGAGGCGCGACCGTGGGCGTCGACGACTCGATGGACAAGCCGTTCGACACGCAGCAGCTCCTCGATCGCGTGGCGACGCTCCTGCGCAAGGGGCCGTCCGCCGCCGCGCCGACGGCCGCCGCGCCCGCGCCGACGCCCTCTCCCGCCGCCGCCCGCGTGGCGCCCGCGGCACCGGCACCCGCGGCCGCGCCGGCCCAGGAGCGCCCGCGAGCGCAGACCCTCTCGTACGGGGCGGCCGTCCCCGCCCCGGCGCCCGCGCCGGCGCGCACCCCGCAGGTGCCGTCCGCGGCGACCTCGGCCGTTCCGCCGACCCCGGCGACGGGGACGCCCGTGGCGCGTCCAGCGCCCGCGGTCGCGCCGGCGCCCGCCCCGGTCGTCGCTCGCCCGGTCGCGCCGGCACCCGCCGCGCCCGTGGCGCGCCCTGCCGCGCCCGTCGCACCCGCCGCTGCCCAGCCGGCGCCGGCTCCGCAGCGTCCGGTCGCGCCAGCCGCGGCCGCGCCCGCCGAGTCGCCCCTCGCGTCCGCGGTCGCCGCCAAGGTGGCGCCGCAGCTCCAGCCCCTCGGGCTCACGCCAGCGCAGGTCGAGGCCGTCCTGGCGCTCAGCAAGTCGGTCGTCGAGCAGGTGGTGTGGGAGGTCGTCCCCGTCCTCGCGGAGACGCTCATCAAGGAAGAGATCCGCCGCCTGACGCGCGAGTGAGGCCGGCCGCGTCGGCGGCCCCCGGGTCGGCGTGGCGAGGGCGGCGATGCACGTCGCCGGTGCTAGCTTCGCCGCCCGCATGACGGAGCTTCCGAAGGCCTACGAGCCGCGCGAGGTCGAGCCGCGCTGGTTCGCCCACTGGATCGAGCACGGCGTGTTCCGCGCGAGCGGCGACCCGTCCGATCCGCGCCCGCCCTACGTGATCGCGATGCCCCCGCCCAACGTGACGGGGTCGCTCCACATGGGGCACGCCCTCTACACGATCCAGGACGTGCTCTCGCGCCACGAGCGCATGCAAGGGCGCGACGTGCTCTGGCAGCCGGGGATCGACCACGCGGGCATCGCGACGCAGACGGTCGTCGAGCGCCAGCTTCGGCGCGAAGGCCTGAGCCGCCACGATCTCGGCCGCGAGAGGTTCGTGGAGCGCGTGTGGGCGTGGAAGGCCGAGAGCGGCGGCCGCATCGCGGACCAGATGCGGGCCCTCGGCTTCTCCGCGGACTGGGACCGCACCAAGTTCACGATGGACCCGGACCTGAGCCGCGCGGTCGTCGAGGCCTTCGTGCGGCTCCACGAGGAGGGGCTGATCTACCGCGCGACCCGCCTGATCTCTTGGTGCTCCGACTGCAGGACGGCGCTGAGCGACCTCGAGGTGGAGAACGAGGAGTCGAACGGCGAGCTCTACGAGTTCGCGTACCCGGTCGCGGGCGCCGATCCGGCGCAGGGAGCCACCGAGCTGGTCGTCGCCACGACGCGCCCGGAGACGATGCTGGGCGACACCGCGGTGGCCGTCCACCCGGACGATCCGAGGTACCGGCACCTGCATGGCCGGCGGCTGCGGCACCCGTTCGTCGACCGCGAGATCCCGGTCATCACCGACGCGATCCTCGTCGACATGGAGTTCGGCACCGGGGCCGTGAAGGTCACGCCGGCCCACGATTTCAACGACTTTCAGACGGGCAAGCGCCACGGCCTCGAGGAGATCTCGATCCTGGAGGCGGACGGCCGCCTCGCCCCGCGGTGCGGCGAGTTCGCCGAGCTCACGGTCGCAGAGGGACGCAAGGCGGTGAAGCGCCGCCTCCAGGAGCTCGGCCTCGAGCGCGGTCGCAAGGCGCACAAGCTCATGATCCCGCGCTGCCAGCGCTGCGCCACCGTCGTCGAGCCGAGGATCTCGACCCAGTGGTTCGTGAAGATGGAGCCGCTCGCGCGGCCCGCGCTCGCGGCGGTGCGTGACGGGCGCACGGAGATCGTGCCCGCGGAGTGGGTGAAGACGTGGGAGCACTGGCTGGAGAACATCCAGGACTGGTGCATCTCGCGGCAGCTCTGGTGGGGTCACCAGATCCCGGCCTGGCACTGCCAGGCGTGCGGCGGCATCACCGTGTCGCGCGACCCCGCGGTCGCGTCCTGCTCGAGCTGCGGCAGCGATCGCGTGGAGCAGGACGCCGACGTCCTCGACACCTGGTTCTCGAGTGCGCTGTGGCCGTTCTCGACGCTCGGCTGGCCGGCGGCCACCCCCGCGCTCGCTCGGTACTACCCCTCGAGCGACATGGAGACGGGGTACGACATCCTCTTCTTCTGGGTCGCCAGGATGATGATGATGGGGCTCCATTTCCTGGGGGAGGTGCCCTTCCGCCGCGTCCTCTTGCACGGCCTCGTGGTCGACGAGACGGGCAAGAAGATGAGCAAGGTGAAGGGCAACACGATCGACCCGCTGGACCTCGTGCGCGGCGCGAGCTTCGAGGCCGTGGTCGGCAAGGCGTTGCCCGGGGCTCCCGTCGCCGAAGCCCTGGCGAAGTTCCGCGAGGCCTACCCGTCGGTGGCCCAAGTGGAGAGCGGCTTCCCCGCGTACGGGGCGGACGCGCTCCGTTACACGCTCTGCTCGTTCACTCCGCAGGCGAAGCGCATCGCGCTCTCGCCGAAGCGCATCGAGGGCTACCGCAACTTCTGCAACAAGATCTACAACGCCGTCCGCTACTCGCTCCCCCACGTCGCGGGCGTGGCGGTGACGGGCGTGCCGCCTCGCGCGACGCTGCTCGTCAACCGGTGGATCCTCTCCCGGCTCGGCGCGGCGGCGCTGGAGAGCACGCGTGGGATCCGGGACTTCCGCCTCGATGAGGGCTCGGGCGCGCTCTACCACTTCGTGTGGGACGAGCTGTGCGACTGGTTCCTGGAGCTCACCAAGCCCATCCTGAGCGGGACCGACGAGGCCGCGCGGGAGGAGACGCGCGCGGTGCTCGCCCACGTCGTCGAGGCGGTGCTCCGCGCGCTCCACCCGTACGCTCCGTTCCTCACCGAGGAGCTGTGGCAGCGCGTGGCGCGGCCCGAGGGAGCGCCCGTCAGCGTCGCGCTCGCCCGTTATCCGAGCCGCGCCGAGGGGCCCGAGGATCCGGCGGCCGAGCGCGACATGGCGCGGCTGATGGCCGTGATCGGCGCCGCTCGGGCGGTGCGCAGCGAGCACGAGGTGCACCCTGGGGCGTCCGTGCCGCTCGTCTTGCGCGCGGCGGACGCCGAGGTCCGCGCGCTGTTCGAGCGCGAGGCCGGCGCGGTCGCGTTCCTCGTGAAGACCGCCGGCCCGCCGCGCGTCGAGCCGGCGTCGGATCTCCGCCCGCGCGGGCACGTGCTCACTCCGACTCGCGAAGCGGACGTGCTCGTGGGCCTCTCCGGTCTCGTCGAGGCCGAGAAGGAGGCGGCGCGGATCCGCCGCCGCCGCGAGCGCGCCAGCAAGGATCTCGCGGGGCTCGAGAAGCGCCTCGCGACGCCGAGCTTCGTCGACCGCGCGCCGCCCGAGGTGGTGGCGGAGGCGCGCGCTCAGCGCGAGCGGCTGGCGCACGAGATCGAGCGCCTCGGTGAGGCAGAGGCGCTCGTGGACGAGCTCGCCGGTTGAGACCGGGCGCCGCGCGCCCGGTCGCCCTCAGTCGTCGAGCTTGATGACGCCGCAGGCGATCGCGTCACCCTGCGGGCCGTCCTTGTCCTCGCTGCCGTGGACGACGACCGCGAGACCGAGGAACGAGCCAGGCGCGCCCTTCTTCAGCGTCGCCTTCTCGACCTTCTTCTCGACGCTGCCCGCGCCCTCTTCGTCGAGCTCGATCGTGCCGAGGAAGCTGGCCTTCTCGTTGCCCTCGACCTTCACGAGCGCTCCGAAGGATTTCTTCTTCAGATCCGTGCAGTCGCCCTTGTCGTACACGTACGCCGCGTACTTCTTCTTCTTCGCGCCGCCGTCCACCGTGACCTTGACCTCGACGCTGCCCTTGCCCGAGTCGGTGAGCTCGGCGTCGATCTCGAGGTCTTCCTTGGCGGCCTTCAGCTCCGCGGTGGCCTCGATCGACTTGGCCTCCTCCGCGGAGGCCGCGGGGGCGGCGCTCGCCGCTGGTGGGGCGGAGGCCGGCGCGCTCGCGGCCGGCTTGGCGGCGCTGGCGGTCGCCGCCGGCGGCGCGGCGTCCTTCTTCTCCTCGCAACCGACGACAGCCAGCGCGAGCACCGCGCCAGCGAGACCTGCACGACCCAGGAGCTTCATCGAGGCAATCCTCCGTACCCGAAGAGGGACTTGCCGCGATGCCTAGGCCGCCGAGCGCCCTCGCGTCAACTGGGCGGTCTCGGGCTCGGGGCCGGCGGGGGGATCGCGGGGAGCGGCACGGCCAGGAGCCGGGGCTCGAGCCGCGCGACCAGCTCGAGGCCCGTCTCGGCCGAATAGGCGAGGCTCAGGGCCAGCGTCCCGGCCGGCAGCGCTCCCGCCGCGAACACCCGGGCCGCCTCTGCCCCGACCCGGTCGGCGAGCTCGGCCGGGACCCTCCGGCGCGCGCCGCGGCCCGCCCCGCCCAGCTCCTCGAGCCACAGCTCGAGGAAGCTCACCACGCTGGCCGGTGCGCCTCCGGCGCGCGCCTCGGCGGCGAGCGGCGCCATCAGCTCCCGGTACTCGAGGCGCTCGGCGCCCGTCGCCGCCAGCCCCCGCAGCGCGACCAGCGCCCCGCGGGCGACGAGCTGCAGGTCACGCTCGAGCCCGGGGCGGTCGGGGGCGCCGGCCGCCGCGACCGCCGCGGCGAGCACCTGCTCCGCCTCGGCCCCGCGCCCCAGGCGGTGGAGCGCGCCCGCCCGATCGATCGCCGCGCGCAGTCGGACGGCTAGCGGCAGCCCCTCCCGATCGAGCGGCGTGGCCACGCGCTCCAGCAGCTCCCACGATCGCGGGTCGGCGCGGTGCGCGGCGTCCATCTCCGCCAGCAGCAGCACCGCGGCGGCGCGCTCCAGTCCGCCGTCGGGCAGCGTCCCGAGCGCCCGCCCGAGCTCGTCGCGAGCCGCGTCGACCAGCGGCGCCCGGGCGCGGGCGACGCCGTACCCCGCGCGGAGCGCGGCCCGCACGAGCGAGAGCCGCGGCTCGAGCGTCTCCGGGAGCCCCTCGAGCAGCGGTGAGGCGTCCTCGTCGGCGGTGAGCATCGACGCCACGCCGAGCACCGCCGCGACCGCGCTCGGCGCGGCGCCCGGACCGGCGAGCGCGCGGGCGCGCTCGGACAGCGAGCGGCGGCGTGCCGGATCGAGCGCAGCGCGCCGGCCGGGCACCGTCGCCCGCGCCGCGTCGAAGCCAGCGCGCAGCGCCTCGACGAAGAGCGGCAGCCCCGCGAGCTCCGGCGCGCCCTCGGCCGCCTGCGCGCCCGCGCGCTCGAGCGCCGTCAGGCGCGCGAGCACGCCCTCCCCGGTCGCGCCGGGCCGGGCCGTCGCGTGGACCCACGGCGCGACGTGCACGAGCCCGACGTAGGCTTCGCGCGCGCTCGCCGATCCGGGAGCGCGCGGGGGCCACGCGCGCTCGAGCGCCTCGATCGCGGGGCCTCGCGCCGGGCTCCCCTCCCACGCCTCCGCGCAGAGGCGCGGGGTCGCCACACGACGCGGGAGCCCCGGGCAGGTGCCGCCGTCGAGCGCGCCGAGCGCCCGCGCCGCGGCCGCGTCGAGCGGCGGGCCGGCGCCGAGCGCGGGCTCGAGCGCCGCGATGTCGGCGGCGCGACCGAGCGCCGCGAGGGCGAACGCCGCGCTCGCTCCACCCGCCGCGCCGCGCCGCGCCGCGCGGGCCAGCTCGAGCGCGCGCTCCGCTGGCCGTGACGGGGAGGTGTCGTCGGGCTGGCGCGCGGCCTCGCGCAGCGCGGCCTCGGCCGCCTCGAGGTCGAGCGCGCGGGCGCGCGCCTGCGCCGCCGCCAGCCACCGCGCCCGCGTCGGCGCGACCTCGGCCGCCGCGTCGAGCGCCAGCCGCACGAGCTCGGCCCGCCCGAGCGTGTCGGCGGCGAGCGCCGCGGACTCGCACTCCTCGGCCGCGAGGCGCTCCCCGCCGCCGCTCAACGTCGCCAGCTCGCGGAGGGCGCCCTCCGCGCTGCGTCGCGCGAGCTCCCCGACGGACGGCACGAGATCCTGGAGCGACGGCGCGCCGCTCGCGCGCCGCAGCGCCAGCAGCGTCTCCGCGCCGGCGGGCGTCGTCGCCAGCGCGAACAGCGCCGGGGCGGCCTCTCCGCCCGCGGCGACGTGCAGGAGCGGCCGAGCGACGGCGCGCGGCCCTGCGTCGGTCGCGAGCGCCTCGCGCTCGTCACGCGGCAGGGCCGCGAGCGCCCGCTCCACGTCGGCCCGGGCCTCGGGCGACAGCCCGGCCATCACGTCGGGCCGCCCGAGCTCGCGCAGCGCTCGGAGGAGTCGGCCGACGGCGGTCTCCGGTGCCGCCGGCCGCGGCGCGGACGACGCGGGCGGCGCCGCGGCCGGCGCGAGGCGAGGCGCCGGCGCCGACCCGCAGGCGACGCTCACGGTCGCGACGATCGCCGCGCCCCACCCGAGCCGCACGGCCAACCCCCGGGGCGACGGTCGCGGCGGGGGCGGGTGCACGGCCCCACTCTACACCCGCCGGGCGCCGCCGCCGCGGGCGGCGGCGGCTCGCGATACGGAGCGCGGGCGGGGCCGACGATTTCCCACGCCGCGCGCGCGGCGCTGATAGCCTCCCGCGGAGGAGGCCTCATGGACCCGTTCGCCCCGATCAATGGAATCTCGCTCGAGCGCTACGCCGATCTCTCCGCCGCACTGGACGGCAAGGGCGACGACCCGAAGGTCATCGAGGCGACGCTCGCGGCCGAGGGCGCCGCGCGCGCGGACTACGAGGCCGCCAAGACGGGCTTCACCGCGCGCATGCAGGACATGTCGCTCATGGGGCGCGTGGCCACGGCCTTCATGCCGCTGTACCAGGCCGCCTTGGCGCGCCGCAAGGGGGGCGCCGCGCGGGTGAGCTATCAGGACTACGTCCATGTGAGCGCGCTGATCCAGGTCTACGGATACGAAGCCGGGGTACAGGCGGCCGGGGTCTCCGCCAGCGACTGGACGGAGGCCGCCGGGTACTGGACGAGCCAGATGAGCGCCAACATGATGCAGTACGCCGGCCACCACGGGCACGTCGGGCAGGAGGCGGCCGGGCTCCGCGGCGGGTCGCCGCCGCGCAAGGTGACGGTCACCCGTGACTCGAGCGCCGCCGCGATGCAGCAGCCGAACGCTCAGGCGGTGATGGCCCAGGCGAGTCAAGATCCCATCGCGCAGGCGATGGCGAACCCGGCGATGATGCAGGCGGCTCAGGCCCAGGCGGCGATCGCGCGCAACCCCCTCGGCTTCGGCTTCGGGCAGGCCGCGGCGATGCTCACCGGGGGCATCGTCGCTGGCTCCCAGGTGAAGGTGAAGTGGTCCGACGGCAACCAGTACCCCGGCCAGGTGCTCCAGGCGGCCCCGGGGCAGTTCCTCGTGCAGTTCGGCAACGGCTCACAGCAGTGGATCCCCGAGAACGCGGTGGCGAAGGCATGAGCCTGCCGCTCCAGCGGGGCGGGGCGGCGCGCCCGGGTGGGAGGCCGCGGTGAGGTGCGCGCACTGCGGCGCCGAGCTGTCCCTCCAGGACATGACGCGCCCGAATTGCCCGTACTGCCAGCATGTCCTCCCCCACCACGCGCGCGCCGCCGAGCACGCGGCGCTGGTGAACCAGGTGCTCGATCAGCGCGTCGGCGCGAGCCTGGGCGCGCTCCCTCCCGAGCTGCGGCCCCAGATCGGCTACGAATACGGGGCGGGGATGACGCCGGGCTTCCAGCAGTTCCAGGCCGCGCACCAGGCCCACGCGCAGCAGGTCGTGCGTCGCGCGACGTGGATAGTGGTCCTGGCGGTCGTCGTCCCGATCGTGCTCCTGGTCGTGATGGGCCTGGGCGCGGCGGTGTGGTTCATGTTCTGAGCGAGGCGCGCGCCCGCGGCCCGGCGCTGGTCGTCGGCGCGGTCGCGCTCCTCGCCGGCTGCGGCGGCGGCGGGCCTGAGCGCTCGCCGCGCGCCGCCTGCGTCCCGCTCCCGGAGGAGGTCGCCGCGCTCCGCCCCGCGACGCCGTGGGAGCCCGAGCGCTCGCGGGTCGCGCTCGACGTCGCGGTGCCCGTCGCCGCGATCACGGGGGAGCTCGAGCGCCGGCTCCCGCGCGAGCTGGCGCGCGGCGCGCGGGTCCCGGTCGGCGCCGCGGGGGAGGCGACCTACCGCGTGCGTCGCGGCGCCTTCTCGCTCGCGGCGCGGGGCGGGGCCGTCACCGTGTCCGCGCCGATCGAAGCCGACCTCGAGCTGTGCAAGCCGGTCGGCCCGTTCTGCCCGACGTACGGCACCTGCCGCCCGCGCCTCGTCGCCGCGGCGGAGCTCCCGCTCGCCGTCCGGCCCGGCTACCTTCTCGGACCGATCGCGATCCGGCACCAGTTCGTCCGCGGCTGCGTCCTCGACCCGCTCGGCGTCGACGTGACGTCGGAGCTCGCGGGCGTCGCCGCGCGCGAGGCGGCTGCGGTCGAGCGTCGCGCCAACGACGCGCTGCCGGACCTCTCGGGCACCGCGGCGATCGCCACCCGGCTGCTCACCCTCCCGGTCGCCCTCGGCTCCGAGCTCTGCCTGCGGGTCGAGCCGCTGCGGGTCTCCAGTGGGCCCGCGGCGGTGGAGAGTGGCGCGCTGTCGCTCCGCGTCGGCCTCGAGGGGACCGTGCGACTCGAGGAGCCCTGTGGGACGGCCGACCGGCGGTCCGTCCCGCCCGCGACCGCCCTGGATCTCGCGCTGCGCCCCGGGATCGCGCTCGCGGTGCCGGTCACGCTCGCGTGGGGGCGCGTGGCGGAGGAGCTCACCCGCTCGCTCGCGCGCGGCACGGGACCGACCCGCGTCGTCCGGGCGGACGCCCTCGCCTCCGGTGTCGCCGAGCGCCCGCTCGCGCTGCGCCTGTGGGTCGACGGCGACGTGTGCGGCGAGGTGACGGTCACGGCGAGCCTGCGCTGGGATCCGGCGGTCTCGCGTGTCCGGCTGGGGGACGCGCGCGTCGCCGAGGGCCAGCCGCGCCGCGCTCGAGCGCTCGGATCGAGCGCGCTGCTCGGCGCCGTGGAGCGCGACGCGACGATCGCGCTGCCGGCCGACCCGTCCTCCTGGCGCGCGGCGATCGAGCGGGCAGGCGACGCCGCCCTGGCCGACCTGCCCGCGGGGTGGTCGGGCGCGCTGACGGCGAGCCCGGCCCGCGTCACGTCCGTCGACGCTTCGACGGACGGCGTGGTCGCGACCGTGCGCCTCGACGCGATGGCGTCGCTCTCGCTGCGTGCGCCCCCCTGAGCGCGGGCCGCCGGCTACTTCTTCGCGGCGGCCTTCGCCTTGGCCTTGGCCTTCTTCGTCCGCGCCTTCTTCTTCTTGGCGGGGGCCGGCTTCTTCTTCGCGGCGGCGGCCGCGGCGCGCTTGGACCGACGCGCTGCCGCGGTGTGCAGGTCCAGCAGGCGCGGGAGCGGGTAGCGCTCGAGCCGCGCCTTCATGCCGTCGTCCTTCGTGCGCTTCTCCAGCTCGAGGATGGACGCGATGAGCTTCGCCCGCGAGCCGAATTCCTTCTTCGCCCGCTCGAGCAACTCGTGCAGCCGGAGGAGCTTGGCGTTCGAGACGCGTTCGAGGCCCTTCACCCCGACCCGGTCCACCCAGAGCTCCGGCGTAGCGAGCGCCTGCACGGCCTCGACGAGCTTCTCCTTGCTCTCGAACCGCTCCTTCATGACCGCGACCGGGCTCTTCTTCATCGTCGTGCTCCGTGGCGGGCCGCCGGGGGCGGCTCCGCGCGAGGGCGCGTGCTTAGCAACCGGCCCCCGCCTCCGCAACACCGCCGCCGGGCCCGGGTTTGGCAGGGCCCCCCTCGCGTGGTATGCGGCGCCGCCCATGGCGCCCCCGCCCGAGCCTCCCCTTGGCGCGCCCGGGCCCGGAGGCGCGGCCCGGGCGGACTCCGGCGTGGCGCCGCGCGTGCGGTTCGCGCCCTCGCCGAGCGGCTACCTCCACATCGGCGGCGCGCGGACGGCGCTGTTCAACTGGCTCTGGGCGCGCCGCCAGGGCGGAACGTTCGTGCTCCGGATCGAGGACACCGATCAGGAGCGGAGCAGCGTGGAGAGCGTGCGCGCCATCCTCGACGCGCTCCGCTGGCTCGGCCTCGACTGGGACGAGGGGCCCGAGGCGGGCGGCTCGCACGGCCCCTACTTCCAGAGCGAGCGCCGCGCGCGGTACCGCGAGGTCGCCGACGCGATGGTCGAGGCGGGGACGGCCTACCGCTGCTACGCGACGAAGGAGGAGCTCGAGCAGGCGCGAGCAGAGCTCAAGGCGCGCGACCCGAAGGCGCAGTTCGTCTACCCCGGGTGGTGGCGGGATCGCCGCGACTGGCCGGACGGCAAGCCCTGGGTCTATCGCTTCAAGACGCCGCGCACCGGCGCGACGGATTTCGACGATCTCGTCTTCGGCCGGGTGAGCACGCCGAACGACGCGCAGCAGGATTTCGTCCTGATGCGCTCGGACGGCTTCCCGCTCTACAATTTCTCCTGCGTGATCGACGATCACGACATGGGCATCACGCTCGTGGCGCGGGGCCGCGATCACATCGGCAATACTCCGCAGCAGGTGCTCCTCTACGAGGCGCTCGGCTGGCCCGCGCCGCAGCTCGCCCACCTGCCGATGATGCTCTCGGCCAAGGGCGAGAAGCTCAGCAAGCGCCACGCCGCGGTGAGCGTGTCCGAGTACCGGGATCGCGGGTACACCGCGATGGGCGTGCTGAACTACCTCGCGCGGTTCGGCTGGTCGCACGGTGACCAGGAGATCTTCGCGCGCGACGAGCTCGTGGCGGCGTTCGACTGGGCGAGCGTGAACCGCGCGGACGGCAAGTTCGACGAGAAGAAGTTCGCAGACGTGGCCTTCGAGCACCTGAAGCAGCCGCGCCTCACCAGCGACGCCGAGTACGTGGAGCGGGTGCGGCCGTTCCTGGCCGCCCGCGGCCTCGACGCAGACGAGCCGACGCTGTGCGCGGCGCTCCCCCTCATCCGGGAGCGGGCGCGGACCCTCGCGGACGCAGCGCACCACCTCGATTTCTACTTCCGGGAGCCGCCGGAGCTCGATCCCGCTGCGGCGAAGGTGCTGACCCCGCAGAGCGCCGAGCTGCTCGAGGGCCTCGCGGCGGCGCTCACCGCCGTCGAGCCCTGGGAGGGCGCTGCCATCGACGAGGCGATCCGCGCGTGGGTGGAGGCCCGAGGCGTCTCGCTGAAGGACGTGGCGCAGCCCGCGCGGGTGTCGCTCTCCGGCCGGACGGCGAGCCCCGCGCTGCACGACGTGATGGCCGTGCTCGGCCGGGCCCGCGCGCTGGCTCGCTTGCGCCACGGCGCGACGCTGGCGCGCGAGGCCGCCGCAGCCCGGGCGCCTGGCTGATGCTCGACCTGGCGTCGCAGGTGGCCAACGCGGGCGACGCTGGCCGGCTGCTCCTCCCCGTCCAGCGGGTGCACGTCCCCGGCCTCTTCACCGCGCTCCTCGAACACGGGCCCGTGAAGGCGGTGCTGCCCATCCCGGTGCTGGCCGCGATCGCGTGGCCCATCTGGTGGTTCTTCCGGCGCACCTGGGCCGAGCTCGATCGCGAGGCCGCAGCCCACCGAGCCGAGGTCGCCGAGGCCGGCCGCGCCGACACCCGCCCGATGGCGTGCCTCGTGCTGACCGGGTTGATCCTCACCCTCCAGGAGTACTGGGGCGGCCGGCCGACGTACGATCAAGGGATCCGCCCGCTCCTCGAGGCCGCGTACGCCGGCGGCCACGCGTGGCTCGAGCTGCCCAAGTACGACGAGCTCTACGGCTACGCGTGGTGGGTGCTCGCGCGGCTGATGGGCTACGTGCTGATCCCGCTGCCGCTCTGGAAGCTGCTCTACCCGCGCGACAGCCTCCTCGATCTCGGCTTCCGCTGGCGGGGGTTCTTCTCCCACCTGTGGATCTACGGTCTCTGTCTGGCGATCGTCGTGCCGGTCCTCCTGCTCGTGGCTCGGAACGGAGACTTCGGGACGTACTACCCCTTCTACAAGGCCACCAGCCGGAGCTGGTTCGACTTCGCCGCGTGGGAGGCCATCTACTTCCTCCAGTTCTTGGCGCTCGAGATCTTCTTCCGCGGCTGGATGGTGGGGGCGCTCCGGCGGAGCCTCGGCAGCGCGGCCATCTTCGCCATGGCCGTCCCGTACTGCATGATCCACTACGGCAAGCCCTACCTGGAGACGGTGGGCGCGATCGTCGCCGGGGTGGTGCTCGGGTCCCTCGCCATGAGGACCCGCAGCATCTACGCCGGGTTCCTCGTCCACGTGAGCGTAGCCTTGCTCATGGATCTCGTGGCGCTCCACCAGCGCGGGGCGCTGCCCACGCGCCTGTGGCCGGTGTGACGCGGGCCCGGAATCCGCGTGCCAACCGGGGTGCGGCGAGCTATGACGCCGCCCGAAGAGGAGGCCCGGCCCCGTGAACGACGTCATCCCCAACGAGCCCAACGGCGCCTGGACTCCCGCCCGGAGCGCGCAGCGCTACCAGATTCAAGGGTGGGGCGCCCCCTACTTCTCCGTCAACGCTGCCGGGCACGTCGAGGTGCGGCCCAACCCGGACGACGAGCGCACGCTCGATCTCTTCGAGCTCACCGAGGACCTGAAGGCGCGCGGTCACCAGCTCCCGCTCCTCGTCCGCTTCACGGACATCGTGGGACACCGCATCAAGCGGATCAACGAGGCGTTCCGCAAGGCCATCGAGGAGTACGAATACGCGGGCGCGTACCGCGGGGTGTTCCCCGTGAAGGTGAACCAGCAGCGCCACCTCGTCGAGGAGATCGTGGCGGCGGGCCAGCCGTGGCAGTTCGGGCTGGAGGCGGGCAGCAAGCCGGAGCTCCTCATCGCCCTCGCGGCGATGAGCGAGGTCGGCGGGCTCATCATCTGCAACGGCTACAAGGACCAGACCTACATCGAGACCGCGCTCCTCGCGCAGCGCTTCGACAAGCGGGTCATCGTGGTCCTCGAGCGGCTCGAGGAGCTCGACCACGTGTTCCGCGCCTCCGAGAAGACGGGCCTCGAGCCCGTCCTCGGGGTGCGGGCCAAGCTCACGGCGCGCGGCGTGGGCCGGTGGAAGGACTCGGCCGGCGACCGCGCGAAGTTCGGCCTCTCGACCTCTCAGATCGTGGAGGTCGTCGACCGCCTGGCGGAGCGCGGCATGCTTCACTGCCTCGAGCTCCTGCACTTCCACATCGGGAGCCAGATCTCGAGCATCATCCCCATCAAGAACGCCATCCAGGAGGCGAGCCACATCTACGTGGACCTCGCCAAGATGGGCTGCAAGATGGGCTTCCTCGACGTGGGCGGCGGCCTCGCCATCGACTACGACGGCAGCAAGACGGATTTCCACGCGTCGAAGAACTACGCCCTCCTCGAGTACGCGTCCGACATCGTGGCGCACGTGCAGGAGGCGTGCGCGCGTGGCGGCATCCAGCCGCCGACGCTCGTCAGCGAGAGCGGGCGCGCGATCGCCGCGCAGCACTCGGTGCTCGTGTTCGACGTGGTCGGCTCGAACGACGTCCGCTTCGGCGATCCTCCCGAGCCCGCGCCGCAGGCGCACCGGCTCCTCCACGAGCTCCACGAGACGTGGCGGGGCATCGTCCCGAAGAACGTTCAGGAGTCGTTCCACGACGCCTCTCAGGCGAAGGAGGAGGCGCAGAGCCTGTTCAAATACGGGTACCTGACGCTGCGGGAGCGGGCGCAAGCGGAGGGCCTGTACTGGAGCTGCCTCGAGAAGCTCTCGCGGACGATGAAGCGCCTCCGCCACCTCCCCGAGGAGCTCCAGCAGGTCGAGGCGCTGCTCGGCAGCATCTACTACTGCAACTTCAGCGTGTTCCAGTCGGCGCCGGACGTCTGGGCCATCGATCAGCTCTTCCCCGTCATGCCCATCCACCGGCTGGACGAAGAGCCCACGGTGAGCGCCACCCTCGCCGATCTCACGTGCGACAGCGACGGCATGATCGATCACTTCATCGATCTCGAGGACGAGCGTCGCACGCTGGACGTCCACCCGATCCGTCCCGAGGAGAGCTACTACCTTGGGATGTTCCTGAACGGCGCGTATCAGGAGATCCTCGGGGACCTGCACAACCTGTTCGGCGACACCAACGCCGTGCACGTCGCGCTCACGGACGACGGGTACCGCATCCGCCACATCATCCAGGGGGACAGCATCTCCGACGTGCTCCGCTACGTCGAGTACGAGCCCGCGCAGATGGTGGAGTCCGTCCGCCGCCAGGCGGAGCGCGCGGTGGCGAACGGCACGCTGACCAACCCGCAGATGCGGATGCTCTTGCAGCACTACGAGGCCGCGCTCCGCAGCTACACCTACCTCACGGAGGAGTGAGCCCGCCGCCGGCGGGCTCCGGGGCGCGCCGGCGTGGCCCGTCGTGCTAGGGGATCGCCGTGTTTCGTCGCTGGATCGCGCTCGCCGTCGCCATCGCGCTCTTCGTCCTGGCGCCGCGGGCTCGCGCGGAGGACGGCGATCAGTACACGGTCTCCGTCATCACCTTTGGGCCCGGCGACCACCCGTTCTTCAAGTTCGGCCACAACGCGATCCTGATCGAAGAGGCGCGGCCCCGGCGGCAGATCGTGTTCAACTTCGGGACGTTCGGGTTCGGGTCGTGGACGCTCCTGCCGGAGTTCCTGCGGGGGAGGCTGAGCTACTGGCTCAGCACCTCGTCGCTCGAGCGCACGGTGCGGCACTACCGCGCCGAGAACCGCACGGTGGACCAGCAGGTCCTCGGGCTGACCGCCGCGCAGAAGCGGGACCTCGTCGCCGCCCTCCGGGAGAACGCGCTGCCGGAGAACATGTATTACCGGTACGACTACTACCTCGACAACTGCTCGACGCGGGTGCGGGACGCGATCGATCGCGTGCTCGGCGGCCGCCTCCGGCAGGCGGCGGGCGCGGCCGCTCGCCAGTCATTTCGCGACCACACGCTGCGCCTCACCGCCGACTCCCCGCACATCTACTTCGCGCTCGACGCCGCGATGACGGCCCAGATCGACCAGCCGATCACGGTCTGGGACGAAATGTTCCTCCCGGTCCGGGTCCAGGAGACGCTGCGCGAGGTCCGGGTGCCGGACGACGCGGGGGGGGAGCGCCCGCTCGTCGTGTCCGAGCGCCGGCTCGTCGAGGCGCCCGGCAGGGCACCGCTTCGGGACGCGCCGCCTCGGTCGCTGCCGTACTACGCCGGGATCGGGGTCGCGTTCGGAGCTTCGCTGCTCGCGCTGGGCCGCCGCGCGCGGCGCTCGCGCTCGGCGCGGGTGCTGCTCGGCGCGCTCCTCGTCCCGCTCGGCCTCGTGATCGGCGTCCTCGGCGTGCTCTTCGCGCTGCTCTGGGCGACCGACCACCGCGTCGCGCATGGGAACGAGAACCTGCTCCAGATCGTGCCGTGGGCGCTCCTGCTCGTCGGCTCCGGGATCGGCGTCGCGCGCGCCCGCCCGCGCTCGATCGAGCGCGCGTACCGGGTGGCGACCAGCGCGCTCGTCGCCTCCGCGCTCGGCGTCGTGCTCCAGGTGCTCCCGTGGTTTCGCCAAGAGAACGGGCGGGTCATCGCGCTCATGTTGCCGCTCTGGGCGGGGATGGCGCTCGGCCTCCGCGCGCTGGCGAAGCCGCCCGCCCCGGCGCCGCCCGCGCCGGGACCGGCCGAGGGGGCCGCGTGAGCCAGCGCGCCGCGGCAGCGCCGCTGGGCGCCGGCTCGCTGATCGTCACCCCGACCTACGAGGAGCGGCACAACCTCCCCTTCTTCGTCAACGCGGTGCTCGCGGTCGCGCCGGGGGCCCACCTGCTCGTCGTCGACGACGCGTCGCCGGACGGCACCGGCGACGTCGCCGACGACCTCGCCCGCGAGGACGCGCGGGTGCACGTGCTGCACCGCCGGGGGAAGCTCGGGCTCGGCACCGCGTACGTGGAGGGCTTCGAGTGGGGGCTCGCGCGCGGGTACGCGCGCTTCTTCGAGATGGACGCGGATCTCTCGCACGACCCTCGCCACCTCCCCGCGTTCTTCCGGGAGCTCGACGCTGGCGCCGAGGTGGTCGTCGGCTCGCGCAACGTCGCGGGGGGCGGCGTCGAGGGGTGGGGCCCGGGGAGGTACCTGCTCTCCAAGGGCGGGTCGCTCTACTCCCGGCTGATCCTGGGCGTGCCCGTCCGCGACCTCACGACCGGCTACAAGGCCTACACGCGGCGCGCGCTCGAGCTGCTCGATCTGCCCAGCGTGCGATCGAACGGTTACTCGTTCCAGATCGAGACGACCTACCGCGCGCTCCGCGCTGGGCTCCGCGTCGTCGAGACGCCGATCCTGTTCGTCGACCGCCGCGCGGGGGAGAGCAAGATGAACCGCCGCATCTTCGCCGAGGCGGTGCTCATGGTGTGGAAGCTCCGCCTCGGGCGCTAGCCCGCGCTCACTCGCGCGTGGCGTCCGCCCCGGTCGTCGTCGCCCGGCCCGGCCGGCGGCGCAGCTCGAAGCGGTACCGTTGGCTGGCGGCGAGCTCGGCGTAGCTCCCGAACCTCGCCGCGGCCTCCTCGGGTGAGAGCGCGTCGAGTGGGTCGAGCGGATCGGCGCTCGCGTCGGCGCCGAAGCGCCGGAGCACCCGGTAGCGGGTGTCGCGCTCCGCGGGCAGCCGCCCCGCCTCGCGCGCCAGCGCGCGGAGCTTCGCCGGGCTCGCGAGCTGGCCGAAGTGCGCGCCCGCGGAGGTCGAGATGCTCTCGTTGATCAGGGTGCCGCCGAGGTCGTTCGCGCCCGCGCCGAGCAGCCGCGCCGCCTCCGCGAACCCGTGCTTCACCCACGAGACCTGGAGGTTCGGCAGGCGCGTGCCGAGGACGACGCGCGCGAGCGCGAACGTCGCGGTCACGGTATCCGCGCCGGGCCCGCCCTCGACCTCCGGGTCGAGCTGCCGGGCGAACAACGGCGCCTCCTCGTGGACGAAGGCCAGCGGGACGAGCTCCGTGAACCCGCCCGTGGCCGCCTGCAGCTCGCGCAGAGTGAGCAGGTGGCGCGCCCGGTGCTCCGCGCTCTCCACGTGGCCGAACATCAGCGTCGCCGTCGTGGGGATCCCGAGCTCGTGGGCGGTGCGCACGACCTCGAGCCACTCCTCCACGCGGATCCGCCCCCGGGCGATCCGCTCGCGCACCTCTGGCACGAGGACCTCGGCGCTCGTCCCCGGCAGCGAGCCGAGGCCGGCGTCGCGCAGCTCGATCAGGAGCTCCCTCGGCGTCACCCCCGCGAGGCGCGCGCCGTACTTGATCTCCTCGGGCGAGAAGGCGTGGAGGTGGAGCTCGGGGGCTGCCGCCTTCACGGCGCGGCAGAGCTCCGCGTAGTGGCGCGGGTCCATGCCCGGCGCGAGCCCGGCCTGCAGGCACACCTCCGTCGCTCCGAGGTCCCTCGCCTCGACCGCGCGGCGGACGACCTCCTCGCGCGGGAGGAAGTACCCCTGCTCGGAGCGGCTGTCGCGCGAGAACGCGCAAAAGTGGCACGACTTCACGCAGACGTTGGTGAAGTTGATGTTCCGGTTGACTACGTACGTGAGGGTGTCGCCGACCTGCTCCCGGCGCAGGTGATCGGCGACCGCGACGAGCGCCGCGAGATCCGCCCCGCGCGCGCCCGCGAGCTGCGTCGCCTCACCGAGCGAGAGCTCGTGGCCCGACAGCGCGCGCGAGAGCGCCGCGCTGGCTCCGGCCGTCGCCGCGCGGAGCGCCGCCTCGAGCTCGAGGGCTTCGTCGCTCACTGCGTCGCCTCCGCGGGCGCCGGCCCGCGCGCGACGGACGGCTCCGCGCGCCCCAGCGCCGCCCCGGCGGCGAGATCGCCGAGCCGGGCCAGGCGCGACTGCTCCGCCAGCACCGCGCCCCGCAGCGCCGGGTCGAGCCACCCCTCGGTCGCCACGAAGGCCGGGTAGATCGCCGCGCGCGGCCGGAGCTCGAACCCCTCGCGCGCGACCGTCCGCGCCAGCTCGGCGAGCACGGGCCACGGGTGACGGGGGTTCACGTAGTCGGCCGTCACCGGCGAGATCCCTCCGAGATCGTTGATCCCGGAGGAGAGCAGGAGGGCCGTCCGCGTGGGGTTCAAGTTGGGCGGCGACTGTACGCTCACCTCGGGGGGGAGCAAGAGCCGGGCGAGCGCGACGGCGTGCGCCATCTCGAGATCTCCCGCCTCGCCGCGATCGGCCAGGGCGATCTCGGGACGCGGCGTGAAGTTCTGCACGATGAGCTCCTGCAGGTGGCCGTGGCGGGCGTGCAGCGCGCGGAGCGCCAGCAGCGACTCGACCCGCTCGCGGCGCGTCTCCCCGATGCCGATGAGGACACCCGTCGTCATCGGGATGCGGAGCGCGCCGGCTTCGTCCAGCATGCGCAGCCGGCGCGACGGGCGCTTGTCCGGGGCGCGGTGGTGCGGCATGCCGCGATCACAGAGCCGGGGGCTCGAGGACTCGAGCATGAGCCCGAGGCTCGGGTTCACGCGGCGGAGCCGCACGAGCGCCTCGCGATCGAGGACGCCCGCGTTGGTGTGGGGGAGGAGGCCTCGCCGGAGGGCCGCGCGAGCGCCCGCCTCCAGATACGCGACCGTGTCGTCGTGGCCGAACCGCGCGAGCGTGCGACGGTAGGCGGGGAACGCGCTGTCTGGGTTGTCTCCGAGACAGAAGAGCGCCTCCGAGCACCCCGCCGCGGCGGCGGCCGCGAGGCTCGCCTCCACCTCCGAGGGCGTCATCGTCCACTCGCCCGGGTCGCCGGGCGAGCGCCGGAACGAGCAGTAGTCGCAGTGGTTACGGCACAGGTTGGTGAGCGGGAGGAACACCTTCGGCGAGAAGGTGAGCGCGCGCCCCCACGCGCGGTCGCGGAGCGCCGCGGCCTCGCGCATCAGCTCCAGGATGCGAGCCTCGCCGGCGCCGGCCAGGCCGAGCGCCTCGGAGTCGGAGAGCAGCGGGGCCGACACGCCGCTCTAGCCTAGGGCCGCTCTCGCTGAGCGGAAGGGGCGCCGCGCGCGTGGCCCGGCGCCGGTCGTGGGAGTAGGATGCCGGCGGTGCTGCCGCGCGTCGAGCTCGTCGCCCTCCGAGGCGTCCCGACCGTCGACCCCGGGATGGAGCCGTGGCGGCTCGTCGTCGACGCGCTCGACGCGAGCGGGCTCGCGCTCGAGCCCGGCGACGTGCTCGTCGTCTCATCGAAGATCATCTCTCGCGCCGAGGGGCGCTTCGTCGATCTGAGCGGCGTCGAGCCGGGGGCCGTGGCGCGAGAGCTCGCCGGCCGGACCCGCAAGGACCCGGCGCTGGTCGAGCTCGCGCTGCGCGAGTCGGCCGCGATCTCGCGCGCCGAGCCGAACGTCCTCGTCGTCCGGCACCGGCTGGGGTTCGTGTGCGCCAACGCGGGGATCGACGCGAGCAACGCGCAGCCCGCCGCCGCCGAGCCGGGCAGCGGCCCATGGGTCCTCCTGCTCCCCGAGGATCCGGACGGCAGCGCGGCCGGGCTCCGCGCGGTGCTCCACCACGCGTGCGGCGTGGAGATCGGCGTCGTGATCAGCGACTCCTTCGGGCGGCCGTTCCGGCTCGGCACCGTCGGCGTCGCGATCGGCTCGGCGGGCCTCCCCGCGCTCGTCGATCATCGCGGCCGTCCGGACCGCCACGGGCGCGTGCTCGAACACACCTTCACCGCGCTCGCCGATCAGCTCGCGGCCGCCGCCGATCTGCTGGCGGGGCAGGCGGACGAGGGGACGCCGTTCGTGCTGGTCCGCGGGCTGACGCTGCCGGCCTCGGGTGCCACGGCCGCCGACCTCGTGCGGGCGCCCGGCGAGGATCTGTACGCATGACCCGCGACCTGCGAGTGGCGGCCCTGTCCGGCGGGGTCGGCGGCGCGCGCCTGCTGCACGGGCTCGAGCGCTGCCTGCCGCCCGGGCGCCTGACGGCGATCGTGAACGTCGGGGACGACCTCGAGCACTGGGGCCTCTCGATCTGTCCCGATCTCGACACCGTGATGTACACGCTCGCCGACCTCGCGCCCGTCGCGCGCGGGTGGGGGATCGAGGGCGAGACGTTCCACGCGCTCGAGGCGATGAGGCGGCTCGGCGCGCCTGATTGGTTCGCGCTCGGCGACCGCGACCTCGCGACGCACCTCCGCCGGTCCGAGGCGCTCCGCCGCGGCGAGCCGCTGTCCGCCGTCACCGCCGGCCTCTGTCGAGCGCTCGACGTCCGCTCGAACGTGCTGCCCGCCACCGACGATCCGCTGCGCACCCACGTCGAGACCCGCGACGGCCGGACGCTGCCGTTCCAGGAGTGGCTGGTGCGCGAGCAGGCGCCCCGCGTCGCGCGGATCCGCCTGGAGGGCCCGAGGCGGCCGGCGCCGCGCGTGCTCGAGGCCCTCGAGCGAGCCGACGTGGTGGTCTTCGGCCCGTCGAACCCTTACGTCTCGATCGACCCCATCCTCGCGGTGGACGGAGTGCGCGACGCGTGCCGCCAGAAGCCGGTGGTGATGGTGAGCCCGATCGTCGGCGGGCAGGCCGTGAAGGGGCCGCTCGCGGACATGCTCCAGGATCTGGCAGGGCGCGCCCCCGCGCCGGCCGCGGTGCGCGATCACTACGGTGCGCTCGTGAGCCACGTCGTCGTCGAGCGAGGCGAGGCGGCGGGCCTCGACGGCGTGCGCGTGCTCGAGGCGGAGACGCTCATGACCACGCGTGAGCGGAGCCGCGTGCTCGCCGAGGCGCTCCTCGACCACGCGCTCGGGAACGTCCGGTGAGCGCGTCGCCGCCCCGGCCGCTCTGGGCGGTGGTGCCGGTCAAGCGCTTCACGCGCGCGAAATCGCGGCTGGCGGGCGCCCTCGATCCCGCCGCCCGCGCCGCGCTCGCGCGCCGGCTCGCCGACCACGTGCTCGACGTGCTCGCGGCCGGTACCGTCGACGCGGCGCTGGTCGTGACGGACGGCGCTGACGCGGCCGAGTGGGCGGCCGCCCGCGGCGTCGCGGTCGTCGACGACGGCCCCGCGCGCGGCGGCCCGCTCGGCGCGATCGTCGACGTGGGGCTGGCCGCCGCCGCCGCCCGGGGCGGGCGCGCCGCGATCGTGCTGATGAGCGACCTGCCCCGCCTCGTCCCCGACGACGTGCGCGCGCTGGCGTCCGCGCTCGCGCCGGGCCGTCTCGTGCTCGCTCCCGATCACCAGGGCACGGGGACGAACGCGCTCGGCCTGGCGCTCCCCGCCGCCGCGCCCTCGTGCTTCGGTCGTGCCGACAGCGCTGCCGGTCACCGCGCGCTCGCCGAGCGTCACGGCCTGACGCTCACGGTCCTCGACCGCGGCGGCCTGAGCGACGACCTGGACGACCCTGCCGATCTGGCGCGCCCCGGCCCGTGAGCCCTGCCCCGACCGTCGCTGCGCCGCGCCGCCCAGGACCCGCACGGCGGCCGATGCGACCCCCTCAGGGGTACAGCAGGACGAAGCTCCACGCGTCGCCCGCTCGAACGTACTCGTACCGCTCGTGCAGCCGGTACTCGTGCCCGATCCAGAGCTCCCACCGCTCCGCGGTCAAGGCGTACCCCCCCCAGCCTTCCGGGCGCGGCACCGCTCGATCGCGGAACCGCTCCTCGAGCTCGGCCATGCGCTCCGCGAACACCTGCCGCGCGGGGAGCGGACGACTCTGCAGCGACGCGTGCGCGCCGAGCTGCGCGACCCGCGGGCGGGTCGCGAAGTATGCGTCCGACTCCTCCGGCGGCAGCCGCTCCGCGCGCCCCTCGACGCGCACCTGGCGCGCGAGCTCCCGCCAGTGGAACGCGAGCGCCGCGCGCGGATCTGCGGCGAGCTCCCGCCCCTTCGCGCTCTCGTAGTTGGTGTAGAAGGTGAGGCGCTCCGCGCTCACCCCCTTGTAGAGCACGACGCGAGCGCGCGGCGCGCCGCCGGCCCCGACCGTCGCGAGGGTCACTGCGTCCGGCTCCTTCACGCCGCTCGCGACGGCGTGGTCGTACCAGGAGAGGAAGACGCGGAGCGGATCGTCGGCGGCGGTGGGGCGGGTCACGCGCGCCAGCATGGCGCAGGAACGCGCGCCGCGCACCGGCGAGCTGGCGCCAGCGGGGGCGGGCGGGGCCGGAGAGCGCCGCGCGGCGTCAGCCCGGCCCGACGCGGAAGACCTCTCCGCCGAGCGTGACCAGCAGCAGCTCGCCGTCCGCGTCCTCACCGAAGGACGCGATCAGGCCGAGATCGCTCAGCGCCGCGACGACGCGGGCGCCGTGCAGCGAGCCCTCGCAGTACCGGAACGCGACGACCTGCTGCGAGCAGTAGTCGCCGAAGAAGTAGACGCCGCGCAGCGCCGGCAGCGCCGAGCCCCGGTACACATAGCCGCCGGTCACGGCGCACCCGCCGATGAGGCCGTCCGTGCCGTCCTGCCGGTACTCGTAGATGGGGGTGGAGTGGACGGGGACCGACGCTACGTCTCCGGCTCGGTAGACCGAGCTCCCCTCGTACGCCCGCCAGCCCCAGTTCTCGCCGCCCGTGCTGGTGCTCGCCTGGAAGTCGACCTCCTCCCACGTGCCCTGCCCGACATCGCCGAGGTAGAGATCTCCCGTCGCGCGGTCGAAGGAGAAGCGCCACGGGTTTCGCAGCCCGTAGGACCAGATCTGCGGCAGCCCGGCCGCCGCGGAGAACGGGTTGCCCGCCGCAGCGTACCCCGCCGAGGCGGCGTCTGGGTCGAGGCGCAGCAGCTTCCCGAAGAGTGATCCGAGATCGAGGGCGCGGTTGTCCGGATCTCCCGCGCTCCCGCCGTCGCCCGTCCCCACGTAGAGCATGCCGTCGGGGCCGAAGGCGATCATGCCGCCGTTGTGGTTCGTCTCCGGATCGTCCAGGTCGACCAGGCGCGCGATCTCCGTCGAGCTCGCGCGGGTCGGGTCGCTCGGGTCGCGGTGGTACTCCGCGACCACGTTGCGCGAGGCGTCGAGCGGCGTGTACGCCACGAAGAAGCGGCCGTTCGTCTCGTAGCCCGGGTGGAACGCGAGCCCGAGCAGCCCGCGCTCGTCGCCGCTGACCGGCGTGCCGCCGATCGCGCTCCGCACGTCGAGGAAGTCGGTGGCGGTGCCCGCGACCACCCGCTGGATCGTGCCGCGCGCCTCGACGACGTAGACGGCGTCGCCCCCCGGCGCATGCGTCGCGAACACCGGCCGCGCGAACGTGCCGACCAACGTCGTCGTGAGCGCTGGGAGGGTGAAGTCGCCGCATGGCGGCTCTCCCCCTCCGCCGCCGGACGAGCCCCCGCCGCCGGAGGTGCCTCCCCCGCCGGAGGCGCCTCCCCCGCCGGAGGTGCCTCCCCCGCCGGAGGTGCCTCCCCCGCCGGAGGTGCCTCCCCCGCCGGAGGTGCCTCCCCCGCCGGAGCTGCCTCCCCCGCCGGACGCCCCCGCGCCGCCGTCGCCGGCGTCGAGCCCCGGCCCGGTGCCGCTCGAGCCCCCGCCGCTGCACGCCGCGAGGCCGAGCGCCGCGCTGCCCAGGAGAGGCATCCAGAGTGAGAGCGAGAGTCGTTGCATCAGGGTCACCTCCGCCGCCAGCGAACCCGCGTACGATAGCACCCGGGTGGCGCCGCCGCGCGGCTGGCGTGTCGAACTCGGCCGGGTATCATGCCCGCATGGTGGTGCGGCGGTGTCTCGCGGTGCTCGGTCTGGGGCTGGCCGTGGCGGGCTGCCGCGCGAAGCCGGTGGCGACGGTGGTGCTCACCGCGCCGGGCACCGCCGAGGCCACGTTCCAGCTCGGCGCGAAGCCGGTCGAACTCTGGGCCGACACGGACGGCACGTGGTCGGGCAACAAGCGCTCGACCATCCACATCGACTACGACATCGAGGTGATCCGGGACGGCGCCACGGTGTCGAGATCGTCCTGCACGACCCAGGACGCCCGCGGCTCCATCTGCGGCGTCCGCGCCTCGACCTCGTCGGGGCAGTCGGGGGACTGCGAGTTCCCGCTCTCGTGCTCGGTCCCGGCGCTGCCCTCCGGGCCGGTGACGCTGCGCGTGACGGGTCGGACGGGGCCGTCGGTGACCCAGGTCGCGCTGATGTCGGTCGACGTGCGCGAGCGCTGACGCGCTCCGCGCGCGCGAAAGGCGCGCCGGACGCCCCTTCGCGCAAGTCGTACGCGACTCGCGGCCCAGGCCGGCTGTTTCGGCGGGCACGCGGCTTGCTCGACGCCCCGCACCATGAGCAAGCCCGTCCCCCCCGTCCGGAAGTACATGACGACCACCCCGGTCACCACCACCCTGACCACGACCATCGCCGCCGCCTCGAAGGCGATGAAGGCGGAGTCGATCCGTCACCTCCCCGTCGTCGACGACGGCCGCGTCGTCGGGTTGCTGAGCGATCGCGACATCGCGCTCATCGAGGGGCTGGTCGGCGTCGATCCCGAGGTGGTGGCGGTGCGCGACGCGATGGCGACGGAGCCCTACAGCGTAGGCCCCGACACGCCGATCACCGAGGTGGCGGCGACGATGGCCTCGAAGAAATACGGCTCGGCCGTGGTCGTGCAGAACGGCAAGGTGGTCGGGATGTTCACCACCGTGGACGCCTGCCAGGTCCTCGCCGAGGTGTTCGAGACCCGGCTGCGCTGAGCGCCGGCGCCGTCAGCGGATCTCGATCTCGAGCACGAGGCGCTCTCCCGCGCGCTCGACGCTCAGGCGAACGACCCACACCTCGCCCGGGGCGAGCCCCGCGACGCGCTCGACGAGGTCCGTCAGCCGCTCGCGCAGCGCGTCCGGTCCGGCGATCGGGCGACCGCTCCACGCCACGATCCGGTCCCCCGACTCGAGACCGGCGCGCTCCACGAGCGAGCCCGGCGCCACGCGCTCGAGGACGGCGCCGTCCTCGCCGCGCGAGAGCGACGTGCCCGCGAAGAGATCGGCCGCCCCGAGCGCGATCTGCGCCACGGCGGCCCGGGACAGGCGGAGCTCCGTGGCGCTCCTGCGCACGAGCGCTGCCGCGAGGTCGTCCGGCACCGCCCACCGCGGGGCGTCCGGGACGAGCTCGAGCTGGACACGGCCGGACGGCGGGCGGGGAGGCGCGCTGCGCGGGCGAGGCGCGGGCGAGGCGACCGCGAGCGGCTCGTGCAGCGGCAGGTCGACCGCGTCGCGCACGCGCGGCGCGCGGGCGCGACGCGGCGCGGTCGTCGCCCGTGGACCGGTGAGCGGATCCCCTGCCGACATCTGGGGGGTAGGGGTAGCAGCGGTGGGTGCGGCCGGCGGCGCGGCGCCCACCGCGGGCCCGGCCCCGCTGATTGTATCGGGCGGGCCCGCTGGCGGCGGCGCGGCCGCGACCTCGGAGGCGACGACGGGGCGCGTCGCGGCGATCGCGCGGGGCGCGTCCGCGCGGGAGAGCCACGCCGCGAGCCCGACGCCGGGGAGCGCCGCCATGGCGGCGAGCCGCAGCGCGCGATCGAGGCGCAGCGCGAGGCGCGGTCGGCGGGGCGCGGGGGGACGGGCGAGCTCGGACATGCGGCTCGGGAGAGAGCCAGAACCGTGCCACCGCCGCGCAGGCGCGAGTCCCGCCGAATTCACGCCGCGCGGCGCGCGCCGCGCGGCCCGGAGGTGCCAGCCGGACACACGGCGCCTGGACGTCGTGACGAATTGTCAGCGCGAGGTCGCGTCCGCGCAGCAGCGGAAGCCCGTCGAGTAGTCGTGGTACTCGAAGCCGTGGCCGGTGGTGCGGTACTCGCAGCCCTCGCCGTTCTGGAAGGTGTCCATGAAGAACCCGCCGAAGAAGGTCCCCTCCGGATCGTTCACCCACTCGTGCAGGTTGCCGACCATGTCGTAGACGCCATGGGCGTTCGTGCAGTCGGGGTGGGACCCGGTGGGCTCGACCGTGTGGGGCAGCTCGAACAGGCGCGGATCGTTCATGAAGTCCGGGTGCCACATGAGGATCGGATCCTCCGCGGTCGAGCGCACCCTCTTCCAGAGGATCGGGACGGGGTGGTGGTCGAGGACCCGGAAGCGGTCGTTGCACACGTCCGGCCGGCGCTCCTCACCGTAGGGGTATCTGGTACGAGCGGGACCCCGGCAGGCCGTCATCCACTCGTCCACTTCGCACAGGCGCTTGCCGCTCGCCGCGCAGGCGCGCCCGGCCTGGATGCCGCTCACGTACCCTTGGGGCCGCCTGCCGCGCACGCTCACCGCGCGCACCTCGCGCTCGTGGCCGTCGACGTCGCGGTTCTCGGGCCAGGGCCGCGCGGGGCCGCCGCCGGACGCCACGCGCACCAGCGCGGCCTCCCAGCGATCGATGCAGTAGCTGCCCTGCCAGCGCGCCACGAGCGCCATCTCGTCCGGGCAGGCGAGCGCCTGGGCGCCGGCGGGCGGCTGGGGATCGGGGGGTGAGGCGGGCGGGCGCGCCGCGTCCGCCTCCGGGGCGGCGGGGCGCGCGAGGTCGGCGGCGCTCGCCGCCGGCGAGCTGGGTTCGTCGCCGGGCGCGTGCCCGGCGGCCACGCCCGCGGGGCGCGGGTCGGGGGTCGCGGCCGGCGCGGCCGGCGCCCCCGCGCACGCCGTCGCCGCGCCGACGAACGCGAGGGACGCCAGGGCGACGCCGCCAGCTCGCCTCGAGGCGCGGCGCGGCGCGAGCGTCACTCCGGCTGCCATCGCTCGCGCACGGCGAGCCCCCTCCGTCGGACCTCGTCCACGAGGCGGGCGAGCGGGATGCAGCGCTCGCCGGGGAGCACGCCGCGTTCGGTGATGGCGCCCGTCGCCAGCAGCCACGCGACGGCGGCGGCCGGGTAGGCGGTGGTGCGCGCCATCGCCGAGTGACCCGTCGCCGGATCGTGGCGATCGACGAGGTCGAAGACGAGCTGGCCGCGCTCCCCGCCCTGGACCCCCTCCACCTCCACGCGCAGCAGGACCACGTCGGTGTCGTCGTCGGTGAGGGAACGCTCGAGGAGCGCCTCGGTGTAGCGGCGCGGCTCGACGCCGAGGACGGGCTCCTCGGAGAAGAGCCCGAGGGCGCGCATGCCGGCGAACACCGCGGCGTGGCCCGGGTGACGGATGGTCTTGTAGTCGAGGTCGCGCACCTTGCCGAGCAGCGTGCGCGTGAGGGTCGAGCAGCCGCCCGAGGTGTGGAAGGCCTCGAGCGTGTCGAACGGTGGGTCGAGCGCCAGCGACTCGATCTCGGTGAGCGAGGCGACGGTGCGCCGCTCGCCGCCCCGGATCACCTCGGCCGGCTCGAGGTACTCGTTGGTGAGCCCGCGGACGCTGAACACCAGCTTGTAGCCGAGCGGCGGCTTCGGATGCGCGGGCAGGCCCCCGACGCGCAGGCGCGCGGCGCGGGGCTGGTCGAGCCGCTCCACGCCCCACGCGGCGAGGAGACAGGCGAGGCCCGGGGCTAGCCCCTGATCGGGGATCACCGTGACTCCGGCCTCGCGTGCGCGATCGTGGAGCGCGAGCTGCCGATCGACGACGTTGAGGTTGCCGCCGAGGTCCACGAGGTGGGTGCGCGCCGCGATCGCGCCCAGCGTGAGGGCCTCGTTCAGCTCGTAGCTCGCGCACGCGACGGCCACGTCGCATCCCTCGAACGGCTCGGGCGACGGGCGGCCCGGCGTGAGGGCGATGCGTCGGGTCTCGAGCCGCGCGGGCGCGCCGCCGACGAGCCGGAGCGCGCGCTCGACCTCGGCGCGCGCCTCGGCGAGCGCCGCGTCGGTGGCGTCCACGAGCCGTACTCGCTCGACGCCGGGCTGCCGCGCCAGGTCCCACGCCGCGGCGCGGCCCATGCGGCCGGCACCGATCACGACTGCGCTCTTCATGGCGAGGTTCTATCGGTTCCCCGCGCTCGCGCGAACGTCTCGGCCGAGCGCCCCGCCCGGCGGCTCCGGTTGGTGGCCGAGCGCGGCGAAGCAGCGGCGGAAGTCCGACCACGCGGCGCCCGCGCGCGTCGCGTCGCAGAGCGCGAGCCCCTCGGCGAGGCCGCCCTGCGCGAGCACGTGCTCGACCCACGCCCAGCGGGCGCTGGTCGCCCGCGTGTCGGCGCGGCCGCGGAGCTTGCCGCGCAGGCGCGCGAGGCGCTGGTCGACCACGCGCACGCCCGCGAACGGCAGGGCGTCGAGCGGCGTGCGCCGCTTGGCGACGAAGGGCGAGATCCCGAGCGCGACCGGCACGATGCGGGACAGCTCGCCGACGAAGCGCGCGCACTCGTCGAGGTCGGCGTCCGTCTCGCTCGGGAGACCCACGATGAGGTAGAGCTTCAGCCGCTCCAGGCCGTGCTCGCGCGCCAGCTCCGCAGCTTGCACGTAGTGGGCCTCGCGGCTGCGTCGCTCGATCACGTCGCGGAGTCGCTGGCTCGCGCCGTCGAGCGCGGTGGTGAGCGTGCGGTAGCCGACGCGCCGGAGCGCGGCGACGAGCTCGGGACGCAGGCGCTCGGGGCGCAGGCTGGAGAGCCCCGCCTCCAGTCCCCGGTCGGCGAGCGCGCTCACGATCTCGACGATCCGCGGGTGGTCGCTCACGGCCGCGCCCACCAGGCCGACGCGCCGCGCGCCCGCCGGGATCCGCTCGAGCACGACCTCGGGGGGGACCAGGCGCATGCCGCCGTTCGTCGTCCGGCGCATCACGCAGTACGTGCAGCCCCGCGAGCACCCGCGCTCCGGCTCGATGAGGAACATGTCGCTCAGCTCGGCGTCCGGCGTCACGATCGTGCTCGTCGCCGGGAGCAGCGCGTCGTCGACCTGAGAGAGCGGCGGGAGCGCCTCGCCGTGGAGCGACGGCACCCACACGTGCGGCAGCGCCGCGAGCCGCGCGAGCGCCTCCCGGCGCGACGGCGCGTCGCGGACCGCCTCGACGCAGCTCACCGCGAGCGTCTCGCCCTCGCCGAGCACGATCGCGTCGACCAGCGCGCCCGCCGGGACGGGGTTCGAGAAGGTGAGCGGGCCGCCCGCGAGGACGACGGCGTGTCGTTCGTCCCGCTCGCGAGCCAGGGCCGGGATCCCCGCGGCGTCGAGCATGCGCACCAGGCTCGAGAGCTCGAGCTCGAAGGCGAGGCTCACGGCGAGCAGCGGGAACGCCGAGAGCGGGCGCAGCGACTCGTACGACAGCGCGGCCTCTGCCGGGCTGGCGGCCGCGCTCGCCGTGTCCGGGAGGAAGATGCGCTCGCAGCCGAGGCCGGGCGCGTCCATCAACGCGCGATAGATCCGCTGGTAGCCGAGCGAGCTCATCCCCACGGCATACGGGGACGGGTAGACGAGCCCGACGGTGAAGGGCGCGCGCTTCTCGAGCCGACCCGCCTCGCGCGCCAGGCGCTCGCGGATCGTCCGGCGCTGGTCGGGGGCGGGCACGGCGGACGCCTAGCACGCGCGAGGGGGCACGGGTGTTCAGCCCGGCTTCGACGCGCCGCGGCGTGCGCAGGGCAGGGGCCCGCGGCTATCCTGCCGCCATGTTCTTTTCCGCCCCCCAGGCCGCCGAGAGCGAGCTCGTCTACGACTGGAACGAGATCGCGCGGAAGGGCCGCATCATCCCGCCGAGCGTCCAGTTCCTCGACGAGACCCTGCGCGACGGGCTCCAGAACCCCTCGGTCGTCGACCCGTCCATCGACGACAAGATCCGCCTCGTGCACCTGATGGACCAGCTCGGGATCCACGAGGCGGACATCGGCCTCCCCGGCAGCTCGCAGCGCGCCTTCGACGACTGCCTCCGCCTGTGCCGGGAGGTGGCCGACTCGCGGCTGCGGCTGCGCGTCTCCACCGCGGGGCGCACCGTGGTGAGCGACATCACGCCGATGATCGAGCTCTCTCAGCGCGCGGGGATCCCGATCTTCGTGTACGCCTTCGTCGGGTCGAGCCCGATCCGCGCGCTGGCCGAGGACTGGGACCTCGATCGCATCAAGCGCTACAGCGCCGCCGCCATCGACGTGGCGGTGAAGGCCGGGCTGCAGGTGGCCTACGTGACGGAGGACACCACCCGCTCGCGCCCCGAGGTACTGGCCGAGCTGTTCCGCCTCGCCATCGACCACGGCGCCTCGCGCCTGTGCCTGTGCGACACCGTCGGCCACTCCACCCCGGACGGCGTGGCGAACCTCATCGCCTTCACCCGCTCGATCATCGCAGGCATGGGCGCCAAGGTCGAGATCGACTGGCACGGCCACAACGATCGCGGCCTCGGCCTCGTCAACGCGATCTACGCGCTCGAGCACGGCGCCGATCGCGTGCACGCGACGGCGCTCGGGATCGGTGAGCGTGTGGGCAACGCGCCGATGGAGCTCATCCTCCTCAACCTGAAGCTGCTCGGGTTGCTCGATCAGGACCTGACGCACCTGCTCGAGTACTGCGAGGTCACGGCGCGCGCCGTCGGCTGGAAGGTGCCGATCAACTACCCGCTGGTTGGAGCCGACGCCTTCCGTACCGCCACCGGGGTGCACGCGGCGGCCATCATCAAGGCGCAGAGCAAGGGCGACGCGTGGCTCGCCGATCGCATCTACAGCGGCGTGCCCGCGGGGATGTTCGGGCGGCAACAGGAGATCTGCATCGGGTACATGTCCGGGGCCTCCAACGTCGCGTACTGGCTCCGCAGCCGCGGGATCGAGCCGCGCGAGCCCCTGGTGAAGGCGATCCTCGCGCGCGCGAAGGAGACGAGCCACATCCTCACGGACGACGAGATCCTGTCGGTGGTCCGCGCTCAGAGCGACTCGACGCAGCCGGCGGCCGCCTGCTGACGACACGTCGGCGCTCCGGCGGGGACCGGCCGTCCCCCCGCCCCGAGACCTCGCGCGCCCCCGCGCGAGACGCGCCCGCTCGCACGAAGCCGGCCGGGCGAGCCGAGCCGCGCCCGGAGCCGAGCCGCGAGCGGCGCGCGCTGTCGCATGTCGGCGGCGAGACGGCGCTCTGGGGGGCCGATCCGCGGGAGCGGAGCGCGCTCGCCAGCGCGCTCGCCGTCGACGCCGACGAGTCCTCGGTGATGGTGCACGTGCACGGCTTTCACAGCTACCCGGCGCGCATGCACCCGCTGACGGCGTGTCGCCTCGTGGTCGCGCTCGCGCGTGAGGGCCTGCCGGTGCTCGATCCGTTCCTCGGCAGCGGGACGGTGCTCGTCGAGGCGCGGCTGCGCGGGCGCCAGGCGATCGGGGTCGACGCGAACCCGCTCGCCGTCGAGCTCGCGTGGGTGAAGACCCGCGGCTTCGAGGACGCCGCGCTCGACCGCCTCGTCGAAGCGGGCGCCGCGGTGCGGGGTCACGCCGAGGAGCGGCGCCGGGCGCGCGCCGGGCCGAGCCGGCGTTACGGCCCCGAGGATCGCGACGTGTTCGCGCCCCACGTTCTGCTCGAGCTGGACGGCCTGAGCGACGGCATCGCGCTCGTCCGCGATCGCGACGCTCGACGGGCGCTCGCGCTCGTGCTCTCGAGCCTGCTCACCAAGGTCGCCCGCCGCGCGGGGGACACCTCCCCGGCGGCGGTCACCAAGCGCCTCCCGCCGGGTCGCGTGCTGCACCTCTTCTCGCACAAGCTCGAGGAGGTCGCGGACCGACTCGCGCTCTACGCGTCGCTGCTGCCGCCCGGCGCGCCGCCCGCCGCGCCCCGCGCGGGGGACGCTCGCCGGCTCGCGCACGTGGCGTCGGGGAGCGTGGGCCTCGTCGTGAGCTCCCCACCGTACCCTGGGGTCTATGACTACCACGCCCACCACGCGACCCGGCTCCGGTGGCTCGGGCTCGCCGCGGAGCGCTTCGAGCGCGACGAGATCGGCTCCCGCCGACGCCTGGCGCGCCTCTCCACGACGGACGCGCTCGCGGCGTGGGAGCGGGATCTCGGCCGCGTCCTCGCCGAGATCTCACGGGTGTTGGCGCCGGAGGGGCGCGCGGCGCTCCTCCTCGGGGACTCCGCGCTCGGGCGCCAGGCGGTGAGCGCCGCGGACGTGGTGGCGCGGCTCGCCCCCGGCGCCGGGCTCGCGCTGCGCGCGTGCGCTTCGCAGGAGCGCCCGCACTTCCACGTGCAGACCCGCGAGGCGTTCGTGCGGCAGCCGCGCCGGGAGCACCTGCTCCTGCTCGGGCACGCGTGAGCTGGTCGCGGTAGGACTCCCGGCGATGCGCTACCAGGGCAGGATCTTCAGGCCCCCGAGCGAGGCCGACTCGCTCATCCTGCAGGCGACGCTCGGCTGCTCGTGGAACCACTGCACCTACTGCGACATGTACCGGGATCGGCGCTACGCCGAGCGTCCGCTGGAGGAGCTGCTCGCGGACGTCACGCTCGCCGCCAGCTCGTTCGGGCGTGAGATCGAGAAGGTCTTCGTGGCGGACGGCGACGCGCTCGGGATGAGCGTCGATCGCTGGAGCCGCCTGCTCGCGGCCTGTCGCGCGAGCTTCCCGCGCCTGCGACGGGTCAGCGCCTACGCCACCGCGCGCAACGTCGCCGGGAAGTCGGACGACGAGCTCCGCCGGCTCCGCCAGGACGGGCTCGGGCTGGTCTACGTCGGGCCGGAGACGGGCGATCCCGAGACCTTCCGCCGGATCGCGAAGGGCGCCGGTTACGAGGAGCACGCCGAGGCCGCGCGCCGCGCCCACGCCGCCGGGTTCCAGCTCTCCGCCATCTTCTTGCTCGGCGCCGGTGGTGTCGAGCGGGGAGCCGAGCACGCCGCCGGGTCGGCCCGGCTCGCGACCGAGATGGATCCGGAGTTCCTCTCGCTCCTCACGCTCACCGTCGTGCCGGGGACGCCGATCGCGAAGCTCGCGGCGACCGGCCGGTTCCGGCTGCCGTCCGTCGAGGGCACGCTGCGGGAGCTTCGCACGTTCGTCGCCGAGGTCCGCCCCACGGCCGCGGTGTTCCGCACCAACCACGCCTCCAACTACCTCCCGATCGCCGGCACGCTCCCGCGCGACCGGGACCGCATCCTCGCCGTGGTCGACCGCGCGCTCGAGGGCGGCGTCCGGCTCCGCCCGGAGTGGACGCGGGGGTTGTGACGGCGGAGCAGCGCCGCCGCGGGCGCGTCGCTCACTCCGCCACGACCGAGCCCTTCATCATGCCCATGCCGCACGTGAACGCCACGTTCCCCGACGCCGGCATCGTCAGATCGACGGACACCTGCCGGTCGAGAGGCAGATCACGGCGGAGGTTCAGCGTGGGGAAGACGAGCTGCGCGCCGCACCCGTCGTCCGAGGTGCGCGTGAAGGTGAGCCGCACGGGCTTGCCGGCGGGCGCGCGCACCGCCGCCGGGTGGTAGCCCGTCGCGTCGACGGTGATCGCGTGCTCCGCCCGAGCGCCCGCGCTGGGCTCGGCGCTCGCGCTCGGGGCAGGCGCGGAGGAGCTCCGGCAGCCGGCGAACAGCGAGAGGGCGGCGAGGATCGAGGCGGTGCGGATCGAGACGGTGCGGATCGAGACGGTGCGGATCGAGCTCATGCGGCGGGTTCTCCCGTGGGTTCGAGGGGGACGGACGCCAGCCTGCGCAGCGCGCGGTGGCGGAGGAGCGGATAGGTGGCGAGCAGGGCAGCGGCGCCCGCCGCGACGCCGAGCGCCGCCGGATCGACCCAGGGCGGGCGCTCGTCGAGGTACACCGTCGCCGCGATCCAGCCCACGCCCAGCGCTCCAGCGACGCGCAGCCCGAGCGTGATGCGCTCCAGCCCACCGAGCAGCGCGACGCGCGCTTCCGCGAGTCGCCGCCAGACGAGCTGCTCGTTGCGCCAGTACGTGTAGATCACCGGGATGATCTCCAGCGTGAGGAACGCGCTCGTGAGGAGCCCCCCGACCATCGGCGCGGCGATGCGCTTCATCACGTCCGCGCCGCTGCCGTCCGCCCAGAGCAGCGGCACGAGCCCCACGAGCATGGTGCCGACCGTCATCAGCTTCGGGCGGACACGCTGGATCGTGCCCTCCGCGTGCGCCTCGATGATGTCCTCGAGCGTTCGGATGCGGCCCGCCGCCAGCCGGCGCTCGT
The DNA here is from genome assembly GCA_020846005.1 of Polyangiaceae bacterium. Classification (GTDB taxonomy): domain Bacteria; phylum Myxococcota_A; class Polyangia; order Polyangiales; family Polyangiaceae; genus JADLEQ01. The sequence continues at coordinate 77,662 of JADLEQ010000007.1, forward strand.
AGGCGTGATCGATGTAGACGATCATCACGACGCCCGTCTGCGCGGCGAGCCCGACCAGCGCGATCACGCCCACCCACACCGCCGCGGAGAGCTGGTAGTCGAGGAGCCAGAGCGCCCACACGCTGCCGACGAGCGCGAAGGGCACCGAGAGCAGCACGATGAGCACCTCCGTGAAGTTGCGGAACTGGAGGTAGAGCAGCACGATCGTCACCAGCAACGCGAGCGGGACGAGCAGCTTCATCCGCGCCTCCATCTCCGCCAGGAGCTCGTACTGGCCCGTCCACTCGAGAAACACCCCAGGGGGTAGCTCGAGCTCACCGGTGGCTCGGGCGCGCTCCACCGCCGCCTTCGCGTCGCCGACGTAGCTGCCCACGTCGCGGCGGTCCTCGAGGTCGACGTACAGGTAGCCGACGAGGTGCCCCGCCTCGTCTCGGATCATCGGGGGCCCCGAGGTCACGCGCACGTCGGCGACCGACCCGAGCGGGATCTGACCCGCCGCGGGCGCCGCGCTGGAGCCGCCGCCGGCGGGCGCGCCCATGGAGGGCGAGGCCGGCATCGGCGCGCCCGCCGCGGGGAGGGGGAGCGGGACGTCGCGGACGGCGTCCAGGCTGGCTCGGAAATCCTGGGCGTAGCGGACGTTCACGCCGAAGCGGTTACGCCCCTCGACGGTCGTCGTGACGGGTCGCCCGCCGATGGCCGTCTCGACGACCTCGTTCACGTCCGCGATGCTCAGCCCGTGGCGGGCGAGCGCGCGCCGGTCCGGGACGATGTCGACGTAGAGGCCGCCGACTGCGCGCTCGAAGAGCACGCTTCGCGTGTCCGGCACGGCGCGCAGCACGCGCTCTAGCGCCGTCCCCACCCGCTCGATCTCCGCCAGATCGGCGCCGTAGACCTTGACTCCGAGGGGGGTGCGGATGCCCGTCGCGAGCATGTCGACGCGGTTGCGGATCGGCTGGGTGAACGCGTTCGTCCATCCGGGGAGCTTCAGGCGCTCGTTCATCTCGCGGACCAGGTCCTCTCGCTCCATCGGGACGAACTCCGGCTGGAGCCACTGCAGCGCGGGCCGCAGGAACCTGGGCGCCACACCGACGTACCAGCGCCGGACGTACTTCGTGCGCCACTCGCTGCGCGGCGCGAGCCGCACCATCGTCTCGACCATCGAGAGCGGGGCCGGATCGGTCGCCGTCTCCGCGCGGCCGACCTTGCCCAGCACCGCCTTCACCTCGGGGAAGCTCCTCAGCACCTCGTCCTGATGGCGGAGCTGGCGCCGCGCCTCCTCGATCGAGACGTTGGGGAACGTCGTCGGCATGAACACCAGGTCGCCCTCGTCGAGCGGCGGCATGAACTCCGAGCCCAGGCGCTGCGCGAGGGGCAGCGCCGACACCACGGCCGCCACGCCGATGAGGACCGTGGTCTTCGGGTTGCGGAGCGCGACGTGGACGAACGGCTCGTACACCGCCCGGATCGCCCGCGAGACGGGGTGCCGCGCCTCCGAGAAGATCTTGCCGCGCAGCAGGTAGCTCCGGAGCGCCGGCGCGACCGTCACGGAGACCAGCGCCGCCGAGAGCATGACGAACGTCTTGGTGTACGCGAGCGGCGTGAAGAGGCGGCCTGCCTGGCCGGTGAGCCCAAAGACGGGCAGGAACGAGACCGCGATGATCAGGAGCGAGAAGAAGATGGCCGGCGTGACCTCGCGCGCGGCCTCGGCGAGCAGGCGCTCGCGGGTCGCCTCGTCCAGGTCGGGGGGAGCGCCCTCCAGCTTCTTGTGCGCCGCCTCCACCATGACGATCTCGGCGTCCACCGTCGCGCCGATGGCGATCGCGATCCCCCCGAGCGACATGATCGTCGCCGGGATCCCGAACAGGTACATCGGGATGAACGCCGTGACGACCGCCAGCGGCAGCGCGACGATCGGGAGCAGCGCGCTCCGCAGGTGGAGCAAGAACGCGACGATGACCAGCGCGACGACGATCATCTCCTCGCCGAGCGCCACCCGCAGCGTCTCGATCGCGCGCTCGATGAGGTTCCGCCGATCGTAGACCGTCACGATCTCGACGCCCTCTGGCAGCGTCGGGCGGAGCTCGTCGAGCTTCGTCTCCACACGCCGGATCACGTCTCGCGCGTTCTCGCCGTGCCGCATCACGACGATGCCGGAGACCGCCTCGCCCCGGCCGTCGAGGTCCGCCGCGCCCCGCCGGATCGCTCCGCCCAGCGTCACGTCGCCCACGTCGCGCACCAAGACGGGTGTGCCGCGCTCGGCGCGCACCACGACCTGCTCGAGATCCGCTGCGCTCCTGAGGTACCCGCGCCCCCGCACGAAGTACTCGCGCTCCGACAGCTCGAGTACCCGCCCGCCGACGTCTCCGTTCGAGCGGCGCACGGCCTGCACCACGTCGGCGACGGACAGCCCGAAGTTGCGGAGCCGGACGGGATCGACCGTCACCTGGTACTCCTGCTGATAGCCGCCGACGGAGGCGATCTCCGCCACCCCGGGGACGCTCGCGAGCGCGTAGCGCAGGGAGAAGTCCTGGAGCGCGCGGAGCTCGCCGAGGTCGTGCCGGCCGCTCCGGTCGACGAGGGCGTACTGGTACACCCAGCCGATGCCGCTCGCGTCCGGGCCGAGCGTCGAGCTCGCGTCGGCGGGCAGGCGGTCTCGGACCGTCGCGAGCTGCTCCAGCACCCGCGAGCGCGCCCAGTAGAGGTCGGTGCCCTCCTCGAACACCACGTAGACGAAGCTCATCCCGAACATCGTCTGGCCGCGCACGTCTGCCACGCGCGGCGCGCCGAGCAGGGAGGTGACCAGGGGGTAGGTGACCTGATCCTCGACCAGCGTGGGCGACCGACCCATCCACTCGGTGAAGACGATCACCTGCGGATCGGAGAGGTCGGGGATGGCGTCGAGCTTCACCCGCCGCATCGACGTGACGCCGGCGATGGCGAGGGCGAGCGCGCCGAACAGGACCAGCGCGCGATACTTCGCCGACGCCTCGATCAGCCAGGCGATCACGGGGTCACTCCTCGGACCCGTGGCGGTGCGCCGGGCTGCTCGCCCCGCCGGCCGCCGGCGTCGCCGCCAGCGAGGCCTGCAGCCGGCTCTCGGAGTCGAGCATGAAGCCGCCGCGGGTCACCACGCGCTCGCCCTCGGACAGCCCGGCCAGGATCTCGACGCGTCCCTCCCGCTCACGGCCGGCGGTCACCCGCCGGGGCTCGAAGCGATCGCCGGGCGCGGCGACGTAGACGTACGTGCGCTCGCCTGTCCGTACGACGGCGTCTCGCGGCACAAGGAGGCGCGGCGCCCCCGGCAGCTCGAGCTCGACCTCGCCGTACTGCCCGGGGAGCAGCCGGCCGTCGGGGTTGCGCACGACCAGCCGCACGCGGGAGGTGCGCGTGGGTTCGTCGATGGACGGCTCGACCGAGTCCACCCGCGCGGTGAGCGCGGTCGCGTCGGCGGCCGCGCTGGAGAAGCGCGCGGGCGCGCCGATGGGCACCGCGCCCAGGTCGCGCTCGTGCACGCTGGCCACCACCCAGACGGTCGAGAGGTCGGAGATCTCGTAGAGGACCGTCTCCGGATCGGCGCGCGCGCCGAGCACCGCGCCGAAGCGGGTGATCGTCCCGGACGCGGGCGCGCGCACCGCGATCGCGCGGATGGGCTGGCCCGTGCGCGAGATGCGGTCGAGGTCGCCTCGGCTCAGCCCGAGGAGCTCGAGCCCTCTCCGGGCGGCGGCGACCAGCTCCGGCGCTCCGCTCGGGGGCGCGCCGGCAGGCGCGGCCTCGCTCCAGCGGCTCGCGGCGAGGAATTCCGCCTGGGCGCGGTAGATCTCCGGGCTGTACACGTACACCAGCGGCTGGCCGCGTCGCACGCGCTCGCCCGTCTGCCGGACGGCCACGCGCTCCACGAAGCCCGGGGCGCGCACGCGGACCTCCGAGCGCCCGCTGTCCGTCGCGCTCACCACTCCGGGGACACGCAGGCGCCCGCCGACCGTCGCGCGCTCGACCGGCGCGGTGACGAGGCCGATGGCGCGCTGCTGATCGGCGCCGACCGTCACCGCCACCACCTCGGGCGGCGCGGACGTCGAGCCGGCCGGCGCGCCGCTCGCGGCCTGAGCGCCCGTCGCCGAGGGCGCGCCGCTCGTCGCCGGGGCAGGCGAGGCGGCCCCGGCCACCGCCGGCTGGCGGCGATCGGCCGGGATCGGCTCGAGGCGCATGAAGCAGATGGGGCACTCGCCCGGATCGGGCGAGCGGATCTGCGGGTGCATCGGGCAGTAGTACCGGGCCTCGCGGGCCTCGGAGTGCGCGTGCTCTGCCGGTCCCCAGAAGCGCCACACCGTCGCCCCCGCGATCCCGACGACCGACAGGAGCAGCAGCCACCGCACGACCGCCATCACGCGGAGGGAGCGCCGCTCGGCACCCGACGGCGCGCGCGAGCGGCGCGGCTCGCCCGCCGGATCGGGCGCCCCG
>JADLEQ010000008.1 GCA_020846005.1 Polyangiaceae bacterium
ACGCGAGCGTCCCCGCCACGCACACGCCCGTCCCGCAGCTCCCGCTCGGGCAGCACGAGCCCCCGACCCCCGCCACGTCGTCCACCGTGCCGTCGCAGTCGTCATCGACGCCGTTGCAGACCTCGGGCGACGTTGGGACCGCGCCGACGCACTGGAGTGTCCCGCCGGAGCACTGCCGCGTCCCGTCCACGCAGCAGTCGCCGGTGGGGCAGCAGGTGGCGCCGGCGCCGGCCACGTCGTCCACCGCGCCGTCGCAGTCGTCGTCGACGCCGTTGCAGACCTCGGCGGTCGGTGTGACCTGGCCCACGCAGGCGCCCCAGGCCTCCGTTCCGCTCGCCGGCGGCGCGGTGCAGGCCTGGGTACCCCCGCGACACGCACCGACGCCCTGCGTGCCGCCCGGCCCGGAGTAACAGGCGCGGGTCATGCCGTCTACGACGCCGTCGCAGTCGTCGTCGTGGCCGTTGCACGACTCGACGCCGGGCGGCACCGCGCCCGAGCACTCGAGCGTCCCTGCTACGCACGCGGTGAGGCCCGTCGTGCAGATGCCGATCGCGTACCCGCACACCGAGCCCTCATCCGTGGGAGAGTCGTCGGCGGTGCCGTCGCAGTCGTCGTCCAGGCCGTTGCAGATCTCCGGGGTGCACGTGGAGCTGCACCCGCCCGGCACGTCGTCGATCACGCCGTCGCAGTCGTCGTCCAGGCCGTTGCAGATCTCGGTCGCGGGCGTGCCGGGTGTGAGCGCGGTGCAGGCGGCCAGGCCGTCGTTCACGCAGCAGGCGCCGCCGCAGGTCGTCACGCCCTCTCGCTGGCAAGCGCCGACGCCGACGGTGCACGCCGGCCTGCAGTGACGTGTCCCCGAGCCGGCCTGGCAGGCGTAGCCCACGCCGCAGTCGGCGTCGGTCGCGCAGGTGCACCGGCCGAGGTCGCACGCGCCGCTCGCGCAGGCGCCCGCGCTCGTGCACTCCTGGTAGACCGCCAGGCCCTCGTCCACGCGCTGGTTGCAGTTGTCGTCCAGCCCGTTGCACTGTTCGAACACCTGGCTCGAGGCGACGATCGACGCGATGGCGTTCGCGAGCGAGCTCTCGTCGCTGACGAAGAACGCGGCGTCGGAGCCGCCGGTGAACACCGCCGCGTTCGTGCCGCCCGCGGTCGCGATGGCGTTCAGCGCGGGGCGGTCCGCCGCGGCGATCGAGAAGCCGATCACGTAGGTGTCGATCGTCTTCCCGGGCACCGCCGCACGCAGCGCGGCCGCAGCCGCTGCCGGGTTGCCCTGGCAGCTCTCGACGCCGTCCGTGAGCAGGATCGTGGCGTACGTACGGCACGCGCGGGCGGCGTCACAGGTCACGATGGGGGTGAGGTACGACTGCGTCGCCTGGAGTGAACCAGCCAGGGGAGTCGGCCCCGTACCTCGGAGCTCGCAGTCACCGCCGGCGCAGTGGTCGCCCTCCACGGTGGTCGGCTGGAAGCTCGACTCGGTGCCGTCGAGCCAGGTGAGGTACTGCTGGATGGGCGCGCCGAAGCCGACCAGGTATTGCGCGCCGCGCCGCGGCGGGCCGCAGGATCCGGCGTAGTTGATGCAGTTGGCGGTCGGCGTCGCCCAGCCGAGGTTCATCGTCGTCGTGCGCCCCGGATCCGCGAACCCGTACCCGGCGGCCGGGTAGAGCCGGTTCATGATGCACAGGTTGTCGGGGTAGTACGTCGGGTACGACGGCGCGACGTTGTCGACGGGCGTGTCGTAGCTGCAGCAGCTCTTGCTGCACTCGAAGTTGGACGCCGTCTGGCAGCTCCGAGCGAGGCCCACGTCCTGGTAGTAGCGGCCGAGCGCGTAGTCGCTCTCCGGGAACGCCGAGAGCACCTGGCTCACGGCCCGCTTGGCGACGTAGAGGCGGGAATTGTTGCCGTCGAGGGCGTCCGCGTCGGAGTTGGTGTCCACGCCGGGGAACGCGACCGAGCCGTCGCCGAACGTCGGATCACCCTCCACATCCAGGAGCATCGAGCCGGAGGTGTCGAGGATGAGCGCGAAGCGGGGGCGGGCGTCCGCGGCCGGGACCGAGCAGGTCGCGGAGTCGTACGTGCAATCCTGGGGCACGCCGCCCACGCACGCAGGGATCGAGCCGGACGGACAGCTCAGCGTGCCGAGACCTTCATCGACGCTGCCGTCGAAGTCGTTGTCGTAGCCGTCGCAGATCTCGCCGGTGAACGCGGCGTCGAGCTGGAGCTCGCCCACGCCGCCGCCCGCCTCGCCCTCGCACACCGCGCAGATGCCGCCCTTGGCGCCGCGCACGTCGAAGACCGCGTGCGGGTGCAGGCTGGACGAGCGGCTCTCGACCCGGATCAGGCCACCGCCACCGCCACCGCCGCAGTCGTCGCAGGTGCCGAGGTTCTGGCTGGCGGCGCACTCGCGCTCGTCGTCTCCGGTGTCGAACGGCGTGCAGCGGTTGGAGGAGTCCGCGCAGACGCTGATCCCGCCAGCGTAGCCAGCGATGGCCTTGCACGTCTGGCCGAGCGCCGAGTCGCACTGCGCGTTGCTCGAGCACGGCTTGCAGTTGCACGGGCTGCACAGGCCGTAGCTGCGGCCGCTCTGCGGATCGACGACCGTCTGGCAAGTCTGGCCGGTCGCGCGCACGGCGCCCCCGCTCTGGTACTGATCGACGGAGTAGCAGTCGGCGTCCGTGGTGCACGGCAAGCACTTCGGCTGCGAGTCGCCCCCACGACCACCATGCGCGCTGACGCGAGCGAACTCGCCGGCCTGCACCTGATCGGCGATCAGGAAGACCACCCCGCCCGCGCCGCCGCCCGCCGAGTCGTTGCCTTGGGCGCAGCCGCGGCGCCCGTCGGCGAGGATCCTGCCTTCGATCTGCAGGACGCCGTCCTGGGCTCCGGTGGCCGCGAAGAGCACGACGCGGGCCCCGCCGTCGCCCGCGCGGTTGGGGTCGCCGCCGTTGTTCGCCGCGCTGAAGCCGTCGCCGTCGCGGCAGCCCTTGTCGCCGCCGGCTGGCCCAAACTCCGCGTCGTAGATCGAGTGGTACCAGCCCAGGCCGGCCACCGTCGGCAGGGCGTCGTCGTTGCGGCAGTTCGTCGTCGACACGCAGGCGTTGTTGCCGGCGTTCACCTGTCCGAGGCAGTCCTCCTCCCACCCGGAGTCGTTGGAGAGGTTGGGGTTGTCCTTGGTGCCCCGGCCAGCGCGGCCGAAGTGCCCGCCGCCGCCGCCGGAGTCCCGGACGCCGCACCCACCGCGCCCGCCCGCGAGCGGCGAGCCGGCGGGGCCGGGGCCGTTGTCGCAGAGCTTGCCTTGGTAGCCGGCGCCCTTGCCGTCGATGCGGGAGCTTCGGTCCACGCGGATCGAGAACGAGAGGGTCGGGTCGCGGCCCGTCGCGCGCACGACGAGGTTGCCGGTGGTGGCCTTGTTCGCGCCGTCGTACGGCGTGACGTAGAGCACGCCGCCGTTCCGGATGTCCACGTAGTCGAACGTGTGCGTGCCTCCGTAGCGGCACGCCCGCCCGCCATTCAGCACCACGCCTGGCGCGGGGCACTGCGTGTTGGCGGGGGTCGTCCCGTCGATGATGAGCGGCGCCGCCGCGGCGGGACGTGCCCATACCAACACGGCGAGCACCAGCGCTGCGAGCGCGAGATGGACGAATCGCGTCATGGCCACACTCCGGGAACGTCGCTGAGCTTAGCAGGCAACGCTACGTCGCGGTGGCCCCGAGGTCGTTCCACGGACGGCGGCGTCGGCCGCGGGACCGGCGCGGGCGGACGTGCGATATTGGGAGCGGCTTCGCAGCGCAGCGCGGAGCGCTGGGTCGCGTGCCGCCGGCACGCGGCCCGACGGCCTGCTCCCCCCATGGCCCACTCCGAACGGTTCATCCTGCACGCCGACATGGACGCGTTCTTCGCGTCGGTGGAGCAGCGGGATCGCCCTGAGCTCAGGGGCCGGCCGGTGATCGTGGGCGGGACGAGCGGGCGCGGGGTGGTGAGCGCGGCGTCGTACGAGGCGCGCACGTTCGGCGTGCGATCGGCGATGCCGGCCTTCCGCGCGAGGGAACTCTGCCCCGAAGGGGTGTTCCTGCCGCCCGACCTGGCGCGCTATGCGGCGGTGTCCGCCCAGGTGCGCGCCGTCTTCGAGGAGCTGACGCCGCTCGTCGAGCCGCTCGCGCTCGACGAAGCCTTCCTCGACGTGAGCGGCTCCGTGCGGCTGCTCGGCGGGCCCCTCGATCTCGCGCGACGGCTGAAGCGCCGCGTGCGCGAGGAGACGGACCTCGTGGTCTCCTGCGGCGTCGCGCCGAACAAGCTGGTGGCGAAGCTCGCGTGTACGCTCGGTAAGCCGGACGGGCTCCTCGTGGTCCCGCCGGAGGCGGTGCGGTGGCTGCTCGATCCGCTGCCGGTCCGGCGCCTGTGGGGTGTCGGACCGGTGCTGGAGGAGCGCCTCGTCGCGGCGGGGTTCACCACCTTCCGGGAGCTCGCCGAGGCGCCCATCGCGCGCCTCGCGAACGTGGTCGGCGACCGTGCGCCCGTGCTCGCCCGCCTGGCGCGCGGCGAGGACGAGCGTCCCGTAGTGAACGACCGCGCACCGCGCTCGATCGGCGAGGAGGCGACGTTCGAGCGCGACGTGGTGGAGCGGGCGGTGCTGGCGTCCGCGCTCACCGCGCACGCAGAGGCCGTCGCGCGACGCTTGCGTCGCGCGGGGCTGGTGGCGCGGACGGTGACGCTCCGGGTGAAGCTCGCGCGCGTCCAGCAGCGCCGGAGGGGACGCGCCGATCCGGGGGGCGGGGAGCCGGTGCGGCCGCTCCTCGCGAGGAGCCGGACGCTGCCCGCCCCGACCGACGACGGCGCCGCGCTGCGCGAGGTGGCGCTCGCGCTGTGGGACGACGCGGCGATCCGCGAGCCGGTTCGCCTGATCGGGGTCGCGGCGAGCCAGCTCGAGCCGCGCGCCGCGGAGCAGCTCGAGCTCTTCGCGAGGCGGGCGGCGGGCCGCGCGAACTCCGGCGCCGAGGCCGACGAGGCCGCGGCGCGCCGTGAGCGCTCCCGCCGGCTCGGCCCGGCGCTCGACGCCATCCAGGCCCGCTGGGGCGCTGGCGCGATCCGCCGCGCGGTCGACGCGCCCGCGAAGGTGACGCCGTCCGGCCGCTCGAAGCGCGGCGAGTGAGCGCGGCTCACGGCCCGGCGCGGTCCGTCAGCCACGCGAGCGCCAGCACGGCGAGGAGCAGGGCGACGAGCGGCCCGGCGATCCAGCCGAGGACGGTGCGCCAGCCGCCGCCGAGGGAGTCGCCCCGCTGGCGGGCGCAGCGCGGGCACACCGCCCAGGGGCGGGAGCCGCCGCGCACGATGACGCAACAGTCGCCGCAGAGCGGCGCCTCGCAGCGCGCGCAGGGGCCGGCGGCCAGCGCCTGGCACTCGACGCAGCGCGCCGGCGAGTCGGAGAAGTCGTGGTGCTGGAGCCCGCTCACGGTCCCTCAGCCGACCACGCTCAGGGCCACGCGGTCCGGCGAGCGTTCGTCCAGGCGCTCGAGCCCCAGCGCGTGGAAGAGCCGGCGTGCCTCGCGGAGCTCCGTGAGGGTGGGGCTCCGGTGGATCTCCGGGTACCGAGTCGTACGGTAGGCGGGATGGTACTGGCCGAGGAGGGAGACCCACGTCCGCGGAGAGAGCTCGTCACGCAAGAACTCCAGGATCGCGCGCGTCTCGCCCAGCAGGTCGGGCATCACCAGGTGGCGGACGAGCACGCCGCGACGGGCGAGCCCGCGCTCATCGAGCTCGAGATCGCCTACCTGCCGGTGCATCTCCCGGAGCGCCGCCCGCGCCGCCTCGGGGTAGTCGTGCGCCTTGAGATACCGCGCGGCCCGCTCCGGCGTCCACAGCTTGAAGTCCGGGAGGTAGACGTCGACCACGCCGTCCAGCGCCCGGAGCGACTCGAGCGAGTCGTAGGCGCTCGTGTTGTAGACGATCGGGAGCCGGAGCCCGCGGTCCACGGCGAGCGGGAGCGCCTCGAGGATCTGGGGGACGACGTGCTCGGGCGTGACGAGGTTCACGTTGTGGCAGCCCTGGCGCTGTAGGTCGAGCATCGCCGCGGCGAGCCGCTCCGGGCTCAGCTCGCGGCCGCCGCCCGCCTGGGAGATGTCGTGGTTCTGACAGAACACACAGCGGAGGTTGCAGGCCGAGAAGAAGATCGTCCCGGAGCCGGCCGATCCTCGGAGGCAGTCCTCCTCGCCGAAGTGGGGGTACCAGGTGCTCACTCGCGCGAAGCGGCCGGTCGAGCACAGGCGGGTCGCGCCGCCCAGGCGGTCGACGTCGCAGTCCCGCGGGCACACCCGGCACCGCGCGAGGCCGGCCACCGCCCGTTCGGCGCGTCCCCGAAGCTCCGCGCGCGGGATCGCGAGGTACGCCGGCCACGCGCGGGAGCTCACGCGCCTAGCGTGGGGTGCAGTCGCCGCGGTGGCAACTCGGCGCCGGTCCCCGGCGCGCCTTGTGTCCGGCCGCGAGACGCGGCAGCATCCCCGCTTCGAGAGGAGGCCTCATGCGGTTCATCACGGGTTCGGTCCTCTGCGGCGCGGCGCTCGCGCTGGCAGGCGTTGGCGGGTGCGGCGGCACCACGGATTCGGGTGGTGGCGGGGGCGCGGCCGGGACGGGCGGCGCGGCGGCCGGCGGCGCCGACGCCGGCACCGACGGGAGCGCCGGAGGCGGCGCGGCCGGCTCGGGTGGCGGGGGCGGCGCGGGCGGCGTCGCAGGGGGCGGCGGCACCGCAGGCGTCGGCGGCACGGCGGGGGGTGGCGCCGCGGCCGGCGTCGGCGGCGCGGCCGGTGGCGGCGGCGCGGCCGGCGGCGGGGGCAGCGGAGGCAGCGGGGGCGCGACCTGCGCGCCGCCGTCGTCGCCCGGGAGCGCCGCGCTGTGCCTGTCGTTCGCCCCCGAGGCGGTGACGTTCCTGGCGAACCCCGCGCTGGACGGCATGGGCCTCCTCGCGGTGCGCGTCTTCGACGTGGCCGATCCCGATCCGCCCGTCGGGCCCGAGCCGACGCCCGTCGCGGAGCGCCTCGTCCCGCCGCCCCCGGCGGACGGCGGCCTCCCACCCGAGATCTCGGTGACGAACCTGCCCGAGGTGCGCTTCGAGCTTCCGCCCGGCACCTACTACGTGCAGAGCTACTTCATCGACAACCCGGCCGCGCTCGGCGCGGGCGACACCATCGTCGCCGGCACGTGGATCGGCGGCTACGATCTCTCCCTGGGCTTCGTCGACCAGAACCTCCAGGCGACCTCTCTGGTCGCTGGTCAGGGGACGCCGCTCGTGCAGCAGCTCACCGCCATCCGCGCCCTGCGCGTGCAGCTCTCGCTGGCCGGCGGCGTCGCGCTCGCCGACGACGGCCAGGGGCCCGTGACCGTCGCCGGGTTCCACACCGAGTTCCCCGGCGCGTCCACTCCGCTCTTTGCGATCGGCGCGCGCCGCTGCGTGGACATCTCGGCCAGTCCGGAGGTGGTGCCGGCCGCGTACGTGGGGAGCGGAGATCTCTGGGTGGTCGCCATCCTCGACGACCTCAACCTCGGATCGGCCGACCTGCCTCCCGGGTCGGTGTCGTCGCTCGGGACGGGCGACGGCGGCGTGCCCTTCATCCCGACGAAGATCACCACGGGTCCGTCGGACTACGCCTCGCAGGTCTCGCTCGTGCTCGGCCGCGTGGAGCCGGTGGGAGACGCAGGCACGGCTCCGTTCGCGTGCCCGGTGCCGGACGCCGGCACGGACTGACGCCGCTTGCGCCCGCGCGTCGCGTCTGCGAGCCTTGCGGCCGAAATGCGCGCTCTCGTCCTGATCGCCCTGTTCGGTGCCGCCCCCGCCTGCGGAGGCCTCCGGCAGGCGGCGCGGTTCGAGGGCGACCCGCGCGCCGGCGCGACGCGGCCCGAGTCCGTGCGGGAGTCGGTCGATCTGCCCGCGGGCCACGACCGGCTCGGCCGCGTCACCGCCCGGTGCACGGCGCTCCCCGAGGGCGCGGCGCTCGAGGGCGTCTGGGCGAGCGACGCTGGCTGCAGCGAGGCGCTGCTCACGCGAGCGCTGGTCGAGCGGGCTGCGCGGGTCGGGGGTGAGGTGCTGGTCGGGCGCGCGTGCGAGTCGCGCGCGAGCAAGCGCGCCGGCGCGGCAGACGTAGTGTGTGAGGCCGACGTGGCGCGTCGCTCCGCGCACGCACCGCCGACCCTCCTCGCCACCGGCGCAGCGGTCGCCTACCCGCTGGACGAGCCGCCGGCCTACGAGAGCTGGCGGGTGCGGCTCGAGGTGTCCCGCCGAGGGCGCGTGCAGCGGGCCGCGCGGCGGGTCGAGCTCGTGGGTGAGCTCGCGGTGATGCCGGTCACGCACGTCGTGCTGGGCGAGGTGGTGGCGCGCTGCGAGGCCGGCTGCAGCGAGCGTGGCGCGCGCCACGCCTTGCGCATCGCGGCGGCGCGACTCGGCGCGAGCGACGCGGTGGGGATCCGCTGCGTCGGGCAGGGCTCGGGGTGGGAGTGTGTCGGCACGGCTGCGGGCCCCGAGGTCGAGGAGCCCGAGGTTGCCGTCGCGCGTTGAGCGCGGGAGCGGCCGGGCCCGATGAAGCCGGTGCCCGAGGGGGAGCCGGCGCCGAGCGACGAGTCCTCGCGCGGTCGGATCCGCTCCGGCACGGAGCGCACCGTGACCGGCGCGCTCGACGCGACGGCCCTCCCGGGGGCCGCCGAGACTACTCTCCCGGGGGCGGGCGAGGGATCCGCGCCGCGCGCGGCGGCCGATCCGCTCGGCGTCGCGCCCACTCGCCCCACGGCCGACCCGCCCGCCGTCGCCGCCGCGATCGAGCCCCAGCCCTCGACGCTGCGACCGTTCGGCCCCTACACGCGCGTCGAGGTGCTCGCGCAGCAGGGGAGCATCGGCCTCGTCGCGCGCGGGTTCAACGAGGGGTTCGGCCGCTGGGAGCTCCTCAAGTTCCTGCGGCCGGAGCTGGCGCGAGATCCCGAGATCGTGCGCCAGTTTCGCCGCGAGGGGCGCGTCCTCGCGCAGCTCTCGCATCCGAACGTCGTGCAGGTGTTCGCCACGCACCTGGTCGACGATCGGCACTGCCTCGCGCTCGAGTTCCTCGAGGGACGGACGCTGGCCGCGGAGCTCGACGCGGCGGGCGGGCGGCTGCCGGTCGAGCTCGGCCTGGAGCTCCTCACGGACGCGGCGCGCGGGCTCGCGGCAGCGCACGAGGCCGGGCTGCTCCACCGCGACCTCAAGCCGGACAACCTCTTCGTGTGCGCGGCCGGCAAGGGGCGCGCCGGCGGGCTGAAGCTGATCGACTTCGGCCTCGCCACCGCGGCCCGGGGCGCGCGCGGGGACCAGGAGCTCGAGTCCGAGACGGTCGGGGGCACGCCCCTCTACATGGCCCCCGAGCTCTGGCTCGGGCACGACGGCAGCGCCCGGTCCGATCTCTGGGCGCTCGGCACCACGTTCTACCGGGCGCTCGCCGGCGTGCACCCGCTCCGCGGGACGACGGTCGAGGAGGTGCGTGCGGAGATCCTCGCGCCAGAATCCTTCCCCTCCCTCGCTACCCGGCGCCCGGAGCTCCCGCCCGCGCTCGTGCGCCTGGTCGACCGCCTCGTCGCCAAGGAGGCGCCGGCGCGGTTCGAGAGCGCGGCGGCGCTGGTGGCCTCGCTGGCGGAGGTCCGCGAGAGCGCGCGGCCGCGGCGGCTCCCGGCGGCCGGTCCCTATCGCGGGCTCGGCGCCTACACCGAGGCGGACCGGGACGTGTGGTTCGGCCGCGAGGCGGAGGTCGTCGAGATCGTCGAGCGGCTGCGGACGCAGGCCGGCGTGGTGCTCGTCGGGCCCGCTGCCGCCGGCAAGACGTCGCTCGCGCTCGCCGGCGTCGCCCCGCAGGTCCGCGATGGGGCGCTCGGCGGCGGCGTGGTGTGGGATGTGGCGCGGGTGGTACCCGGCGCGCGCCCCGCGCGCGCGCTCGCGGCGGCGCTCGCGCGTCCCCTCTCCGTCGGCGAGGACGAGATCTGCGCGCTCGTCACCCGCGAGCCGCAGCGCCTGGGCGAGGCTGCGCGAGCTGCGCTGCCGCCCGCTGCCGGGATGGTGATCGTGGTCGATCCGCTCGATGATCTCGTGGCCGGCGCGGACCCGGGTGAGGCGCGGGCGGTCGCCGCGGCGCTCGCGTCGCTGCTCGACGCCGGCGGCGAGCGCGTCCGGGTGGTCGCGTGCGCGTCGATCGAGCGCCTCGACCGCCTGGCGGAGCTCGAGCCGCTGCGTGCGCTGGTCTCCCGCGGGGTCCACCCCGTGCGGGCGCTGCGCGGAGAGGCGCTCCGGCGCGCCATCGTCGAGCCAGCCCGCGTCGCGGGGTACACGCTCGAGGATCCCGCGATCGCCGACGCGATCGTCGCGGAGGCCGCGGCGCTCCCCGCGGCGCTCCCGCTCGTGTCGCTCGCCCTGCGCGACTGGTGGGAGGAGCGAGGCGAGACGGAGCGGCGGCTCGGCAGCGCCGCATGGGCGAGCATCGGCGGGCTGGTCGGCGCGCTCGTCCGCCACGCCGAGGCGTCCTTCGCGGCGCTCGGCGCCGAGGACCAGCCCGTGGCGCTGGAGCTGCTGGCGCGCCTGTGCGGCCCCGAGCGCGAGCGGCTCTGCCTGCCGCGCGCTTCCCTCGTCGATCCGGCGGCGAGCGGCGCGCGAGGCCAGGCGGTGCTCGAGCGGTTGCTGTCCGCCAAGCTCGCCGTGGAGACGGCCGCCGGCGTCGAGCTGGCGCACGACGCGCTCGTCCAGGCGTGGCCGCGCCTGCGCGCCGCGTCCCGCGCCTCGCGGACGGATCGCGAGCTCGCCGAGCGCGTTCGTCGCGCGGCGGCCGAGTGGGCGCGCGACCGTCACGCGGACGGCGCGCTCTGGGACGGCGAGGCCGCCGCGCGGCTGCTCGCGTGGTTCGCGGACACCAGCGTGCCGCTCGGCCAGGTCGAGCTCGAGTTCATCGAGGCCGTACGTCGCCGCGGGGCGCGCCGGCGCTTCGCTGCGCGCGCGACCTGGCTGGCCGTCGCGCTCGCGGGGATCGGGATCGGGCTGTGGGCGAAGGCGGGCGAGAGGCGCGCGTCGCGGGAGCTCGAGCGCACCCGACAGGCGCGGCTCGCCGAGCGCTCGGCGCACGCGGTCGACCTGCGCCGGCTGCTCGTCGACCGCGCGCGCCTCTCGCTGGCGACCGATCCGGCGCAGGCCCTCGTCGCCGTCCGCCGTGCGGGAGAGCTCGCCGCCGATCCACTGCACGACACCCTCGCCTGGCGAGCTCGGCACGCGGGTGTGGCGCGGGCGCTCCCGCTGCACGCGGGTGGGGCCGAGCACGTAGTCGCGGTCGGCGTGGCGCGCGTGTTCACCTCCGGCGCAGACGGACACGCGAGGATCGTCCACCTGGGGGGCCCCGAGATCACGGGCGTGGAGTCGCTGCCGAAGCGTCCCATCGTCGTGTCGCTCGCTCACGGAGACGAGCTCGCCGTGGGTGACGCGAGCGGCGCGCTGCACGTCGTGGACGCACGGGGCAAGGCCCGGGCCGTCGGCGGGTGTGGGGGCGAGGTGCGGCGCGTGGCGCTCGCGGCCGAGGGGCGCGTCGTCGCGGAGTGCGCCGAGAGGGCAGGGGCCGCGGCGTCCGCAGGGCGACTCCTGGTCACCGGGGCGGGCGTCGCGCCGGTCGAGGTGGTGGGCGGCGTCCGCGCGAGCGCGGCCGCGCCCGGGGCGGCCTGGGCCGTGGCCCTGGCAGGAGAGCGGCTCGCGTGGGTGGACGTGGCGGCCGCTCGCGCGGACGGCGAGCTGCGCGCGGCGGGCGCGACGGCGGTCGCCGCGCTGGGGGGCGATCCGCGCGTCGCCTGGCTCGGCTACGAGGACGGGCGCGTCGCGCGCGTCGAGGACGCCGCCCGCGCCGTCGAGCCGGCCCCCGTGCTGGTGGCGCGCGTGCACACGGTGAGCGTGACCCGGTGGCGAGCGGTCGCCGGGCGCGAGGAGTCCGCGATCGAGCGCGCGTTCGTGGTCGACGTCCGCGGGCGCGCCGCGCTCGTCGACGCCGGCCAGCGCGCGATCGCTGCCTTCGAGGGGGTGGCGAGCGCCGTCCACTGGTTGCCCGACCGCGGCGTCGTCGCGTTCGCTCGGCGCGACGGCTCGGTGACGGTCGCGTCCGCCTACGACGGCGCGGTGCTCGGTCGGCTCGTCGGCGCCACGCGCGCCATCGAGGCGATCGGCTCGTCGACGGTCGCGGGGGCCGAGTGGCTCCTCGCTGGCTCGCAGGACGGAGGGGTCCGCGCCTGGCCGCTCGACGGGAGCGCCGCGCGCCTCGTCGTCGGGCCGCACGCGGCTTCCGGCGAGGCGACGGGGCTCTCTGCCGATGGGTCCGCGCACGTGCGCGTGAGCGGCGCGCGTGTCGAGGTGCGCCGAGCCGGCTCGCGCGCGGACCGTCGGGTCGCCGACGCCCGCGAGTGGGTCCGCGCGTCGGGCGCGCCCGTCACGTCGGTCGCCGCCGGGCCGCTCGGGCGCACGGTGACGTGGGTGGACGAGGCCGGCGCGCTCCACCGGGCGGACGGCGCGGTCGCCGCGCGGCTCGTCGAGGGGGCGCGCGTCGCGGCGATCGGGGGCGAGACCGGCGTCGTCGTGGCGGTGCGCGAGGCCGGCGGTGCGCGCGCGCTCGTCGTCTCTCGCGAGCCCGGTCGAGTCGTGGAGCTCGCGCCGCTCTCCGAATCGGCGACGCTGCTCGCGCCGCACCAGGGGGACCAGCGCGTCGCGGTGGCCGGGCCGGGCGGCGTCGTGCGCGTGCTGGACCTGGAGGACGGCCGACTGTTGGAGGAGGTGCGGTTCCCGGTGCGCGGCGTGCCGACCGCGCTCTCGGCCAGCGAGCAGGGGGTGTTGGCGCTCGGGATGGCGGACGGCCACGTCCTCGTCGGTGGCGGCCCGGTAGGGGAAGGGGGGATGAACGGGACGCTCGGGGCGGGGGCCGTGTCCTGCCTCGCGTGGACCTCCGGCGGGCGCGCGCTCGCGGTGGGGCTGGCGAACGGCGAGCTGCGTCTGCTCGACACCGAGACGCGGGAGTCCTTCGAGCTGTTCCGCGCTGCGAGCCCCCTCGTCGGCTGCACCCGCCGCGCCCGGAGCGACGACCTCCTCATCCTCGACGCCACCGGGGCGGTGTACGAGCGGGTGCTCGACGTGGGGCTCGCCTGGCTCGGGCGCGAGCCGGACGACCCGCTCGACGCCTCGCGCGCCGGCGTGTTCGGGTGGGCCGGCCTGGCGTCGTCCCGGGACTGAGCCCGGGCGCGGGCTCCGGGGGCAGCGGGTCCGGCGCTAGTCTCGGGTCCCGGAGAGATCGGCGCTGCTCTGATCCGGGCAGTAGCCGGTGTTGCGTTTCTCCAGGCGCCCGGTCGAGGTGGCGCCGGTGAAGGTGAGCTCGAGGTCCTCCTCGTGGTGGCCGTTCTCGCTCGGGTTCGTCCAGTCGTATGCGACGTGCTGCTCCAGCTTGCACGTGGACCAGTCGAACGTCGCCGTGGCGCCGCTCCAGAGCAGCGTGCCCCCGGGGGCGACGAGGAGCTCGACCTCGAGCGGCGTCGTGGTGAGCGGATCACAGCCGTACTGCGCCGGGACGACGTTGGAGAACGTGTAGGTCCACGTCCCGACCGGGTCGCACGTCGCGGCGGCGCTCGGGCAGGCGACGGGCCAGAAGACGTGCCACGCGCCCTCCGGCCCGCAGCGCTGGAGCAACTCGGCGCCGCCGGCGCACGCTGGGACGCCGTCGCCGGTCGCGCGCGACCAGCACACTACCCCCGGCGCGCACGTGTCGCCGTACTCGGGTAGCCGATCGAGGCACGTCGCGGGCGCGCCCGGCTCGGGGGCGATGACGAGGGGGGGGGGGCCACCGTCGGCGCCGCTCGAGCCGGACGCGCCGCCCGAGCCGGACGCGCCGCTCGAGCCGGACGCGCCGCCCGAGCCGGACGCGCCGCTCGCGCCGGACGCGCCGCTCGAGCCGGACGCGCCGCCCGAGCCGGACGCGCCGCTCGAGCCGGACGCGCCGGACGCGCCGCCCGAGCCAGCGTCGCTGCCGCCGGTGCCGCCCGTCGCCGCGCGGCTGGTATCGCCTTCGGAGGTGCACGCCGCCGCGAGGATCGTCGCGATCCCACAGGCGAGGAGGGCGGCGACGCGGCGGAGGGCTGGCGGGCGGCTGGCTGGCACGCTGTGGCACATGAGGAGGCTCATGCCGCGATCCTTGCAGGACCCATGCCCGAGGAGGATACTCGGCCCGTGAAGGGACTGGCCCGCAGAGCGCCGCTCGCGGCGGTGAGCCGCGCGGTCCTCGTCGCGGCGGCGGTCGGGCTCGGCGCGTCGACTGGGTGCGGCGGCTCGCAGGACGCCTCGCTCTATGGCGGCGATCGGGACGCGAGCGCCGGCGCCGCGGGTGCGTCGGGCAACGCGGGCGCGTCCGGCGCATCGGGCGCCGGCGGGGCGTCGGGCGGCGGGGGCGGCGCGGGGGCGGCGGGTGGCGCCAGCGGCGCCGCGGCGTCGAGCGGCGCGAGCGGCGCGGGGGCGTCTGGTGGCGCGAGCGGCGCGGGAGCGTCGGGCGGCGCGAGCGGCGCGGGAGCGTCCGGCGGCGCGAGCGGCGGGGGGGCGCCCGGTGGCGGCGGGGGCGGTCCCATCGGCACGTGCAGCCCGCCGTGCGGCGGGTTCTTCCCGTCCTGTTGCGATCGCGGGGGTGGGGCCCCGCCCACGTGCGAGCCCACCGCCGAGGGGTGCCGCTGCGATCCGCTGGCGCCGGTGACCGGTTGCGGCGGCTTCTTCCCGATCTGCTGCGACGACGGCACGGGGCCGCGGTGTCGCACGACCGCCGAGGGGTGCTCCTGCGTCCCTGGCGCGCCCGCGCCGTGCGGCGGGTTCTTCCCGTCTTGTTGCCCATCGGACGGCGGGCTGCGCTGCACGACGCTCTGCTGAGCGCGCGATGAGCGGGCGCGCGCGCCGCGGTCAGTCGCGCGAGCTCGCGAGCCGCACCACCCGCCCCGCGCGACACGCTAGGACGAGGCCGCCGTCCGGGGCCGGCACCAGGCCGACCGGATCGTCGCACGCGCTGTCCGGGGCGTAGCGAACCTCGCCGCTCGCGCGCGCGACGCCCACGTCTGCGCGAGCGCGCACGAACGCCGCGCTCCCCCGGCCATCGACGACGGGCGGGAGCCACAGGCTCGCGCCACCCGCCTCCGGACCCGCGATGGCCGCGCGCGATCGCTCCTGCCCGCTCGCGTCATGGGACACGAGCAGGCCGTCGGTCGTGAGGACGAGCGTCCCCCCCCCTGCGAGCACGGCGGGGGTCGCGAAGGCGCCGAGCGCTGGATCGCGCACCCGGCGGCGCACCTCGCCGCTGCGGACGTCGAGCTCGTGCAGCGCGCCGCTCGTCGCGGCGGCGCAGAGGCGCGCCGCACCGCAGCGCACCGCCTCGTCGACCGCGAGCCCGAACGAGCCGACCTCGGTCGGAGGTCGCGACTCGGGCCACGCCCACACGCGGCCGCTCGCGCCGACGAGCAGCACGCGCCCGCCGTCCTCCACCACGCCGCGCACGCGATCGGCGACGACGCTGCGTCGGACGAGCGCGCCGTCGGCGTCCAGCTCGACCGCAGCGGTGCCCGCCGCGAGCACGACGGCGCCGTGGGCGCGCACGAGCGGTGGCGCGAGCGCGCCCACGAGCCGCATCGGTGTGCGCCCCAGCTCCACGCCCCGAGCGCTCACGCGCAGCCACGAGCCCTCCGCGAGGGCGACCGCGCGGGTGCCGTCGGCCAGCACCACCGGTGCCGCCTCGACGCCGCTGTCCAGCGCGAGCGCCCACTCGCGCTTGCCGTCCGGCGCGAGCTGCACGAGCGCCGACGACATGCCCGCCAAGATCACGCGCCCGCGGCCGTCGACCGCGGGCGCGTGCGCGACCCCGACGTCGACGCGCACCGCCCACGTGACGCGCGGCTCGGTGGGCAACGCCGCCGTCGAGCGGCTCTCACGCCCCGGCCCCAGGCGGTGCTGGGCCGTTGGACCGCCCGCCGCGAACCGAGCTCGGTGGACGGCGCGGCTCGTCGCGGGGCGCGTCGCCGTGGCGCCGGCGGCTGCGGTGAGCGCGGCGACGGCGGTCACCGTGATCCCGCGCCGGACTCCCCCGGCGCGGGGCGCCGCGCGCGCGGCGAGCGAACCGCCTCCGCTCACGGCGCCACGCTCACCGTGTACTCCTCGTCGCCCGCTGGCGCGACGTCCGGCAGCGGCGGCGCGGCGCTCACGTCGACCACGAGGGAGAGCGCGAGGCAGACCCGCTGCCCGGCGAGGCCGAGCGGCTCCGAGCGCCATGGGCTCGCCGCCTCGCTCGCGCCGGGCCGCTGCGCCGGCGCGAGCCTGCGGATCCGCACCGGGGCGCCGGTGCCGACCGGGCGCGCCTGCAGCAGCGCGTGACGATGCCGCGGGCGCTCGGACTCCGTCACGGCGAAGCGCGCGGGACCGGCGGCGCACACCACGTCCACGTCCCCCATCCACGCGAGGCGCCCCGTCCTCGCCTCGCCGGGGGCGAGGTCCGGCGCGCTCCGTGCGTCGTCGTTCGGCTCCGCCTCGTGCGGCGTCGGCGCCGGATCCGCGGACAGCACGAGCTCGTAGGTGTCGCTCACGTTCTCGTGAACGGGGTGCTGTTCGGCGCCGACATACCGATCCCGGTCTTGGAGGACCGCGAGCAGGTAGCTCCCCGGGCCGAGCTCCAGGCGGGGGACGGTGAGGTCTCGCGCGGGGGCACCCGCGCAGTAGCGCGCGAACGGCTCCTCGTGCCCCTGGCGGTACGCGAGCGTGCAGAGCGCGAAGTTCGGCAGGGCCGTCGTCGACAGGCGCACGTGCGCCGTCCCCGCGGGGACCTCGATCCGGTAGAAGTCGCGGTCGCTGCGGTCGGCCGCGAGGCGATGGCCGATGTGCCCACGGACCTTCACCCCGAAGGGGACGGGCTGCGCGGCGGACGCTACGTCGTTCGGTTCGCGCTCGGTGCCGTCGAACGGCCGCTCCTCCGTGGCGGCGCGGAGCAGGCGCACGCCGGCCACGGCGCCCGCCGCGAGCCCGACCAGCACGGCGGCCACCGCGTACTTTCCGCGGCGGGCGAGCTTGCGCTCGTACGCCTCCACCTCGTCGCGCGTGGCGACCTCGCTGTCCGGGCCCGCGAGCCCCTGGAGGCGGCCGCTGTCGAGCAGCAGCTCGACGCTCGGCTGGCCCTCGCCCTTCAGCTCCTCGACGAGCGCCCGCTGCAGGTCGCGCACCGACTGGAACCGATCGGCTGGGTCCTTCGCCAGGCACTTGAGCACGATCGCGCTCACCCCCGGCGTCAGCCCGAGCGCGGGGAAGCGCACGTGCGGCGCGACCGGAGGGTTCGAGATGTGGGCGAGGAGGATGGCGACGGGGGCCTCGGCCTCGAAGACCGGGTGGCCGGTGAGGCACGTGTGCAGGAGCGCGCCGAGAGAGTAGATGTCGCTCCGGGCGTCGACCTCTTCGCCGCGGATCTGCTCGGGGGACATGTAGTGAGGCGTGCCGACGATGGAGCCGCGGGTCGTCACCTCGCTCAGCTCCTTCGACTCTCGGAGC
The DNA here is from genome assembly GCA_020846005.1 of Polyangiaceae bacterium. Taxonomy (GTDB): domain Bacteria; phylum Myxococcota_A; class Polyangia; order Polyangiales; family Polyangiaceae; genus JADLEQ01. The sequence continues at coordinate 17,564 of JADLEQ010000008.1, forward strand.
TTCGCCAGGCCGAAGTCGAGGAGCTTGACGACGTCGTCGCCCGCTTGGCCTCGCAGGATGATGATGTTCTCCGGCTTCACGTCCCGGTGCACCATGCCGATGCCGTGCGCCTCGGCCAGGGAGCTGCAGGCCTGGATCACGATCTTGGCCGTGCGCGCGAAGGCGAGCTGGCCCTCGCGTCTCACCAGGTGGAGGAGATCGATCCCGCGCAGGTACTCCATCGCGAGGTAGGTCAGGCCGTCCGTGGTGCCGAAGTCGAAGACCTGCACCGTGTTCGGGTGCGAGAGGCGGCTGGCGAGCTGCGCCTCCCGCTTGAAGCGCTCGAGGAGCTCCCGATCGCGCGACAGCTCGCCGGCGAGCAGCTTGAGCGCCATCAGCTTGCCGATGCGCGCGTGCTCGACCTTGTAGACGACCCCCATGCCACCCCGGCCGATCCGCTCGACGATCCGGTACCGATCCGCGACGACGACCCCGATCAGCGGATCGACGCCGGCGTCCTCGTCGTCGTCACCGTCGTGGCGCCCGCCGCCGGGGGCGAGGGAGGTGCGCGTCGGGCCGTCCCCCGGCTCGAGGCGCATCCCGCACGACATACAATATCGAGCCTCGGGGAGGTTGCGCGCGCCGCACGCCGGGCACGGCAGCATGTCCGGGACGGACTCCGCCCTCACCGCGCAGCGCTCCGCGTGAAGTAGAGCACCGCGATCTCTGGCACGACCGCGCCCTCCCGGGGGATCCCTCCGCGGAGGTGGCCGTGGGCGATGACGCGCTCTCCGGCGATGAGCGCGACCGGGCCCCGGTGCACGAGGCGAGCGCGGCACGGCGGCGTGGTGCACCCGGCCGTGATCGCGAGATCCGCGAGCACCGAGTGGTCCTGCCGTTCGACGCCGCCGACGGTGCCCTCCAGCGCGACCGCCCAGCCGACCTTCGACGCGTCGGCGTCCGCGATCGACGCGAAGGTGGTGGTCGCCGTCGAGCGGAACCCGCGCGCCTCGGCCTCGAGGCTCGCTACGCGCTTCACGTGCACGCGGGCGACGCGCGGGGCGAACTCGGTGGCGGCGGCCTGGACGGAGATCGTCGTCTCGCCCACGGCGGACACCGTCATCATCTGGGCGAAGCGGCCCGCGGCGTCGACGGTGATGGGGCGCCCGGCGACGGTGACGGTGCCGCCGGGGCGGGTGTGGCCCGCCAGCAGAAAGGTCGCGCCTTCGGTGACGACCCGGTCGCCGGGGGCCTCGATGACGAGCGCCGGGAGGCGCAGGTGCACCGCGAGCGCGCCGTTCGTCGCCCGGCTCGCCGTCTGCAGGGAGTACGGCACGCGCCGCTCGCGCGACAGGTCGGTCTCCGCGGGGCCCTCGAGCTCCGCGGTCACGTCGAGCAGGTGCGTCCCCCGGCCGTTCGCGTCGAGCGGCACGCTCCGGCCGTCGACGATCGCGATGGTGGACGGCGCGCCGTGCACGTGGATCGCCAGGCGGGGCGGGTCGCGCGTGAGGGTCGACGCGTCGACCTCCAGGCGGTGGGGGACGGCGAGCTTCGCGGTGACGCGCTCCACGCGGCCTCCCGCCGGCGGCGTGAGCTGGAGCTCGACCTGCTGCGCTCCCACCTCGAGGTGGCGCGGCGCGAGGGAGAGCCGGGCGCCGCGGCGCTGGAACGTCGCCGACGCGCCGAGCCCCGACACCGTCGTGCCGTCCGCGCACGACGCGCACTCCAGCGCCACCACGTCGTGGCCCTCCGCGTCGATCTCGGAGCTCGCGCTCACGTCCGTCCTCAGCGCCAGCGCGAGGGCCGCGGCTCCGCCCGCGAGGACCGCGGTGAGCGCGATCGAGCCCCCGATGACGCGGGCGTGGCGGTGTCGGAGGAGCGCCCGCAGCCGGTGCTCGGCGGTGGCCGGGCCGACGGCCGGGGCTCGCCCGCTCCGGGGCGCCCCGGCGGCGCGACGCGCGCTCGCCGGAGCGCGCTCGCTCGCCGGCTCGGCCGGCGGGACGTCGCCTCGTAGCCGGAGCCGCTCCGGGCCGCGCCGAGGATCGCCGCCTGCGTGACCGACGGCGGCGCCCACCCGAGCTTCGATGCGTTCGCCGGGTCGGACGTTCGCGAGCCGCGCGATGAGCTCGGGGGCGACGCCCGCTTCGGCGCCCGTCGTCGAGACCGGCGCGGACCCGGCCGCGGCGCCGGCGGCCGCCAGCACGCCCGGGTCCGCGTACCCGACGACCGTCGCGTTGCCCGGGCGCGGCCGCGGGGACCCGAGCGCCGCGGCGCAGGCGCCGCAGACCACCGCCCCCGGGGCGTTGGCGCTACCGCAGCGGGGGCACGCGACCATGGCGCCACTATAGCCGACGGGGCCCCGTCCAGCGGGAACCTTGGCCCGACCGGCCGTCCTGGGATAGCGACGCGGTGGCCCCATGCTGGCGAAGCGGATCATCCCTTGCCTGGACGTGCGCGACGGACGCGTGGTCAAGGGCGTGGGGTTCGTCGACCTCCGCGACGCGGGCGACCCCGTGGAGCAGGCGCTCCGCTACGACGCCGACGGCGCGGACGAGATCACGCTGCTCGACATCACGGCGTCGCACGAGGGGCGCGGCGCGATGCTCGAGGTGGTCGAGCGGACGGCGCAGCGACTCCGCTGCCCGCTGACGGTAGGTGGCGGCGTGCGTGGCGCTGACGACGTGCGGGCGCTCCTCGACGCGGGCGCCGACAAGGTGAGCGTGAACACCACGGCCGTCCGCGACCCGGAGGTCGTCCGGACCGTCGCCGCCGCCTGGGGATCGCAGGCGCTGGTGGTCGCGATCGACGCCCGCGCTCGCGGTGACGGGGGCTGGGAGGTGTTCGTCCACGGCGGGCGCACCGCGACCGGGCTGGACGTGGTCGAGTGGGCGCGCCGCGCCGTGGGGCTGGGCGCCGGCGAGATCCTGCTCACCAGCATGGATCGCGACGGCACGCGCGCCGGCTACGATCTGGCGCTGCTCCGGGCGGTGGTCGACGCGGTGCCGGTCCCCGTCGTCGCCAGCGGTGGGGTCGGCTCGGTCGAGCACCTCCGGGCCGGACTGGTCGAGGGAGGGGCCGACGCCGCGCTCGCCGCCTCGATCTTCCATTTCGGGACCCACGCGGTGTCCGAGGCCAAGCGAGAGCTCGCGCGCATGGGGGTCTGGGTGAGGGGAGGGAGCGCGTGAGCGTCGGGCTGGACGAGGTGGTGGCGGCCGTCGAGGCCCGCCAGGCGGCGCTCGTGGGGGAGATGGCGGGGTATCTCGTGCTCGCCGTCGCCGATCACGTGGTCACCGCGCCGCGGGCCGTCTCGCTCGCGCAGATCCGCCTCGAGGCGTCGGGCGACGTGCGCTTCGTGTCGGCGCCGGCGGTCGCGGACGATGTCGCGGAGCGCGGGCTGCGGGGGCTGCTGGCGCTCCTGTTGGAGTGCTCTCGCTCGCCGACGCCGGGGCTGTCGCGCGCCGCGCGCCCGCGGGCCACCGGTGGCGTCGCGGGGTTCGTGCGGGAGCTCGAGGCCGCGCTCGTGCCGGTGAATCGCCCCGCGTCGCGTCGCGCACTCGCGCGGCTCCAGCGCGAGACGGCGCGCGCGCTCGAGGGTGGCCTCGAGTCGCCCGATCGGCCCTCGCTCTCCCTGTTCGCGCCGGCGGACGCCGGGCCGCCGCGCGAAGCAGCCGAGGCGCCGCGCAGGTCGCCGGAGATCGCGCGCGCGGCGCCCGAGGATCGGCCGAGCCTCGAGATGATGGAGGTGCTCGACTCCGAGCTGAGCGTCGAGCTCGACGATGGCGACGACGCGCCGACGACGTGTCCGCCCGCCTGCGACGCGTCGCCGTCGCCCCGGCCCGTGGTGCCCGAGTCCGCCTGGGTAGCCCGCGCGCCGGAGGGCTTCGAGGCGCCGGAGGTCTTCGAGCTGAGCGAGCGGGAGGAGGACTCCACCCGCCCGCAGCCGTTCGTGACGCGACGGCGTCGCGTGGAGGAAGCGCGCGAGGCGACCCCGCTGCTCGGCACCGTGGCCGCCGAGCAGCGGGACGACCTCGCGTCCGCGCGCTGGCGGGCGGACGAGCCCGAGCCGCCCCTGGAGTCGACCGAGCCTGCGCCGCCGGTCGAGTGGGACGTCGCGGAGGAGGACGACCCCCTGGCGCTCGACGCGCTCGACTCGGGCTGGTCGGTCGACGCGCCGCCGGTCTACGTCGTCGCCGGCTCCGCGCCGCGTCCCGCGGAGCCGCTCTCCACGGAGCCCGCCCCGAGCCGGTTCGAACCGCGGCAGAGCGACGTCCGGGCCCTGGCCCGCGTCTTCTCGGTCGGCGAGGTGGACGACGCCGATCTCGCGCGGGGGCTACGCGCGCTGGCCGGCGTCGACGCGGCCTCCGCCTCCCCGCCGCCCGCGAGGGTCGGCGGGCGGAGCGGCTGAGACCGTCGCGCGCGCCGTTGACTCCCGGCCGTGGAACGGATTGACTCGGTCCATGCACGACCAGAACATGGCGATCCTGAAGGGACTCGTGTCCGTCGCCTGGGCCGACGGTCACGTCGCGGCGGAGGAACTCGAGGTCATCGAGGCGCTCCTGCAGGCCTTCGAGGCGAGCTCGAGCGAGTGCGCCGAGCTTCGCAGCTACGCGAACTCGCCCCGGACGCTGGACGACATCCCCATCACGGACCTGTCGTACGACGACCGCAGGATCCTCCTCCAGCACGCCGTGCTGCTCACCTTCATCGACGGCGAGCAGCACGAGAAGGAGCAGAAGCTCATCGAGGAGCTCGCCGAGCGCCTCCGCATCCCCGGGATCGAAGCGCGCGGCATCGTCGACGCCGCGGCCCAGCGCGCCAAGGGCTTCCTCAACCTGCTCTAGCGCCCGCACCCGGGCCCGGCCGGCGCAGGCTCGGCCGGCGCTATTTCATCCCGTCGCGCAGCCGCTCGATCTCCTTGAGCAGCGCGATGGGGCTGAAGGGCTTCGTGTAGTACGCGTTCGCGCCCGCCTCGGCGGCGCGCGCGCGCGAGTCCGCGTCGTCCAAGGCGCTGATGATGACGACCGGGACGTTGCGCGTCGACGGGTCACTCCGGAGCCGGCGGCAGACCTCGAAGCCGTCGTACTGGCCGGGGAGCATCAGATCGAGGAGGACGATGTCCGGCGGCGACGTGGCGGCGACATCGATGCCCTTGGCGCCCGACGCCACGGCCACGACCTCGTACCCGCGCGCCTGCACCAGGGCCTCGATCATGCGCCGGATGGCGTCCTGGTCCTCGACCACGAGGATCCTCATTCGATCCCCCATCCTACACGCTTCGCCGATAATTGCACGCTTGCCGCGAGGGCTCGGCTCAGGCCGGCAGCCGCAGCGTCACGCGGAAGCCGTGCTCGCCGGCGTCGCCCAGCTCGAGCACCCCCCCGAGCCGGGCGGCCGCGGTGTGGGCGACGAGCAGGCCGACGCCCCCCGGTCGCCCGAGCGCTTGCGGCTCGAGCCGGCTCTGCACGAGATCGGCGTGCGACGACCCGACCACCGTGGGCCCGCCGTCGACCACCTCGAGCTCCGCGCCGAGCGGCGAGCGCCGGGCCGTGATGGTCACCACGGCGTCCCTGGGCGTCGCCGCGATGGCCTGGTCGACGATGGCGCGCAACCCGAGGGCGAGCACCCGCCGCAGGGTTCGCACGCGCACCGTGGCGCTCGCGCCGCGGGTGAGCCGCACCCCGTGCCGCGCCGCGCGAGCGCCGGCGGCCTCGATCACCTCGCTCACCAGCTCCTCGAGCACGAGGTCGGACTCGGTGTCCGGCTCCGGGCAGCGCGCCACCCGCTCGAGCTCCCCGAGCAGCTCGTGGCTCTGCGAGACTCGCCGCTGGATCGACTGCACGAGCTCGTTGCCGTCGCCGAGCGCGGCGGCGACCGCTGCGGCGTCCGCGCGCTGCCCCTCGACCGTCCGGCGGAGGACCGGCGCGACGCTGCGCGCGAGCGCGAGGAGCAGATCGAACCGCTCCACCATCGCCTCGCCGGGCGGCGCAGGGATGACCGACGGTGGGCGGGTGTCCGCGCCGAACGTCAGCACCTGGGCGAGCTCGCGCGCGTAGGCCTCGCCGAGCTGCTGCGCTTGCTCGAGCTCCTTCCGGAGCGCAGCCATCTCGCGCTGATCGCTCGCGCCGTCCGCCGGGAGCACGAGGCTCTGGGTCGACCCCTCCAGCTCGACCCTGCCGCCGTGGCGAGTCGCCATCCGCGCGAGCCAGCGCTGCTCGACCTCGTTCACGGGGCCCTCGTCCGGCCCGAGCTCGACGCTGACCCGGACCCAGTCGCCGATCCGCCGCACCTGCACCTCGCGCGACGAGGTGTCGAGCCCGCCGCCGCCCCGGCGGACGAGCACGTGCAGCATCCGCTCGAGCTCGGCCTCCTCGCCGACGACCTCGGTGCCGGCGCCGGGCTCGAGCCCGATGCGCGCGTCCGGCGCGAGCTTGCAAATCATCGCGGCGACGTCGAAGCGGCCGCGCCGCCCCTTGGCGGCCGAGCTCTGGAGCGTGCTCAGGAGCTCGATCGCGTCGTCGAGCGCGTCGAGCGAGGTCTCCACGGGCGCCAGGGAGTCGCGCAGCTCGGGCTTCTGGATCTGGACCATGCCCTCGCGGAGCGCGCGCGCCGCGCCCCGCGCCTCCTGGGCGAGCAGCCACCCGATCTCCTGGCGAGTCAGGCGCTCGGTGGTCATGCGGACATGATGCCACAGCTCGGCGCTCGCCCGTCAACCGTGGGGCCGCGCGGGGGCGGGCGCGGCGCGGCGCGGGCTGTTACGCTGCGGCGTCGTGCGCGCCGCCGCTCCCGTCCGCTGGCTCCTCGGGATCGCGGCCGCGGTGGGCGTCGGGTGCGGCACCGCCGTCCCGAGCCCGTTCATCGACGCCGGCCAGTCGGACGCGGGCGTGGACGCGCCGGCGGAGGCCGCCGCCGACGCCCCGCCGCCCGTCGACGCAGCCGACGCCCGGCCGGACGCCCTCGGCGCCCCTTGCCTCGACGACGCGCAGTGCGACGACGGCGTCGAGTGCACGTTCGACTCGTGCGATCCCGGCGAGCTGCGCTGCCGCGCCGTCCCCGACTCCACCCGCTGCGCGGACGGTGTGCACTGCAACGGGGTGGAGCGCTGCGTGCCCGCGCGCGGCTGCGAGCCGGGCGAGCCCATCGCCTGCTCGGACGGTGACGCGTGTACGATCGACTCCTGCGTCGAGGCGACCCAGAGCTGCGCCCACTCCCCGCGGGATTTCGACGGCGACGGCGATCCGTCGTGGACCTGCGGCGGCGGCGACTGCCAGGACGCGAACCCCGCCGTGGCGTCCACCGTCCCGGAGATCTGCGTCAACGACCGCGACGACGACTGCGACGGCGAGGTGGACGAGGCCGGCTGCGACGTCCCCGCGCACGACACCTGCCTCGAGGCCCTCGAGGTCACGGCCCCGGGCACGTACACCCTCGGCTTCGGTGCCGCGGCGGCCGATTACGGCGCGAGCTGCCTCTCGGGGGCGCGGGACGTGGTGGTCGCCCTCGACCCGCCCGACGATCGGGACGTCGACCTGGTGGTGACGGGCTCGGGCACCCTCGCGCTCGCGCTGGCCGAGCCGTGCGGGTCGCCCACCGCGGGCGAGCCGTGCGCGTCGTCGTTCCAGAGCGCGAAGGGCGGGAGCGTGGCAAGGCTCCGGCTCCGCGGGCTCGGGGCGGGCTTCCACGGCGTCTACGTGCTGTCGTCCTCCGCCACCGACGCGACGCTCCGGGTCGACTGGATCGACCCGGAGCCGCCGCCGCTCCACGAGACGTGCGGAACCGCGCTGCCCCTGGCGCCGGGGACGGAGCTCACCGTCCCGCTGATCGGCGTCAGCACGGATCTCACGGGCGAGTGCGGCAGCGCGGTGGGAGAGCTCGTGTACTCCTTCGAGGTGCCGGCGGAGTCGGACGTGCGGGTCTGGGCGTCCTCGCTCGATGGCTACGGGCAGCCCGCGATCTCGCTCCGCTCGACGGAGTGCACGGGGCCGAACGGCGAGCTCACCTGCGCCCCCTCCCGGGGCTACGTCTTCTGGCGCGGTCTCGCGCCGGGCACGTACTACGTGGCCGCAGGCGCCTCGGCCCCCACCCTCCTCGGCCTGCGCGTCGATCTCTCGCCGCCGTCCGCCGCCCCGGCGGACGAAGCCTGCGCGGGCGCGCCCGAGCTCGCCCCGGGCGCCATCGTGGACGTGGAGATGTCGGACCACGTCGACGATCACGCGCTCTCGTGCCTGGCAGGCGCGGTGGACGCCGCGTACGCGCTCGAGCTGACGGCGCTCTCCGACGTGCTCCTCCTCGAGCGCATCTCGACGAACGACTGGGGGGCCGTGAGCCTGGCGCGGCCCCCGTGCGACGGCGAGGGCGACCGCCTCGCGTGCACCAACGGGTCCAGGTCGCCCGTACGCGCCGCCGCGCACGCGGTCCCGGCAGGCAGCTACCGGGCGGTGGCCGAGTCGCTGAACGGCGCGCCCATCTCGCTCTCCGCGCTCGTACGCCCCGCGGCCGCGCCCGTGCTGGTGCCGTTCGCGGACTCGTGCGACGACGTGATCACCGTCCCCGCGGGTGGCGCGTTCCTGCAAGGGAACACCGCGAACGCGACCGCGCAGTACGAGAGCGGCTGCGATCTCGGTGGGCAGCCTCCGGGCGGCGCCCCGGAGCAGATGCTGCGGCTGGTCGTGCCGGAGCGGAGCCGGGTGGTGCTCGACCTGCAGGGCTCGAGCTACGCGACGCTGCTCCAGGTCCGGCGCGGGCCCACGTGCCCAGGGAGCGAGATCCTCGGCGCGTGCGCGGCCGGGTACGTCCAAGATCGCAGCTTCCTCGATCTGGTGCTCGACGCCGGGGAGTATTTCGTGCAGGTCGACGGCTACTCCGGCGCCTCGGGCGCGTGGAACCTCGACGTGTTCTTCGGGCCGCCGTGAGGTCGGGCGGGGTCACCGCCGCGAGGCGCCGCGCCCCGGCTTGCCGATCCGGTCGGAGCGGCGGTATGGCTCGGGTGTGCTCGCCCGGATCTGGGTCATCGCGTTCAACACGTACCGGGAGGCCGTCCGGGCGCGCGTCCTGCACGGGCTCTTCGGTCTGGCGATCGCGACGGCGGCCTACTCGCTGATCGTCGGGGTGTTCGCCCTGCGGGAGACGCTGCGTGTGATCTCCGATCTCGGGGCCGCCAGCGTCTCGCTGTACTCGGTCGTGGTGGCCGTGGTGCTGACGGCGACGTCGCTGCACCGCGAGCTCGAGCTCAAGACAATCTTCCCCATCCTCGCCCGCCCCATCTCGCGGTCGGAGTACCTGGTGGGGAAGTTCTTCGGCACGATGCTGCTGCTGCTGACCTTCATCGCAGGCAACGTCGGGCTCGTGCTCCTCGCGCTCGGCGCGTTCGCCACGAGCGACGCGGCGGCGCCGGCGGCCGCCGCGGCCGGCGCGTCGCTCGTGGCGGCGCTGATCGCGTGGCGGGTGCCGCGCGCGCGGACGCTCCTCCCCATCCCCTGGGCGGCGGCGGTGTTGGGGCTGGGGATCTGGCTCTCCGGCGGCGCGCCGGACGACCAGCGCGTGCTGCTCGGGGGCGCGTGCCTCACGCTGGCGGAGGTCACCGTCGTGACCGGCATCGCGCTGGTGTTCGCCTCGTTCTCCTCGCCCTTCCTCACCGCGGTGTTCAGCCTCGGCGTGTTCGTCGTTGGTCGCTCCGCGGACACGTTGGCGAAGCTCCCGGTCAAGGTCTTCGGCGCGGCGATCCAGGAGCTCGGGCGGGCGGCAAGTCACGTCGTGCCCAACCTCATGGTGTACGTGCCGCCGCGCACGCTGCTCACCGGGGAGTCGGGCCAGGCGCTCCTGCCCTACCTCGGGCTCGCGGCCGCGCAGGCCGCGGCGTGGTCGCTCGGGCTGCTCGCGGTGGCGAGCCTGATCTTCAGGCGCCGGGACTTCCTGTGACGGCGCCGGCGGCGCGGAGGCTCCGGACGCTGGCGCTCACCGCGCTCCTCGCCGTGCTCGCGGCGGCGGTGCTCACCGGCCGCGCGGTCGCCGATGGCGAGCGTCACCTGCGCGCGTCGGACGAGGCGTTCCACCAGGGGGACGTGCGCGCGGCGGTCGAGCACGCGCGGCGCGCCGCGATCGCGTACGCCCCGGGAGCGCCACACGTCGAGCGCGCCTACGCGCGCCTCTACGCGTGCGCGCGAGGCGCCGAGGCGAGCCGCGAGCCGGAGCTGGCGCGGCTGGCCTGGTCGGCGGTGCGCTCGGCGGCGCTCGAGACCCGGCACGTCGTGGTGGCCGACGAGGCGGCGCTGCGCCTGGCGAACGAGAGCCTGGCGCGGCTGGCCGCGGCGGAGGCCGACGATCCGCGCGCCGCGGCCGCCGCCGCGCTGGCGGAGCTCGAGCGAGACGACTCGCCGCGCCCGGGCTGGGTCGTGGCGCTCGGCGTGGGCTTCCTGGCGGCGCTGGCGGGCCTCGCCTGGGTCGCGGTGCGAGGCATCACGCCGGAGGGTCGATTCGACTGGCGCCGTGGGCGGCTCGGGCTCGCCCTCGCCCTGCTCGGGGCGGCGTGCTGGGCGGTCGCCGTCCTGCGGGCTTGAGGTCCCGCCCCGTCGAGCCTTTGCCCGTACCGGGAGGGAGGTCGTACCCTTCGCGAGATGCCCCCGCGCCGACCGGCCCGCGACCCTGCCGCGCCGCGGCTCGCCGCGGCCGATCCAGCGCCGGCGCCCGACGTCTTGGGCGAGGACATCCAGCGCTTCCTCACGCACCTGCGCGACGAGCGGCGCGCGTCGCCGCACACGGTCGCGGCCTATGGTCGAGACCTCGAGCAGCTCCGCGGATCGGTGCAGCGGCGGCTCGGGCGCGGCGTGTCGACCGCCGAGCTCGGGCTAAGCGAGCTTCGCGGCTGGCTCGGCGAGCGCTCGCGCGAGGTCGGCGCGGCGACGCTGGCGCGGAAGGTGGCCGCTACGCGCGCCTTCTTCCGCTGGGTGGTGCGTGCGCGATCACTCCCGCGGGACCCGGCGGCGCTGCTCGCGACGCCGAAGGTGAGGCGCAAGCTGCCGCGTCACCTCGACGCCGACGCCGCCGCCGAGCTGATGACGGCGCCGCTCCGCGCGCCGGCGCGCGATCCGTTCACCCGCGCGCGGGACGCCTGCTGGCTCGAGCTGCTCTATGGCTCCGGGCTGCGCGTGAGCGAGCTCACCGCCCTCGACCTCGACGACGTCTCGCTCGCGCGCGACGAGCTCCGCGTCCTCGGCAAGGGCCGGAAGGAGCGCGTCGTCCCGTTCGGCGCGCCGGCGCGCGCCGCGCTCGAGGCGTGGCTCGTGGCGCGCGAGGGGCTGCCTCGGCGAGCGGCCGGCGACGAGCGCGCGCTCTTCCTCACCGCGGCCGGGCGCCGGCTCGGCGTGCGCCGCGTGCAGTCCCTGGTCCGGCGCTACGGCGTGCTCGGCGCCGGCCGCGGCGACGTGCACCCGCACGCGCTCCGTCACTCGTGCGCGACCCACCTGCTGGAGGGTGGCGCCGATCTTCGCGTGATCCAGGAGCTGCTCGGCCACGCGACGCTCGCGACGACGCAGCGCTACACGCACGTCTCCCTGGAGCGGCTCCTCGCCGTCTACGATCGGGCCCACCCGCTCGCGCGCGGTCGCGGGTGACGCGCGCGGCGCGGGTCGCGCTATATGCGCGGGCGTGACGTCGCCCCCGCCCAACGACCCGGCGCTCCCCACGGCGGCCGCGCCGCCCCCGCCCGGGCACGCGCGGAGGTGGGCGGCTGCGGTGGCGGGCGCCGGGGTGGCGATCGGCGCCGGCGCGGCGGTGGACGCGCGGTGGGCGCTCGGCGGGCAAGTCAGCGGAGCGGCGCTGCTGCCGGCGTACGGGGCGGCGCTCGGTCTCGGCGCGCCGCTCGCCTTCGGGATCGGGTGTGCCGTCGGCGCGGCGGCGTCGTGGCTTCACCCGGCCGCCCCGCCGTCGCCCGCGGGGGCGCGCGCGTGGCTGGAGCCGGCGGGGCCCCAGCGCGCCACGCGATCCGCCCTCGCGCTCGTCGCGCCGCTGGCCGTCGCTGTGTGGATCGTCGTCGCCGCGCGGCTTGCGCTGGCCGTATTGAGCGCGGGGAGCGACGCGCGGACGGCGGGCGCGACCCTGGGGCTCGGCGCGCTGGCGCTCGGGATCGTGACCGCGATCGGCGCGGGCGGGCTGGTCCGGGTCCTGGCGGAGTGGCCGGCGATCGCGCGGCTCCCGGGGCGGCTGGCGCTCGGGGTGGGGGCCGCCGGGCTCGTCGCCGTGATCGGGGCGGGCGTCCTCAGCGGGACGACGGGGGGCACCGGCGGGACGCTGGCGGTCTTCGGCGTGCTCAAGCGGGAGGAGCTCGATCTGCGGGGGGTCGGGCTCGCGGCCGCGATCGGTGTGGCGGCGTACGTAGCGCCCCACTGGCTCGCGCGCCGCTCCTGGCTCACGCTCGCCGCGTACGCCCTCGGGCCGCTGCTCACGCTCGCGGTGGCGAACCGCGAGCTCGAGCGCGACGCGGAGCTGGCGCTCTCCATCGAGCGCGGCGCGCCGCTCGCTCGCCACCTGCTCGGGCCGCTCCGCCGCCTCCGGGACGCGGACGGCGACGGCGCGAGCGCCTGGCTCGGTGGCGGGGACTGCGACGACCGGAGCGCCGCCATCGGCCCCGGCGCCGACGATCTGCCCGGCAACGGCGTCGACGAGGACTGCTCCGGCGCCGACGCGCGTGAGGTCGTGCTCGACGCGCCGGCCCCCGCCGCCGTGGAGCGCGCTGCTGGCGCCAAGCTGCCCGAGGGCGCGAACGTCCTGCTGCTGACGGTGGACACCCTCCGGTGGGATCTCGGGTACGCCGGCAACCCTCGCCCGGTATCTCCGAACCTGGATCGGCTGGCGGCGCGTTCCATCGTCTTCGAGAAGGCGTACGCCCTCGCGTCCTACACGAGCAAGAGCCTCGCGCCGATGCTGATCGGCAAGTACGGGTCGGAGACTCACCGCGGCTGGTCGCACTTCAACGTCTACGGGCGCGAGGACACCTTCGTCCAGGAGCGCCTGCAGCGCGCCGGGATCCGCACCGTGAGCGTGCAGGCGCACTGGTACTTCAAGGAGAACACCGGCCTCGGGCGCGGGTTCGATGTCCTCGATCTCTCGGCGTCCCCCCGGCAGCTCCAGCAGGAGGGCGATCGGAGCGTCGTCTCCGATCGGGTGACGGACGCCGCCATCGCCCAGCTCGGCAAGCCCGAGAACACCGGGCGGCGGTTCTTCGCGTGGGTGCATTACCTGGATCCCCACGCCGAGTACGTGGAGTCGCCGCGGCACGATTTCGGCGACGCCGAGCGGGACAAGTACGACTCCGAGGTCGCCTTCACGGACGAGCACGTCGGGCGCCTGCTCGACTTCCTCGAGAAGCAGGGGCTGCTCGAGGAGACGATCATCATCGTGACGAGCGACCACGGCGAGGCGTTCGGCGAGCACGGCATGATCCGGCACGGGTTCGAGGTGTGGGAGGAGCTGGTGCGTGTGCCCTTCTTCGTCTTCGTGCCGGGGCTCACCGCGAAGAAGATCTCGGTCCGGCGCAGCCAGATCGATCTGGTGCCGACGTTGCTCGAGATCTTCGGGGTGGCGCGGCCGAGCGGTGAGGGTGCGGACTTCGTGAGCGGCGTCTCGACGGTGCCGGAGCTGCTGGCGCCGCCGGGCGCCGCGCTGGCCCCGCGCGTCGTGTTCGTGGACATGGCGGCGGGGCCCAACAACGCCGATCGCCAGGCGTTCGTCGACGGCGACCTCAAGCTGATCGCGTCCGGGGGCCGGCCGATCGGGTTGTACGACCTCTCCGCCGACCCCGAGGAGAAGAAGAACCTGCTGCGAGACGCCGCGGTAGCGGAGCCCGCCGTGGAGCGCTACCGCGCCTTCCGTCGCCGCCTGCGCGAGGTGGTCGTCAAGCCCGTGCCCAGGTGACGCCGGGCAGGGGGGGCTGCCGCGCATCGGCCGCTCCACGAGGCGTCCCGCTCTTCGCCGCGCGAGGAGCGGCGAGCGCCTTCGGATCGAGGGGAGCCCCGCTGGCGGATCTCGGCGCGCGGGGGGAGGGCTCGGCGACGGCGCGCATCACCCGACGATGACGAGCGTCGCGCCTCCCTCGACGGCGTCCCCCGCCTGGACGTTCACCTTCTGCACGGTGCCGGCGCGTTCGGCGACCAGCTCGTTCTCCATCTTCATCGCCTCGACGATGACCAGCGCCGCCCCGAGCTCCACCGCGTCGCCCTCACGGACGAGGACCTTGGTCACCTTGCCGGGCATCGGCGAGACCAGCGTCCCGGGGCCCGTGCCCGCCCGCCCGCCGCGCGACGCGCTCGCCGCCCGTGCCCGCGCGCTCTCGAGCGCGACCACGGCGCGCGCGCCGCTCGCCCACACGTCGAGCTTCTCTGGGGGGCCGGAGACGACCACGTCGAGCATCCTGGAGTCGACGCGGACGCTCGCGGTGCCTCCCGCGGAGGTCACGTCCACCTCGGCAGTGGCGGCGCCGGCCTCGCGGACCACGCGCACGGCCAGGGCGCCGTGCCCGGCGTCGGTCACGTCGACGGTGTGCTCCTGGCCGGCCACGGTGACGAAGTAGCGCATGCGGGCGCGCAACCTACCCCGCCCGGCCGCCCCGCACAATCCGAGGCTCCGGGCCCGGACGGTCCCGGGTGCCGGCCGCGCGGGGCGGCGCGCGCTCGCCCTTGACTTCGCGAGGGCTACCGGGGATCCTGTGTGCCAGGCGGGAGCGTCCTGCTGGGAGGAGCCGGGATGGAAACGAGAGTAGCAAGCAGCAAGCAGCAAGCGGCGAGCAGCAAGCAGCAAGCAGCAAGCAGCAAGCAGCAAGCAGCAAGCAGCAAGCAGCAAGCAGCAAGCAGCAAGCAGCAAGCAGCGGCGCTCCGGGGCGCTTGGCCTCGTGGGGTGCGGCCTCGCGGGCGCAGTCGCGCTGAGCACCGGGAGCGCGAGCGCGGGGCGGGGGTGGATGTACCAGGAGGCGGCGACGGGGCAGAAGGTGCTGTCGCTCTACGCCAGCCTGCAGTTCAGGCGGGAGGAGCTCCAAGACGCCGACTTCGTCAAGCTGCGGGAGCAGGTGAGCCGGGCTAGCGTGATCCTGTGTGACGCGACGGAGGGGCAAATTCGGATCGGGCGGGTCGTCATCTCCTACGGGCCGTACGAGTTTCTCGGCACGCAGGCAGAGAACGTGGATCTGCGCGTGTACGAAGGCAGCGCGGGCGCTCGAGCAGGAACACATGGCTCTCCGGGACTCGGCTACGACGTGGATTGGGGAACGAACGCGTTCGGCACGACGCTTCCTCTCAACTCGTACGTGGGCCTGCCCAGCGGGGCGTACGACGGCATGACGATCGCCCACGAGCTCGGCCACTACGTGCTGGGGCTTGGGGAGCAGTACCCGGAGGCGCCTCGCCTGCAGTTCGGCTGCGAGATCGGCGCC
>JADLEQ010000009.1 GCA_020846005.1 Polyangiaceae bacterium
GCTCTGCACGCCGGGCTCTGCACGCCGGGCTCTGCACGCCGGGCTCTGCACGCCGGGCTCTGCACGCCGGGCTCTGCACGCCGGGCTCTGCACGCCGGGCTCTGCACGCCGGGCTCTGCACGCCGGGGTTCATGCGCCGGCTGGTGGGCGGAGAGGGGCTCGAACCCACGACTCCCGGCTTGTAAGGCCAGTGCTCTACCGCTGAGCTATCCGCCCGGTGGCCCCTTCCTAGCACCGGCCCGTCCGCCGCGCGCGGTTGTCCGCGCAGCCTCCGGCCGACATACTGCGCCCATGGGCCGGACGCTTCGACACCTCGCGACCTTCGGCGCGCTGCTCGCGGGCCTCGCGCCCGCGTCGGCGCTCGCCCTCCAGCAACCGGACGGCACCACCATCCCGGACGGCAACAACCTGCGGAGCTTCCTCGACGCGCAGCAGTACCAGGGGCAAGCCGAGACGATCGATCCGCTGACGGACGCCGCCACCACGCCGGAGACCTTCGTGCCCGGCTGCGTCCTCACCTTCACCGTCATCGGGCGCGGAGCCGGCCAGCGGAATTCCTTCGGCTGGTACAACGTGACGGGCCAGAAGCCCGCGCTCAGCGAGCTCTACGAGTTCATCCGCTGCGACGACGACGTGGGCGCCACGCGCGATCTCGACATCGCCGGCGACCCGCGCTGGCTCGGCGGCGAGATCGGGTTCTTCCAGGCGACGACCCAGGGCGCCAGCGGCAACTGCGTCCAGTTCCCGCTGGCCGACTCCGGTGGCAACCCGACGCTCGGGTACGTCTTCTACTCGCAGAAGGCCTACAACGACGACAACACGAGCCCGAACCCTTACATCCACCTGCTGATCATGGACAGCAAGGTGTTCCCGAGCGCCTTCTACTTCGGGTGGGAGGACCTCTTCGCCGGGGGGGACAACGACTTCGAGGACTTGCTCATGCGCGTCGAGGGCATCCAGTGCTCCGGCGGGGGCTCGCCGTGCGAGGTGCCGGGCGCTACGGGCCGCTGCGCGCAGGGGATCACCCAGTGCCGCAACGGCAGCCTCGTCTGCGAGCCGGTGATCACGCCGAGCGCCGAGACGTGCAACGCGATCGACGACGACTGCAACGGCACGGTGGACGACGGCGACCTCTGCACCGGGACAGATGTCTGCTTCCGCGGCACGTGCGTGCCCCCGTGCGGCGGGGGCGAGTTCGTCTGCACGGGCGACCTCGTCTGTAACGCCGAGGGGCTCTGCGTCGATCCGGCGTGCGCGGGCAAGGCGTGCCCGGCGGGCGAAATCTGCGTGGCCGGCGCGTGCAAGGCGCCGTGCGACGGCGTGGCGTGCCCCTACGGTACCGTCTGCCGAGACGGCGCGTGCGTGGATCCCTGCGCCGGGATCACCTGCGACTCGGGCTACGCCTGCGTCCTCGGCGTCTGCTCCCGGTGCTCGTGCGGCCTCTCCGACCTGTGCGCCGGCGGCGCCACCTGCAACACGACGACCCAGGCCTGCGTCGAGACGGCCTGCGCCACGGTGAGCTGCGGCGCGGGCACGCACTGCGTGGCGGGCAATTGCGTCAGCGACTGCGAAGGCGCGACGTGCCCGGCGGGCCAGGCGTGCGATCCTTCGACCGGCCGCTGCGCGGAGGTGCCCGGCACCTCGGACGCCGGCGCCGGCTCGGGGGGCGGCGGCGGCACCTCCCTCCCCGACGGCGGCCTCGTGGGCACGGGCGGCTTCGCGGCGACCGGCTCCGGCGGCGCCGCAGCGGCCGGCGGCGGGGACGCGGGCGCCACCGGCGGCGCGTCCGGCCTCGCGCCGGGCGGCGTCGTCGAGTCCAAGGGCGGCTGCGGCTGCTCGACGCCAGGGCGCGCTCGCGCGCCGTGGTCGCTTGCGGCTGCGGTGGCGCTGCTCGGAGCGCTCGCCCGCCGTCGCCGCGCGCGCTGAGCGCGGGCGGCCGTGCGGCGACGCGCCGCGCCCCCACCGGTGCCCCCAGGTCCTCGCCGCGCGCTCGGCTCGCCCGAGAAGGCTTGCTCAGCCGGCGCCGGGCTGCGGGGCGGGGTCGGCGGTGTCCCGCGCGGGCGGCGGCACGTCGATCACCTGATCGACGAGCTCGGCGCCGCGATACTCGAGGATGCGGCGCCGGGGACCGAACATCCGCTCGGCCTCCGTCGTGACCAGCGCCTCGCGGAGCACGTCGTCCATGTGATCGACGAGCACCACGCGCAGCGACTTCAACACCCGGCGCGGGATCTCGCGTAGGTCCTTGCGGTTCTCGGCCGGGATGATGACGGTCGTCACGCGGTTGCGGTGCGCGGCGAGGAGCTTCTCCTTCAGCCCGCCGATCGGCAGGACGCGGCCACGCAACGTGATCTCGCCCGTCATCGCGACCTCGGAGCGGACCGGGATCTTGGTCAGCGCGCTCGCCATCGCCGTCACCATGGTGACGCCGGCGCTCGGGCCGTCCTTGCGGACGAAGTCCGGGAAGTGGACGTGCAGATCGATCTTCTGGTGGAAGTCCGCCTCCAGCCCGAGCACGCCGCTCCGGGATCGGATGTAGCTCATCGCGGCCTGCGCGCTCTCCTCCATGCCCTTCTCGAGGCGCCCCGTCACGATGAGCTTGCCCTTGCCGTTCACGACGCTCACCTCGCAGTCGAGGATTTCGCCGCCAAACTCCCACACCGCCAGCCCGTGGACGAGGCCGACCTGGTCCTCCTCGTCCTTCTTGCCGAGCGAGAACTTCGGCACGCCGAGGTATCTCGGCACGTCGCCGCCCTTGATCTCGAGCGGCTCCTCCGAGCCCTCCTTCACGACCCGCAGCGCCACCTTGCGACACAGCGAGGCGATCTCGCGCTCGAGCGAGCGCACGCCCGCTTCGCGTGTGTAGTGGTGGATCACCGTCCGGATGGCGTTCTCGGTGATGTCCAACGGCACGCCCTCGAGCCCGCACTCCGCCCGCTGCCGCGGCACCAGGTACTTGAGCGCGATGTTCAGCTTCTCGAACTCCGTGTAGCTGGAGAGCTGGATGATCTCCATCCGGTCCTGGAGCGGGAGCGGGATCCCGCCGAGGGTGTTGGCGGTCGTCAGAAACATGACGTCCGAGAGGTCGTAGTCGAGATCCAGGTAGTGATCGTTGAAGGTGGTGTTCTGCTCCGGGTCGAGCACCTCGAGCAGCGCCGCCGCCGGATCGCCCCGGAAGTCCGTGCTCATCTTGTCGATCTCGTCGAGCAGGAAGACGGGGTTGCTCGTGCCGACCTTCTTCAGGCTCTGGATGATCTTGCCAGGGAGCGCGCCGATGTACGTCCGGCGGTGGCCGCGGATCTCGGCCTCGTCGCGTACGCCGCCCAGGGACAGCCGCACGAACTTGCGCCCGGTCGCCCGCGCGATGCTCTTCGCGATGGAAGTCTTGCCAACGCCCGGCGGCCCGACGAAGCACAGGATCGGGCCCTTGAGCTGCTTGGTGAGCGCCTGCACCGCCAGGTACTCGACGATGCGCTCCTTGCACTTCTTCAGCCCGTAGTGGTCCTCGTCGAGGATGCGCTCGGCCTCGGTGAGGTCGAAGCGCTCGTCCGTCTTCTCGTACCAGGGCAGGCTGATCACCCAGTCGACGTAGTTGCGGACGACCGTCGCCTCCGCGCTCGTCGGGTGCATCATCTTGAGCTTCTTCAGCTCCTTGCGGACCTTCGCCTCCGCCTCCTCGCTGAGCTTCTTCTGCTTGAGCTTGTCCTCGATCTCCTGGATCTCGTTCTTCAGCTCGTCGCGCTCGCCGCCGCCCAGCTCCTTCTGGATGGCCTGCATCTGCTCGTTCAGGTAGTACTCCTTCTGAGTACGCTCCATCTGCTTCTTCACGCGGGAGCGGATCTTCTTCTCGACCTGAAGGATCTCGATCTCCGCCTGCATGAGCTCGTAGACCTTCTCGAGCCGGACCTTGGCGTCCGTCGTCTCGAGCAGGCCCTGGCGGTCGCCGAGCTTGATCGTGGGGAGGTTCGCGGCGATGGTGTCGCTCAGGCGGGCGGGCTCGTCGATGCTCTGCACCGAGACGAGCACCTCGGGCTGCACCTTCTTGTTGAGCTTGACGTACACCTCGAAGGTGCTCTGCACGCTGCGCACGAGAGCCTCGAGCTCGACGTCGCTGGTGATCGACTCCTCGAGCTCGTCCACCTCGACGACGAAGAACGGGCGACCGTCCACCCAGCGGCGGACCTTCGCGCGCTGGCGACCCTCGACCATCACGCGGACGGTGCCGTCCGCCAGCCGGAGGAGCTGCACGATGACGCCGATCGTCCCGACGGCGTAGATGTCGTCCGGCCCCGGATCGTTCGTCTTCGCGCTCTTCTGTGCGGCGAGGAAGATCTCCTTCGACGCGGCCATCGTCTCATCGAGCGCCGCGATGCTCTTCTCCCGGCCCACGAAGAGCTGGGACACCATGTGCGGGAAGACGATGATGTCGCGGAGGGGGAGCGCCGGGAGCGTGCGACGGTTGCGGCCGCCGTCGGCCTGGTCGCCATTCTTGAAAATCATGGATCTACTCCTGGCTCCTCGCGAGAGCCGGCGGGCTGCTACCCGCGCGCACAGGCGCGCTCAGCCGACGCCGGCTTCCTTCTGGTAGACGATCAGGGGCGTGGCGTTCTGGAGGATGACCTCCTCGTTCACCACCACCTCCTTGATGCCCCCCCGGGACGGGATGTCGTACATCACGTCGAGCATCGACTCCTCGAGGATGGCGCGGAGGCCCCGGGCTCCGCTCTCCCTCTCGAGCGCCTTGCGCGCCACGGCCTGCAACGCCCCGCGCGAGAACTTCAGCTTCACGCCGTCCATCTCGAAGAGCTTCTGGAACTGCTTGACCAAGCTGTTCTTGGGCGTGGTGAGGATGTCGATGAGCGCGGCCTCGTCGAGCTCGTGGAGCGTCGCGACGACGGGCAGGCGACCGATGAACTCCGGGATGAGCCCGAACTTCAGCAGGTCCTCCGGCTGGAGCTTCGCGAGGAGCTCCCCCATCTTGAGGTCGCTCTTGCCCTTGATGTCGGCGCCGAACCCGAGGCGGGACTGCCCGAGCCGGCGCTGGACGATCTGGTCGAGCCCGACGAACGCGCCTCCGCAGATGAAGAGGATGTTGCTGGTGTCGACCTGGAGGAAGTCCTGCTGGGGGTGCTTCCGCCCGCCCTTCGGCGGGACGTTGGCGATGGTGCCCTCGATGATCTTGAGGAGCGCCTGCTGCACGCCCTCGCCCGAGACGTCCCGGGTGATGGACGGGTTGTCGCTCTTCCGGGAGATCTTGTCGATCTCGTCGATGTAGACGATGCCTCGCTGCGCGCGCTCCACGTCGTGGTCGGCGTTCTGCAGGAGCTGGACGATGATGTTCTCCACGTCCTCGCCGACGTAGCCGGCCTCGGTGAGGGTGGTCGCGTCCGCGATGGCGAACGGGACGCGGAGGATCTTCGCGAGCGTCTGCGCGAGGAGCGTCTTGCCGCTGCCCGTCGGGCCGAGCAGGAGGATGTTGCTCTTCCCGAGCTCCACGTCCTCGGCGCTCACCTTCGTCTCCATCCGCTTGTAGTGGTTGTAGACGGCGACGCTCAGCACCTTCTTGGCGCGCTCCTGGCCGACGACGTAGTCGTCCAGCACCGCCTTGATCTCGGCGGGCTTCGGCATCGGGTCGGAGCCGCCCTGCGTCTCCTCCTTCTCGCCCTCCTCGGCGATGATGTCGTTGCAGAGCGCGATGCACTCGTCGCAAATGTAGACGGTGGGCCCGGCGATGAGCTTCTTCACCTCCTTCTGCGACTTTCCGCAGAAGGAGCAGCAGAGGTTGCCGCCGGAGTCGTCGCGGCGGGGGCTCACGGGGACTTCCTCTGGGCTGGGCTCACGCGGTCGACCTCGGGGTGCACGGGGACGCCTCGCCGGAACGGCGGGCTCGCCGCGAGTCTATGGCCGGCGTGGCAGAGCGGCAAGCTGCTGACCCGGAGCGGAGCCGCTGCGCGGCCCCCGAGCGGGCCCGTCCGACCGGACGACGCATCGCCTCGAGGGTCCGGACGGCTGCGGGGCTCGGCGCCGACCTGGCCCCACGCGGACTGCGGCCCGCGGCGCTCAGCCGCCGCCGCTCTTCTTCGACACGAAGACCTCGTCGATGAGGCCGTAGTCCTTGGCCTGGGCCGCCCCGAGGTAGAAGTCGCGATCGATGTCGCGCGCGATCACCTCGCGCTCCTTACCCGTCGCGTTCACCAGGATGTCGACGAGGACATCCTTCAAGTGGCGGGACTCGCGCGCCTGGATCTCGATATCCGTCGTTTGCCCGCGCGCGGCGCCGTGGGGCTGGTGGATCATGATGCGCGAGTTCGCGAGCGCGAAGCGCTTGCCCTTGGCGCCGGCCGCGAGGAGCACCGCGCCCATGCTGGCGGCCTGCCCGAGGCAGATCGTGCTGACCGTGCAGCGCACATACTGCATGGTGTCGTGAATCGCGAGGCCGGACGTAACGACGCCGCCCGGGGAGTTCACGTAGAGCTGGATGTCCTTGTCCGGATCCTCGCTCTCGAGAAACAGGAACTGCGCGATGATGATGTTCGCGACATCGTCGTCGATGGCGTTCCCCAGGAAGACGATGCGGTCCTTCAGGAGGCGGCTGAAGATGTCCCACGTGCGCTCGCCGCGGTGCGTCGTCTCCACCACGTGCGGGTAGATGATCGCGGCGGGCGCCGAGGCCGAGAGGCGCTCGGCCTCGCGCTCGAGCAGGTGGAGGGCTTGGGCGCGAGTCTCGGGTCGCTGGCTCATGCTTCCTCGATCTTGGCCGCAGCTTGGATGATGTCCAGCACCTGGTTCTCCAGGATCATGCCGACGAGCAGCTCCCGCTTCTTCGGCTCGCGATACTCGGCGCGGAGCTTGGCGACGTTCTTGCCCGTCTGCTGGGCGAGCTCCTCGAGACCCTTCTCGATCTCGGCGTCGCCGATCTTGATGCTCCGTCGCTTGGCGATCTCGGCCATGAGCAGGCCGGCCCGCACCTTCATCTCCGAGTCCGCCTGGACCTGGCCCCGCAGCTCCTGGCCGAGGCCCGTCACCGCGCCACCGTCGCGGCGGGCGCGCGCGAGGATCTCCTGCTCCGTGAGGGCGAACTGACGCTCCACGAGCGAGGGCGGGACGGGGATCGGGTTCGCCTTGACCAGCTCGACCACGAGCTGCTCGGCGACGGCGGTCTCCGCCTCTTCGACGAGCTGCTTCGCGAGGCGGGCCGAGGCGTCCTTGCGCACGTCCTCGAGGGTCTCGAAGTCGCCCAGATCCTTGGCGAGCTCGTCGTCCAGCGCGGGGAGGACGCGTTCCTTCACGTCCACCACACGGACGGTGAACCGGGCGGTCTGCCCGCGCAGCCGGGCGTGCGGGTTCCGGTCGCCCATGGGCGCCTCGAACGTGACCTCCTCGCCCGGCCGCTTGCCGGTGACGCCCTCCTCGAAGGCGGGGAGGATGGACCCGAGCCCGAGCTCGATCTGGAAGCCGCGGGCGCCTGCGTCCTCGATGCGCTCCCCGGCCACGTCGACGTCGAAATCGACGGTGAGCACGTCCCCCGCGCGAGCGCCCCTCCCCGCCTCGCTGGGCGACTCGAGGGTGGAGTTCGCGCGCCGGATGGCCTCGAGCTCGGCCTGGACCGCCTCGTCGCTCGGCTCGGCCTTCGGGCGCTTGGCGACGAGCCCCTCCCAGCGCAGCTCACCGATCTCCGGCAGCACCTCGAAGCGCGCCTTGTAGACGAACGGCGCGACCCCCGCGATGCGCGCGTCGTCGAACCGGGGGGCGCTGATCGGCTGCAGGCTCTTCTCCGAGACCGCAGCCTGGAACGTCTCCTCCATGAGGCGCTGCGCCACGTCCGACGCGACGCGCGTGCCGAAGAGCCGCTGCAGCACCGCCCGCGGCGCCTTCCCGGGGCGGAACCCGCTGACGCGGGCGTCCCGCTGGAGCGACGCGAAGGAACGATCCAGCTCCTTCTTCACGCGATCCGAGGGGACGGAGACGTCCAACTCGACGAGGACGGGGCTGAGCTTGGTGACGGATACGTCGAGCACGGGGCGCGTTCCTTCCCACGCGCCCCGTACGAGGTCAAGCATGTGGCCGCGCCAGCGCGAGGCCGTGACCGTGTGGGGCTAGTCCAGGCCTTCTGCCCGCCGTAGCGACGCCTCGAAGGGATCATCGTCGAAGTCGAGCTCGGCCTCCGAGTGCTCGAGCTCGTCGAGGGACCAGCCGGCGCGCATGTCGGGGCGCAGCTCCTCGCGCTCGAAATCGGCGAAGCTCTTGTAGGCAGACCGAGGGGACATCGGGGACTCCTGGATGGCGGGGACACGTCGCCCGTCTCCCCGGGCGCGCGGGCGGCGCCGGAGGGGCGGGAGAGGCAGGCGGAGGGCCGAGCCGCACCGCTCGACTACCTGCACCTACATCTAACCACAAGGTATGCTATGTAGGTGCCAGGTCCAAGAAACGCGCGTCAGGCGCCGCGCCGGTTGCGGGGCGGGCCGTTCCGCGGGTACTTCGCCGTCTGCCGGTCGCCCTCGCGCCGGCGCTCCCCATGGACGCCCCCCCTCGCATCATCGCCATCGCGAACCAGAAGGGCGGCGTCGGCAAGACCACGACCGCCGTGAAC
The DNA here is from genome assembly GCA_020846005.1 of Polyangiaceae bacterium. Taxonomy (GTDB): domain Bacteria; phylum Myxococcota_A; class Polyangia; order Polyangiales; family Polyangiaceae; genus JADLEQ01. Next base: position 8,591 of record JADLEQ010000009.1, read on the forward strand.
CTGGCCGCGAGCCTGGCGACCGCGGAGGAGCGGACGCTGCTCGTCGACATGGACCCGCAGGCAAACGCCTCGAGCGGCGTCGGTGTGGCCCCTCGGAGTGGGGGGCTCACGGTCTACGACGCGCTGATCGGGCGTGCGCGCCTGGAGGAGGCGGTCCGGCGCACGCCCATCCCGACGCTGGACGTGCTGCCCGCGAGCCGAGACCTCTCGGCGGTCGACTACGAGCTCTTCGACGTAGACGACCGCGGGCGCCACCTCGCGCAGCTCCTCACCGGCGACGGGGTGTCAGGCTACCGCTGGATCGTGATCGACTCGCCCCCGGCGCTCGGGGTGCTGACGCTGAACGTGCTGGCGGCCGCGCAGCGTGTGGTCGTCCCGCTCCAGCCGGAGTACTACGCGCTCGAGGGACTCACCGACCTGATGGAAACGCTCGACCGCGTGCGCGCGACGCTGAACCCGGAGCTCACCGTGGAGGGCATCGTCCTCACGATGTGGGATCCCCGTAACCGCCTCGCCCACCAGGTCGCCGACCAGGTCCGCCATCACTTCCGCGTGTTCGAGTCCGTCGTCCCGCGCAACGTGCGGCTGAGCGAGGCGCCGTCCCATGGGCTGCCGGCGATCCTGTACGACGCGCAGAGCAAGGGCGCGCAGGCGTATCTCGGCCTCGCGCGCGAGCTGATCGAGGGCGCGAGGTGAGCGGCCCCACGCCGCCAACGAAGCCCGCCCGCGGGCTCGGCCGAGGCCTCGACGCCCTGCTGCCGAGCCGCCCGCCGGCGCCGGCGCCGCCGGCGCCGCCCGCCGCAGGGCCCGCGGCGGCGCCGAACGTCTTCTCGTGCGCGATCGAGAAGATCTCGCCCCAGCGCGGCCAGCCCCGGCAGCACTTCGACGCCGAGCGCCTCGCGGAGCTGGCGCAGTCGATCCTCGAGCACGGGCTCCTCGAGCCGCTCGTCGTGCGGCGGCGCCCGGGGACGGACGCCTTCGAGCTCATCGCGGGGGAGCGCCGGTGGCGGGCTGCGCAGAAGGCCGGGCTGCGGGAGGTGCTCGTCGTGGTGCGCGACGTGACGCCGAACGACGCCTTCGAGCTCGCGCTCATCGAGAACGTGCAGCGCGAGGACCTCGACCCGATCGAGCTCGCCGAGGCGCTGGACCGCCTGATCCGGGACCACGCCTACACGCAAGAGACGCTGGCCAAGCGCATCGGGAAGGATCGCTCGACGATCGCGAACGCGCTGCGCCTGCTCCGCCTCCCCGCCCCCGTCCGCGCGCACGTCGTCCAGGGGCGGCTCAGCGAGGGGCACGCGCGCGCGCTCCTCGGCGCGCCGGACGACGCGATCCCCGCGCTCGCCGAGAAGGTGATCCAGGCGCGCATGAACGTCCGCCAGGCGGAGGCCCTCGTGCGATCGCAGCGCGGCGGCAAGCCGGGCGCGCCCCCGAGCGGCAAGAAGAGCCCTGGGGTACGGGATCTGGAGGCGCGGTTCGCGCGCAAGCTCGGCACGAAGGTGGAGGTCCGCGATCGCGCGGGCAAGGGCGAGATCCTCATCCGCTACTCCTCGCTGGACGAGCTCGATCGGCTCATCGATCTGCTGCTCTAGCCTCGCGGAGCCGACCGGGCGGCTCCCGCGGGTCGCCGGACGCTCGGCGTGCGCTGCCTCAGCGCGCCCGGCGGCTCACTTCGCCCCGAGCTCCGCGAGCTCCTTCTTGGCGGCGTCCGCCAGCCCGCGCTCCTTCTCGCCCGCCAGCTCGACCACCTTGCGGAACGCGGCGATGGCCTCGGTCTTCTTACCGACCAGGCGCAGGTGCTGCCCGCGGTAGAAGTGCGCCGCCGCGAAGTCCGGCTTCAGCGCGAGGGCGGCGTCGTAGTCGGCGAGCGCGCCCGGGTCGTCCTTCGCGCCGTGGCGGCAGGCGCCGCGACGCACGTGCAGCTCGGGGCTCGGCCGCGCGCCGACTACCTTGTCGAGCACCGCGACGCAATCCGCGAATGCCTCGAGCTTCCCGAGCAGGTTGGCGACCTGCACCATGACGCCCGGGTCGTCGCTCGCGACCTTCCGGAGCTGCTCCACGGCCTCGTCCCGGCGACCCGCCTGCGCGAGCAGCTCCGCGTACGCGAAGTGGACCTCCGGAGTCGGCTCAAGCTGGACGGCGGCGGCGTACGCCTTGAGGGCTCCGTCCCGATCCCCCGCCGCCTCGAGCGCGAGCGCGAAGTTGACGAGCAGCCCGGGGTGCTGCGACTTACGCTTCAGCGCCGCGCGGATGACAGCGAGCGCGCCGTCCGTCTCGCCCGCCTCGAGGAGCAGCCCGGAGAGGTTGACGCTGGCGTCGGGGAGCGCCGGATCGAGCTCGATCGCCCTCTCGTACCACTTGCGCGCGTCGCCGGGCTGGCCGAGCCCCTCCAGCGCGAGCCCGAGGTAGTAGGCGGCCTGGGCGTCCTTCGGGTGGCGGGCGACGGCCTTCTCGAGCAGGCCGCGCGCGCGCTCGAAGTCCTTGGCCTCGAGCGCGGAGATGGCCTCGGCCACCTCGGGGCTCGACGCCGGCTCGACGCCGCCCGGCGCGGCGCCGGGCTCGTCCAGCGGCGGGGGATCGACGGGGGCCTGCGCGGGCGCGGGCCCCGCGCACGCTCCCACGAGCCCCGCGGCTCCCACGAGCCCCGCGGCTCCGATCCGCCGTGTCGCGCCCACGAACCCTGCCACACGCTTCGCCATCGTCGTCATGCTCCGCGGGGAACGTCTAGCCCGGAAACGACGCTCAGGATACGGGCTTTCACCTCCTCGATGCGCGCTGGCTCGAGCTTCGAGCCGTCGGCCTCCGAGACGTAGAAGACGTCGGCGACGCAGTGGCCCTCGGTGTTGATCTTGGCGAGCGCGATGTCGAGCCGCTCCTCCTGGAGCGTGTGCGCCAGCCAGAACAGCACCCCGAGGCGATCCCGCGCCGTCACCTCGATCAGCGTGTGCCGAGCCGAGGCGCGGTTGTCGACGAGGACCTCCGGCGTGACGCCGGGCGCCGGGCGCTCCCCGAGGCCCCCCGCCCGCCGCCGCGCCTCGACCAGCTCCGTCGCGACTCGCCGCCCCTGGAGCAGGTCGACGAGATCCCGCTCCAGGCGCTCCGCCAAGCCCTCGCTCGTGCCCTCGCCCGCCGGGCGCACCCAGAAGAGATCGAGCACGCGCGCCTGTCCCCGAGGGTCCACCCACGAGTGCACCTGGGCGCTCAGCACGCTCAGGCGCGCGGCGGCGAGCGTCGCCGTGATGAGCGCAAGGAGCCCCGGACGGTCCCGCGCGACGAAGGCGATCTCGAGGTGCGTGCCGTCGCTGCCGAGCACGCCGACCGCGGGCTCGCGCTCCACCGCCTCTGCCGCGAAGCCAGCGTGCCGGACCACCGCCTCGGGCTCGTTGGCGTAGAGGTAGCGATCGGGCATCGCCTTGAGGAAGTGATCGATGAAGCGCGACCGCCGGCCCCAGACGGCACGCACCCGCGCGCGCCGCCCCTCGAGATCCGTGCGCTCCGCCTGCCCCGCTCCGTGCTCGAGCCAGCGATCGGCGGCCACGTAGAGCTCGTCGAGCATGCGCGCCTTCCACGTCGTCATCGCGCCCGGGCTCGTCGTCGAGACGTCGCACACGGTGAGCAGGTAGAGCTCGCGCAGGCCCTCGCGGCCGTGCACGTCGGCGCACAGCTCGACCAGCGTCGCCGGGTCGTCCACGTCGCGCTTGGTCGCGACGTGGTACATGCGCAGGTGCTGGAGGACGAGGTGCTGCACCTCGGCGATGTCGGTGGGCGCTAGGCCGAGCCGGGCGAGGATCGCCCCGGCGAGGGCGTGCCCTCGCTGGGCGTGGCCCCGGCCGCCGACGTCCTTCCCCACGTCGTGCAGCAGACACGCGAAGAAGAGGACGGTCGGGCGCGAGAGCTCCGCCGCGAGCCGCGACGCGAGCGGAAACTCGACGGCGAGCTCGCCCCGGCACAGCGCGGCCAGCCTCGCGACACACGCGACCGAGTGCGCGTCGACCGTGAGCACATGGTAGAGATCGTGGTGGACACGGCCGATCACGGGGGCGAACTCGGGGACCATCGCGACGAGCACCCCCACGTCGTGCAGCTCGCCGACGACGCTGCCCCCGCGGAACCGCGGGCGCTGCGCCGAGGCGCACAGCCGGACGAACAGCCGCGCCGCCTCGGGCGAGGCCCGGAGCCGCTCCGCGAACGCCGGCAGACTGGCCGCGCGCGCGATCGCGTCGCGCGCGAATTGATACACGGGGAGGCGCCGGCGAACGGCCTCGTCGTACAAGCGCAGCGCGATCGCGGGCTCCGCGTCGAGCGACGCCGGATGGATGATGGAGACGGCGCCGTTCGTGATCTTGAGCTCGCCCTCGATCCGGACCTCGCTCGGCCGGCGCCGCGGGGGCGGCGCCGCGCGCGCGAGCACCGTCTCCATCCCGCGGCCGACGGCGCGCGCGCACCGGTAGTACTCGCTCATGAAGCTCTCGACGCCCGGCCCGCCCGGCCCGTGCCCGAGCGCGATCGCGATCTGCTCCTGCCGATCGAAGCTCAGTCGATCGGAGCGCCGGCCCGCGAAGACGTGGAGGAGGTTCCGCACCCGATGGAACAGGCGGATCCCCCGCTCGATGCCCTGCCACTCTCGGGGGACGAGGACGCCGATGCGGATGAGGTCCCGCAGGCTCGCCACGCCCCAGCGCGCGCGCGCGGCCCAGTGGGCGACGTCGTAATCGCGGAGCCCACCGGGGCCGTGCTTCACGTCCGGCTCGAGCAGGTAGACGGAACCGCCGAACCGGGCGTGCCGTTCGTCTGCCTGCTCCGCCATCCGGTCGAGGAAGCCGCCGAGATCCGCCTCGCCGAACACGCCCTCGTGCAGGCGCGCGACCATCCGCGCGCCGAGCGCGGTACCTCCCGCGAGCGCGCGCCAGTCGAGGAGCGAGGTGGCCGTCGGGAGGTCGTGCCGCGCCAGCTCGAGCAGCTCGTCCGGCTCCACGACCTGGTGGCCCAGGGCGACGCCCGAGTCCCAGAGCGGGTAGAGCAGCGACTCGACGACCTCCCGCCGCCCCGCGTCGCCGTCCGGCACCAGGACCCGAACGTCGATGTCGCTCGCGAACGACGGCGCGCGCCTGCCGTAGCTCCCCACCGCCGCGAGCTCCACCCCCGCCGCCTGGGTGCCCTCACCCCCCACCGTGACCTGGAAGAGCGCGCCGAGCAGCTCGTCGAGCGCGGCGGCGTACCGCTCGCACGCCGGGAGCCCGGCCTCCTCACCGCCCGCCTCGATGGCTCGCGCGATCTCCCGCCGCTCGCCCTCCAGGCGCGCGCGCCAGGCGGAGGCGGCGCGCGTCGGGTCGCCGGCCGGGGTCGGGGCCGGGGCGCTCGGAGCCGGGGGGACCGCCTGGGTCACCCCCGGGGTGTAGCGCCGGCGGGGCCGGGCCGGAATCCGCGACCGCGGTCGCGGCGGGTCGATGCTACATTGCGCTCCATGAGCAGGACGACCCGGAGACAGTGGCTGGTCGCCGCGGGCGCGGCGCTCGGCGCCCTCGCCGTCGGTCCGCGGGTCGCGCGCGCCGGCGTCGCCCGCGCCGTGACCCTCGAGGAGCTGGTGGCGCTGAGCCGCTTCGGCGTCGTCGCGACGCCGGTCGATGCGTTCAGCCGGTGGGAGACGATCGGCAAGCGCAAGCGCATCGTGACGTACACGCGGCTGCGGATCGAGGAGGCGCTCCTCGAGGCGGACGATCCGGGGGCCGAGCAGCTCGTCCGCACCCTCGGCGGGCAGGTCGGGGAGATCGGTCAGATCGTCCACGGCGAGGCGGTGTTCACCATCGGCGAGCGCACCGGCGTCTTCCTGCAGCCGCTGGGCGACGTGCTCACGGTGACGGCCCTCGCGCAGGGGCACTACCCGCTGCGCGCCGACTCCCGTGGCGCGCTCCGCCTGGCGCCGAGCCCGCGCCTGGGCTCATTGGTCGGCGAGGAGTCGTCCGCGGTCCGCCGCCTGGTCGGGCGCACGGCGAGCGAGGCGCGCGACCTCGTGCGGGGTGCGCGTGGCCGCTGAGCTCCGGCGCCGCGCAGCGCCCTGGTTGGCGGCGGCGGTGACGCTCGCGTGGGCGAGCGGCGCGGCCGCCTACTGCCGGACGACGACGTGCAACCCCGGCGACCCCAAGCAGAAGTGCGAGCGCGACGCCGACGGCTGCCTCACGAGCGGCAAGCCCCTCTTCTGGTCGGATCGCTGCCTGACCTTCAGCGTGAACGAGGCCGGCTCGAAGCGGCAGGGGCTCGACTTCGCCACCGTCGCCTCGACGATCGAGGCCGGGTACGCGACGTGGATCAGCGCGACGTGCGACGGCGAGCGGCCCTCCCTCGAGATCCACACGACGCCCGCCGTCTCGTGCGACGAGATCGAGTACAATTCTCGGCACGGGAACGCGAACCTGTGGGTCTTCCGCGACGACGCTTGGCCCTACGGCGCCGGCGCCACGCTCGCCCTCACCACCATCACCTTCAACCGCGACACGGGTGAGATCTACGACGCCGACGTGGAGGTCAACTCGGCGGACAACCCCATCGTCGTCGGCCGGCAGCCGGGCAAGGCGGATCTCCTCTCGATCGCCACGCACGAGACCGGCCACGTCCTCGGGCTCTCTCACTCACCGGACCGGGACGCCACGATGTACGCGAGCTACTCCTTCGGCACCATCGCCCTCCGGGACCTCGAGCCCGACGACACGGCGGGCATGTGCGCGATCTATCCGCCCGGTCGCGAGACCTCCGCGTGCAACCCGGCGCCGCGCCACGGCTTCTCGCCGGTGTGCGCCCCCGCGGAGAAGAAGGACTCCGGCTGCTCGGTCGCGGCCCAGGGCACCGCGCAGTCGGGCACCCGCGCGGCGTGGCTCGTGGCGCTCGCGGCGGCCTTCGCCGCGGTCCGCCGCCGCCGCCCCTGACGCCCCCCGCGCCCTGCCTGCGCCGCGGGGCCCGCGGTCAGCGGACGCCCGTCGAGCCGAAACCGCCGTCGCCCCGCTCCGTCGGCGCGAGCGCCTCGACGAGCGTCACCTCGACGCGCGTCACCGGCGCGACCACGAGCTGCGCGATGCGCGCGAGCGGCTCCACGACGAACGGCTCCTGCCCCAGGTTGACGAGGAGCACCGCGACCTCCCCGCGATAGTCCGCGTCGATCGTCCCCGGCGCGTTCACCATCCCGATGCCATGCCGCAGCGCGAGGCCGGAGCGAGGGCGGACCTGCGCCTCGTGCCCCGCGGGGAGCTCGAGCGCCAGGCCCGTGGGGATCGCGCGGCGCGCGCCTGGCGGCAGCGTCACCGGCTCGCCGAGCGCGGCGTGCAGGTCGAGCCCGGCGGACGCTTGCGTCTGGTAGGCGGGGAGCGGTACGGCGATCGGGCCGACACGCTGGACGAGGAGGCGGGGCGTGGGCATTGCCGGCTTCGGGGGGCGGGAGGTAGGTTCTCGTTCGTGATGCGCATCACCGTCAACGGAGAGCCGCGCGAGGTCGCCGACACCCTCGACGTGCAGGGGTTGCTCGTCCACCTGGAGCTCACGCAGGGGCTGGTCGCCGTGGAGGTCAACCGAGAGGTCGTGCCGCGGGCGCGGCACGCCGGCACGCGGCTGGCGGAGGGCGACGCGGTCGAGATCGTCCACTTCGTCGGCGGGGGCTGACGAGCCGCCCGGTCGCGCCGGGCGCGGTCGCGCTCAGCGGTCGCCGCGCGCTGCGGCGTGATCGCGCGCGAGCTCCAGATAGTGCGCGGCGCCACGCCGGCCGTCCTGACACTCCTCGGGGCCGAGCTCGCGCACGACCTTCGCCGGGGAGCCGCGCACCAGGACGCGGGGCGGCACGACCATGCGCGGCGGCACCACGCTCCCGGCGGCGACCAGCGCCTCGTCGCCGATCTCGCAGTTGTCGAGCAGCACCGCGCCCATGCCCACGAGCACGCCGTGGCCGACCTTCGCGCCATGGAGGATGGCGCCGTGCCCGACGGTGCACTCCTCACCGACGATGGCGTCGCTGATCCCGCCTGTCATGTGGACGCAGGCGAGATCCTGCAGGTTGGTGCGCGCGCCGATCCGGATCGCGCCCACGTCCCCACGCAGCACCGCGCCGTACCACACGCTCACGCCCTCCCCGAGCTCCACATCCCCCACCACGGTGGCGTTGTCGGCGAGGAAGACCCCTGCGGCGAGCCGGGGCGCGAGGGAGCGGTGAGCGCGGACGATGGGCATCGAGGGACACGCTAGCGCACCCCGGCCCTCGGCGAAGCGCCTCAGCCCGCCAGCACGGGGAGCGCGCGCGGGGCGGCGCCCGGACGCGGATCCTTCGGCCGAGGCGGCTCGGCTCGGCGAGCCGGATCGACGACCTCGGCCTCGAGCGAGTGGCGGAACGCTCGGAGGACGCGCACGCGTAGGAGCTCGCCCGTCGGGTCGTCGCGACACCCCAGGTGGACGATCTCGTTCCGCTCGGTGCGCCCGGTGAAGCCGCCGCCCAGGCCGGGGCCCTCGACCAGGATCGTCTCCTCGTGCCCGACCCGCGACGCGAGCCACGCTTGCCGGAACTCCTCGCCCGCCGCCAGCAGCTCCTCGAGCCGGGCGCCCTTCTCCGCCTCCGAGACGTCGGCCGCGAGCCGGGCCGCGGGCGTGCCCGGCCGCCGCGAGAACTTGAAGCCGAACACGCCGGTGAAGCCGATCTCCCGCACCAGCGCGACCGTCTGCTCGAAATCCTCGCGCGCCTCGCCGGGGAAGCCCACGATCACATCGGTGGAGAGCGTGATCCCTGGGACGGCCGCCCGGAGCGCCGCCACGCGCTGGCGATACTCGGCGGAGTCGTAGCGGCGGATCATGCGCTTGAGGACGCGATCGCTGCCCGACTGCACCGGCAGGTGCACGTGCCGCGCGAGCACGGGGAGCTCGGCATGCGCGCGCACGAGGTGGGCGTCGAGGTGCCGGGGGTGCGGGCTGGTGTAGCGCAGGCGCGCGAGCGCCGGGACCTTCGCCGCGATGGCGCGCAGCAGGCAGGCGAACTCCCCCTCCCCTTCCGACGCCGACCCCGCTCCCCCGCCGGCGGGATCCCGATAGGAGTTCACCGTCTGCCCGAGCAGCGTGACCTCGCGCACGCCGGCCGCGACCAGCCGCTCCACCTCGCCCACGATCTCGCTGGCCGGCCGGTAGCGCTCGGGGCCCCGCGTGTACGGGACGATGCAGAACGAGCACCGCTCGTCGCAGCCCTTCATCACGGTCACGAAGGCGCACGGGTCCGGGCGCCGATCGGCGAGGGCGCCGGGCTGGGCCGGCAGGAAGCGCGGCGCGTCCAGGTCGAACTGGGTGCGCACCCGCGGCGGCGCCCCCTGCTCGATGTCGGCCAAGAGCGCCGGCAGCTCGGCCAGGTGGTCCGGCCCGAGCACGAGGTCGATGGCGGGCACCCGCGAGAGCAGGCGCTCGCCCTCTTGCTGCGCCACGCAGCCCGTGACCCCGATCACGAGCGACGGACGCGCCCGCTTCCAGCGGGCGATCCGGCCAACCTCGCTCCGGAGCTTGAGTTCGGCCTTCTCGCGGACGCTGCACGTATTCAGCAGCACGACGTCGGCGGACTCGGGGCGCTCCGCCTCCACGTAGCCCGCGCCGCGGAGCACCTCCCCCATCCGGGCGGAGTCGTGCACGTTCATCTGGCACCCGAAGGTGACCACCGCGTAGCTGGGCATCGGCCGGCGGCAAGCTAGCACGCCGTCCGCGATTGACCGGCCGCCCGAAGGCCGGTACGAGCGCCCCGCCCCGCACCGGCCGACCGCCGACCGCGACCGCCGAGCGCCCCCGCTCGAGCGAGGAGATCCCCCCGATGAAGCGAGCCCCGCGACCCACCCGCAAGGAACGACGCGCCCAGCGCGGCCCGGCCGCCGCCGCCAGCGCCACCGTCCACGGCGATCACGGCCACATCCACTGCGTCGCCTGCGGCCGACACATCAGCGCCGACGAGCTCGCGTCGTCGCCGCCGACCGCGACGTGGCTCACCTGCGACCACGGCGGGCACTTCGCGTCCTGTACGACCTGCATGGTCCAGTCGCAGATGCTGATCGCCACCCACGAACGCACGGGTCAGCCGGTCCGCTCGGCGCCCGCACGCCACTGAGCGCCGCTGCGGGGGTGCGCCCCGCAGCGCCGCGCGCCCGCTAGCCGAGCAGCGACCGCGCACCGGCGTGGTCGGGGACGTCGCTCAGCGCCTTCATCGCGAGCACGCGGGCCTTCTTGGCGTCGCCCTCGGCGTGCGCCGCGAGCGCGAGGCGGTAGTTCGCCTCCGCCTTGGCCTCCGGCGGCGCGCCCTCGGCGCCGTCGCGAGAGGTCTTCATCATGCTGATCGAGCGCCACGCCTTCAGCTCGGCCTCGTCTTCGCCGGCTCGCCGCGCGATGTCCGCCAGCTCGAGCGCGAGCGCGCCGTTCCGCAGATCCATGTCGAACGCGCGGGTCATGGCCGCGAGCGCGCTCGCGGCGTCGCCTCCCGCCAGGTGGAGTCGCGCCTGCTCGCGGAACACGGGCGCGAGCGCCTTCACGCGTCGCCCGCGCTGCGTCTCGGCGAGCTCGGCGAGGATCGCGCGCGCCTCTGCGACCCGCCCCGACCGGGCGTACCCCCGCGCGAGGAGGACCCCCAGCTCGACGTGCTCGGGCGCTCCGCTCCGAGCGCGCTCGAGCAGCGGCACGGCCTCCTCGGCGCCGTCGTCCAGCTCGAGGAGCACCTCCGCGCCCTCGACGAGCTGACCCAGTGACTCCGCGGGCGCCCCGCCCGTGACGGCGTCCGCGAGCAGCAGCCGCGCGAGCTCGCGCCGAGCCCCCGCCGGCTCATAGATGGCACGCATCCGCGCGACGAGCTCCGGGCGCCCCGGGGCGAGCGCGTGCGCGCGCTCCAGCGCCGGGATGGCCGCCGCCGGCTCCCCGAGCGCGACGGCCGCGCCGGCCGCCGCCAGCGCCTGCTCCACGACCTCGGGGCCGGTGGCGAGATCGACCAGGGCGCGGCGCGCGCCGAGCACCGCGGCCCAGTCCTGGACGCGCTCGCCGACCTCCGCCTGGAGCTCGTGTGCCTCGGCCCAGGCGGGCGCGACGGCGATCACTGCGTCGAGCCGATCGCGCGCGCGCTCGACGTCGCCGCGACGGACCAGGCGGCGCGCGTGCTCGAGCCCGAGGACCGCGAGATCCTCGCCGTGCGCCTGCTCCAGCGCGACGTCGAGCGCGGTGACGAGCTCCTCCTCGACCGCCTCGCCGCGGGCCTCGAGCTCGATCCAGGCGGCGACCGCCTCGCGCCCGCGCCCCACGTCGCCCAGCAACTCCGCGCGCCGCACCAGCCACGGCACGCGCGGCTCTCGCGCGATCGCGGACTCCACGACCGCCAGCGCTCGACCCGAGTCACCGCTGGCTCGCCGCGCGTCCACCGCGCGATCCACGAGCCCGGGATCGCCCGGCTCTGCCTCGAGCGCCTGCTCGAGCACGTCCGCGACGCGACCCCAGTCCCCGCGCTCGGCGTGCCGCCGGAGGACCTCATCGCGCAGGACGGCGCTGCTCGGGCAGGCGTTCAGCCCGAGCTCGAGCGCGCGCTCGAGCCCCGCGTCGTCCTCACGCGCGCGGCGGAGGTCGACCAGTCGGAGGGCCAGCGCCTCGGCCACGGCGGGCTCCGCCACCGCGATCGACGCCTCGAGCGCGTCCCCGAGGCGGACGTCGTCCCCGGTCGCCTCCGCGAGGCGGACCGCCGTCGCGAGGAGTGCCGGCTCGCGCCCCCAGTCGAGCGCGCCCGCCAGGACGTCGAGCGCGTCCTCGGCGCGATCGAGCGCCTCCAGGAGCGCCGCGAGCCGCCCCGCCAGCGCCACCACGCGCGCGGAGTCCTCCGCGTCCCGCGCCGCGTCGAGCTGCTGGCGGAGGAGCGCCGCGAGATCCTCCTGCCGGCCCGCCTCGGCGAGCAGCCGCTCGAGCAACACGGCCGCGCCCACCTGGCGCGGGTCCTCGCCGAGGATGTCCTCGAGCACCGCTGCCGCCGCGTCGCGGCCCTCGGGCTGCTCGAGCAGGAGCGTCGCCTGCTCCAGGCGCAGCCGGCTCCTGTCCGCTGCGGAGTCGACGAACGGCAGGACCCGGTCGATCAGCCGCGCGAGCTCGAGGTCGTCCCCGAGCTGGCGCAGCGTACGGAGCAGGCGCTCCCACACGTCGCGATCCGCAGGGTCGCGCGCGAGCAGCCGGTCCAGCGCGCGCGCCTCGAGGCGCGGCTCCCCGGCCACGACGGCGGCGCGCGCGACCGCCTCGAGCTCGTCGCGCGAGGCGGGCAGGTCGAGGCGCTCGGCGCGCAGGAGCCGCAGCTCGAGCGCGCGCGCGAAGTCCCCCGCTGCGTGCAGGCGACCCGCGAGCTCCTCGAGCGCCCACAGCGCGTCCGCATCCGGCAGCTCCGCTGCGTGACGGACCAGGGCCTCGAGCGCGCGACGCGCGAGCGCCGGCGCGCTCTCCTCCGCGGCCAGCGCGACGCACTCCCGCACGAGCGCCGGCTCGGGGGAGCGCTCCGCGCGCAGCGCGAGGGCCTCGGCGAGCAGCGCGCCGCTCCCGCTGGCGCGCGCGAGCCGTTCGAAGAGCTCGATCGCCTCGGCGCGCTCCGCATCCACGCGGAGCACCTCGCGGAGGGCGCCCGCGGCCCGGCTCGCGTCGGGCTGCGCCTCGAACGCGCGCGCCAATAGGTCGAGGCCGTCCGAGCGTGTCTCCGCCTCCGCGAGCCGCACCTCCGCCAGACGGTAGAGGACGGGCGCCTCCGGCGCGCTCGCCCGACCGAGCCGCCACGCGGCGATGCGCTTCTCGAGGATCTCCGACTCCCGCGCCGACTCGCCGAGCGCGTCGAAGGCCCGCGCGATGGAACTCCAGGCGGAATCGTCGGCGCCCGGATCCGCGTCGAGCCCGGCCAGGATACGCTCGGCGCGCGCCGACAACGCGCTCCGGCGCTCGGGCGCGGCGCTCAGGCTCTCCCCGTGGAGCGCCACCAGATCCGCCAGCGCGCGGGCCTGGGCGGCGGCGCCGCTGGCGGCAGCCAGCCGGGCCTCGACGGCGCGCGCCAGCAGCTCGACGCGGCCGCGCGAGCGCAGTGCCGCCTCCAGGGCCGCCGCGTCCCGCTCGCTCTCGAGCGCTGCCTCGAAGGCGGACTCGACGAACTCCGTCGCGCGGAGCGAGTCGTCCCGATGCACGGCGATCTCGCTGAGATCGAGCAGCGCCTCGGCGCGGGTCGGCCCGCGCGGGTCGTCGCGCCGGAGCAGGAGCAGCAGCGCGCGGTACGTCCGCTCCGCGCGGTCGAGATCGCCGAGGTCGAACGCCACCCGCGCCAACGTCCCGAGCACGCCGGGGTGCGCGGGATCGATCTTCGTCGCGAGCTCCAGCTCGGCCACGGCCGCCTCGGCCGCTCCCTGCCCCAGCCGGACGAGCGCGAGCTCGCGGTGGACCAGCGCGCGCTCCTTCGGCCGGCGCGCGCCGTACCGATCGATCTGCGCCCGCAGCACCTCCGAGGCTCGCTCGAGGCCGCCGACGGCCCGCAGCGCGGCAGCGAGGCGGAGCCGGAGCTCGACGTCGTCCGGCGCCAGCTCGATCGCCTGCTCGAGGAGCGGCACGGCGCCCGCGGCGTCCCCTCCCCGCGACCAGCGGAGCTCCGCGGCCTCCTCCAGCCAGCGCAGGCGCGTCGCGGCGTCCGGGGCCCGCGCCGCCTCCGCGACCAACAGATCCGCGAGCAGCGGCCACGCGCCGTCCTCACGATAGAGCTCGGCCAGGCGGCGCCGCACCGCCGCGCCGTCCAGCGCCGCGTGCGCGGCGTGCTCGAGGCGCTTGCGAGCGCTGGCGCGATCGCCCAGTCGGATGAGCGTGGCCGCGAGCCGAAGCGCGCGCTCGCCGAGCTCCTCCCGGGACGAGACCGTGCACAAGCGCTCGAGCGCTCTCGCCGCGTCGCGGTCGCGCCCCGCCGTCGCGTGGATGCGCGCGAGCGCCTCGAGCGATCCCTCGTGGCCGAGATCCGCCGCGCGCCCGTGGTCCGCCAGCGCGCGCTCCGCGTCCGCGAGCCGCCCCTCCGCGGCGTTCGCGGCCCGCGACCACGCGGCCGCTGCCGCGGCGGCCTCGCCGGCGTCCGCCAGCTCCGCCGCCTGGCGCTCCCAGAGCTCGACGACCCGCCCGTGCTCCTCGCGATCCTCCAGCAGCGTGACGAGCCGCCCGACGAACGACTGCGCGACCGGATCGGCGGCGGTCTCGCCGAACAGCTCCAACAAGAGCGAGCTCGCGCGCTCCGGATCCCCCAGGCGGTCGACCGTGAGCAGCGCCGCGTCCCGTCGCAGCTCCCGGCGTCGCCGGGCGTCGAACGGCAGGCGGCTCGCGTCGAGCAGGAGCTCGACCAGTTCGTCGTGGCGCCCCCGATCGAGCAGCAGCGCGGAGAGCTCCTCCACCGCCCATGCCGCCGCTCGCGCGGGCTCGGGCGAGCCGTCCTCGACCCAAGCCGCGCCCGAGCGGTCGAGCAGCGCGCGCGTCACCTGCACGGCGAGCTCCGGGTCCGCGTGGGTCGAGCCAGCGACGGCGATCGCGCCGTCCCAGTCCGCCGCCTCGAGGTAGGCGCGCACCGCGCGCCGCGCGTCCGCCGTGCGCTCGACGTGCACGCGCGCCAGGCGCAGCAGCAGCTCCCGCCTCCGAGCGACGCCCGCCTCGGAGGCGGCCTCCGCCTCCAGGAGCCGCGCGAGCTCCTCGTCGCGACCCACCTGGCCGAGCAGCGCGGCGAGCTCCTCGAAGCTCTCGGCGTCCGCGCCGTCGAGCGCGCGGACGCGCTCCCACGCCTCGATCGCCTGCTCCGCGCTCCCGACCTCGACGGCGAGGAGCCGCGCAGCGCGCACGCGATCCGCGCGCGCTGCGCGCCCCTCGAGGTGGCGCGCGCGCTCGACCAGCGCCGCGACCAGCGCGCGCCAGTCGCGCGCGGCGTCCAGCGCGGAGCACAGCCCATCGAGCGCCCGGCGCTCGACGGGCGCGAGCGCGAGCGCGCGCCGCCAGTCCGCCGCCGCGCGCTCCGGCTGCGCCAGGGCGCCCAGCGCCAGCTCGGCGGCGACCGCGAGGCACTCGACCCGGTCCGCGGGCTCCGGCTCGAGCTCGGCGCGGCGCTCGAGGGCGGCGCAGCGCCGCTCGGCCGCACCCTCGGCGGCGAGCAGCGGATCGGCCTCGCGCGCCGCGCGCAGCGCCAGCTCGGGGGTCGCCGCGACGGCCAGCGCGCGCTCGAGCTGCGCCGCCCCGCGCGGCGCGTCGCCGAGCGCGCTGGTGAGCACGCCGGCGGCCTCGAGCAGCAGGCCCGCACACGCGTCGCCCTCCGCCTGCTCGGCGAGCGCCTCGAGCGCCTCGGCCCGCGCGCCCTCGCGGTTCGCCGTGGCCGCGAGGCGCCCGAGTCGGTCCCGGACGGCGAGGTCCCCCGGACCGAGGCGGACGAGCGCGAGCACCGCGTCGAACGCCTGTGCGGCGTCTCCGAGCTCGTGCTCACAGAGATCCGCGATGCGCGCCAGCGTCACCGCGCGCGCGGCGTCGTCCGCCGCGCCCTCGAGCTCGATCGCGAGCATGCGGACCACGTCGGCGTGGCGCCCTCGCTCGGTGTAGTGCGCCGCGAGCTGCTGCGCGACGAGATCGCGGACGCTCCGCTCACGCGGCGCGGCGGGGCGCGTAGCGGACGGCGGCGGCACGCTGCGCCGCGCCGTCGGCGCCGCGATCAGCCGCTCGAGCAGCGCGACCGCGTCTGCCGAGAGCGACCCGCCGGCGATCAGCGACTCAGCGATGCCGAAGGCCTCGAGCACCTCACCGTCGTCGAGCCAGAGCGTGGCGATCCTGACCTCGAGCGCGTGCCGCTCGGCGGGCGCGGCGCTCGTCGCCCGGCGAGTGAGGATCGCGACCAGCGGGCGCGTCCGCCCCTCGCGCTCATAGAGGCGCTCGAGCGCCTGCTCGACCCGGGCGTCCGCGGGCGCGAGCGCGGCGAGCGCCTCGTAGTAGCCGATCGCCCGTGACGCGTCGGACGCGAAGTCCTTGGCGGCCATGGCGGCCTCCCGCAGCAGCTCAGCGCGCTCCGCGGGCTCGAGGCGCGCGAGGGCGGCGTCATAGAGCGCGAACAGATCGTCCCAGCGGCCGCTCGATCCGTACGCGAGCTTCAGGCGGTCGAACGCCCACGCCGCCGAAGGGTTGAGCCCGAGCACGCGCCGCAGGAGCTCGAGGACACGCTCGCCGTCGTCGAACCACTCCTCGTGGAAGTCCACGACGCGGCGGCCGATCGCCTCGGCCTCGTCCGCCGACAGCCCGCCGCCGAGCGCGGCGTCGTAGGCGGCCGCCGCCGGCTCGGGCCGGCCCAAGCGGCGAGCGGTCGCCTCGAGCGCGTCCCACAGCTCCTCGGCGGCGGGGAGCTCGTGGACGCCTCGGAGGGCGACCTCGAGCGCGCGCTCGTCGTCCTCCGCGCTGCACTCGACCAACGCCGCGTACCAGCGCCCGCGCGCCGCAGCGAGCGTCGGCTCTGGGCCGAGCGCCAGCAGCCGCTCGAGCACGCGGGCGCGTGACGCCGGATCCGGCTGATCGCGAGCGGCCCGCTCGAGCAGCTCGGCGGCGCGATCCCGGGCCGACGGATGGGCGAGCGCCCGCAGCGCCAGCGCCAGCGCGTCGTCGTCCGCCGGCTGCGCCTCGAGCACGCTCGCCACCACGCCGAGCGCCGCCTGCGGCTGCCCGAGCGAGTCGAGGAGCAGCTCTGCGATCTGCGTGTCGACCCCGGCGCGGGCCGCCGCGTCGACGCCCTCGCGGAGCGCGCGCAGCAGCTCGACGGCGCCGACAGCGTCCCCGAGCCGCGCCTTCAGGCGAGCCGCCTCGCGCAGGGCCTCGACGTGCTCGGGCTCGCGCGAGAGGATCCGCTCGTACAGGGCGAGCGCCCGCGACGGCTCCCCGAGCTCGCTCTCCTCGGCCCGCGCCCACTCGAGGAGCGCCGACGCCGTGGCTTCGCCCCGGCTCGCGCGGCGCTCGTGGACCCACCGGCGCTCGCCGGTCGCGCCGTCGAGCCCGGGCGCGCCGCGGAGGAACGCCTCGTAGGCGTCGAGCGCTGCCGGCTCACCGTCGCCGGCGCTCTCCACCAGCCGGCGGTGCAGCCCGACCGCCGCCGCCGCGCGCGCGGGATCCCGCGCCAGCACGCCGGCCAGCGCCGCCTCGAGCTCGCGCCGGGCGGTGGGCTCCGCGGAGGCGAGCGCCTGCGTCGCCAGGTGCTCGAAGCGAGCTACGTCGTCGGGCGCGGCCACGCGAAGCGCAGCGGTGACGAGCGCCCGCCTCGCCTCGACGACGCGAGTCCCCGTGAGCAGCGCGACCGGCGCCTCGAGCTCCGCGAGCGCGAGCCGCGACGCGGCGACCGTGACCAGGTGCGCAGCGATCGCGTCCTCGGTCGGCGCCAGCTCGAAGGCGCGGCGCCACGCGGCGAGCGCGCGCTCGGAGTCCTCGAGATCCGTCTCCGCGAGCACGGCGGCGGCCCGCAGCGCGGCCACCGCGTGATGGACGGAGGCCGGCTCGAGCCGCCACGCCTCCGCGAGCGCCTCCAGCGCGGCGGCGCGCGCGGCGGAGTCCGCTGCGCGCTCCACGCGCTGGGCGAGCACCTGCCGCAGGAGCTCGACCTCGCCGAGCGAGCGCGCGACGGACTCGACGCTGGCGAGGAAGTCGTCGTGGCCGACGCCGGCGGCGAGCAGCTCGCGTTGCAGCACGAGCGCGGCCTCGCGGCGCCCGCTCTCGACCTCGACGGCCGCGAGGCGCTCGAGCACGTGCAGCCGCCGCTCGCCGTCGGCCACCCCGAGGGCGCGCTCGAGCTCCTGGGACAGCGCCGCGCGATCGCCCTGCTCCGTCAGCAGCTCGACGAGCGCCGAGTGGGCGGCCAGATCTCGAGGATCCTCCTCGAGGATCAGCTGATATGCGGCGCGGGCCGCGCGGGCGTTGCCCAGGTCGCGACGCTGCAGCGCGGCGACCGCGTGCAGGAGCTGGCGGCGGCGCATCGGCTCCGTCGGCTGGGCGAGCGCGCTCTCGTAGAGCGCGAGGCGCTCGCGGGGGCTACCGCGCTCGGCGAGCAGCTCGTCGATCCGGCCGAGCAGGACGGCGTCGTCCGGCGCTTGCGCGAGCAGGCGCCGCAGGATGGCGACCGCACGCGGGACCTCGCCGACCTGCGCCAGCGCCTCGCCCGCTGCGCGCGCCAAGCGCGCGATCTCGGGGCGATCCACGGGCGCGTCGCCGAGCGCGAGTGACAGCGCGCGCGCGCGCACCGAGGGATCGAGGCCGTCGGCGAGCGCGTCGACCCGCGCGAGGCAGGCGTCGACGCGCTCGGGGGCGTCCGCCACGGCGAGGCCGAGCGCGCGCCCGGCCAGCGCCGTCGCGCGCTCCCGATCGCCGAGGGCCTCGCCCGCGAGGCGCGCCGCCTCGTCGAGCGCAGCGAGGCGCCGCGCCGCCTCCCCGGCGAGCAGCCCCTCGACCTCCAGCGCCTGCACCAGCTTCGCCGTAGCGCCCTCGCGCCGCAGCACGGGGCCGAGCGCGACGGCGGCCGCGAGCCGCGCCTCGCCGCTCGCCATCGCCTTCTCGAGCGCGGACCGCACCGAACGCTCCTCCGGGGCGAGGGCGAGCGCGGCGCCGAGCGCGGCGACCGCGCCGGGCGCGTCCGAGAGCCGGAGCTGTCGGAGCTGCGCGAGCCGCAGCAGGTACCCGACGCGCTCCACGCCCTCCACCGCGGACGCCTGCCGCTCGACGAGCTCGGCCAGCTCGCCCCAGCGCTTCTCGGCCTCGAGCAGCGGGGCGAGTCGCGCGTCGAGCTCCGGGCTGGCGCCGAAGCGCCGGGCCACGCCTCGCCACGCCTCGATCGCTCGATCGCGAGCCCCCACCTCCGCCCACAGCTCCGCCGCGCGCTCGGCGAGCGGCCGCGCCTCCGCCGCGTCGCGCGAGCGCTCCGCGCGCAGGCCGAGCGTCTCCGCGAGCCCGGCGCGATCGGCCGCGGCCTCGTGCAGCGCCTCGAGCCGCCGGAGCGCCTCGTCCGCCCACGGCGAGTCGACCAGCGCACGCCACGCGCTCACCCCCTTGGCCGCGTCGCCCTCGCTCTCCGACAGCCGCGCGAGCCGGCGCGCCGCGGCGTGGCGGCGCTCGGCCTCGGGCTCCAGGCGCAGCACGTGCTCGAGCGCCACCATCAGCGGCCGCATCTGCCCGGCCTCGGCGTGGAGCTCCGCCAGGCCGCGCGCCGCCTCGAGCTGTGCCGCCGGCTCGTCGCCGGCCTCGAGCGCCTGCTGGAAGGACTGCTGCGCTCGCCGCGCGTCCCCGGCCTGCTCGTAGGCACGCCCCGCGTCGACCGCCACGCGCGCGCGGAGCGCCGGATCGCGGGTCGACGCGAGCGCCCTCGAGAGCAGCTGCGCGGCGTCCGCCGTCTTCCCCAGGGAAGCGGCGAGCTGCACGAAGCGCCGGCGCAGCTCGTCGTCCGCGGGCGCGCCCGCCACCGCGGGCCCGAGCAGCTCGTACGCCCCCTCGGGATCGTCGAGCGCGTCTTGGCGCAGCACCGCGAGCCGGCGCTGCACCTCCACTCGGCGCGGACCGCGCGCGAGCTTGAGCTCGAGCCCGAGCATGGCGGCGGCGTTCCCTACGCGGCCCGTCCGCTCGTAGGCCTCCGACATCGCCGCCGCTGCGCGCGGCGCGACCGCGGCGTGCTCGAGGAGCTTCTCCGCGGCCTCGATCGCGCCGGCGTGGGACGGCTCCAGGGCGAGCAGCGCCTCGACCGGCTCGATCGCGCGCGCGGCGTCCGCGGCCGGCCCCATCCTGAGGGCGAGGACGCGCTCCGCGAGCGCGCGCGCCTCCTCGGGCTCCGGGGGAGCTCCGGCCCGCAGCGCCGCCTCGAGCAACGCGGCGAGCTCGCCGTGCCTGCCCGCCGCTGCGAGCCGAACCTCCAGCGCCGCTCGCGTGTCCGACGACGGCGCGAGGGCGTGGAGCCGCGTCATCGCCTCGACGGCGAGCTCGGCCGCCGCGCCGTCGCCCGAGAGCTCGACGGCGCGCCGGAGCCGCTCGAGCCGCTCGTCGCCGGAGGCCGCCTCCGCAGCCGCGAGCTCGAGTCGGACGAGCCCGTCCCGGTCGCCGCGATCGGCGAGCAGCGTGCGGAGCAGCGCGAGCGCGCGGGGGTGGCCGGGCGCCGCCGCGAGCGCGCGCTGTGCGTGCGCCCGCGCGCCGTCGTCGTCCCCGAGCGTCTCGGCGAAGAACCTCGCCGCGTGCAGGAAGAGCTCGGCCTGGAGCGGCGGGGCGATCAGCTTCACTCGGCGCTCGCTCACCGCGTGTTCGAACGCGAAGGCGACGTCGCCCACTTTGTCGTGCTGGACGCTCGCAGCGAGCAACCCAGACCAGAGCTCCGGGTGCGGCTGGCCCTTCGCGAGCGCGCCCACGAGCGCATCGAGCACCGCCTGCGCGTCCCACTCCGCCCCCTCCAGCGCCGCGCCGAGCTCCTCGACGCGCAGCGCGCGCGCTCCTGAGGGCCGCTTCGTCTTCGGAGGTGGGATCGTGGCCATCCAGCGCGCCGCCCAGGGAAGGCGGAGCGTATCAGACCTCGGCGGCGCGCGGTGTCACCGCCGATGCCGGCGCGCCAGCGCCGCAGCCTCCTCGGCCAGCGACCGGCCGCCGGCCCCCCGCTCGCGCCCGGCGAGCCATGCGCCAAAGGCGGCGTAGAGTGTCCCCAGCAAGAGCGCCGTCACCCCGAACTCCGTGCTCATCATGGCCTCCCCGGGTCGATACGGGAAGGCGGCCACGCGGGCCAAGTTCGGCGACGCACGAGCGCTTCGCCGCGCTGCGTCGAAGGCAGGCGCGGGCGGGCGCGGCGGGGATCCGCAGGACGCCCTTCCGGCGAGGCGGAACTCCCGGCGCCGCGGGGCGCGCGCCGCCTCAGCGCGCCAGGAGCGGGGCGATCACGAGCGCCACCACGCTCATCAGCTTGACGAGGATGTTCAGTGACGGGCCGGCGGTGTCCTTGAACGGGTCCCCGACGGTGTCCCCTACCACCGCGGCCTTGTGGGCCTCCGATCCCTTCGGGTGGAGGGTGCCATCGGGCATCCGGTACCCCTCGCCTTCGAAGGACTTCTTCGCGTTGTCCCACGCGCCGCCGGCGTTGCTCATGAAGAGCGCGAGCAGCACGCCGCTGACCGTGCAACCGGCGAGCAGGCCGCCGAGCGCCTCGCTCCCGAGCGCGAAGCCGACGGCGACCGGCGTCGTGACGGCCATCGCCCCCGGCAACACCATGCGCTGGAGCGCGGCGCGGGTCGAGATGTCGACGCAGCGCGCGGTGTCCGGCCTCGCCGTGCCCTCGAGGAGCCCCGGGATCTCGCGGAACTGGCGGCGAACCTCCTCGATCATGTCCATGGCCGCCTCCCCGACCGCGCGCATCGCCATCGAGGAGAAGAGGAACGGGAGCATCCCGCCCACGAATACTCCGGCCATCACCGTGGGACGCGTCACGTCGATCGAGCTAATCTTGGCCTGCTGCGCGAAGGCTCCGAAGAGCGCGAGCGCCGTCATGGCGGCCGAGCCGATGGCGAAGCCCTTCCCGATGGCGGCGGTCGTGTTGCCGACGGCGTCGAGCTTGTCGGTGCGCTCGCGCACCTCCGCAGGTTGGTGGCTCATCTCGGCGATGCCGCCGGCGTTGTCGGCGATGGGACCGTAGGCGTCGACGGCGAGCTGGATCCCGGTCGTGCTCAGCATGCCGAGCGCCGCGATCGCGACGCCGTAGAGCCCGGCGAAGTACGCACTCCCGAGCACGCCCCCCGCGATGCACAGCACGGGCAGCGCCGTCGACTGCATCCCGACGCCGAGCCCGGCGATCACGTTGGTGGCGTAGCCCGTCCTCGACTGTTCGACGATGGACGCCACCGGCCGCTTGCCGATGGAGCAGTAGTAGCTGGTGATGACCCCTACGGCGACGCCGGTCGCCAGCCCGATCACGGTCGCCAGCCCCACGTCGACCCACGAGACCATGCGGCTGCCGAGCTGCACGCCCGCGGCCGGCCATGCGAACCGGGCGACCCCGAACGTCGCCATCGCCATCACGCCCGCGGCACCGAAGGAGCCCGCGTCCAGCGCGAGCTGCGGGTTCCCGCCCTCGCGCGTCCGGACCACGAACGTGCCGAGGATGGAGCACACGATCCCACCCGCCGCGACGAGCAGCGGCAGCACGACGGGACCGGCGTCACCGCCCGCTACGGCGGCCGTCCCGAGCCCGAGCACCATCGCGCCGACGATGGCGCCCACGTAGCTCTCGAACAAGTCGGCGCCCATGCCGGCCACGTCGCCGACGTTGTCACCGACGTTGTCCGCGATGACCGCGGGATTGCGCGGATCGTCCTCCGGGAGCCCGCTCTCGACCTTGCCGACGAGATCCGCGCCCACGTCGGCGGCCTTGGTGTAGATGCCACCGCCGACCCGGGCGAAGAGCGCGATGCTGGAGGCCCCCATGGAGAAGCCGGTGACTGCGCTCAGCGTGAGCTCGAGGCCGCCCGCGCCGGGGAACACGAAGCGCGTGAGCACGATGTAGAGGCCCCCGAGCCCGAGGAGCCCGAGCCCGACCACGCACATCCCCATCACCGAGCCCCCGGCGAACGCGACGGCGAGCGCCGAGGCCAGGCCCGTCCGCGCGGCGGCGGTCGTGCGCACGTTGGCGGCCGTCGCGACGGACATGCCGAACCAGCCGGAGAGCGCCGAGGTGAACGCCCCGAGGACGAACGCGACTGCGATGAGCGGCGTCCGCCCGGGCCCCGACGCGTTCGCCACGCCGAGCAGCACGGCGACCACCAGCACGAACCCGGCGAGCACCTTGTACTCGCGCCCGAGGAAGGCCAGGGCGCCCTCGCGGATGAGCTCGGCGATCTCACGCATCTTCGCGTCGCCCGCGTCCTGCTGCTTCACCCACCCCGCGCGCCAGAGCGCGAAGACGAGGGCAAGGATCCCGGCGGCGGGGACGGTGTAGAGCACGTCATTCATGGCGGGCGCGTCGGTGCCATGGTCGCGCCGGCACCGCAACCGGAACAGGAAGAGAGCGCCCGCTGGCGCGCCCGTACGCACGGGCTAGGCTTGGGCCATGCGGTGGCTATTCGGTGCGGCTCTGTTCGCGCTCGCGGCTGGTTGCGGGGGCGACGCGACCTCGACGTCAGCATCGCTGGACGGCGGGGGCGACGCCGCGGGCGCGAGCGGGACGGACGGCGCAGCGGGCGGGGCGAGCGGCGCCAGCGGTGCGAGCGGCCACGGGGCAGGCGGGGCGGGCGGCTCCGGCGGCGCTGGGGCGGGCGGCTCCGGCGGCGCTGGGGCGGCCGGCTCCGGCGGCTCCGCCGCGGGAGGCTCCGGCGGCTCGGCCGCCGGCGGCTCCGGCGGCTCCGCCGCGGGAGGCTCCGGCGGCTCGGCCGCCGGCGGCTCCGGCGGCTCCGGCGGGGGGGTGGGCGGGGCGGGAGGCGGAACGCC
>JADLEQ010000010.1 GCA_020846005.1 Polyangiaceae bacterium
CAGGCGAGGGCGCGCTCGTCGTCGCCCTCGGCGTCGCGATCCCAGACGAGGAGCGGGATCAGGTACGCGAGGCGCTCCGTCGGAGTCGTGAAGGCGAGGAGCGGCTCGAAGCCGTGCGAGAGCAGCTCCTGCTCGCACAGCGCGACGGCCCTCGCGAGCTCCGCGCCGCGGAGCGGCACCGCCGGGCACGCCCAGAGCAGGCCGCAGCGGTCGCGCTCGGGGTCGAGGTCTCGCGGGGGGGCGCTCCGCTTGCGCCAGTACACGCTGCGCAGGCTCGCCTCGTGCGGGATCCCCTGCAGGAAGTGGAACGCCGGCTCCGACTCGTGGAAGAGCTCGGCGCCGGCGCGCGGATCGCCGGCGCGGAGGTCGATCGTGAGCCGATCGGTGAGCGGCGCGAGCGACGCGCGGACGTGCGCGGCGAGCGCCTCGGCCACGGCGAGGGACGGCGCGTAGATCGGCGCCAGGCCGAACCAGCGCTGCGCGCCCCACTCCGCGGCGAGCGAGTCGAGCGCGGCCCGCCCGAGCGGCGGTGTCGGCGCTACGTCCCAGGGGTACTGCCGCAGGGTCGAGAGGACGCGCCAATCGTTCCAGATGCCGGCGGACGCCGTGAACGTCCCGTCGAGCCGGAGCGCGCGCACTGCGTCCACCAGCGGGCCGAGGCGCTCCGGGTCGCGGATGGAGAAGCGCACCACGCCGAGCGCCCGCGGCAGCGGCGTGAGCCACAGCGTGAGCTGGGTGACGATCCCGAGGCGGGATTGCACGAACAGGCCATCGAGCGCGGGGCCGACGCCGTGGCGAGACAGGGGCGCCAGCGGCGTCTCGCCGAAGCGCGCGAAGCCCGTGCGCACCACCTCGCCCGTGCCGAGGACGACCTCGAGCGCGCAGACGTGGTTCACCCGGTCCCCGTGCGGGCCGCTGCCGTCTCCGCGCTCGAGCGTGTTGCCGATCACGCTGGCGCGCGGGGTCGCGCCCGTGCTGCTCGCGTAGAGCCGGGAGCCGCGCGCGACGAGGAAGTCGCGGAGCTGGCCGAAGGTCACCCCAGGCTCGACGGTCACGTGGGCGAGCTCCTCGTCGAACGCGACGATCCGGTTCATCCGGCCGAGGTCGAGCAGCACCTGCTCCCCCGCGGGCGGCACGCGGGAGCCGAGCCCCCAGTTCTTCCCCGTGCTGATCGGGTAGAGCGCGACGCGGTGCTCGCGCGCCAGGCGCACGCACGCGATGACCTCCTCGCGGCTCGCCGGTCGCGCGATGGCGAGGACGCGCCCGGTCGTCGGGAACGTCGCGGTCGAGGCCCGCTCGAGCGCCGCAGAATCCCGCGTCACGTGCGCCGCGCCGAGCGCCGCCTCCAGCCCGGCGACGAACTCGGCGGGGAGCGCGGGCATCGGGAGGAAGCTATCACGGCGCCGCGGGGGGTCGACACCGCGCCCGCGCCGATCGACGCTCGCGGCATGGCACTCCGTATCGTCTATGTCACTCACGAGTCGGAGGAGCAGGCGCTCGCGCTCGGGCGCCAGCTCGTCGAGGAGCGGCTCGCGGCGTGCGTGAACGTCCTGCCCGGGATGCGCTCCTGCTACCGCTGGGAGGGCGCCATCGAGGAGGGGAGGGAGGCCGTCCTCCTGGTGAAGACCCGCGAGGATCTGGCGGACGCGGTCGTTCGCCGGGTGGCCGAGCTCCACGGCTACTCGGTGCCTTGCGCGCTCGTGCTCCCGATCGAGGGCGGGCACGCGCCGTACCTGGAGTGGCTCGCCCGGGAGACGGGCTGAGCGGCCGGCCGCGCGCAGCGAGCGGCATGTCTTCGCGGGAGGAGCGCGGCGCAGGCGGGGCCGATCGCCGCGACCTCGGCTCGGCGCTGGCGCGCTCGCCGAGGGCTGGTACGATACCCAGGTGATGGTTGATGGGAACCCAGGGCAGCAGCGGCCGCGCGCCGCGCGCGGCGGGCGCGGCCGCGCCGCGGCGGTCGGCGCGGCGATCACGGCGCTGGCGTGCAGCGAGGCGAACGAGGCACCCATGGGGACGCTCGAGCTCGAGGTGCAGGGGCTCGCCGCCGGCCACACCCTGTCGGCGCAGGCGACGGAGCCGCGCCCCCTCATCGATCTCGACGACGAGCCGGCCGCGGTGGTCCGCTTCGAGGACGTCGGGAATGGAGTCCACAGCCGCCGCGCGCCCGCCGTGAAGTACGAACTCGCCTGCGGGCGGCCTGCCGAGGATCCAGAGGGCTACGCGCTCCAGCCGGGCCAGGCGGCCGAGGGCGCGCTCCCCGATGGCGGGCGCCTCCGGCTGTACTGCGTCTACGTCCAGCACGGCACGCTCACCGTGACGCTCGTAGGCCTCGACTCCACGATCCCCGAGAGCTGGTCGCTCGTCGAGCTGAGGCGCCTGTCCCCGGAGCACGAGTCCCGCCTGACGCGGTCGCAGACGGGCGAGCCCGTGCGCGTCCCCCCGGGCAGCTACGAGGTCCGCTGCAACGACCTCGTCGGCAACGCGGACACCACGATCTTCCAGCTCACCTCGCCGCCCGTCGTGTCCGTCGAGATCACGAGCGGGCAGGCGTCGGCGGTGACCTGCGAGTACGCCGCCGCTGGCTGAGCGCAGCCGAGCCCCGCCGGCCACGGCGGCGCGGGCCCGAGCACGGCGGAGCCGGGGTGAGCACGGCGGAGCCGGGGTGAGCACGGCGGAGCTGGGGTGAGCACAGCGGAGCTGGGGTGAGCACAGCGGAGCTGGGGTGAGCACAGCGGAGCTGGGGTGAGCACAGCGGAGCCGGGGTGAGCACAGCGGAGCTGGGGTGAGCACAGCGGAGCCGGCGTGAGCACAGCGGAGCCGGGGCGAGTACGTCGGCGGCTTCGGGGGGAGCCCGCCCGGGGAATTCGCCTCGCCGGTTGGAGTACACTCGGTCGAATGGTCCGCGCGCGCCTCCGCTCGCTCGCTCTCGCCGCCGCCCTCGCGCTGCTCGCCGTGGGCTGCGTGAAGAAGCCGACGATGAAGGTGCAGCACGCCGAGGTGAAGGGGCTGCAGATCGGCTTCCCGCCCAAGCTGGACGTGGTGATGAACGTCACCATCGACGTGTTCAACCCGAACGGCTACGATGTGGCCGTGCGCGCGGTGCGCGGCGAGGTGGATTTCATGGGCCGCCACCGCCTGCCCATCGACTTTCAGCCAGGCGGCGACGGCGTCTGGCTCGCGTCGGACGCGACCACGCGGCTCGTGGTCCCGGTCCAGCTCCCCGTGCCCATCGCGCTCGATCTCGCGCGCGTCGCCTACGAGGCGGGCGCGGTGCCCTACCTCATGCGGGGTCGCGCCGACGTGACGGCCTTCCGCAGCCTGCAGGTCGAGGCGGACGACTACTCCTTCGAGGAGCGCGGCGCGCTCACGCGCGAGCAGATCGATCGCTCGATCGGGGTCACGCTCGGCATCGGCCGGTAGCGCCGTGGCCGCACGTGTTCGCTCCGCGCCCCTCGCGATCGTCCGCGCGGCGGCCCACGGCATCGCGATGGCCGAGCGCCTGGCGCCGCGCCTGCGCCTGCCCGGCGCCGCGCCGATCGCGGCCCGGGAGCTGGTCGGCGGGATCGCGGGCGCGTGGTTGCACAAGGACGAGCGCGACGCCCTCGGCGCCGCGCTCTACGACGCGGGGCGGCGCCGCGCCCGGCAGCGCCTCGCCGAGTGGGAGCGCCGCTGGTTCCAGGGCGCGCTGCCGCCCGCGCCCGCGCGCTTGCTGATCGGAGGCGCGGGGACGGGCCGTGAGGCCGTCGCGCTCGCGGCCGCCGGCTACCGCGTGGACGCGCTCGAGCCGGCGCCCGAGAGCGCAGCCGAGTGCCGTCGCGCGCTCGGGCCGGCCGCGTCCGTCGCCGAGGCCACCTATGAGGCGCTCGCGGCCTCCGTGCTCGACGACGCCCCGAGCCCGGCGGCCCGCCTCGCCAGTCGCCGCTACGACGCCGTGCTCCTCGGCTGGACGAGCTACATGCACGTGGTCGCGCGGGAGGAGCGCGCGCGCCTGCTGCTCGCGCTCGACCGGCTCGCGCCGGAGGGTCCGATCCTCGTCACCTTCCGCCTCGCGTCGCGCGCGCGGCCCCGGGGCGCTTCGCACCGCGTGGGGCGCGCCCTCGGCGCCCGGCTCGCGTCGAGGCGCCGCCCTCCACCCGCGCCCGCGGGCGACCACGAGCGGTTCGGCGTCGCGTGCGGCTTCCTGGTCGGGCTCACCGAGGCCGACCTCGTCGCCGAGGCGCGGGCGGCCGGGCGCGAGGTGCGGTGGGACGGCGAGGTCGACGGCACCGCGCGCGCGTCGCTCTGGCCGCCGGCGAGTCGCGGCGGCTGACCCGCGGCTCACCGAGCGCGCAGCGTACGCGCGAGCTCCCGCCCGACGCGGAGCCCGACCTCGGCGCCCTCGCGGACCTTCCCCGGATCGCGCGTCAGCCGCGAGAGGAGCATGTCGGCGGGCGGGTCGACGACGATCACGTCACCGTCGCCGCGCGCGGCGGCGAGCCGGGTCATCGTCGCGTTGTGGAGCTCGTGCTGCTCGAGCGACGCCCGCCGCGCCGCCGCGGGCACGAACGCGCGGATCCAGAGCCTGGCCCACAGCGCGGGGGGCGGCTTCTTCGTCTCCACCGCCCGCGTCAGGATCACGACCGTCGGGCCGCCGTGCTCCCGGAGCTCCGGCACGTCGAACGGCACCGGCGCGGCGACCCCGCCGTCCACGCACCGGCGCCCACCGATCTCCACCACGCGGTTGTACCCGACCGGGATCGCGAGCGAGGCGCGCAGCCACTCGAAGAGATCGGTCGGCGTCGGGCGGGCCACGACCTGCTCGCGCCGGTCCACGTCCGTGGCGGTCACGTAGAGCGCCGTCGGGCCGCCCGTCGCGCGCTCCACGTCGAGGAGGCCGCCGGCGGCGATCACCTCGTCGAGCATGCCGTCCACGTCCAGACCGGGGCGCCCTCCCGGGGTGAAGAGGCGCCTCCACGAGATGAACCGATCCCCGGGGACGTACTCCGTCCACAGCTCGAGCAGCGTCCGAGTCTGGCGCGCGGCGTAGAACGCGGCGTTGATCGATCCGGACGACGACCCGATGACGGCGTCCGCCTCGACGCCCTCCTCGAGCAGTCCGTGCAGCACGCCCGCCCCGTAGGTCGCCCGGACACCGCCACCTTCGAGCACCAGCTTCATGCGTTCAGTGATCTGGCGGCGGGACGCCGGACATCCTGGAGCCCCGCGGCCACCACGGCAAGCTCCGGAGCGCCGCCCCGGTTGCGCGCCCGCCGCCCATGGGGTCCTTGATCTCGGCGACGCCCGCTCCCGCCAGAAGTTGATCAAACGCAAGTTCGTCCCTGCCTCGAACCCTAGGCTGCCTGCTTGCCACCTCCCCAGGGGAACCCGATGAAGGCGCTGCTCGTCTGGCCGAAGTTCGACAGCTTCACGTTCTGGAACTTCGAGAAGGTCTGCGATCTCGCGGGCGTGAAGTACATGACCCCGCCGCTCGGCCTCCTCACGGTCGCGGCGCTGCTCCCCAAGGACTGGGAGCTGCGCGTCGTGGACGAGAACGTCCACCCGCTCGCCCCCGGGGACATCCCGTGGGCCGACATCGTCCTCGTCTCCAGCAAGATCGTGCACCGGGGCCGCGCGCTCGAGGTGATCCGCGAGGCGAAGGCGGCCGGCAAGCGGACAGCCGTCGGCGGCCCCGACCCGTCGATGAGCCCCGACCCGTACCTCGCGGCGGGCGTCGACTTCCTGTGCGCCGGCGAGGGCGAGATCCTCGTCCCGCGCCTGCTCGAGGCGCTCGCGCGCGGCGACGCGAAGGGGGATCTGCGCACCCGGGAGCTGCCCGAGATGACGGACAGCCCCGTCCCGCGCTTCGACCTCATCGACCACCGCGACTACCTGTACGTCGGCATGCAGTACTCGCGCGGCTGCCCGTACCACTGCGAGTTCTGCAACGTCATCGACCTCTTCCAGAACCGCTACCGGACCAAGACCCTGGAGCAGGTGCTGGCGGAGTTCGAGCTGCTCTACTCCCTCGGGTACCGCGGGCAGCTCGATTTCTTCGACGACAACCTGGTCGGCAACATGAAGCGCGCCAAGCCCTTCCTCGAGGGCATCGCCAAGTGGCTGGAGGAGCACCGCTACCCGTTCCAGCTCTCGACCTCGGTCACGCTCAACGTCGCGAAGGACCCGGAGCTGCTCGACCTGCTGCGCCGCGCGCGGTTCAAGTACTTCCTCGTCGGGATCGAGACGCCGGACGAGGCGGCCCTCGCGCGCGCACAGAAGCCCCACAACACGGGCTTCTCGATCGCCGAGGCCGCGGACGAGATCTACACGCGCGCCGGGGCGACGATCCACTCGGGGTTCCTCCTGGGGCTCGACGGCGAGGCCCGGGACATCCGCGATCGGGTCATCCGCTGCATCGAGGAGGCCAAGATCCCTTGGGTGATGGCGGGTATGGTGTATCCGCTGCCCGGCACGCAGCTCTCCAAGCGCCTCGATCGCGAGGGGCGCTTGTTCCCGAACGCGCGCTACGAGCTGCCCCAGGGCGTCCGCGACCAGATCTCGGCGGGCCTGCAGTTCAAGCCGGAGCGACCCGCGCTCGACGTGCTCGACGATCTCGTCGCCGTGATGAAGCACTCGTTCGATGCGGAGAAGTACTTCCGTCGATGCTCCGCCGTCGCCCTGCGACTCAACACCATCCCGAACATGGTGCCCTCGTGGCGGATCTTCTTCCGCAACCTGCGCACCGTCGTCCGCCTGAGCTGGCTCATGACGGGCGGCGACGACACCCGGCGCCCGTACTGGCGTGAGCTCCTGCGAGTCGTCTTCGGCAATCCACGGGGCGTCGAGGCCTTCGTGACGCTCGCGGTGCTGTTCGCGCACTTCCGCACCATGGTGCCGTACGCGTACGAGCAGCTCGCCAAGCAGCGCAAGACGATCGAGACCCTCGGCGAGGAGGCCTGGCTCGAGCAGAACCTCCGCGAGCCCGCCGACGCCCCCGCGAGCGGCCCCCGCCCCCCCACCGAGGCCCCGGCCCCAACCCGCCTACCCCTCGCGAGCCCCCTCGCCGGCTGACCGGCCCCCTCGCGCCCTGCCCGCCCGGCGCCCGCCCTCGCGCCCGCCCCCTACTCCGCAGCCACCCGCTCCAGCACGTCGACCCTCCCGAGGCGGACGCCGCGCCCCCGCGCGAGCGCTCCCACCTCGCGCAGCCTCGCGACCGCCCGCGAGAACGTCTCCGGCCTCATCGCGAGCGACCTCGCGAGCACGCGCTGCGGCACCTCGAGCCTGCCGTCCGGTCGCCACGCCTGCACGCTCAGCAGCCGCGCGACCCGCCGCACCGCGTGCCCCTCGAGCGTCGTCCGCTCGAAAGAGCGCTGGATCGTCTCGCGGCACTGCAGCCCGAGCACCGCCCCCGCGGGCGACTCGAGCGGCCCGACCCACGCCCGGAAGCTCGCCGTGTCCACTGCGCAGAGGACCACCTCGGTGAGCGCCTTCACGTCGTGCGGGCTCGGCGCACCGACGAGCGCCTCGATGCCGAACAGCGCGGGCGGCTCGCGCACCGCCAGGCCGGCCTCCGTGCCCTCCTCCGTCGCCGCGCCGAGCGTCACCTGCCCCCGGCGCAGGAACCACACCGTCGGCGGGATCTCGCCCGCGCGCAGCAGCATGGTGCCCGCCTCACGTCGAGTCTCACGGAACGGGCACGCCGCGCCGGTCAGCGTCGGGCCGACGCGGCACGCACGACAGCGCAGTGGGGATTCGTTCACCAGACGCTCCGACCTCGAGGCGCCCGGCGGCGCCGCCTCCCATCATGGATCAAGACCGGGCTCGGCGTCAGGCGCATCGCCGGGCCCGCGCGGAGCGCCCGCGAGGGCGACGCTCCTCGACGGCCGGCTCACGCCGCGGCGGCCGGCTCACGCCGTGGCGGCCGGCTTACGCCGTGGCGGCCGGCTCCGCGGCACCCGCGGAGGGTGGCGAGGCGGGTGGTGGCTCCGCGGATGGTGGCTCCGCGGGCGGCTCCGTCCGCTGGGGGCCAGCGGGGTGGGGGGCGGCGGCGGGCAGCTCGCGCGCCGCGAGGGGCCACCACGCCATGATCCCGAGCAGGCCGGCGAGCGCCGCGAAGAGGATCGCCGTCGCCTGGTAGAAATGCGGCCCGAGCGGCACGTCGAGCACCGTCAGGTACTGGGAGACGCACATCGCCAGGAGCACCAGCCAGAGCGCCCCCTGGCGCGCCCCGAGCGCCGCGCGGCGATCCTCGAGCACGAGGAGCGGGAGCAGGAACACCAGGTGGAGGTAGTAGTTCGCCGGGTTGAAGTAGACGGGCACGAGCGTGAGCCCGAGCACCGCCGCCTGCTCCAGGCGCCGGCGCCGCGCGCCCACGGCGACCATCGCGCTGAACGCCACCATCGAGACGATGTGCAGCGGCATCCGCGCGCGCAGGATGCGGTGGTGGTCGCCGTCCCACCCAGCCACCAAGCCCCGCAGGCTCACGTGGTTCACGTGCGGGTCGTGCGAGAGCATCGACACCTTCTGGTACCACTCGGGCCACGCCGAGGGTCCGAGCAGCGTCGCCGAGAGCCCGACGAAGGCGGTGATGCACGCCGCCGCGCCGAGGGCCACGCGGAACACGGGGCGCTGCTCGCGGTAGAGCGCCCCGAGCCCCGGCCAGCGCTTCTCGTGGAACCAGCGCTCCCCGAACCACCAGACCGCCGGGAGCGCGAGCGCGAGGAGCGCCATGGTAGGGAACGCGCGGATCATCCCGGCGAGCGCCAGGAACGCTCCCGCGATCACCCAACGCTGCAGCCGGAGCGCGCAGAGCCCGAGCGCCAGGTACGCCATCCAGTCGTGGCGCAGCGTGGCTCCCGCCCAGTTGCTCCCGAACATGTAGAAGTCGTTGGCGCCGAACACGACGGCGGAGACGAGCATCGTGCGCAGCCCGAAGGCGCGCCAGACGGCGAGGAACGCGAGCAGCAGGAGCGCCGGATCGAGCATCGCGGTCGCGAAGAGCGTCGCGTCGCTCGCCTGCGTCTTCGCGAAGATCAGGTGCGCGATGGCGAGCCAGACGGGCGTCGCGTTGCCCCCGTGGTCGTGCATGGTGCCGAGGTAGTCGCGCGTGCCGAGATCCTCCCGGAAGTACCGCATGTCGCGCACGAACTCCTCCCAACGCTCCGGTGAGAAGCGCCGGCGGACGGCGTCGATGTGATCGCGGGCCTCGGAGACCTTGGTGATGCGGTGGGTTCGGAGATCGCGGTAGGTGGTGCTCCCGAGCGCGTCGAGCGTCCGCCCGGGGCCGCCGTCCGCGTGAGCGAGCACGCTCCCCGGGTACAGACCATCGAACCGGAGCTCGGGGAAGTACTTCGCCACCGGGTAGTAGACCCGCATGTCGGTGTTGTGGATGAACTGCGGGCGGTTCTCCCCGTGGTCCCAGAACTGCGGGTGGCCGAGGTTGAAGAACGCGGAGATCGCCATGACCGCGCAGGCGAGGAGCGTCAGGTTGCCGACCGCGCGGCTCGCGGGGCGATCCGCAGGCGCGAGCAGCTCGCGCGCCACGACGACGGCGGCGACCGCCGCGGCCGTCGCGCGCACCATCGAGACCTCGCGCGCGCCAACCGGCCACGCCTCGGCGATCGCGGTCACCAGGCGCCAGCCCGTGACGAGCGGCCCCGCAGAGAGCGCGAGCGCCCACGCCTTGGATCCGCGCGCCCGGGTGAGCAGCACCCACAGCGCGAGCGCCAGCCCGAAGATCAGAATGGCGCTCCGAACGCCCTCGCTTGGCGGGAGGGCGCTGCGGGAGCTGACGCCGGACGGCAAGGTCTCCGGGGACTCGGAGAAGAGCTGGAGCTCCGTCACGGAGTAGGAGCCGTCCCCCCCGCGCGCCGAGAGGCGCACCCAGCGCGCCTCGCCCTTCAGGTCGCGCGTGGCGCGCGGCTGCAGGCCGCTGCCTCCCTCGGGCCCCGCGACCCAGAGCGGCGAGAAGCTCTTGCCGTCCGTGGATCCGGACAGCACATACTCGTCGTTGGCGTCGCCTTGGAGGAACGCGGCGACGACGGGGATCGGCTTGCCGAGATCCCACACCACCTCGGCGCCCTGCCCCCGCAGGACGGCCGAGAGGTCGCCGTCCCACGGATCGCCCTTGCGCGCGACGACGCCGTCGGTGACGCGCTCCGCGTCGCGCGCGTTGCTCGCGCGCTCGGGCCGGAGCCCATGCAGGACGCTCGTCGACGAGCTCTGCACGCACGACGGCACGAGCGCCGCGAGCGCCAGGAGCACCACGGCCCACGCCCGCCTGGCGCGCGGGGGCGCCCGGCGCATCGCGCGCACCAGCCGCGAGACACCGGCGCAGTCGTCCGAGTCGCTCCGCGAGCCGTCGCCGTTCACGCGGGCACTATAGCCCTGCCGGGAGAGGCGAGCGCCACCGGAACCGGTTCGCCCTCGGACCGTCACCGGCGCCCGCGCGCCCTTGGGTCGGGCCACGGGAGGTGCTACCGGCGCCCCGATGGCTCGCGAGCTCAACTTCGACGGCCTCGTTGGCCCCACCCACAACTACGGCGGCCTCTCGTTCGGAAACGTGGCGTCCGCCGAGCACGCCGGCGCCCTCTCGAATCCCCGGCAGGCCGCGCTCCAGGGGCTGGAGAAGATGCGCGCCCTGCACGCGATCGGTGTGCCGCAGGCGATCCTGCCGCCCCACCCGCGCCCGGAGCTCGCGCTCGCGAGGCGGCTCGGCTTCGAGGGCGACGATCGCGAGGTGCTCGGCCGCGTGGCCCGGGAGCTCCCGCAGCTCCTCGCCGCGCTGTACTCCGCCTCGGCGATGTGGACGGCGAACGCCGCCACCGTCTCCCCCAGCGCCGACAGCGCCGACGGTCGCGTCCACTTCACGCCCGCGAACCTCCAGAACAAGATCCACCGCCACCTCGAGGCGGAGACGACCGCGCGCGTGCTCCGCGCCGTCTTCCCCGATCCCGCGCGCTTCGCGCACCACCTCCCGCTCCCCGGCACGGCGGCGCTCGGCGACGAGGGCGCGGCGAACCACACGCGGCTCGCGCCCGAGCATCGCCTCCCGGGCGTGCAGCTCTTCGTCTACGGCGAGAGCGCCGCCCACCCGTGGGCGCCGCGGCCGCGCCTCTTCCCCGCTCGACAGACGCTCGAGGCCTCGGCGGCGCTGGCGCGGCTGCACCGGGTGCCTGCTGAGCGCTGCGTGCTCGCGCAGCAGCACCCCGAGACGATCGACCAGGGTGTCTTCCACAACGACGTGATCTCCGTCGGCCACCGCGACGTGTTCTTCTACCACGAGCGCGCGTTCGCCGAGGGGGAGGCCCCAGTGCTCGAGCTCGCGGAGAAGTACGAGCGCCTGACGGGCGCGCGGCTGCGCCTCGTGCGCGCGACCGACTCGGATCTCACGGTGAGCGACGCGGTCGCGACCTACCTCTTCAACAGCCAGCTCGTCACGCTGCCGGGCGAGCGCACGCTGCTCGTGGCGCCTCGCGAGTGCGAGGAGCACCCGCAGGTGCGGGGGTACGTCGAGGCGCTCGTCGCCGGCGACTCGCCGCTCGACGAGGTGCGCTACTTCGACCTCCGCCAGAGCATGCACGGTGGTGGCGGCCCCGCGTGCCTGCGGCTCCGCGTCGTGCTGACGGAGGCGGAGGAGGCCGCGATGGCGCCGGGCGTGCGCTTCGACACCGCGCTCGGCGAGCGGCTGGTCGCCTGGATCGAGCGTCACTACCGCGACCGGATCCTCCCGGCCGATCTCGCCGACCCCGCGCTGCTCGTGGAGACGCGCACGGCGCTCGACGAGCTCACGCGGCTCCTCGGGCTGGGCTCCGTCTACGACTTCCAGCTCGCGGGATCGGGCTCGGCGTGACGCGCTCCGGCGGGCGCTGAGCCGGCGCTCGACGAGGTGGCCGGAGGCGCCGGATCTGATAGCGTCGCGCGCCTGTCGATGTACTTCCAGGATCTCGTCCTCACGCTGCAGCGCTTCTGGGCCGAGCGCGGCTGTCTCATCGTCCAGCCGTACAACTCGGAGGTGGGCGCCGGGACGTACAACCCGGCGACGTTCCTCCGGTCGCTCGGCCCCGAGCCCTTTCGCGTGGCGTACGTGGAGCCCTCGCGCCGGCCGACGGACGGTCGCTACGGCGACAACCCGAACCGCCTCCAGCAGTTCCACCAGTTCCAGGTCATCCTCAAGCCGAACCCCCCCGACCTGCAGGGGCTCTACCTCGAGAGCCTGGTCGCGCTCGGCACCGACCCGCTCCAGCACGACGTGCGCTTCATCGAGGACGACTGGGAGAGCCCGACGCTCGGGGCCTGGGGGCTCGGCTGGCAGGTGTGGCTCGACGGCCTCGAGATCAGTCAGTTCACGTACTTTCAGCAGGTGGGCGGCTTCGACTGCAAGCCCGTGAGCGGCGAGCTCACTTACGGCCTCGAGCGCATCGCGATGTACCTGCAAGACGTGGACGACGTGTACGCGCTGAAATACGACGCGAACGTCACGTACGGCGAGCTCTACAAGCGCGCGGAGTGGGAGTGGAGCACCTACAACTTCGAGGAGGCCGTCGTCCCGCAGCACCTCGCGGCCTTCGACCACCACGAGGCCGAGGCCAAGCGCCTGCTCGAGCGGCACGAGGACCCACTGAAGAAGCTCTGCCTCCCCGCGTACGATCACGTCGTGAAGGCCGCGCACGCGTTCAACGTCCTCGATGCCCGCGGCGCCATCGGCGTGACGGAGCGCCAGCGGTACATCCTGCGCGTCCGTACGCTCGCCCGCGCGGTCGCGGCCGCCTGGCTCGCTCAGCGCGAGGCCCTCGGCCACCCACTGCTCGGGCGGTGAGGCCCGGCGCGCTGCGCCGCAGCCTCGAGGGAGCCGGGGGACGCGGCGTCGTTCGGCCGAGCGGCTCGGCGTAGGTGGGCTCCGGAGTTCACGCAGCAGGAGTCGACCGACGGGCAGGGTGATCCAAGCCCGGGCGCCTGACGCGCTGCGGGAGGGCGTAGGCGCGCGCTCTCGGCGTCGAAGTCCGCTGGCTGCAACTCGGCCGACCGAGGCGAGCTCCGGTTCGGCGGCGATACGTTGCGCGTTCCCGGTTAGGGAGGCGCTGCGCGGAGGCTGGCGCAGGCGGAGCCGACGCGCCGTCCCCGGCACCTGCGACCACCGCGTCCGCAGCTCCGACGGCGACTCCCCTCTGACGCCAGCGTGGCTCGGCGCACGAGCCCGTCGACGTCTCCACGCGGCGCGGGCTGCGGCACGCCGGAGCATCGAACACCTCGACTCGCGGCGCGCCGTCCCGTTCCCGCCGGGCACCGTGATCCCCGATCCCCCAGGTGAGCGAGCTCTGGAGCGCGGCGTAGGGGTCCATCCGCCGCGCGACGCGTGGGCCCGACGATCACGCGGCGCAGATCCTCGACGCCATCACCCTCGGCCGGCTCGCCGCGCGCGGGCGCTCACCGTGAGCTGCCCGGCGCTGGGCCGCGCGCGGCCGCGGCGGGCGCGACACGTCAGTCGGTGCCGGCGTCCGCGGGGCACATGACGACGGCCCAGATCGCGAGCTCCTCCTCAGCGTGGGTGCAGGGCCGGTACTGCGTGTAGTCGAGCAGTCCGATCTGGGTGCATATCTGATCATTCAGCCTCGATTTCGCTCAGCCCCGCCGTGCAACGCGGAGGTGGCCGTTTGGAGCCCTGCGTGGCGCCTGCGGGGACGGCTTGATGGTGGCCAGTTGAATTCTGCATACACCGCCCCCTTTCCCCCACGCTCGAACTCGATTGTGAGGGTGTCAATTGAGCAGCCGCCGCGGCGCCAGGCGCAGCATCCAGCGACCGCCGGAGCGGA
>JADLEQ010000011.1 GCA_020846005.1 Polyangiaceae bacterium
CCGCTCCCGCTCCCGCTCCCGCTCCCGCTCCCGCTCCCGCTCCCGCTCCCGCTCCCGCTCCCGCCCCCGCTCCCGCACTCGCTCTCGCTCCCGCACTCGCTCTCGCTCTCGCTCCCGCACTCGCTCTCGCTCTGGCTCTCGCTCTCGCTCCCGCTCCCGCCCCCGCTCTCGCCCTCGCCCCCGCCCTCGCCCTCTCCCCCGCCCTCGCACTCACTCCCGCACTCGCCCCCCTCACCCCGGCCTCGCGACCCTCCCGTCCGGATACCTCGCGAACCGCTCGTCCTCCCCGCCGTGCACCGGATCCTCCCGATCCCACGGCCACCCTCCGAACCCCGTCGCCCGGAAGTCGGCGTACGCCCGCGCGAGCTCCTCTCGCGTGTTCATGACGAACGGCCCGTGCTGCGCGACCGGCTCGCCGATCGGCCGCCCGCCGAGCAGCAGCAGCTCGGCCTCCGCGTCGCCGTTGACGAGCGGCACGGCGCCGTCCCGCAGCGTGATCCGGTGCCCGACGCCGACCGCTCTCTGCCCGACGCGGAGCTCCCGCCCGGCGAAGAAATAGAGCGCGCGGTTCGTCCCTGGGCGCGCCGGCAGCTCCCAGCGCGCGCCGGGCGCGAGCTGGATCGTCCAGATTTGCACGTCGTTGCCCGGCCGCGCCGCCCACGAGTCCGGCGGCGGCGCGGGCGGCGTCGCCGTGCCGAGCACCCCCGCTACCACGGTGACCTCGACCCCCGGCGCGGTGTACCGCGGGATCGTGGGCGCCCACAGCATGGAGAAGCTCGGCGCAGCGAGCTTCCTCGACGCCGGCAGGTTGAGCCAGAGCTGGAAGAGCTCCACCGGGTTGCGCTCGGCCCGCCGCAGCAGCGGGAACATCTCTGCGTGCTGGATGCCGGCGCCGGCCGTGAGCCACTGCACGTCGCCACGGCCGTACCTGGCCGCCGCGCCGAGCGAGTCGGCGTGGTCGAGGAGCCCGCGCCGGACGACCGTCACCGTCTCGAAGCCGCGGTGCGGGTGCTGCGGGAAGCCGGGGACGACGCGCCCGTGGTACATGCGCCAGCCGTCCTTGCCGGCGAAGTCCTGCCCGAGGTCGCGCCCCGCGAGCGACCCGACCGGCCCGAACCTGGCATCCCCAGCGGGGTAGTCGTCGTCGTGGTGGACGCAGAACAGGAAGGGATCCGCGGTCCGCCAAGGCGGCGCGCCGAGCGGCTCGACGCCGAGGATGGGATCGATGGCCGGCCGCGCCTCGTCACGCGAGGCCCCGCCCGGCTCGCACGCCGCCGCCGCCACGGCCGAGAGCGCGCCAGCCACGACCTGTCTACGAGTGGGATCGTTCACGGGCGGATCGTGGGGCCGCCGCCCGCGCGCGTCACTCCCCCGCGCGGCGCGAGCGCGCTCGCGGGCCGGCGCGTCGCGCGGCCCGCGAGCGCGCTCGGCTACGCGGCGTCCCCAACGGGATTCGAACCCGTGTTACAGCCTTGAAAGGGCCGTGTCCTGGGCCGGACTAGACGATGGGGACCTGGGAGGGCGCGCACCGTAGCTCACGGGGCCGCTCCGAACAAACGCTCACTCCGGCCCGCCCACCCCCCGGACGAAGGGCAGGCACGCGGCCGCGATGGCGGTCGCGACGGGCGCCGGCTCGCGCGGGTTGAACCACGCGAACGGCTCGCTCGCCGCGCGGGCCAAGTCACCCCAGGGACGCCCGGCGAGGCCGCCCCGCGAGCACTCGACCAGCAGGGCGAGCGCGCCGTGGTGATCGTAGAACCAGTCGATCTCCATGCCCGTGGCGGTGAACCCGGGCACCCACCGCGACGACTGCGCGACGCGGTAGGGGCGGCGCGGGTCGGAGGCGCGCGCGATCTCGCCGGCGTGCTCCTCGAGCTCCGCGAGGCGCCCGGGCCGCGCGAGGCGCGCGCCGTACGGGTGGAGCACCGCCCCGCCGAAGCTGTGGAGCGAGAGCGCGCGGTCGATCGGGAGCGCCACGAGGGTGTCCACCAGCGCGCGCACCTCGGGCTCGCTCGCGGCCGCCTTCCCTCGCGCGAACACGGGCCCGAGGAGCAGGCGCGCCAGGCTCGGCCAGCCCCAGAAGCTCGGGAAGTTCCGGTTGAGATCGACGCCCCGGGCGTTGTGCCGCACGAAGCGTCGCCTGCCGGCGCGCAGGTTGGCCTCGACCTCGGCGAAGCCGTCGGGGTTGGCGATCGGGACGACGAACACTCGCCGGTCGGGGGGCGGACGCTCGGCGAGCGCCTCGAGGAGCGTCATCGCCGTCTCGACGCCGATCCACTCGATGGGGTGGAGGCCGGCGACGACGACCGTCACGTCGGTCGCCTCTGGCGGCCCCACCTCGAACCCGAACAGGCGGAGCCCCCGCGCGCTCCGCCCGACGAGGCGCACCCGCGCGCCGCGCGCCACCGGCTCCGCGAGCGCGCCGAGCAGCTCGTGCATGCCGCGGTAGCCGCCGAGATCGCGCCGCCCGAGGATCGGACCGATCGGGGTAGGCTCGAGGCGCCCGCGCTCGTCCGTCAGCTCGGCGGCGGCGAGCGCGGGATCCGACATGGCGCGCCTCCGTAGGCGCGCCCCCGCCACGACGCAACGGGCCTCGGCCCGCCGTGACGCCGGAGCCCGGGCGACTTCGGCCTCCGCCCGTGATATCCGAGGGCGCGCATGCGGCACCTCGCGTTCGTCGTTGCGGTCTCCGCGCTCGGCTGCGCCTCCACCGTCGCGCGGCTCGACGGCGAAATCCCGACTCCGGCCGGCCCGGCGCGCGACGGCTGCGAGAAGCGGACGTGGCTCGTCATCGGGCGCACGCGCACGGAGTACGTCCCGAAGGGCTCGCGCACCGCCCAGCACCGAGACGACGGCGTCGGGCTGTATCGCGTGGGCGGTCGTCACCCGGAGGACGTGCTCGCGCTCGAGGAGGAGCTCGGCTTCACGCCGCTGCTCGCGCCGCACCGCGAGGGCGTGAGCGACTACGATCGGGACAGCTGGATCGCCGCGGGGCTCGGCACGGCGGGGCTCATCGCCATCGGCATCGGCTCGTATCTGTTCGTGGACGGCTTCGAGACGAAGCGTGTCCCGCGCGCGGACGGCACGACGGACGAGAAGACGGAGGCCACCGATCGCGTGGGGATCGGCGCCGGGATCGTGGGGCTCGGCTTCGCGCTCGGCATCACCGGCATCGTGCTGACGCCGGCGCTCGGCGAGCGCGCCGAGGCGCAGTCGTACCGGTATGCGTTCTTGCCCGGGCGCGACGACCTCGGCCAGGTGAACGCGCTGGTCGAGAAGCACAACCGCGAGGCGCGGGAGCGCTGCGGGGGGGAGGCCGGCGGGTCCGGCGAGGAGGCGCCGGCCGCCGCGCCCGAGGCGGCGACGTCGGCGAGCCCCGCCGATCCCCCGGCGCCCTGAGCGACCGGCGCAGCCCGGCTCGAGCGACCGCCCCCGCCCGCTGGCCGCGCGCGCTCAGCCCGCGCGACGGACGGGCTCCGCGGGGCGCACGGAGGCCGGCGCGACGCCCGAGGTCCGCACGGCGCGCGGCGCCTCCACGGTCGCCGCGGCGAGGATCGCCTGGCACAGATCGCGGAAGCCGAAGCCGGCCGCGGCGGCGATCTTCGGGAGGAGGCTCGTCTGCGTCATCCCGGGCAGCGTGTTCACCTCGAGGACGTACTCGTTGCGGCCCTCGGTGACGATGAGGTCCACGCGCACCGCGCCCCGCGCGCCGATCGCCTGAGCGGCTCGCTCGGCGAGGTGGAGCACCCCCTGCAGGCGGACGGCCGGGAGCCGCGCGGGGAGGAAGTACTCTGTCATGCCGGGGGTGTACTTCGCCTCGTGGTCGTAGACGCCGCTCTTCGGCGCCACCTCCAGCGCACCGAGCAGGCGCCCGTCGAGGAGCCCCACCGTGACCTCGCGCCCCGCCACGTATCGCTCGACGAGCGCCTCGCTGTCGTACTCGAGCGCGTGCTCGACGGCCTGCTCCAACGCGGCGAAGTCGTCCGCGCGCGAGATGCCGAAGCTCGAGCCTTCGCGTCGCGGCTTCACGAAGACGGGGTAGCCGAAGCTGCCGTGCAGCTCGGCAAGGTCCCCGAGATCCGTGGCGCGGGCGACGTAGTACGGCGGCGTCGGGACGTTGTGCAGGCGGAACAGCTCCTTGGCCTTCGCCTTGTCCATCGCCAGGGCGCTCGCGAGGACCCCCGACCCGGTGTAGGGGATGCCGAGCAGCTCGAGCACGCCCTGCACGCAGCCGTCCTCGCCGCCGCGGCCGTGGAGCGCGAGGAACGCGGCGTCGATGCGCGCGGTGGTGACGCGCTGCGCGAGATCAGAGAAGTCCGCCAGCGCCAGGCGGACCACGTCGTGCCCCACCTCCTCCAGCGCCTGCGCCACGGCCTCGCCGGAGCGGAGCGACACCTCCCGCTCGCTCGAGCTGCCACCCATCACCACACCGACACGCCTGCTCGCGAACGCGGGACTTCTGGTCATGGATCCGTCACCGGGACCGGCGCGCGGGCGGCCTCACCTGGCCGAGCCGGCTGCCGGGTCCTCTGGCTGGTACGGGAGGGCGGGCCGCCGGGCCAAGATCCTGGCGCCCCGCCCGCGCACCGGCGCGGGCCTCACGCGGTCGCGGCCAGCGTCGCGCGCCCGACGGGCTTCACGGCCACCTCGGGCAGCAGCTCCGCGTAGGAGACGACGCGCAGCTCCGGGAGCTCGACCTCGACGAGCTTGCGCACGAAGCGGCGGACGTCGGGCTGGGCGAGCAGCACCGGGGGCACGTCGGTCGCCGGCGCGTCGGCGAGCGCGCGGCGGATGGCGCGCACGATGTCGCGCGCGGCGGCGGGCGCGAGCGTGAGGAAGCTCCCCGACGCCGTGCGCTGGATCGCGCCGCGCACGGCCTCCTCGATGTGGTGGTCGAGCAGCAGCACGGGCAGCTCGGCGCGCCCCTCGGTGAGATCGTGGGTGAGCGCGCGCCGGAGCTGCGAGCGGACGAGCTCCGTCAGGTGGAGCGGCTCCTTCTCCGAAGGCGCGAACACCGCGAGCGCCTCCAACACCGCGCGCAGATCCCGGACGCTGACGCGCTCCTCCACCAGCCGGCGCATCACGTCCGCCAGGAGCGGGACGGTGACCGGCTTGGGGACGACCTGCCTCACCACGGCCGGCGACACCTGCTCGAGCTGATCGAGGAGCGCCTGAGTCTCCCCGAGCCCGAGGTAGTCCGCCGCGCGCTGGCGGATCACCGGCAGCGCGCCGTCCACGAGGACGCTCGCGACGTCGGCGTCCGGCACCTCCGCGAGCTCGAAGGACCGCGCCGGGATCTCGCGCAGGCAGAGGAGCGCGACGCGCGGCCCCAGCGCGGGATCCACCTCGACACGGCCCGGGGGGAGCGGCACGCCGAGCTCGCGGAAGGTGAGCTCCCGCACCGCCGCCGCGGCCGAACGGATCCCGGGCCGCACGTTGCCTCCGCGCGACTCGTCGTCGAGCAGCGACGCCAGCTCGGACCCCACCTGAAACGCCCACGGGACCACGACCGGCACGAACTGCGCCGCCGCCGGCTCGCCCGGCTTGAGCACCGCCGGGCGGAGCGCCGCCTCGACGGATGCGCGCCCGAGGGAGGCCGCCCGCGCCCGCGAGACCACCAGGAGCAGGCCGCCGATCGCCAGGAAGGGCAGCGCCGGCAGCCCGGGTACCACGGCGAGCAGCAGCACGAAGCCCCCGGCGACGCGGAGCGCCCGCGGGACACCGAGGAGCTGCGCGGCGAGCTCGTCGCCGAGCGCGCTCCCCTGCTCCTCGGAGGCGACGCGCGTCACCAGGATGCCGGCGGCCGTCGCCAGCACCAGCGCCGGGATCTGGCTCACCAGGCCGTCTCCGATGGTGAGGAGCCCGTACCGCTTGAGCGCCGCGGTCGCGTCCATCCCGCGCTGCGAGACGCCGATGGCGAGCCCCGCG
Source organism: Polyangiaceae bacterium (assembly GCA_020846005.1). Classification (GTDB taxonomy): domain Bacteria; phylum Myxococcota_A; class Polyangia; order Polyangiales; family Polyangiaceae; genus JADLEQ01. The sequence continues at coordinate 5,929 of JADLEQ010000011.1, forward strand.
AGGATGTTGATGATCGTGATGAGCACCGACGCGATCACGTCGCCCTTCACGAATTTCATCGCGCCGTCCATCGCGCCATAGAACTGGCTCTCGCGGCCGAGCTGCCGGCGGCGGCGGCGCGCCTCGGTGGCGTCGATCGAGCCGGCGCGGAGCTCGGCGTCGATGGCCATCTGCTTGCCGGGCATCGCGTCGAGCGTGAAGCGCGCCCCGACCTCCGCGACGCGCTCGCTCCCCTTCGCGATCACGACGAACTGGATGATCGTCAGGATGAGGAAGATGACGGCGCCGACTACGTAGTTGCCCCGAACGACGAAGCCGCCGAAGGCTTGGATCACGTGGCCGGCGTCGGCCTGCAGGAGGATCAGGCGCGTGCTGGAGACGTTGAGCGCGAGGCGGACCAGGGTCGTCAGCAGGAGCACGGTCGGGAAGGCCGCGATCTGGAGCGCCTCGCCGACGTAGAGCACGGCGAGCAAGAGCGCCACGGAGAACGCGAGGTTCGAGGCGAGCAGCAGATCCAGCAGCCAGGTCGGCAGCGGCACGATCATCATCGCGACGATCGAGATGACGATGGCCGCGAGCACGGCGTCGGCGCCGCCGAAGCGGCGCGCGCGCTGGGTCGAGAGCTTCACCGTGGTCGCCATTCGCCCTCCGCCTCAGCTCGGCGCCCCGAACAGCGCGACGACCCCCGCGTAGAAGTGGAGCGCGGGCCGGCCCTCGAAGGGCGCGATCTCGAACGACGACGCGAGCCCCGCGATCGGGACCTCGCCGAGCTTGGACCTCAGGATGCGGAGCTCCACGTCGGGCTGCCCGTGCAGGCCGGCGCCGCGCGCGCCGCAGCTCAGGTAGAGCAGGAAGCGCGGGTGCGCGCCGGCGCTGGCGCGGACGACCCGGCGCACCGCGCTCTCGAGGTCGGCGCGCGCCGCGGCGGAGTCGCGCACCGCGAACGCGAGGCGCAGGCCGAGCCGCACGTCGTCGTCGAGCAGCACCCCGCCGCGCACCGGGTCGAGGCCGCGGGCCGCGCGGATCACCAGCCCGGGGCGCTCGTCGCCGCCCGCGCCGGGCTCCTCGCCGAGCGCGACCAGGACCAGCGACTCGTCCTCGACCGCCTGCCCCACCTCGCCCAACACCTCGAGGACGGGCCGCCCGCCGATCTCGGTGACGAGCGAGCCGCGCAGGCCCGTCACGGGCGCGAGCGGGCAGAGCAGCCGGCACGCGGGCGAGGCCGCGACCGCCGGCAGCGGCACCCCGCGGAGCACGAGCAGCGCCGCCTCCGCCGGCTCGGGCTCCCCGCCGGGGTGGACGACGACCGGCGGGTGGCGCCCTACCGTCCCGGCGCCGAGCAGGCCGCGCGCGCCCTGCAGGCCATCGAGCGGGTGGAGCGACTCGGGGCCGAAGGTGCCCGGGTGCGCGAGGAGCAGCGCGGGCGCGGGGCGCGACCCCAGCCGGTCCGAGAGCGCGAGCCCGAGCGCCTCGCCCACCTCCGGGGCGTCGGCGCCGCGGAGCGCGATCCCCTCGGCCGGCGCGCCGGACCACACGATGCCGGTCGCCGCGGCCTGCGCCTCGAGCTCACCGCGCTCGCTCACCACCCCGGCGCCCGACGCCACGACGAGCGGGACGCCGAGCGCGAGGCGACCGAGCTCGTGCCCGATCGCGGGGACCTGCTCGGTCAGGCTGCCGCTCACGAAGACGACCGCCCCAGCCGCCCGGCCGAGGCTCGACACGGCGCGGCCGACCTCGGCGGCGACCTCGGCCGGCGACTGCGAGCGCACCTCGAAGCTGGCGGCCGTGGCGCCCACGCCGTGGGACGGTATTGGCACGGGGGCCGTCCCGCAAGTGCCGGGTCGGGGCGCCTCGATTCGTCCTTCCCTGGCCGCAGGCGATCCCCTATCTTGGTCGGATCCGATGGCGGACGACACCCTGCGCCTCCAGTCCTACGCGCTCTCCGACGTGGGGAGGAAGCGCAAGGTGAACGAGGACGCCTTCCTGCGGGACGACGAGCTCGGGCTCTGGGTCGTCGCCGACGGCATGGGGGGCCACGCGGCCGGAGAGGTCGCGAGCCAGGAGGCGGTCGACACCGTGTTCGGCATGGTGAAGCGCGGGAGGAAGACGCTCGACCTCACCGGCGCGTTCAGCGAGGAGAAGGCGCGCGCCGCGGCGCGCCTCCTCGAGGGCGCGGTGCAGGCCGCCACGTACATGGTGTTCGCGATGTCGGAGCTCGACCGCGGCAAGGCGGGGATGGGCACGACCATCTCCGCGATGATGAGCTTCGGGGACTACGCGGTCACCGCACAGGTGGGGGACAGCCGGATCTATCGTGTCCGCAGCACCAGCGTCTCGCAGCTCACCAAGGACCACACGCTCATCGCCTGGCAGCTCGAGCAGGGCCTGATCACCGAGGAGGAGGCCCAGCGCTCCCGCCACAAGAACGTGATCACGCGCGCGGTAGGCAACCGCGACTACGTCCAGGTGGACACCACCGTCTTCGAGCTCGAGCTCGGGGATCTCTACCTGCTCTGCTCGGACGGCCTCTACGGCTACCTGAGGGAGGAGGAGATCCCCGTCGTCGCGGCCCCCGGCGGTGACGCTGCGGTCCGCGCCTTCATCGACCTGGCGAACGACCGCGGCGGCCGCGACAACATCACCGCCATCCTGGTCGAGATCTGCTGAGCGGCGCTCAGCGCCGTTGCACGACCATCTTGCGCGGGACGACGCCGCTCCGCTCGATGAGCTTCCGCGCCTCCTTGGCGAGGAGCGGGTGCGTCTTCGGCTGCAGGAAAGGGCCGAGCAGACGGGCGTCGATCTCGAGCATGCGGCGCAGCGCCTTGCGCATCCCCTTCTCGTCTCCCACCTGGACGCAGGCGTAGGCGCGAGCCCGATAGAGCTGGGGCCGGAGCGCCTCGTAGGTGGAGTCCTCCGCGTCGAAGAGATCGAGCGTCTCCTTGGCGCGGCGCGCGTGCCCGCCCCGCGCCCAGGCCTCTGCGACGACCGCGGCGAGCATGGCGCGCGTCCGCGCCTCCTGGTGCCGATCGAGCTGGATCCCCTCCACCAGCTCCCGGGCCCGGGCGACCTCGCCGAGCACCAGGTGGATCATCGCGCGCTGGCCCCGCGCCTCGTCGGCCACGGTCGCCATCACCTTCGAGAGATCGATGCGCTCCAGCGTCCCGAGGGCCTTGCGCGGGTCCTCCTGCATCTCGAGCTGTGCCCGCGCGAACACGGCCGCGGGGTCGTTCTTCGCGTAGCCTGCCTCCAGCTCGGCCAAGGCCGCCTTGCGGTCCTCGGCCGTCTCCACGTTGCGGAGCAAGCTCGCCACGCCGCGAGCCTTCCTCGCCTGCCGGACCGCCCACACCACGACGCCGACGAGCAGCGCCGTTACGACCGCCGGGATCCCGAGCGCGAAGCCCGTCGCCCAGCCGGAGTGGGTCACCGCCGCGATCAGCCCGCCGAGCACCCAGACCGCCGCGAGCGGGATCCCGAGCCGTGGGACCAGCTTCTTCAGTTGCTCCGGCGCGAGCGGGTCCGGCACCTCTGGCGCCTTCATCCGCAGCGGCTCCGAGAGCGCCTTCTGCTTCGCCTTGCCGCCCGATCGAGGTTGCGTCACGCCGCGCGCGGCCTAGCCCACCGGCGCCGGCTGGTCAACGACGAGCCCAGGTCTCGACGCCCGCGTCGCTGGCCCCGGGGGCGCCGCGCGACTCAGCGCCTGCGCCCGGACAGCGGCAGCAGGCTGTCCATCGGCGCGTCCGGCATCGAGGCGTAGCGGAAGTGGTGGAACACGCTGAGCACGAGCGACATCGCCGGCACCGCAAACAGCGCGCCCCAGAGCCCGTAGTAGTGCTCGCCGACGAACAGCGAGAAGACGACGAGCACCGGGTGGATCTTGGCGGCGTCACCGATGATCTTCGGGTTCAAGAAGTTCGCCTCGATCTGGTGGATACCGAGGATCCACAGCAGCACCCACAGCGCCGTCCAGAAGCTCTGGGTGAGCGCGATGAGGACGCAGGGGACGGTGCTCAGGATGGCGCCGAAGATCGGGATGAGGCTCATCAGCCCTGCGATCAGCGAGAGGATGGGCCAGTAGCGCACCTCGAACAGCCAGAGGCCGATCGCGGTGAGCACGCCGTTCACCAGGCAGATGAGGAGCTGCCCGCGCACCACCCCGGAGAGCCCACGATCCATGCGCGCGAGCAGCCGCTCGAAGCCGGGCCGCGACGCGGGGGGTGGCAGCGAGCGCAGGAACGCGAGCACGTCGTCCCGCGTGTACATGAGGTACCCGGCGACCATGAGCGTCATGAAGGTGAGGAAGATCGCGCGCGAGAGCCCGCTCACGATCGCCTGCCCCACCCGGAGCAGCACCAGGGCGTTGTGCCTCGCGTAGCTCAGCGCCGAGTCCATCCCCTCGGACAGGACCTTCGCCAGGCTGAAGCCGGCGCGCTCCTCCGCAGCGGGCGTGATCGTGTAGCCGCCCTCACCGTCCGGCACGACCCGGACGCCGCCCTTCACGTCGACCGCGAGCGAGCCGTCCGCGCGCTGCACCACCTCGAACGCGGGCGGCGGCGGCCCGGGCGGCGCCTCGTGCGACTCCGGGCGCGCCATCACCCCCTGCACCCACCCCTCGATCCGCGGCCCCCACTGCTCGCCCGCGGCGCGGGCCATCGCCGGCGCCTCACGGCTGAACGCCACGACCTCGTGGACGAGGCGCGGCACGATCGCCGCGCCGATCAGGTACGTCCCCCCGAGCGTCACGACGTAGACCAGCAGGATCGCCGCCGACCGCGGCACTCGCGCGCGCTCGCACGCGGCAACGAGCGGCGTGAGCACGTACGCGACGATCAGCGCGACGATGAACGGGAGCAGCACGTCCGCCGCCCAGACGAGCAGCGCGACGAGCCCCAGCGCGCTCAGCGCCAGGAAGACCACGCGGGCTCGGGTCCAGCCGCCGGGCTCGGTGGCCTCCTCGTTCATCGCGCGCTCAACCTACCACGGACGCGCGCGTGAGCCCGGCGGGATCGAACCCGCGCGCGACGCCTCACCTCGCGGGCTCGTCGCGAGCGCGCCGGGGCGCCCGCGACGGCTGCGTGACGCGCGCCGGGCTCAGCTCTCCTCGGACGCCTTGTTGGCGAGCTCCTGGAGCTTGTCGCCGAGCTGCGCCTTCATGAGGTCGCCGAGGGTCGTGCTGCGGGAGGACGCCTCGCGCTGCATGACCGCGGCGCGCTCCGCCTGGGGCGAGCCGCCGACGTTCCGCAGGGACAGCGTGATGCGCCGGTCCATCGTGTCCACGTTCGCGACCTCGGCCTTCACCGTGTCGCCCACGCGGAGCGCCGCGTCTCCCGGGATCTCGTTGGACGGGATGACCGCCTCGACCCCCTCGGCGATGCGCGCGAACGCGCCGTACTCGGGCGTGCTGAGGATCGTGACCCCCTCGAGGACGGTGCCCGGGCGGTACTTGTCGAGGACGGAGCCCCACGGGTCGTCCCAGAGCTGCTTCACGCCCAGGCTGACCTTCTTCTCGTCGTGGTTGATGCTGAGGATGATGGCCTCGACGTCGTCGTTCTTCGAGTAGAAGTCCGCCGGGTTGTTGACCTTCACCGTCCACGAGATGTCCGTCTTGTGGACCATACCGTCGACGCCGTCCTCGATGCCGACGAAGACACCGTAGTCCGTCAGCGAGCGGACCTTGCCCTGCACCTTGTCGCCGGGCTTGTACTTGTCGGTGAAGAGCGACCACGGATCGGGCTCGAGCTGCTTCATGCCGAGGGAGATGCGCTTCGCCCGTGAGTCGACCTCGAGGACCTGGCACTCCACCTCCTGGCCGACCTCCAGGAACTTCGACGGGTGCTTGATCTTCTTCGTCCAGCTCATCTCGCTCACGTGGACGAGGCCCTCGACGCCGTTCTCGAGCTCGATGAACGCGCCGTAGTCGGCGATGCTCATCACCTTGCCGCGGACGCGCTTGCCGATCGGGTACGCCTCCTCGACGTGCCCCCACGGATCCTCCTGCGTCTGCTTGAGGCCCAGGCTGACGCGCTCGGTCTCCGGGTTGTACTTGAGGACCTTGACGGTGACCTCGTCGCCGACCTGGAACACCTCGCTCGGGTGGTTCACGCGGCCCCACGACATGTCCGTGATGTGGAGCAGGCCGTCGATGCCACCGAGGTCGACGAACGCGCCGTACTCCGTGAGGTTCTTGATGACGCCGGTGAGGACCTGCCCCTCCTCCAGCGTCTTCAGCGTGTTCGCCTTCATCTGGTCGCGCTCCTTCTCGAGGAGCACGCGCCGGCTGAGGACGATGTTGCCGCGCTTCTTGTTGAACTTGATGACCTTGAACTCGTAGGTCTGCCCGATGAGCTTCTCGAGGTTGCGGATCGGCCGCAGATCCACCTGTGAGCCCGGGAGGAAGGCCTTCACGCCGCCGCGGATCGTGACCGAGAGGCCGCCCTTCACACGCTGGGTGATGGTGCCCTCGATGATCTCGTCGCGCTCGCACGCGGCGGAGATCTCGTCCCACACCTTCATCTTGTCGGCCTTCTCCTTGGAGAGGGAGATGAGGCCGTCGTCGCTCTCGCGGCTCTCGATGTATACGTCGACGCGGTCCCCGGGGCGGACGTGCGCCTCGCCCTGGGCGTCGCGGAACTCGTCGAGCTGGATGGTGCCCTCGCTCTTGCCGCCGATGTCGACGACCACCTGCTCGCGGTGCACGGCGACGATGACGCCGACCACGATCTTGCCCTCGCCACCGAGCTCGACGTTGGCCGCAGGATCGGTCGCCTCGAAGAGGGCCGCGAAGCTGTCGGCGGAGGGGGCGGGCTGCGGGGACGAGAGGGTTTCGTTCATGGGGTAGGAGGAAGTGGAGCGGGGTGGATGGGATTCGAGGCGCCCTCGGACGTGCCGGGAGCCCGTGGAGGCGTGGCGCGGGCGAGCGAGAGCGCGCCCTCGAGCCACGAGGGGTCGCAGGGGCTAGCGCAACGGTCCCGCCCGGTCAAACGCCGCGGCGACCGGGGCCGCGCCGGAGCCGCCGCCGCGGGGGGCTGCCCGGCTCGCGGCCGGCCGGGGCCCCGCGGGGAGCGAGCGCCCGGGCGCCGCCTGCACTAGGAGGGCCGGCGCCCGACCATGCTCCCTCCCCGCGCCTCGCGCCATCCCGTCGCCACCGGCCTCTCCCTGAACGTCCTCGAGTGGGGCGCGGAGGACGCGAGCCGCGCGCACACCGTCGTGCTCGTGCACGGCTTCCTCGATCTCGCGTGGGGCTGGGAGGCGACGGTCTCGGCGGGGCTCGGCGATGGCCTCCACGTCGTGGCGCCCGACCTGCGGGGCCACGGCGAGAGCGACCGCGTCGGGACGGGCGGGTACTACCACTTCATGGACTACGTGGCGGATCTCGCGAGCCTCGTGGAGCGGCTCGGGCGCGACCAGGTGTCGCTCGTGGGGCACTCGATGGGTGGCTCGGTCTGCTCGTATCTGGCCGGGGCGTTCCCGGATCGGTTCCGCCGGCTGGCGCTGCTCGAGGGGCTCGGGCCCCCCGAAGACGACGGCCCGCTCGGCGACCGCCTCCGCACCTGGATGGCGGGCTGGCAGCGGATGCGCGAGCGCCCCCCGAAGCTCTATCCGACCGTCGAGGCGGCGGCCGAGCGCATGCGCGACGCCGATCCGCTGCTCGACGCCGCGCTCGCCCTGGACCTCGCACGGAAGTCGACGGCCTGCGTGGAGGGCGGCGTGGTGTTCCGCCACGATCCGATCCACCTCACGCGGGCGCCGTACCCGTTCCGGTTCGAGGCCGCCCGCGAGCTGTGGGCCGGGATCGAGTGCCCCGTGCTCCACGTGGACGGCAGCGAGTCGCCGCTGCTCGCGATGGAGGCCGAGGTGGAGCGGAGGCTCGCCTGCTTCCGCGTCGTCCGTCGGGCACGGATCGAGGGCGCGGGGCACATGATGCAGCGGCATCGCCCCGGTGAGGTCGCCGGCGTGCTCCGCGACTTCCTGGAGCAGAGTGCCCCTTGAGCCGCCCCCGGCGGGGCGCTAGGTTGGCGACGTGAGACGCCTCGCGCTCCTGACGGTCCTCGGCGCGGTGCTCGGCGCGGTCGCGTGCGGCGAGGAGGCGCGGCAGGCGAGCTCGACGCCGCCTCCCCCTCCCGCGCCCGATCTCTTCGAGGCGGCCGATCTGCGGATCGGCACGGGCGGGGTCGGGTTCGGGGTGGGGTCGGCCTACCCCGGGCCGGCGGTGCCGTTCGCGCTCATCCACCCCGGCCCGGACACGCGCAGCGGCACCGGGGCGCCCAGCTTCTACCACTGCTCCGGCTACTACGCGGAGGACGAGTGGCTCGGCGGCTTCAGCCTGCTCCACTTCCACGGGACGGGCGTGCCCGACTACGGCGTCGTCGGCTTCATGCCGATCGACTCGATGACAGCGGAGAAGCGCGAGCAGGCCGGCTACATGAGCCGCCTCGACCGAGCGTCCGAGGTGACGCGCCCGGGGTATTACTCGGTCCGCGTCGAGTCGGGGATCCAGAGCGAGATCACCTCGAGCGAGCACGCCGCGGTCTTCCGGTTCACCTACCCGGATGGCGTATCGCCGGCACTGGTGGTCGACCTCGCCCACACCCTCACCGACGGTCACATCGAGAGCGCGGACGTGGCGCTCGATCCCACCGCGGGGAAGCTGTCGGCGCGCGTGCACAACATCGGCGCGATGAGCGGGCGCTTCGGCGGCTTCCAGGTATGGGCCGAGGCGGCGTTCGACCTCCCCCCGAGCGCCGTTGGGACGTTCGACGCGGCGGGCCTCGCCCCGGGCGGCGCCAGCGCGACGGGCTCCCCGATCGGCGCCTGGCTGGAGTGGCCGGCGGGCACCACCACCGTGACGATGCGCGTCGCGGTGAGCCTGGTCGACGCCGAGGGCGCGCGCGCGAACCTGGAGGCCGAGGCGCCGAGCTTCGACTTCGACGCCATGCGATCGGCCGCCGAGGCGAAGTGGCGAGCGGCGCTCGGCGCCCTCCAGGTGCACGGCGCGAGCGAGCGCGACGCGCGGATGCTCGGCGCCGCGATGTACCACGCGCTCCTCATGCCCACGCTCACGAGCGACGTGGATCTCCGGGCGCGCGACGCGCTCGGTCAGATCGCCGCCCAGCCGCGCCCTCGGTACAGCGATCTCTCGCTCTGGGACACCTACCGGACGCTCCACCCGTGGCTGCTGCTCGCCCAGGATCCGCGCAACGCGGATTTCGCCGCGACGATGGTCTCGATGGCGCGCGAGGGCGGCGCGGTCCCCGTGTGGGCCCTCGCGCACGGCGACACCCTCACGATGCTCGGCTCCCCGGGCGAGATCGTGCTCGCCGAGTCGGCGCAGAAGGGCGTCGTCTTCGACGACGAAGCCGAGGCGTACGAGCTCTCGCGCGTTGCGGCCTTCGGGCCCTCGCCGGGGCCGATCGGAGGGCGCGACGGCGACCTCCCCGAGTACCTGCGCCTCGGGTGGGTGCCGATCGAGGCGGGCGACGACTCGGTGTCGAAGACCCAGGAGTACGCGGTCGCCGACGCCGCGCTCGCGCGGTGGGCGACCCGGCTCGGCCGCACCGAGGACGCCGCGGCCCTCGGCGCCCGCGGCAGCTCATGGAAGAATCACTGGGATCCGGAGGTGGGGTTCTTCCGGGCGCGCCACGCGGACGGCACGTTCGCCGCCTGGGCCGGCCCGGAGCTGATGGGCGGCCCGTACGTCGAGGGCGACGCCTGGCACTACCTCTGGATGGTCCCCCACGATCCGGACGGCCTCGGCCAGACGCTCGGCGGCCGCGAGGCAGCGCTCGGGCGGCTGCGCGAATTCTTCGAGCTCTCCGTCGAGGAGATGCCCATGCTCGGCGTCCGCAGGTTCTACTGGCCGAGCAACGAGCCCGATCTCTCCGCGCCGTGGTTCTTCGCCGCGTGGGGGGAGCCCGGCGAGAGCCGCCGTTGGCTCGACTGGATCTTCGACACGCTCTACACCGATGGCCCGGAGGGCATCCCGGGCAACGACGACGGCGGCACGATGAGCACGTGGCTGCTCTTCGCGGCGTTGGGCCTCTACCCGCTGCCCGGCACGGATCTGTACGTCGTCGCGGCGCCGCGCTACCCGCGCGTGGTCCTCGAGCGGCCGGGCGGCGCGCTCGTGATCGAGTCCTCCCCCGCCCCGTCACCCGGCCTGGTGCCACGGCGGGTGACGGTGAACGGCGAGGCGCTCGAGGGCCCGTACATCGAGCACGCCCAGCTCGTCGGCGAGACGCTCGTGCGGTTCGAGCTGGCGCCCGCCCTGGACTGAGGCCGCTCGCCCGCCGCTCGGGCGCTCAGCCCTGCGCCGCGACGAGCTCCGCCAGCTTGCGCGCGAGCGCGGCCGGATCCTCGACCGGGCTGCCCTCCGCGAGGAGGGCCTGCTCGTGGAGGAGCAGGACGCTGGCGTCCAGCTCGCCGGCGTCGGCCCCGGCGTCCAACCGCGCCTGGAGCCGCTGCAGCCACGGGTGCTCGAGGTTCACCTCGAGCGCCCGACGCTGCGGCGGGAGCTCGACGCTCGACGCGCGCAGCATGCGCTCCACGTGCGGCGCCACGCCGCCCTCCGGGAGCACGAGGCACGCCGGCGATCCGACGAGCCGCTCCGAGGCGCGCACGGCGCTCACGCGCTCGCCCAGGGCGCGCTGGATCCGCTCGAGCAACGGCGCCGACGCGCTCGCCCGCGCCTTGTGGGCCTCGGCGTCCTCCGACTCCGGCAGCTTCACGCCGGACGCCGCGGCGTCCGCCAGCGGCTTGCCGCCGTGCTCTCGGAGGCCCGCGACGGCGAACGTGTCGACGGGATCGGTGAGCAGCAGCACCTCCCAGCCTCGCTCGCGGAGCGCCTCCAGGTGGGGGCTCGCGGCGAGCGCCGCCTCGGTCGGGCCGACCACGTAGTAGATCGCCGGCTGCACGAGCGGCATCTTCTCGACGTACGCGTCGAGCGTGACGAGCCCGTCCCCCCGCGTGGAGCGGAAGCGCGCGAGCCGCGCCAGCCGCTCCCGGTGCTCCGGCGCGAAGTGGAGGCCCTCCTTCAGCACGGCCCCGAACGCCCGCCAGAACAGCGCGTAGTCGTCCGGCCGATCGCGCGCGAGCTCGTCCAAGAGATCGAGCGTCTGCACGACGAGCTGCTTCTCGATCACGCGGACCGCCCGCGAGTCCTGCAAGAGCTCCCGCGAGACGTTGAGCGGCAAGTCCTCGGAGTCGACGACGCCGCGCACGAAGCGCAGCCAGCGCGGCACGAGCTCCTCCGCGCTCTCGAGCACCAGCACACGCCGGACGTGCAGGCGCACGCCGTGGTGGGTCTCCCGCGCGAAGAGATCGACCGGCGGCCGGCGCGGCACGTACACGATGCCGGAGAACATCTGCGTGCCCTCGATGTGGAAGTGCCGCCACGCGAGCGGCTCCTCCCAGTCGTGCGTGAGGTGCTTGTACAGCTCGACGTACTGCTCGCGCTCGACCTCGCGGGCCGGGCGCTGCCAGAGCGCGCTCGCGGTGTTGACCCGCTCGAAGGCGAGCTCGTGGCGCCTCTCCTCGCCCTCGCCGACCTCGCGCGTGACGGCCAGCTCGATGGGGTGCGGGACGAAATCCGACCACTGGCGGACGAGCTCTCGGAGGCGCCACGGCTCGAGCAGCTCGCGCTGCTCCGGCTTCAACGTGAGGACCACGCTCGTGCCGCGAGAGGCGCGCTCCGCCGGCTCGACGACGAAGGTGTCCCCACCCTCGCACGACCAGCGGTGCGCGCCCGCCTCGCCCGCGGCGCGGCTCGTCACCTCGACGCGACTCGCGACGAGGAACGCGCTGTAGAAGCCGACCCCGAACTGCCCGATGAGCTCGAGGCGAGCCTTCGCGTCCCCCGCGCCGCCGAGGCGCTCCACGAGCTCGCGGGAGCCGGAGTGCGCGATGGTGCCGAGGTTCTTCGCCAGCTCCTCCGCCGTCATGCCGACGCCGTCGTCGGCGATGGTGAGCGTGCCGGCGTCGCGATCCGGGATGAGGCGGAGCGCGAGCGCCTCGCCCTCGGCCAACAGGTGGGGCTCGGAGAGCGCGCGGAAGCGCAGCTTGTCGAGGGCGTCCGCGGCGTTCGAGATGAGCTCGCGGAGGAAGATCTCACGGTTGGAGTACAGGGACTCGACCACGAGCCGGAGGACCCGGCTCACGTCGGCTTCGAATCGATGCTCGGTCATGGGGTGGGGCCGCCCGCGGCGTCCGAGGGGCGGGCGCGCCGAATCGTGAGCACGGCCGGTCGCGTGTCAAGGCGCGCGGGGCCCTCACGCGAGCCCGCCCGGCGCGCGGGCGATCCGGCGCGCCGCCCCGGAAGTTGCCCGCTTCGTCCGGCCTGAGGTGAGCCTCGGGCGGTGCGCGCGCCCCAAGCTCCCCCCGCCGATCCCCGGCCCCGGGCGCGGACCGTGCTCGGGCTCCCCGCGGCCGCGCCCTGCGGATGGCTCGCGCTGGCCGCGCTCGCCGCGCTCGCCGCGGGGTGCACCTCGGGCGCCGAGGCGGCCGAGCGCGCAGCCGAACCGGCTCGGCCGCGCGCAGCGAACGCCGCGCCGGTCGCGTCGGGCTCGGCGCGGATCGCCACGTCGGCGAGGGCGCGGGCGACGACGCCGGGCGCCGCGCGCGCGCCAGCGTCGGCGTCCGCGCCGCGGGGGCCGGCCGCGCCGGGTCCGCCGGTGGCCGGTGCGTCCTCGGCTGGGCCCGCCCCTTCGCTGGCGGCGCCGTCCCCGATCCTCGACCCCGGCTGCCCGGAGAACCGCTGCCTGGCGCCCGACGCCGCCGACGATCTGGCGCGCAAGGCCGCACTCCTGGTCGAGGCGCTCACCGCGCGGGATCCGAGCCCGGCCGAGCCCTGCTTCTTCCCGCTCGAGCCGTTCCTGGTGCTCAAGGCCGCGCGCGCGCCCGGTCGCTACCACGGGCTGCTGCTCGACACGTTCCGCCGGGACGTGTCCGCCCTCGCGGAGGCGGCCACCGACGGCGGCCGCGACGCCCCGGGCGCGCGGGTCCTCCGCGTCCACGCCGTGGCGCCGGAGTGGATCCCGCCGGGGCGGGAGCAGAACCGCGTCGGCTACTACCGCGCGCGCCGCGTGCTCGTGCGTTGGGCCGCGGGGGGCCGGGAGCGCGAGCTGCTCGTGGCGACGGCCATCACGTGGAACGGCCGCTGGTTCGTGACGCACCTCCGTTGACGCGGGCGACGGGAAGGTGCGACGATCCGGCTTCCGCTCGGAGCCCCTCATGCGCCACTCGATCGCCACGCTCGGTCTTCTCCTCGTCGCCCTCCTCGCCTGCAAGAAGAGCGACCCGACCCCCGCGCCCGTCCCGGAGAGCCCCACCCCGCCGGCGGCGGCGACTCCTCCGCCGCCCCCGGCCGCCGAGGAGATCGAGAAGTTCGCCGGTGCCTACACGACCAACTGGGGCAAGGCGAACTGCACCCAGGTGAAGAAGAACGTGAACTGCCTCTACGCGGGGAAGAGCGGCTCCCTCGACTGCAAGGTGGTCGACAAGATGGAGCTCGACTGCGACTGGTCGGAGACGGGCACGAGCGGCAAGGCGAAGCTCACCAAGCAGGCCGATGGGAAGCTCAAGGGCTCCTGGGGCCGCGGCGAGAGCGCCACCAACGGCGGTCCCTGGATCTTCACGCCGACGAGCTGAGCGCGCGCCCGGGGCCCGGCTGCCCGCCGGCGGCCTCGCCGAGCCCCCCCTCGGGGATCAGAGGGCCTCGCGGTACTCGCCGACGAGGGGGTACCGGGCCTCGATCCCGGCCAGCGCCGCCGCCCGGTCGTAGCAGAGGAGGGTCTCCTCCAGCACCGCGGTGGTCGCGAAGCGCACGATGTTCATCGACTCGGCTTCCGGGGTGTCCGTCGGATCGCAGCCGTCCCACAGGAAGCTGGCGAGGTTCGCGTTCTGGATCTGGTACTGCTGCGCGACCTCGACGAAATCCTTCCCCTGCGAGTTCTTGTATTCGCAGAGGTTGCTGAAGGCGAGGTGCCCGGCGTCGGTGATGCCGACCAGGCGCTTCTTCGTGGGCGAGGAGTCGTAGCCGCTCACCTGGCCGGAGTACTGGGCGACGCCGTCCGACATCCCGCCCATCACCAGCGTCGAGACGAGGGACGAGCCCGCCGCCACGCCACGCGCCGCGAGCGGCATCAGCACCAGGACCCCCGGACGGCTCCCCTGGTTCGCGATGGCCCCGCCCCCCGCCGAGTGGCCGCTCATGCCCATGTGGGCGAGGTCGAGGCGCCCGGCGAGGAAGGCGAGATCCCCGGCCGGGGGATTGAGCCCTCCGAAGAGCTGGATGATGTCCCCCGAGAGGTTCTGCTGGAGCTGGAAGCTGAGCAGATCCCCCAGGTAGAGGCCCGGGTGATCCGCGGCGAGCACGACGAAGCCGCGACTGGCCCAGTGCACGACGGGCTCGATCGACTGCGCGCGGAACGCGCCCGTCCCGTGCACGAAGATCACGACGGGGTACGGGCCGTGGGCGGTGTCGAGCGGGAGGTCGCGGTAGCACCCGTCGCAGGAGAAGTACGGGTTGTCCGCGTCGGGGATCTTGCTCTGCTCGCTCGCCGGGAGCCACTCGCGGGGGTCGTAGCGGACCTCTGCCTTCCCCGCCTCGCTGCCCGGCGTCGCGGGGTACCAGACCTCGGCGGTGAGCCCGCCCACGTCGATCAGGCGAGAGCCGACGGGCCACGGCCCGCGCGCCGCCGGATCCTCCGGGCTCTGGAGCATCGACTGGCCGCTGCACGCCTGCGTCTCCGGAAGCCCCCCGCCCCCACCCGCGCCGGCGCCGGCCTGGCCGCCGCCCGCGCCTGCGCCGCCGCCCGCGCCGCCCGCGCCGCCCGTCGCCGCGCCGCCCGCGCCCGCCGCGCCGCTCGCGCCACCCGTCGCCGCGCCGCTCGCGCCACCCGCCGCCGCGCCGCCGGAGCTCGCGCCGCTCGCGCCGCTCGCGCCGCCCGCCCCGCCGCTGGCCGCCGCGCCGCCGCCGTCCTCGCCGCCTCCGCAGGCGGCCCCCGCGAGTCCCAGAACCATCCCGATCGTGCCGACGAGCCGTCTCATGGTGACCTCCGAAAGTGGCGCTTCCAACTTTCTAGTCGCCGTCACCGCGTCGCGCAATCGTCGCCGGGCGAATTGTCCGGAGGACCCGCGCGCACCCGGGCCAGAATTCTCCGTCGCCACCGCGCCACGCGCGTGCTTCGCTCGGCGCCGCTCCACCCTCCTCGGAGAACCACATGGCGAACGGAATCCTGCTCTACGGCGCGAACGGCTACACCGGCGAGCTCACCGCGCGCCTCGCGCGCGAGCAGGGCGTCGAGCTCGTCCTCGCCGGCCGCAACGCGGCCGCCGTCGCGGAGGTCGCGCGCCGCCACGGCATGGAACACCGCGCGTTCCCGCTCGACGACGCGGCGGCGCTCGAGCGCGGCCTCGACGGGATCGCCGCGGTGCTCCACTGCGCAGGGCCGTTCTCGGGCACGTCCCGCCCGATGGTCGACGCGTGTCTGCGGACCCGCACGCACTACCTCGACGTGACGGGCGAGGTCGACGTCTTCGAGGCCATCGCGGCGCGGGACGCCGAGGCGCTCGCGGCAGGCGTCATGCTCCTCCCCGGCTCGGGCTTCGACGTGGTCCCGAGCGATTGCCTCGCCGCGCACCTCGCCCGGCGCCTCCCCCAGGCCGACTGGCTCGAGCTCGCGATCCTCGGCCTCACGAACGTCTCGCACGGCACCGCGCTGAGCGTCCTCGAGGGGTTCGGCCGCGACGCGCTCGTGCGCCGCGGCGGGCGGCTGGTCGGCGTGCCCCTCGGCTCGATCCGGCGGGACATCGACTACGGCGACGGCCGGGCGCGGCCCTCCGTCGCGATCCCGTGGGGCGATCTCTCCACCGCCTACCGCTCCACCCGGATCCCCAACGTGACGACGTACGCCGCGGTGCCGGGCCACGCGACCGCGCTCGCGCTGCGCCTCGTCGGGCGCGCGCCATGGCTCCTCGGCAGCGGGCTCGTGAAGCGCCCGCTCCGCGCGGCGATCGAGCGCCGCGGCCGCGGGCCGGACGACGCCGCGAGGGCCCGCGGCTTCGGGCGCGTGTGGGGGGAGGCGCGCGCCCGGGGCGGCGAGCGCGTGGCCGCCACCCTCCGCACCCCGGAGGTCTACACGTTCACCGCGCTCGCCGCGCTCCGCCTCGCGCAGCGCGCGACGGGCGGCGACGCCCCGCCGGGCTTCCAGACCCCAGCGAGCGCCTATGGCCCCGATTTCGTTCTTGAAATCCCCGGGGTCGCGCGCTCGGACGCGTGACCTCGCGGGGGCCCGGAGACACAGACCGCTCGGTCGGATTTCGTCTACCGATCGGTCAGATTCCCCATTGCGCGCCGGGAGCCCGCGGGCCACATTCCCGATCGTAGCGGCGCTCCCCCACTCGCGCGCGCCGCCCCCGTCACAAGGAGTCCGCCGTGGGCCACACCGCCATCAACCGATACAAGGCCGATCTTCGTGAGCTCGATTTCGTCCTCTTCGAGCAGTTCGGGCTCGCCGACTTGCTCGGCCAGGAGCCGTTCGCCGACTGGGGCGTGGAGGAGGTGCGGGCGACGCTGCAGGAGGTGTATCGGTTCTCGCAGGAGGTGACCGGGCCGCTCAACGCGGTGGGCGACGCGCAGGGTTGCCGCCTGGTGGAGGGCCAGGTGCGAACGCCGGACGGCTTCAAGGAGGCGTGGGAGAAGCTCTACGCGGCCGGCCTCAAGCTGCTGAAGGCGCCCGTCGAGCACGGCGGCACGGGTGCGCCCGCGTCGCTCGCCGCCATCGCGAACGAGCTCGCGAGCGGCTCGAACACCGCCTTCGACATGTACCCCGGGCTCACGCTCGGCGCCGCCGATCTCATCGAGGAGTTCGGGACGCCGGAGCAGAAGGCGCGCTACTGCGGCAACATGTTCACCGGGGTCTGGGCGGGGACGATGTGCCTCACCGAGCCGGCGGCGGGCAGCGACGTGGGCGCCGCGGCGACCACCGCGACCCCCAACGGAGACGGCACCTACACGATCTCCGGCACGAAGCTCTTCATCAGCGGCGGCGATCAGGACATCACCGAGAACATCGTCCACATGGTGCTCGCGCGGACGCCCGGCGCGCCGAAGGGCACCAAGGGGCTCTCGCTGTTCATCGTCCCCAAGCGCCGCGTGAACGCCGACGGCTCCAGCGGCGAGCCGAACGACGTGAAGTGCATCGGGCTCGAGCACAAGATGGGCATCAACGGCTCAGCCACGGCGATGCTCCAGTTCGGCGAGGACGGCGGGTGCCGAGGCGAGCTCTGCGGGACGGTGGAGCGCCAGGGCATGCGTCAGATGTTCCAGATGATGAACTACGCCCGCATCGGCGTCGCGCTCCAGGGCCTCGGCATCGCGAGCGCGGCGTACCTCTCGGCGCTCGAGTACGCGCGGGAGCGCAAGCAGGGGTCGTCGATCGAGAACTTCAAGGATCCCGAGTCGCCGCGCGTCCCGATCCTCGAGCACCCGGGAGTCCGCCGCATGCTGCTCGACATGAAGAGCCGCGTCGAGGGCATGCGCGCCATCGTCGTGAAGCTCACGCTCCACCTGGACCGCGCCACGGCGCTCCAGGGCAAGGATGACGACGCGGCGGCGTACCATCAGGGGCAGGTCGAGCTCCTCACCCCGATCGCGAAGTCGTACGCGAGCGACCAGGCGTTCCGCGTCTCCGAGCTCGCGATCCAGGTGCACGGCGGGGTCGGCTACACGCGCGACTACCCCGTCGAGCAGCACGCCCGCGACGCGAAGATCTTCAGCATCTACGAGGGCACGAACGGCATCCAGGCGCTCGATCTCGTGGGCCGGAAGCTGTCGCAGCGCGGCGGCAAGAACGCCCAGGACTTCCTCGGCGACATCCAGCGCTTCGTGGACGGCCACCGCGCCCACCCCACGCTCGGCGCCCAGGTGGCGAAGCTCGCGCTGGCGCAGGAGGCCGTGGCGAGCTGCGCGATGCAGTTCATGGCGTGGGCGGGCGGCGGCGAGCTCGTCCGCATCCCGCTCGCGTCGGACCGCTTCCTCGCCTTGATGAGCGACCTCACCGTCGGGTGGCTGCTCCTCGACGCGGCCTCCATCGCGGAGAAGCGCCTGCTCGAGCTCCCCGCGGACCACCCCGATCGCGCCTTCTACCTCGGCAAGCGCCACGCCGCGGTGTTCTTCGCAGAGAACACGCTCTCGCTGGTCCCGGCCGGCGCGCAGTCCGTCCTCGCCGGGGATCGGTCCCCGCTCGAGATCGCGGACGCGTCGTTCGCGGGCGTCTAGCGACCGCGCGGGCCGCTAGGCGTCGCGCGCCTCATCGTCCAGGCGCGAGGCCTCGAGCATCAGCATCCCGAGGGCGGGCGCGGAGTCGCTCGCGCCCTCGATCGCCGCCGGCCGAAACCAGAAGCGCCCGTCGCGCCACGCGAGCACCGTGCGGACCGCGGCGAGCGGCTCGCACGGGCGCTCGTCGAGCGTGGCACGAGCCAGGCGACCGTCGGCGATCTCGAGCGTGGCGCTCTGCCCGGCGCGGCGCATCTTCAGGCGCCCAGACCGGCGTTCCATCTCGAGGATCGAGAGGATGGTGGCGATCGACATCTCCGCGGTGTCCCCCCGGAGGGCCGGCGCCGTGAGCGACGAGGCCGGGCCGAGGGAGTCCGGGGCACCGCGGAGCCGCTCCGCCATGCCGATCAAGGCGGCGATCTGGGCGACCACCTCCTGGTGGCGGAACGGCTTCGTCAGGTAGGCATCCGCGCCCACGTTCAGCGCCTGCAGGTGGGACTCGAGATCGTCGGCGTTGGTGAGGAAGAGAAACGGCGTCCCGGCGATGCGACCGCCCTCCATGCGCACCTTGCGCGCCACCCAGAGGCCGTCGATGTCCGGGAGGGTCACGTCACAGACGATGCAGTCCGGCACGAAGGAGAGCGCTCGCTCGAACCCGCCGCGCGCGTCCCCCCGCTGATCGACCTCGTAGCCGCGATCCCGCAGGTACTTGCCGAGCAGAGTCGCCACCCACTCGTCGTCCTCGATGATCAGCACGCGGCCCGACATGACACTCGAAGCCAGGCTAGCACGGCCGCTCCGCGCGCCGGCTGCGCGGCGCTCCCCCCACTCGGGCTCCGGCGGCGCCCGCGCTCGGTGTTCGGGCTTGTCGCGCCGGCACGGCCGGGGTAGCGGCGCCGGCGTGACCGACGCCCTCCGCGAGACCCCGCTCGCCGCCGCCCACCGCGCCCTCGGCGCGCGGATGGTGCCCTTCGCCGGCTGGTCGATGCCCGTCCAATACGAGGGGCTG
The DNA here is from genome assembly GCA_020846005.1 of Polyangiaceae bacterium. Classification (GTDB taxonomy): domain Bacteria; phylum Myxococcota_A; class Polyangia; order Polyangiales; family Polyangiaceae; genus JADLEQ01. The sequence continues at coordinate 25,206 of JADLEQ010000011.1, forward strand.
GTCGCCGAGCACCACGCCGTTCGGCAGCGGGCTGGGCTCTTCGACGTGAGCCACATGGGCGAGCTCGAGCTCGAGGGGCCGGAGGCGCTCGCGGTCATCGACGAGCTGGTGACGAACGACCTCCGCGCCGCGGCGATCGGCCAGGCGGTGTACACCTGCTGCTGCGACGAGCGCGGCGGCACGCTGGACGACCTCATCGTGTACAAGCGCGGCGAGGAGCGGATCCTGGTCGTCTGCAACGCCAGCAACCGGGAGAAGATCTCCGCGCACGTCGCCCGGCACGCCGCCGGGCGCGCCGCCTTCCGGGACGCGAGCGACGCGACCGCCCTCCTCGCGCTCCAGGGTCCGCGCGCGTTCGCGGTGCTCGACGCCGTCGGGACGGAGCCCGCGCCCCTCGGCCAGGCGCTGCGCCCCTTCCGGCTGTGCGACGCGCGCGTCGCCGGGGTGGAGTGTGTCGTGGCGCGCACGGGCTACACCGGCGAGGACGGCGTGGAGCTCTTCTGCGCGTGGGACCGCGCCGCCGCCCTGTGGTCCGCGCTGATGGAGGCGGGGCGGCCGCTCGGCCTCGCCCCGGCGGGCCTCGGCGCGCGGGACACGCTGCGCCTCGAGGCGCGCCTCTGCCTGTACGGTCACGAGCTCGACGAGGACACCACGCCGCTCGAGGCGGGGCTCGCGTGGGTCGTCAAGCTCGGGAAGCCGCGGTTCGTCGGCAAGGACGCGCTCGCCGCCGCGGCCGCGGCGCCCCTCCGTAAGCAGCTCGTCGGCTTCGAGGTCACCGGGCGGGGCATCGCGCGGTCCGGATACCCCCTTCAGGATTCCGCGGGCGCGGTGGTCGGCACCTGCACCAGCGGGTCCCCGTCGCCGACGCTCGGCAAGAACCTCGGGCTCGGCTGGGTCCCCCCGGGCCTCACGGCCGTCGGCACGCGCCTGCAGGTCGACTGCCGGGGCAAGCCGGTCGAGGCCGTCGTCGTCCCCACGCCGTTCTACAAACGCCCCCGCGCCGGCTGAGCCGACCGCCGCGCCCCCCAACTGGAGCCCGAAGGAAATGAGCGAAGTGAAGGATGACCGCCGCTACACCAAGGACCACGAGTGGGCCCGCCGCGAGGGCAGCGAGCTCGTGATCGGGATCACCCAGTACGCCGTCGAGCAGCTCGGCGACGTGACGCTCGTCGATCTCAACGTGAAGCCGGGCAGCGAGGTCACCGCGGGCGCGACCTTCGGTACCGTGGAGAGCGTCAAGACGCTGAGCGATCTGTACGCACCCGTCACCGGCAAGGTCACGCGCGTGAACGGCGAGCTGACGAACGCCCCCGAGCTCGTCAACGACGACCCCTGGGGCCGCGGCTGGATGCTCGCGATCGAGCCGGCGGACGCGGGCTCCTACGACACGCTGCTCGACGCCGCGGCGTACGGCGCGCTCACCGGCTGACGCCGCGCCGCGAGCGCGACCCGTCGCTCACTGGCACGGTGCCCCGCCGACTGCGGCGGCGCACGCGGACGAGTCCGCGAAAGCCCGCGTCACGTGGAGCGCGCGGCAGGCGAGGGTGTCGCCCGTGGCTGCCGCCACGGCGTAGTGCGAGTCCGCGGCCGCGCCCGGGACGCCAGCGCACGCCGCGCGGCACGCCGCGGGGCCGCCGAGCGTCGCGGCCTCGGCGGGACACGCGGCCTCGAGGAGGAGGCAGTAGCTCTCGCAGTTGCCCGTCTCCGTGGGGGTCGCGTCGTGCCCGCAGTGACCATCCCCGAGGGGGCTCGCGTGCGGGCAGTGCGTCCCCGGATCGCCGAGGGCCGCGTGGGCGTGGTACTTTCGGCAGCCCACCGTGTTCTCCATGCGGTCGTCGACGGTGCCGGCGGGGATCGCCGCGCACGCCGCCACGCACTGCGCCTGCGACTCGTAGACGCCGAGCGCTCCCGCGCACGCGGCGTTCACCAGCGCGCAGTACTCCTCGCAGTCCGGGACGGTGCCCTGCGGATCCGTGCACGGCGCGGTGGCGGTCAACCGAGCGTGCTCACAGTGCACGTCGGGCGCCACGGCGGCGCTCGACACGTGCACGAGGCGACACTGCAGTGAGTCGCCGTCGTGGTCCAGCACCACGTCGAAGCGGCCGGTGTCTCGAAGTCCGGCGGCGCACTTCGTCGGGCAGTCCTGGTAGCGCGCGGCCTCCTCGGGGCAGGCGCTCTCGAGGAGCGAGCAGTAGCTGGCGCAGTCGTCGCCGCAGAACCCTGCGCCGCCCGGTCCAGCCCGCGGGCAGTTCAGCTCGGGCTCGAACGCGCGCGCGTCCTTCGCCGACTTCAGCCGACACGCCACGGTGTTGCCGGCCGGCTCGAGCGGATCACCGGGATCCAGCAGCGCGCAGGTGGCGAGGCAGGTCTGCTCCGTGGTGTACACGGCGAGCGCTCCGGTGCACGACTCCAGCACCTCGGCGCAGTATTCGACGCAGAGCGGGCTCGCCTGCGACCCACCGGAGTCCGGCGCCTCGAAGCGGCGATCCTCGATGCCCGCGATCGACTCGCACCCGACGAGCGCCAGCCACGCGGGCGCCGCGACCGCCCCGAGCCTCGAGAGCCAGCGCATCAGAAGCGCCCTCCCAGGCCGAGCGTCGCGCCGCCGGTGGACGGGCGCACCTCGACCGCGACTTGCTCCGGGGCGCTCGGCGCCGTCAGCCACAGCACCACGCCGCCGGCCAGCGCGACGGCGCCGAGCCCCACGGCGACGTTGGAGACGAACGCCGCGTCCTTCGCCTCCTCGGTCAGCTCGACGCCGCGCCGCGTGTCGCACACGTCACCCCGCGGGCACTCGTCCTCGGCCTCGGCGTTCCGCGAGAGCGCGCGGAGCCCGAACACCGTGCCGATCCCCACGCCGACCAGCCCGACGCCCCCGGCCACCCAACCCCAGGTGCGCTGGGACGTCCCGGCGTCCGCCTCGGGGGCGCGCGGCGGCGGCGCGGCGGGCGCAGCGGCGCGGGGCGGCGGCGGCGGCGCAGGCTCCACCGCGCGCTCGGCCGGCGGCGGCTCCGGGAGCCGCTCGAGCGCAGGGACCGCGACGCGCGTCGTCTTGCCCTCGCCCTCCACCTTCGCGCTCGACGTCCACTCGGCGTGGCCGGCGGCCCGCGCGACCAGCTTGCGCTCCCCGGCGTCCACTGGTACCGGTACCCCGTACAGGGCAGGCGCGACCGGAGCGCCGTCGCGCTCCAGCACGAACCCGGGGAGGCTCTTCACGGCGTCCGGCACGTCGAGCGCCAGCCGGCTGAGCCGCGGCTCGAGCCGGTCGGCGCGCTCCTGCCCCTGCCGCGCCCGCGCAGTCTGCCCGGCGGCGCGCGCCGCGGACGCTGCCTCGCGGAAGGTCGCCCAGGCGCTCGCGAGCCGCCCCGACTTCTCGTAGCACTCGCCGAGGTAGAGCAGCGTCCCCACCGCCGCGTCGAGGCGCTGGCTGCCCTCGAGCTTCGCGCACGCCTCCGTCAGCTTGCCCGCCTTGAGCAGCGCGAGGCCTTCATCGAACAGCGCCTCCGCGGCGGCCTTGTCGGCCCCTTGGGCGCGCGCGGGGCCCGGCTGGCCCGCGACGGCAAAGCACGCGATCGCGAGCGCCGCGTGGGACGGCGCGCGCCACCTCCGCGCGCGGCGGGCGTCACGCAGCTCGGGCACCTTCGAGGTCGATCGATCCAAGGGCTCATCTCCCTGTGAGCGGGCTCAGCGGCGACCACCGAAATCGGTGACGCCGGTATCCGGGCGAGGCGGCGGCGCGCCGCGGGGCGCGGCGCGCCCGCGCGCGGACGCCGCCGCGGCGGGGGCGGTCGGCGCGACCCCTGCGGGCGCGGCGGGGACCGCGGGCGCGCTCCCGACGGGCGGCGCGGGGTTGGCCGCGCTCGCCTCGGGAGCCGGGAGCGTCGCCGCGGGCAGCGGGACGGACGGGGCGGCGGCGGACGCCGCCGACGGGGCGGCGGCGGGCGGCGCCGCGCTCCCCGCCCCGAGCCACGCGGCCGCGCCCCCCACGACGATGGCGGCACCGACCGCGGCGAGCGCGAGCCCCGACCTCCGGCTCGGCGCCGCGCCCTCCGCCGGGGCCGGCCCGGTGCGCCCCCACGACGCTGCCGTCAAGCCGCCCGGATCACCCACCTCCGTCGCCGCCCCGCTCGCGGCCGCGGCGGCCAGGCTCGGGGCCGGCTGGGCGCCGGCCTGCGAGTCGCCGGGCAGCGATCCGGCGCGCACCCCCGGGCTCGTGCCGAGCAGCCGCGCCGCGCGCTCGGCGTGGACGCGCCCCGCCGGCGCAAGCTCGGAGAGCGCCGCGGCGAGCTCCGCGACGGACGCCCAGCGCCGGGCGCGATCGCGCTCGAGCCCCCGGCGGACCGCCGCCTCGAGCGCCGCGGGTGCGTCCGACCGAAACTGGGCGAGCGGCGGCGGATCCTCCGTCAGCAGGAGCGAGCAGAGCTCCGGGATCGTCTCCGCGAGGAACGGCGGCCGCCCCGCGACCAGCTCGAACAGGATGGCGCTGAGCGACCAGATGTCGGCGCGCACGTCGACATCCTTCGAGTTTCGCATCTGCTCCGGCGACATGTAGAGCGGCGAGCCGACGATCGACGCGGTGCGCGTGAGCGAGAGCTCCGATGTCGAAGCGAGCGCCTTGGAGATACCGAAGTCGAGCACCTTGACGATCGCGGTACCGTCCGCGCGGCGAGAGAGGTGCAGGTTCCCGGGCTTGAGGTCGCGATGCACGATCCCCGCCGAGTGCGCCTCTGCGACCGCTTCGGACGCCTGGAGGACGTACTCGCACGCCTCCTCGACGGGGAGCTGCTGCCGCTCGCGGAGCTCCGCCGCGAGATCGCGACCCTCGAGGTACTCCATCACCATGTAGGGCACGGGAGGCTCGGACATCGTGCCCACGTCGAGCACCCGCGCGACGTGCTCGCTGCGGATCTTCACCGCCGCGCGGGCCTCTCTGCGGAAGCGCTCCGCTGCGTCGCTCCGCTCGGCGAGCTCCGGGAGGAGGAACTTCATCGCGACCCGCTGCTCGAGCTCGAGGTGCCAGGCCGCCACCACCACGCCCATCCCCCCGGCGCCGAGGACCCGCTCGACGCGATACTTGCCAGCGAGGAGATCACCGGGCTGGACGGGTGCGTCGGGCATGCGGCGCAATCATTGCGCCGATGGGGCTCCGCGTCGACTAACGAGGTACGCCGGCCTCTTCGGGCCGATACGCCGGGAACGGATTCTCCCACCACGATTGGCCCGTGCGGCGATAGACGGTCAACCTCGCGAGGTCTACGCCGAACGACGCGGTGTAGGTCGTCGCGTCCGCGTCCCCCACCCCGCCGCCCACCGAGAGCACCAGACCCCACGGCGCGCCGAGGACGAGGTTCCCGCTCCAGCCCGCGTGCTCCCGCCCCCACCACCGCTGGTAAGGGCCGAGATCCACCGCCGCGCCCCAGCCACCGTTGGCGAAGCCGTGCGTCGCCGTGCGGACCAGGAGGGCTACGTCGGTGCCCCTCGAGAAGTGCGTGTGCGTGCGGAAGAGCCCCCCGACGACGACGTCGCCGGCCGGAGGCGAGCCCATGCCCGTCTCGAGCAGCATCGCCCCTTGCTCGGACCGCGGGCTTCCGCGCCACTCGACGGACGAGCCGCCGCCGGCCAGCGTCAGCCAGGACGACACGTCCGCGCTCGCGTGGCCCCCGAGCGTGAGCACCAGCGCGCCGAGGAGCGCCGCCCGGCGGGCGGGGCGCGAGCGGGTGAGGTGGCGGTGCACGGCGGCGTCGGTAGCACGCCGGCCCGCGTCATGTCACGCCGCCCGGCGCCGCGCGCCGACCGTCCGCGGCCTGCGAGGCTCCGTCGCTCAGTGGAACGAGACCGTCGCGAGGAGGCTGACGGAGTAGCCCGCAACGTCGATGGGGTCGATCTCCTCGAGGTCGCTCGTCTCCACGAGGGAGCCCTCGGAGTACTGGAAGCGCAGCAACGGGCCCAGGCTCCACTGCTCGCCGATCCAGAACTCGTAGCCGCCGCCGAGCACGACCGACCAGCCGCTCCCCTGGACGGCCTCGTCCGGCTCGACCTCGGGGTCGGCGCTGTCCACGATGCCGGCGGGCAACCCGGCGAGCGAGAGCCCGCCCACCGTCAACGCGAGCTGCACGTGCCCGCCCGCCTTGGCGTCGAAATACCAGTCGACGAACGGGCCGACGCCAGAGACGACGAAATCACTGCCGTCGCGCTGGACCGACGCGCCTCCCGTCTCGACCTCGTACGAGGGGCGGCCGGTGGAGGTGCCGTAGATGCCGCCGCCGATCACGAACCCCGAGCCCACGGTGCCACCCATCGCGAACTCCATCGCGGCGCCGCCGCCCCTCGCCGTCCACTTCTGGCCGAAGGCCTTCGTGCGCTCCGTCTTCAACGTGAACGCGTGGGTCGCCGCGCCGAGGCCGACGCGGAGGTAGAAGCCGTCGTGCTCACGGATCCCGCGGCGCTCGCGCAGGCGCGGCGGCGGCGGCTCCGTGTAGGCGGGCGGGTACTGCTGCGGCGGGTACTGCTGGGGGGGGTACTGCTGGGGCGGGTACTGCTGCGGCGGGTACGGCTGCGGCGGGTACTGCTGGGGGGGATACGGTGGAGGGGGCGCCTGCGCCCCGGGTGGGTACTGCGGCGGTGGAGGCGGCGGAGCCGGCGCAGCGGGCCCGGGCGCTGGCGCGGACCCCGGCGGCGCGGGCGGAGGCGGCTCCTGCGCGGACGCCTGCGGGATCGCGACCCCCGAGAGCCAGAGCGCGGCGAGCGCCCCCCACCCGCGTCGTCGACACCGGCTCGCGCTGGGGATCGTCGTCACGGCGGAGGACTCCAGCACGATCCGGGCGGTTCGCACAAGCGGCGCAGGCCGGATCACGCCGCCGGCGCCACGACGCCGCGCGCGCGAACGCGGTCGGCCACCACCTCGGCGACGCGGGCGTGGTAGAGGAGCGCGTTGTGCCCGACGGCCGGGACGACCCAGACCTCCCCGATCGGCAGCGCGGCGGGGCCGTCGACCACCGAGTCCCCGCCGGCGACGATGGAGAGATGCGGGACGTGCGCCGTCTCCGCGGCGCGGGCCGCCAGCCGGCGGAGCAGGTCGCTGTCCGGCGCGATGTCCCGCCCGGCGGTGGCGGGGAGGAGCCGGGCGCGGCTCGTCCCGCCGAACGGGCTCGCGAGCGAGATCGTCTGGACGACGCTCGCTGCGCCCGGGTGCTCCTGCGCGAACCACCGGGCGACCACGCCGCCCATGCTGTGACCCACCAGGTGCACCCGCGCGCCGCTCGGGAGCTGCGCGACCAGGCTCGCGAGGCGCTCCGCCACCCACTCGACCCCGGGCCCCGGGACGTAGCTGAACGACGCGGTGTGGGCGCCCGTCCGCTCCTCGATGCGCTCACGCAGCGGGCGCAGCACACCGGCGCTGGCGAACAGCCCGTGCAGGAGCACCACCACGTCCGGGCCGCCCTCCAGCCGGCGCGGCACGATCGCGGCCACGTCTCGGTGGAGCAGCGTCGCCTGCCTCGCGAACGCCGCGACCTCGCGCCCGGCGCCGAGGAGCCGGGCCAGGCGGTCGGGGCGGCTCGCGGCGGTCATCTCCACCCATCTCTACACGATCGGCGCGCCCGCACCAGCATTCTACGGGGACGCCGCGGCGAGATCCTCGCGGAGTGACGCGAGCGTCGCCGGCGCCAGCTCGAGCTCGTGCGTGTACGCCGGGTGGGCGACGCCGACGGCGGCCGTGGAACCCGCCCGGAGCCGCGCTGCGGCCTGCGGACCGAGCGGGAACCGCACGTAGTGCACGGCCGTCGTGCGGGTCGCGTGCTCGGCCGCCCGATCGCAGACGCCGGGGTGTCGCGCGCCGCCCACGGCCACGTAGAAGCAGGCCTCTAGCCCCGCGAGCGCGACCAGCATGCGCTCGCGCTCCGCGCGCTCGGGGTACTCGACGAACACCGTGGCGCTGAGCTCGTCCGCGCCGGGCACGAGCGCGTTGTACGTCTCGAGCTCGTGCAGGATGGCGCTCTCCCGCGTGATGCGCTCCGTGCGCAACATCTCCTGGATCTGGAAGAGCACGGTGTCGTGGTTCTCGAAGAGGACGGTCATGTGGTCGCCGAGCGCCACGCGACGTGCCCGCTTCTCCTCGATCAGCCGAGCGCGGAAGCGGTCGCGCACCTGCTCGTACGCCTCCAGCCCAAGCAGCTCCCCGCGCGTGACCAGCCTCACCGCGCCTCCGCGGCGCCCGGGCCGAGCACGTCGTCGAAGCCGTACGCGTGCGCGAGCGCCTGCACGGGATGGACGAGGGGGCGACCGAGCGACTTCTGCACGCGCAGCCCCGAGAGGCTGCAGTCGCCGACGAGCAGCGTCGCCTCGCTGGCGGCCAGCTCCTCCACGAGGCGCGCTGCGTAGCGGGCGCCCTCCTCGTAGTAGGCGGCCTTCAGGCCCCACGTGCCGTCGATCGCGGAGCAGCGCTCCACCACGCGGACCTCCGTCTCGGGGACCAGCCCGAGCAGGCGCGCGCCGGGGATCCCGATCTTCTGGGCCCGGAGGTGGCACGACGCGTGGTACGCCACCTTCCCGAGCGAGCGCTCGAAGCGCTTGTCGAGGCGCTTCTGCCGGCGGAGCTGCTCGAGCCACTCCATGAGGTCGACCGTCGCCGCGGCGACCTGCGCCGCCTCGCCCGTCCCGACGTAGCTCGCCCACTCCTTCTTCATCGTGTAGCCGCAGGTGGGCCCCGGCACGATCACCTTCGCCCCGCGCCGCACGTGGGGCAGCAGCGCCTCGACGCTCGCGCGCATCTTCTCCGTGGCGGCGGGCACGTCGCCGCCGTCGAGGTTGGGCATGCCGCAGCAGCGCAACCCGGGGGGCACGACGACCTCGAAGCCGTTCCGCTCGAGGACGAGCGCGGCCGCCCGGGGCACCTCCGGGTAGTTGTACTCGCCGTAGCAGGTGGGGAAGAGCACGACGGTGCCCGCCTCGACCGCCTCGACCGGCGCGCCGCCACGCGCGCGCCACCACGCCGAGAACGTCTCGCGCGCCATCGGCGGCAGTGGCATCTCGGCGCTGACGCCCGTGACCAGCTCCGCGGCCTTCCGCGCCAGCCGGTTCGCGTTGACGAAGTTCACGAGCGGCGCCTGCGGGCCCGCGCCCGCCGCGCCGATAGCCTCCGGCTCCCCGAGGACGCGGTCCACCAGCGCGATGCCGTCGCGCCGCGCGCGCACCGCCTTCTCGCGCGCCAGCAGCCGCGGGAAGTCGAGCGCCTCGTACGCGCCCTCGTCTGGCGTGTAGGGGCACTTGATGTAGCAGAGCTTGCACTGCCAGCAGTGGTCGGTCACCGCCGCGATCGTCGGCGGGTCGACGCGCTCCACCGAGTGGGCGCGCCCGGCCTGCACCTCACGGTCGACGGCCTCGAACAGGATGGGGAAGCTGCCGCAGTACGTGACGCACATGCGGCAGTCGGCGCAGATGTGGTACGCGCGGAGCAGCTCCTGCTCGAGGTCTCGCTCGTCCCAGTAGCGCGCGTCGTTGGCATCGACGCAGGGCGGACGGAGCGGCGCGCGCGGGGGCACGGCGGGCATGGCACCCTCGCTAGCGTGGCGCGGCCGGGGCGTCACCCTCGCCGCCGCGCCGGGCGGCGCGAGGCGACGACGCCCCGACCCGATCGAGCCGCCTCAGTCGTCGAGGGACTCGGCCGCCTTGGCGAAGCGCCCCGCGTGGGAGCGCTCGGCCTTCGCCAGCGTCTCGAACCACTCGGCGATGTCGGCGAAGCCCTCTTCGCGCGCCGTCTTGGCGAAGCCCGGGTACATCGTCTCGTACTCGTACGTCTCTCCCGCGACCGCAGAGCGGAGGTTGGCGATCGTGGAGCCGATGGGCTTGCCGGTCGCCGGATCGCCTACCTGTTTCAGGAAATCGAGGTGGCCGTGGGCGTGGCCCGTCTCGCCGTCCGCGGTGTCCTTGAACAGCCCGGCCACCTCGGGATACCCCTCCACGTCAGCCACCTTCGCGAAGTAGAGGTAGCGGCGGTTGGCCTGCGACTCCCCCGCAAACGCCTCCTTGAGGTGTTCGTGGGTCTTCGTTCCTTCGAGCTTGGGCATGTTCTCCTCCCGGTGCGGGCTGGCGCGGAAACATAGGGCGGTGGACCACGGGGTCAACGCCCCTCCCCGCGCCTCGCAGGCGGAGCGCTGCGGCTCGGCGCCGAGCCGCCGGCCGCGGCGCCACGGAACCCAGCGCCCCGCCGCGCGGGGTCGACAAACCCTCTCCCCTCGGCGACGATCGCCGGGTGAAGCGCGCGCTCCGCCGGCGCCCCCCCGAGGCGAAGTCGCCGTCGTTCAGCGAGCTGTTCGAGCGCCGGCCGCTCCCAGCGCCGGAGCCCGCGCGGGTCGCGACGCCGGCTCCCGTGACGCCCGAGCGGCTCGAGCAGCTCGCCGCCCGCTTCTCGACGCGCGCGCGGCCGCGACCCACGCACCCCCGGCGCGGCCCGCGACCTGCCGACCTGCCCCGCGACGAGCCGCACGTCGCGGAGCGCGCCCTCCCCCCGCGACGCCCAGCAGCGCCGGCGCGCGACGCGAGCAGGAGCGAGCGGGGACCGCGGCTCCCCGACGAGTGGGCGTGGCGCGACGCGGCGCGGCGCCTGCGCGTGGTCATCGTCGGCGGGGTAGAGCGGGCGGCGGCCCTCCGCACGCTCCAGGAGGCGTTCGCCTTCCGCTCGATCGCGTGGGTGGAGCCGGGGCGGCCGCGGGTGCTCGCCAGCCTGTGCGAGCGGATCCTGGCCGGGAGCGTCGACCTGGTCGTGATCAACAAGTACCTGCAACACAAGGACTCGCAGCCGGTCACGGACGCCGCGCGCCGTGCCCGCGTGCCGGCCGTCGTGCTGCCGCACGGCTACGGGATCGGCGCGCTGCGCGCCGCCATCGAGCGCGAGGTCGCCGCGACGCCGCGCCGCAGCGGCTGACGCGAAGCCGGGTCATGCTGGCGGGGTATTCGCGGACGCCGGCTCCTGCCGATCAGGTGTCGCACCGCGCGGTGTCCCAGCGCAGCCACCGCTCGTGGACCACGGAGTACACGAGGTTGCCGAGCAGGACGCCGCCGAGCGTGAACAGCGCGCCGAGCTGGCCCTCGCCGATCTGGACGAGCGCCACGGCGGGGCACGCGCCCGCGATCGCCCACCCCAAGCCGAACAACGCGCCCCCGAGCACGGTGCCGCGGTGGATGGGGCGCGGCGCCCAGCGCGGGCGGCTCACGCGGCGAACGGCGATCCAGGCCACCGCGAGGAACCCGACCGCGGAGGCGAAGGTGAGGAACAGCCGCAGGTCGCTGAAGAGGAACATCGCGTGCACCTCGTCCCACGAGCTGAAGCCGATGCGGTTCAGGCTGAAGCCGAGCGCGACGGCGACGAGCGCGACGAACACCTTCTCTCTCATGTGAGCCCCGCGAGCGCGAACGACACCGCGACCCCGACCCCAAAGAAGGCCGCGGTCGCGAGCAGGCTCCCCGGCTGCAGCCGGCTCACGCCGCACAGCCCGTGGCCGGAGGTGCACCCGCCGGCCATGCGGGTCCCGAAGCCGACCAGCGCCCCCCCCCCGACGAGGAGCGCCGCCTGGCCTGGCCCGCTGCCCCCCGCGAGCGCCTCGAGCTCGGAGCTCCTGAGGAGCGTCGTCACGGAGAACGTGCCGCTCAGCGTGGCGCCCAGCAGCCCCCCCACGCCGAGGCCGCCGAGGAACAGCAGGTGCGTCGAGACCGGCTGCGGGGGCCGGATACCTTCCTGGGGAACGGGTAGGGACGCGGGCGGCGCCGGGACGCCCACGCCCGCCTCGGCCTGGGTCGCCGCGAGGAGCGCCTCGCGCAGCTCCTCCGGCGAGAGCGCCTCGACCGGCTCGGCGCGTCCCCAGCGGACCCGGTCGACCACCGCGGAGAACCGGCTAGACACGCTCATCATCCGGTGGACGGTGAGCCAGTGCAGGAGCATCACGCCCGCGAGCGCCAACCCGCCGGCCCAGAACGGCCAGCGCTCGGTCACGTCCGCGCTCCCGGCTTGCGTAGCAGCGAGCCGTTCGGGAGGAGGTTCGGCGCCACCGGCCTGCCGCGCGCGGACGCCTCGAAGCGCGCGCACCGGGTGAAGTCGGCGCGGCAGTAGTTGGTCTTCCAGACCTCCAGGGAGGCTGCGAGGCTGAACCACTCGAACATCGGGCAAGCCCCGAGGTGGGGGCACGAGGAGCCGGAGCGTTCGTCTGCTAGGGGCGGCATCGGCGAGCGGGGGCGGGGGGGGCGCCGCGGGGAGGCCGGGCGCCGCGCGCTGGATTGTAGAGCCTCCGCTTGGTGCTGGCATCCGTCCGAGGCGCCCGTATACTGACTCACGGCCGGCGGGCCGGCCCAGCTATCGAGAGGCTCCCCCATGTCAAGACGCTTCAGGTTCGGTTCGGTGGCCCTGGCGGCGTTCGCCGTCGCCTGCGGTGGAGACTCGATCGGGGACGCGGCGCCGCGTGGCGACGCGGGCGGCGACGGCCCGGCGAGCGACGGCGCGGCAGCCGACGGCGCCGCCCACGACTCGGGGGCCGGCGGAGCCGCGGGCTCGGGAGGCACCGCCGCGACGGGGGGTGCGGGCGCTACGGGCGGTGGCAGCGCGGGCGGGACCGGGGGCGCGAGCACCGGCGGCGGTGGGACGGGCGGCGCCGCGTCTGGAGGCGCGAGCGGCGCCGACTCCGGCGCCGACGCGGCGCCGGGTGGCGCCGGCGGCGCGAGCGGCGGGACCGGGCCGGTGGACGACGCCGGGCGCCCGCTCGTCGGGCGCTGCGGCGACCCGGTGCCCCCCGGAGCCCCTGCTCCCCCTCCCCCTCCGACCTATACCCGGGGCACGTGCCCGACGCTCGTCGGCGGCGCCAATCAGATCGCGACCCAGGGGGGGACGCGAGACTTCTTGCTCACCCTCCCCGCCGATCCGCAGCCGGGCGAGCAGTTCCCCGTGGTGTTTCTGTGGCACTGGCTCGGCGGCAGCGCCAACAGCTTCCTCACCAAGGGTGAGGTGCAAGCCGCGGCGGATCAGCAGCGGTTCATCGCGGTGATCCCCGAGGCGAAGGACGACCCGCTGAACCTCTTCAAGTGGCCGTACTCGATCGTCGACCCGGAGCCCCGCGTGCAAGAGGAGCTCGCGTTCTTCGACGACATGTTCGCGTGCCTCGCCGAGCAGCAACCGCTCGATCTCCAGTGCGTCTCGACGGGCGGCGTGAGCGCGGGGGCGCTCTGGACGGACCAGCTCGCCGGGCACCGCGGCCAGTACTTCTCCAGCATCCTGTCGCTCTCGGGAGGGACGGGCGGCCTCATCAAGCCGTGGACCCCGCCGGTCCACAAGATGCCTGCGTTCGTCCTCTGGGGCGGGCCGACCGATCAGTGCGTGACGATCCAGTTCGAGCTGACCTCGAAGGAGCTCGAACAGAGGCTCACCGAGGGCGACCACTTCTTCGTCGAGTGCGTCCACAACTGCGCCCACGCGGAGCCGCCCTTCGATCCGCCCGCGGGGAAGTCGAAATACGCGGGGATGTGGCAGTTCTTCCTCGACCACCCCTACTGGCTCGCGGACGGCGCCTCCCCGTGGTTGGTCGACGGCGTCCCGGACGGGACGCCCGAGTGGTGCGGGATCGGCCCGGGGAGCTCCATCCCCCGGACGGGCGACTGCCCGCCGCCGGCCTGCCCCTTCTGAGGCCGCCGCTCGCCCCGAAGGAGCGACGCCGCGTGTGAGACGCGAGCCCGTGCTAGGGTGCCACCCATGAAGCTGATGCGGGGTGTCTGGGCGATCGTCGTCGTGGGTGGCGTCGCCGCGGCGTGCTCCACGGAGTCGGAGAGCGGCTCGTCCGGCGGGACGGGCGGTGCGGGCAACGCGAGCAGCGGCGGGAGCGGCGGCGCCGACGCGTCGACCGGCGGCAGCGCGGGCTCCGCGACCGGCGGCAGCGCGGGCTCGGCGACCGGCGGCAGCGCGGGCTCCGCGACCGGCGGCAGCGCCGGCTCCGCGACCGGCGGCAGCGCGGGCTCCGCGACGGGCGGCAGCGCAGGCACCGCGTCCGGCGGCAGCGCGGGCCCCGCGAGCGGCGGCAGCGCAGGCACCGCGTCCGGCGGCAGCGCGGGCTCCGCGACCGGCGGCAGCGCAGGCACCGCGTCCGGCGGGTCCTCCGGGGCGCCCTCGGACGCAGGGACCGACGGCAACATCCAGTTCCCGCTGAGCTGCGCGTCGTTCACGCCGTGCGGCGGCTCGCTCGTAGGCACGTGGAACTACGCGGGCGTGTGCATCCCGCGAGACGACGCCTTCCGCCGCATCCTCGACGCGTGCCCCGCCGCGACGATCGACCAATCCGGCGGCACCGTGACGGGCAGCCTCACCGCGACGACCAGCAACGTGCTCATCAACGCGACGATCACGCTCGCTGCCACGGTAGGGGTCCCGGTGCAGTGCTCCCTCGGCCAGTGCGCGCAGCTCCAGACGGCCCTCGCTCCGCACTTCGACTCGGCGACCTGCGCGGCGACGTCCGGCGGAGGGTGCAGCTGCTCGGTGGCGCTCAGCTACCCGCACGTCGCGGCGGACGGCTACACCGCGGCCGGCGACACCGTCACGACGTCGGGCGGGCGCACGTTCGACTACTGCCAGCAGGGCAACGAGCTGGTCTACCGAGAGACGACGCTCGTCGACGGCAGCCCCGCCTCGGCAGCCATCTTCGAGCTCACGCGCAACTGAGCGTGCTCGCGCGCCGCGGCGCAACCCGACCACGAGCGCTCAGCCCACCCCGACGAGCAGCGCGCCCAGGGCCTTCGCGTCGAGGACCGCGAAGTTCCGCACGCAGTTGTTGAAGACCGCGTGCACCTCTGCGGCCTGCGCCGCGAGCGCCCGCACCCGCGGCACCCACTCGCGGAGCTCGGCGCCCGAGTAGAGCCAGTCGAAGCGCTCGTGGACGGTCGCGCCGCGGCGCGACCACCCCGCCACGTTGTGCCCGTGAAACCTCACCACGGCGAGGCGATCGGTGGTCGCCGCGACGATGGGCGGGACGCCTCCGCCCGGCACGTCGGGCTCGTCGACGACGACGTACGACAGCCCGCGGCGCCGGAGCACGTCGAGGACGCGCTCGCGGCGCTCGGGCGCCAGCCACGACCGATGGCGGAACTCCACCGCGAGCGGGATCCCGGCCCACCGCTCCGCGGTCGCCTCGAGCCGGCGAACGCCGCCGCGCGTCGCGCCGACCCACGGCGGATACTGGAGCATCACGCACCCGAGGCGCCCAGCACGGTGGAGGACCTCGACCATCGCCCGGAACCGCTCCT
Organism: Polyangiaceae bacterium; assembly: GCA_020846005.1. GTDB lineage: Bacteria > Myxococcota_A > Polyangia > Polyangiales > Polyangiaceae > JADLEQ01. The sequence continues at coordinate 40,476 of JADLEQ010000011.1, forward strand.
CGATCGCGCTCGCGACGCCCGGCGGCAGCGCGTCGGCGCGGACGCGACCACGCTCGGGGCTCGGGCCCAGGCGCGCGCGCAGGTCCGCGGGCAACCGCGCGACCTCGACGGGGTGGCCCGTCAGGACCGGGTGCGCCTTCACGTCGAACGTGAACGCGGCGGGCGTCCACTCGACCCAGCGCTCGGCCACGCTCGGCGCGACGAGCGTGTAGTAGGTCGCGTCGACCTCGACCAGGGGGAAGTGCGCCGCGTAGTGGCGCAGGCGCGCCTCGGCCGTAGAAGCCCCCCGGGGGTAGAACGCGTGGCTCGCGAGCAGCGTGCGGTCCGTCCACCCCGCCGTCCCGAGGCGCACGCGACCCACCGCTGCTGGGAGGGGCGCCCGGGCCGCGAGCGCCTCCACCTCGTGGAGCCGCGCCGCCGACATCCCGGCGAGGCTGCCCGCCTCCGCGACGTCCGGGCGCGTCACCCCGTCCCCCCCTCGTCGCCGCACGTCGGCGAGCCGACCTCGGCGAGCCGCTCGGCGAGGGCGAGCACGGTGAGCGGCGCGGAGCCGTCGACCTTGTTGTTCACGAGGACGAACAACGTCCGCCGGTCCCGGGCGCAGGCAGCGGCGAGGCGTACGATGGCGTCACGCAGCGCGGGCTGTGGCTCGACGATGCGGTCGAAGGGCGCGAACCGCTCGCGCTGCTCCGCGTAGCGCACGCCGGGCGGCAGGAGGAGCCTCGCCACCACGTGGGGCGCGGTGAGGATCCCCGGCACTTCGAGCTGCTCGCCGAGCGGCGGCATCCGCTCCCAGGAGGACACCACGTGCGCGACCCGGTGCCTCGCGAGCACCTCGAGGTACGCCGGAGTCAGGAGCTCCCGGTTCCGCAGCTCGACGGCGAGGGGGAGCTCGCCGGCGACCTCGGCGAGGAACGAGTCCAGGCGCTCGGCGAACGCCGCGGGCGCCGGGAGCTCCCGGCGCCGGAGCGGCGCGAGCTCGAGGACGATCGCCCCGACGTGGCTCGGCACCTCGGCGCGCATCGGCTCGATCACCGCCTCGCGGCAGAGCCGCGCGTCGAGGAACCGCGGGTTGGGCGCCCGCGTGCGCGCGTCCACCGCCGCGGTGATCTCGCTCCACGCCTTCCACACGCACGGGAACCGGGGCGGGAGCTGGGCGCCGAGCGCGGCGAGCGTGCCGCGATCGAGCGGCCGGTAGTAGGAGCGATCGACGCCCACCGTGCGGAACAGCGGGTGCTCGACATAGTGGCGGAGCCCCTCACGCACGAGCTCGCGCTCGCTGACGCCCGCCGGATAGACCGTCCCGCCCCATCCGGGGAAGGTCCACGACGAGGTCCCGAGCCGAACATGGCCGGGCACCCGGCGCGCGAGCTCGCCGAGGCGCTGCCGCGCTCGTTCCCACTCGGGCGCGTCGGGGGCCCGCGGCGCCGGCGCGAACAGCTCGAGCTGCCCCGTCGCCGCCCGCGGGCGCGCGCGGCGCGCCACGCGCTCAGAGCTCCCCGCGACCGATCGCGTCCACCGCCGCGTTGCCGAGGACACCCACGCCGAAGATGAGCGGCGCGAAGCGTTCGTCCTTCGTGAGACCCTGCCGGTCCCGGTAGTAGATTTGCTGGAGGACGACCGCGGTCTTGAAGAGGCCGAACACGTAGTAGTAGACGGCGTTCGAGACGTCGCGCTGCGACCGCTCCCCGTAGCGCGCAGCGAGCTCCCGCCGCGTCAGGCTCCCCGGCAGGGCCGTCGGCCCCCAGAGCAGGGCCTGCCTCGACTCGTCGTCCGTCGCCTCCACCCAGTAGGAGAGCGTCGTGCCGAGGTCCATGAGCGGGTCTCCGAGAGTGCTCATCTCCCAGTCGAGGACACCGACGATGCGCGTGGGATCGTCCGGATCGAGCACGACGTTGTCGAGCTTGAAGTCGTTGTGCACCAGCGCGGCGCCGCTCTCGCCGGGGAGGTGGGCGGCGAGCCAGCGCGCCGCCTCCTCGACGCTCTCGATGGGATCGGTCTTCGAGCCCTCCCAGCGCTTCGTCCACCCCGTCACCTGGCGCTCGACATAGCCCACCGGCTTGCCGAGGTCGGCGAGCCCGGCCGCCGCGTAGTCGACCGCGTGCAGCTCCGCGAGGCCGTCGACCAGCGCCTCGTGGATGGCGCGGATCCGAGCCGGGGAGGTGTCGAAGCCCGCGGGCGGGTGCTTGCGGAGGATGATCCCGTGCAGGCGCCGCATCAGGTAGAACGGCGCGCCCATCACGCCCTCGTCCTCGCAGTGGACGAGCGGTCGCGGGGCCTTCGGGTACACCGCCGAGAGGCGAGAGAGGATCCGGTACTCGCGCCCCATGTCGTGCGCGGTCTTCACGCGGCTGCCGAAGGGCGGGCGTCGAAGCACGTACTCGCGCGCCCCGGCCCGGACGAGATACGTGAGGTTCGAGTGACCGCTGGGGAACTGCTCCACCGTGAGGTCGGCGGCATCGGCGAGCTCGGGGAGCGCCCCGCGCAGGTACCCGGCGAGCCGCCCCACGTCGAGCTCCTCGCCCGATCGCACCGCGCGCGGCCGGTCGGCGAGATCCGTCAAGCCGGCACTCCTCGGCGCGACGCGCTCATGAGGCGGAGGATCGCCGGAGCCCCCCGGCGCGTCAACGCGCCTTGGCCCCGGCACCTCAGCGATAGGTGCGCAGCGGCCCCGGGGGCAGGTGCTCGACGGCGTTGAACCGAGACAGGCTGGTGCGGCTCCCCGACCAGAAGAGCTCGACCACGCCCGAGTTGTGGAGGGTCCACCCGAGCTCGAGCCGGGTCGGCGGGGAGGCCTCGAGGACTTGGCCGACGAAGGCGCCGATGGCGCCGCCCGAGCTCACCGCGACGACGTTCGCGCCGCGGCCGCCACCGACGAGCCGCGCCCGGGCGCGCGCGATCCGCGCCTCGAACTCCGCCCAGCTCTCCATCTCCAGCTCCGCGCCCGCGCCCTCGATCCAGGCGCGGAGCAGGTACTGCAGCGCGCGGTCGAAGGCGCGCGCGAGCACCGCTCTCTCGACCGCGCCCGCGAGCTCCCCCGCGAGCCCGGCGACGACCGGATCCGACGCCGCCAGCGACGGCAGGAGGTGGGTGAACAGCTCGTCGCTCCGATACTCGTCCAGCTCCTCCATCACCTCGACCTCCGGAGCGGGGAGCCCGCGCCGGGAGAGCACGTCCCGGAGGATCTCGGCGGTGTGGAGCTGTCGCCGCCGCGGCCCGGCCACGATCCGGTCGAGTCGAAGATCGAGCCCCGCCCAGTGCTCCCCGAGGCGCGCGGCCTGCTCCTCGCCGCGGGACGAGAGCCGATCGTAGTCTGCCTCGAGGAAGCTCGCCTGCCCGTGGCGCACCAGCCAGAGCGTGCTCATCCCAGGCGGGCTCCCGTCCACCGTGCACCTGCAGCCGACGAGCGCGCCCGCCCGGGGACGCTCACCCGCTCGCGCTCACGTCATCGGCTGCGTCGGCCGCGTCGACCGAGACGTCCGTCGAGGCGTCGGCGGGGCTCCCCGAGGCGCCCGAGGCCGCGCCGGACCCGCCCGCGCCGGACGTACCGCCGCCGCCCGCCGCGCCGCTCGAGCCGCTGGCGCCCGCGGTGCCGGAGGTCCCGGACGCCCCGCCCGCGCCCGAGGCGCCACTGGCTCCGCCGGACCCGGCCGTGCCGCCCGCCCCGGAGGTCCCGCCCGTCCCACCGAAGCCGGAGGTGCCACCGAAGCCGGAGGTCCCACCGAAGCCGGAGGTCCCACCGAAGCCGGAGGTCCCGCCGACGCCACCCGTACCCTGGACGGGCATGCAGCCCGTCCCGGTGTCGACGCCGCAGTCACCCTCCGTCGTCGACAGACAGCAAGGCGTCCCGATGCCGGTGTTGGGACAGAAGGCGGCGTTGCAGGTCCCGGCGCCGCCCGTCCCGCCGAAGCCGCCCGTGGCGGAGGTGCCGCCGGTGCCGCCCGTCGCGGAGGTGCCGCCCGTCCCGCCGGAGCCGCCCGTGACGCCGCCGCCCGAGCCGCCCGACGTACCGCCGCCGAACCCGCCGGTGCCGCCGGTGGGGCCGTCGGTGGGGGCGAGGCCCTGGTTCTCGGGCTCCGCGCATGCGTACGCCACGGAGCCGGCCGCCATCGCGGCAAGAAGTGAAAGAGCGAACCTGGAACGAGCCGTCATCGGGGAGTGCCTCGCGCCGCACCGTAGCACAACCCAAATGCTGCGGAGGAGCCTCGGACGGTGCACGTGGCGCGTGCGAACGGCCCGGATCCGGCGCTTGCTGCGCTGCGTCGTCGGACCGCCTCCGCGCCGGACGCCTCCCAGCGGGCTGCAGCGCCCCCTCACGCGAGCCGCGTCGCCGGGTCGAGCAGCGCGGCGCGGAGCTCTCCGGCGAGCCGCCCCGCCTGGTACCCATCGGCGACGCGGTGGTCGAACGCCGCCCCGAGGACGAGCGTACGCTGCGCGACGACCTGACCGGCGACCACCGCGGGGCGCTCGCGGACCGCCCCGACCGTGAGGATCATCGGGCAGCGGCCCGGCGGGAAGAGCGGCGCGAGCCCGACCTCGAGGCCGAAACCCGCGACGTTCGTGATCATGCACGAGCCGATCGCGTCGTACGGGATGCCCAGGCGGGACAGGTCGACTCCGTAGTCGTAGCTGAGCGTCTCCCCGGCTCGCATCGCCGCGCGCAGCAGGCGGGGCGGCAGGCGAGCCAGCGTGCGGGTGCTCCGCACCGTCGGGTCGTCGCGGCGATCACGGATGCGGCTCGCGCACGCCGCGAGCTCATCCGCGATCTCCAGCACGCCCTTGCGATCCGCGGCGCACACCTTCGCGCCCGCGAGGTTCTCCCCACCCTCGAACGCCACCTGAAAGAACACGTCGATCGTGTCTCGCTGCCAGAGCCTGCCGCGCCGCACGATCGAGTTCGTCTCCGGGCGCGCCGCGATCGCCAGCGCGGCCGCCTTGCCGATCAGGTGCGTCAGGGTGACCCGCTTGCCGCTCGCCTCGCGTAGCCGCGCGACGTGCGCCTCGAGCGGCGCGGCGGGGACCTCGAGGATGCCGTAGACCGTGGGGTCGCTCGGCGGCGCCCACGCCTCCAGCGCCATGCGGCGCCACGAGGAGACCCGCTCCAACCTGCGAAAGTGGCTCATGGGCGTGATCCCAGCCCTTGCTCGGCCGCGTTGGCAAGAGCCCGCTCGAGCCGGCGGGTCGAGACCAGCCCGGCGTGGCGCCAGCGCTCGCGCCCGGCGCGGTCGAGGACGACGACCACCGGCACGCGGTCGACGCGCCCGAACGGGCCGTCCCCGCGCCGGGTCGCCTCGTCGGCCAGGGCGACGGGGTAGCCGAGCCGCAGCGTCTCGCCGAACACCTGGACCAGCGGCGCGTAGCGGGGGGCCTCGAGTACGACCGCGCAGGCGTTGATCCGCGGCCGCATGCGCCGGGCGAGATCGGCGATCCGCTGCGCGAGCACCTGGGACGCGGCGTCGTAGGTGGTGACGAAGACCACCGCCGTCGCGCGACCGCGGGCCGCCGCGCTGGTGAAGGCGCCGCCGTCCGGCGTGGGGAACGAGAACTCGACCCGAGGCGCGTCGCTGGTGGACGCGGCGGGCCCCGGGGCGCTCGCGGGGCGGCCGCCACAGCCCCCCGAGCCGAGCGCGAGGGCGGCGCCGACGGCCCACGGGACCGCGCGGCGGCGGGCGAGCGCGCCGCTCACGGCACCGCGCACACCTGCGCGCGATCGACCCCGAACAGGTCGACGAAGATCCGAAGCGCCTCCGGGAGGACCCTCCCCGCGCGCACGTGAGCCAGCACCGCCAGCGCGAGATCGTCGACGACCTGCTCGACCGGCACGCTCTCGAGCACCACCTCTGCGAGCCGATCCCCGGGCCGCGGGGTCTGCCGGCGATCGACGATCGGGTCGTGGCGCACCCACTCGAAGCCGTTGGCGCGCCGGTAGCCGCACGCGAGCACCTGCACGAAGTCCAGGTAGAGCGGGCTCGCCACGACGGCGACGCGGAGGCCCCCCGCGCCGAGGCCGAAGCGCGCCTCGACGCGCGACTGCGCGGCGGCGGCCGGCGACGGGCCGATCGCTTGCAAGATCCTCGCGCGCCGCTCCGGCTCCGACTCGACGGCGAGCAGCGGCGCGTAGATCGCGATCGGGGGGACGTTCAGGCGCGGCGCGTCGTGCTCGAGCGCGTCGAGCCAGGTCGTCCGTGAGGCGGCGTCGAGGTCACGGTACGCGATCGCCGCCGCGAGCGCGGCCTCCGCGTTCGTCGCGAGCTGGCCGAGCCAGGTGCACCAGACGTCCACGACGCGCGGATCGAGCTCCGCGACGCTCGGGTGGCGGAGCCGCTCGTGCACGTCCGGCACGCTGCCCAGCCGCGGGCGCTCGCGCGAGCCGCTCGTCATCTCCCCGACGCTAGAGGATCGGCGCCTCGCTCGCAACGCGGTCGGGCTCGCCGACCCGATCGTCGACGACGCACTCGGGGCCGAGCTCGAGCCGAAGATCCCGCACGATCTCGTCGAGCGCCGCGGCGCGCTCGTGGGGCGCCGCGAGGACCAGCTCGCCGCCGCGCTCTGCGAACAGCGACGCGACGCCCTCGCTCGCCTCCAAGATCCCCTTGACGAACACGACGTCCCTCCGGCGGACCGAGAGCCGCCGCACCACGAGGCCGCGCTCCAGTCGCTCCTGCACGCGCGTCGGCACGGAGCGCCGACGCTAGCGTGGAGCGCCGGCTGCGTCACCGGGGACGTCGACGAGCGTGGCGCCGGAGACTAGCTTCCCTCCACCATGGTCGATGAGCCCGGAGCGCATGTCCCCGTCGCGTTGCCGGAGCTCGGCCCGCTCGAGGAGAAGGAGGAGGACGACCTCCCGCTGGAAGACGAGCCCTCCAGCGCCGCCGACGAGCCGGAGCCGCGCGTCGATCTGGACGACTCCGTCGCCGAGGACCTCGATCCGGGCGTCCACGTCGACGAGCCCACCGACGAGGGGGACTCCGACGAGGCCGGCGACCTCGTCGCGCCGCTCGACGGCGGGCTCTTCGCGGTGGCGCCCGACACCGACGCGGACGAGGACGACGCGGGCGTCGGAGACGTCGAGCTCGACCTCGGCGGCGACGTCGAGCCGTCTGCTGGCACCTCGGATCCGGAGGGCGCCGTCGACGGCTCGCTCGAGGCGCTCGTCGAGGGAGAGCTCCCCGAGCTCGACGACGGCACGGACGACTCCGACGGCGCGCTCGACCCGGCGAGCCTCGAGCTGGAGGGGGCCGCGCGAGACGAGCCCCGCCCGCCGCCCGCGCCGGTGCCGTGGACCAGCGCCGCGCTCGCGGCCGGGGCGCCGCTCCTCGCCGTCGCCGTGACGACGCGCGGGGTGGTCGGCGCGGGGCGGAGCGTCGTGTGGCTGCCGGCGCGCGACCCGGAGCCGCACCCACCGACGGCGCCTCTCGAGTCGCTCGCGGTCGGCGCCGACGACACGCTGCTCGCCACGACGACGACGGGCGAGCTCGTGCGGCTCGCGCGAGGCGGCGACCGGTTCGAGGCCGTGCCGCTCAGGGCGACCGCGGCCGGCGTGGATCACGTCGCGCAGGTCGTCGCGGTCGCGCAGTGGTGGCCGCTGGTGCTCGCGCGCACCTCCGCCGGCGAGGTCTTCGCGAGCCGGGACGGCGGGCAGCGCTTCGCGCCCCTGGAGCTCCGGGCGCGCGTGATCGAGCTCTGCGCGGCGGAGAGCGCCGTGGTGGCGCTGGCGGAGGATCGGGCCGGGCGCACGCTCCTCCGGACGGTCGACGCTGGCGCCGAGTGGCGATCGGTCCCGCTCGACGAGTGGGCGCGGCAGGTCGGCGGCGGCCCCGCGCCGCTGCTCGCAGCGGCCGGCCCGGTCGTGGCGCTGGCGGACCCGGAGCGCGGCCTGGCCGTGTCCGGCGACGGCGGCGTCACGTTCCGGCGCGTCGCGGGGTGCGCCGCCGTGACCGCCCTCGCCGCGAGCCACGGCGCGGACGGCGGCCGCGTGTGGGCGGCCCTCCGGGACGAGCTCGAGGGCCGCTCGTGGCTGGTCGAGGTGGACGCCGAGCGCGCCGTCGCCCACGTGGTGGCCGCGACCGGAGCGGCGATCACCTCGCTCGCGTGGGGCGAGGCGGAGGGGGTCGTCCACTCCGCCGGGCTGGACGGTCTGCACGCCTGGCGCCCGCCGGCCGCCCGCTGACGCGCGCCCGCGCCGGCTTCTTGGCCCGGGCGCGGCCGGGCGTGGTAGCCGGACCGATCGATGAGCACCGTCGTCCAGAAGTTCGGGGGTTCGTCGGTCGCCGACCTGGAGAAGATCCGCGCCGTCGCCGCGCACGTCGCCCGCACCCGGGAGGCCGGCCACCGCGTCGTCGTGGTGGTCAGCGCCATGGGCAAGACGACCGACGGCCTCCTGGCGCTGGCGCGCGACGCCGCGCTCGGGCCGGACGCCGCGTCGACCGAGCCACCGCGCCGCGAGCTCGACATGCTCGTCAGCACCGGCGAGCGAGTCAGCATGGCGCTCCTCGCGATCGCCATGCACGCGCGAGGGATCGAGTCGATCAGCTTCACCGGCTCGCAGTCGGGCATCCTGACCAACGACCGGCACTTCGACGCGCGCATCCTCGAGGTCCGCCCGCACCGGATCGAGGACGAGCTCGATCGGGGCCGGGTCGTCATCGTCGCCGGCTACCAGGGGATGAGCTACCGGCGCGAAATCACAACCCTCGGTCGCGGGGGCTCGGACACCACCGCGGTCGCGCTCGCCGCCGCGCTCGGCGCCGAGCGCTGCGAGATCTACAGCGACGTGGACGGCGTCTACACCGCCGATCCCCGCTCCGTGGCCGGCGCGGCCCACCTGCCCGAGCTCGACTACCAGACGATGCAGGAGATGGCCGAGTCGGGCGCCAAGGTGCTGAACGCGCAGGCCGTCGAGTGGGCGCGGCGCAACCGCGTCGTGCTGCACGCGCGGCGCACCGGCGACGCGGCGAACGGGCGCGAGACGATCATCCACGCCGGCGCCGCCCCGACCGCCCGAGCCGTGGTCGTCCAGGGCAAGCTGGCGCTGCTGCGCGCGCGCGCGCGGGATCTGGGCGCCTTGGTGCGCGCCGCCGCGGAGCAGGCCCTCGCGCTCGGAGATCTCGCCGTCCAGGGAGAGCGCGTCTTCGCGACCGCGCCGCTCGGCGGCGTGCCGGACTGGCAGCGCATCCGAGCCGAGCTGCAGCGCGCGACGCCGGGCGGCCTCGAGGTCGAGGAGGGGTGCGCGGCCGTGAGCCTGGTCGGGGTCGACACCGGCGCGCGCGCCGACGTGGTCGCCCGCGCGCTCGGCCTCGTGCAGGGCACGCCCGAGTGGGTCTGTGCGCATCCGCTCCGGCTGAGCGTCGTCGTGCCGACGGGCGACGCGCCAGCCACCGAGCGCGCCTGGCACGACGGCCTCGTCGCCGCGTGAGGTGTCCTCAGGGCGTGGGGTCGTGCGCAGCGGCCGCTGCGCTCACGCGCCCTGCGGCGTCACGGTAGGCGGCGGCGATCGCCGGATCCCGCGGGCGCGCTCGGAGCGCGACCGCCAAGTGGCGCTCCGCGGCGCGGACGTCGCCGCGCTCGAGCTCGTACCGGCCCGCGTCGAGCAGCAGCGCGCCCGCCTCGAGCGCGACGCGTCCGGTCTCCACCAGCTCACGGAGCCGCGCCCAGGCGAGCGACGCGCCCTCCACGTCCCCGACCGCGGCACGCCACCGCGCCTCGAGTCCACGCGCGTCCGCGGCCTCGGCCGCGCCGGCGGGCACCTCGCGCACGCGCGCGATGGCCTGCGGGAGATCGCCCAGGCGCTCGGCGAGCACCCGCGCGAGCTCGACGAGCGCGCGACTGGAGCGGACGCCCCGAGCCTCGGCGAGCGCCACCGCCCGCTCGAGCAGCGCGAGCCCACGCTCCGCGCGGCCGGTGGCGAGCAGGGAACGCGCCAGCCCGGTCGTCGCGTCCACGTCGTCCGGCACGTAGCGCAGCGCGCGCTCGAACACGCGGCCCGCCTCGCGCACGAAGCCCGCCTCGATGAGCTGCGCCCCGACGCTCGCGCACACCTCGTGCCGCGCGCGCGCGCCGGACGCCGCCGCCTCGAGCATCGCGGCGTCGGAGAGCGCGTCGTCGACGTCCCCGATCGCCAGCCGGCAGCCCAGCCGCCGGCGGCGCGCCTGCTCGAGCGCCGGCGCCAACGCGACGGCCTGGTCGAGCGCCCGCAGCGCCGCGGCGGGCTCAGCCTCGAGCTCGGCGAGGCGCACGAAGATCCCCGCCGCGGCCGGCGCGAAGCGCTCCAGGCGCGCGGCGGCGGCCGCGGCCTCTCGGGCGCCGTCGAGATCGCCGGTGCTCGCGAGCAGCTCAGCGGCGATCAGCCCCCCGTGCAGCGCCGGCGTCGCCTCGGCGAGCAGCCCGAGCGCTGCCTCCGCGCGCCCCCCCGCGGCGACGTCGAGCTCCGCCACGAGGCGCGCGAGCTCCGGGTGCCGGGGGGCGCGCTCGAGCGCCGCGAGGTATCCAGCGCGCGCTGCGTCCCGCTCGCCAGCGGCGAGCGCGTCGTCGGCGGCGACGACGAGCCCCGCGAGCTCCAGGTGCCGCGTCGCCTCGCCGCCGGCGGGCGGCATCGGCGCGTCCGCGTCGAACCCGATCCGCAGCTCGTCCCCCTCGACGGAGGCGGAGGCCAGCCGTGCGGCGGCGGCCGACGGCGCGCGCATCCCGATGTCGGGCAGCACGAGGCGCGCGACCGCGCGGGCCGGGCCGGCCAGCGTCACGGTGCGACCGGCGCGGGCCGCGACGGGGCCGAACGCCGCGTCGACGGCGCGGAGCGCGTGGCCGAGCGCGGGGCCGCCCAGCCCGGCGCCCCGCGCGTTCGCGACGACCAGCTTGAGATCCACCGGATCGGCCACCCAGAGCAGCTCGAAGGCGAGCACCGCGGTGCGCCCCACGAGCCCGACCGCGAGGCCGCCCTCGACGCCCCACAGCGTCGGCGGGCGCACCGGCTCGCGGAGCACCTCCCGTAGCCGCGGCTCGAGGTACGCGCCGAGCCGCGCCAGGCTCGCGCGGAGCTCGAGCCGCGACAGCTCGCCGCGTCGATGACGGAACGTCCGCACGCCGCCCGATAGGTCAACGGGGAAGCGCAGCCCCACCAGAGACGTGACGAGCTCGGACACCTCGACCGGCCCGAGCTCGACCGGCGCGTGCAGCTCGATGCCGAGCCTGCCGCGCGCGACCGCCAGCCGGAGCGGGAGCCCCCGCGGCGGACGCGCCCCGGCCCCGGCGGGCTCCGGAGGCTCGGCGGCTCTGGGGGCAGGCGAGCTGGTCGACACGGGACGGAGCATGGTACCAGGCCCGCCCGCGAGCCGGACAAGCGAGCCGCCGCTCAGCCCGTCCGCTCCTCCTTGGCGAGCTTCTTCTTCATCTTGTCGACCAGCGCCGCGAAGCTCTCCTTCCGGATGACTCGCTGGAACTGCCGGCGGTAGTTGCGCGTCAGGCTCGATCGCTCGGTGACGATGTCCACCACCCGCCACTCGTCGCCCTGCAGGCGCATCACGTAGTCGATGGTCACGGGCTCCTCGCGGGTGTTCTTGCGGTGCTTCGCCACCGTCATCACCACCACGCCGCGCTTCTTCTTCTTGAAGCCCTTGAACTCTACGTCATAACCCTTGGTTTTCTCTAGATTTTTTCGATACGCGGCGCGCACGAGGCGCTTCAACAGATCCGTGAACTCCCGGCGCTGGTCGTCGTTCAGATCCGCCCAGCTCTTCCCGAGCGAGTCCTTGGCGAACGCCTCGTAGTCGATCAGCTCGTCGAACAAGGAGTCGACGCGGGCGCGGTCGGGTGCGGGCTTCGCCACCTCCGCGGTGAGCTGGCCTTGCTTGTCCTTGAGCCGCGCCTCGGCGGCCGGGTTGGCTCCGACGGAGGCCGGGAGGGAGAGGGCGGCCACCGCGACCGCGACCGAGAAGATGCGCCTCATCATGCTGCCGTAGTTTCTCATTCTGCTCTTCCTACGCAACCTCGGTGCCAGATCTTCGCCGGGACGGCGCCGCGACGCGCGGCGCCCGGGCCGCGCTCGGCGGCCGTGCGCGCCCCGCGGGTGTGACCCGCCGTTCACTCCCCACCAGACGCGGGGATCCCGGGGTCCGCCGCCGGCCGGAGCTCCGGGCCGAGCCGCACCCGGAAGCGTGCGCCGTGGCCACGCTCGCTGTCGACCTCGATCCGGAACCCGTGATCGTCGGCGATGCGCTTCACCACCGCCAGACCCACCCCGGTGCCCTTGGAGCGTGTGGTGAAGAAGGCGTCGAAGAGGCGCGCGCGATCGGCGGGGTCGATGCCGACCCCGTCGTCTTCCACGTCCAGGGTGAGCGCGCCGCCTTCGCCGAGCAGCCGGACGCGCACCTCGCCCCCGGCGTGCGACGCCTGGACCGCGTTCCGGACCAGGTTCCACACGAGCTGCCGAAGCTGCGCGGCGTCGGCCTCGATCAGGCCGACCTCGACGCCGTCGTAGGTGACGCCCACGTCCTCGCCCCCGCGCCCGGAGCGCGACGCGAGCGCCACCACGTCGCGCGCGAGCGCCCCCACGTCGACCGGGCGCGGATCCGGCTTCCGCGGGCGCGCCAGGTCCATCATGTCCTCGACGAGGTCCTCGAGCCGGGCCGCCTCGCGCTGGATGATGTCGCAGAGCTGGCGATCCTCGTCGCCGAGCGCGTGCGCCGACTTCAACAGGCCGACCGAAGCGGTGATCGACCCGAGCGGATTGCGGATCTCGTGCGCCAAGCCGGCCGCCAGCGAGCCGAGCGCCGCGAGGCGCTCCGCCTCGGTCGCGCGGGCCTCGGCGCGGGCGACCTGACCCCCCGCGGCGCGGAGCCGCTCCGCCAGGTAGCCAGCGAGCTGCGTGACGACCACCACGGCCAGCGCGTTCACCGTCGCGTGGAAGCCGAGCTCCATCGGGTCGGCGACGTAGGCCTCCGCGGGCTGGTCCGGCGGGATCGGCAGCCACCCCCGGAGCTGCCCCAGCGCGAGCACCGAGTAGCTCGCCGCGGCGGCGACGGCCGCGACGGTGGCCCCCCGGAACCCCGTGAGGCTGGCGCCCGCGAGGCACGTGAGCCCGTAGAGCGAGGTGGCGCCGCTCATCGCGCCACCGGAGAGGTACGCCACGACCGTCCACGCGATCTGGTCGAGCACGAGCTGCGCGTGGGCGAGCAGCACCAGGTGCTTCCCGCTCCGCAGGACGGCTGCGTAGCCGCCGGCGAGCGCGTACGCGGCCGCCAGCGTGAAGAGCGAGAGCTTCGGCGTGAAGCTCGGCGCCGCGTCGACCCGAAGGTAGAGCCAGGCGAGGATCCCGAGCAGCGCGGAGAGCAGCGCGAGGCGACCGAGCGTCACCCAGGTGAGGCGACGCGCCAGCGAGACCCCGACGATCGGCTCCGCCCCGGGCTCCGGCATCCGTGCCCCGCGCGCCTCGGGCGCCTAGTCCGCCTTGATGTTGCCTGCGAGCGAGAAGATCGGCAGGTACATGGAGACGAGCACGACGCCCACCATGCCGCCGACGCCGACCATCATGATCGGCTCGAGCGAGCTCGTGAGGGCCGCCACGGCGACGTCGGTCTCCTCCTCGTAGAAATCGGCGATCTTGTTGAGCATCTGGTCGAGCGCGCCCGTCTGCTCACCGACGGCGATCATCTGCACCACCATGTCGGGGAAGACCTTGGTCTCGGTGAGGGGCTCGGCCATGTTCTTGCCCTCGCTGATCTTCTGCCGAACATGCAGGACGGCCGCCTCGATGATCACGTTGCCGGCCGTCCGCGCGCAGATGTCGAGCGCGTCGAGGATGGGGACGCCGGACTGCAGCAGCGTGCCGAGCGTCCGCGTGAACCGCGCGACGGCGATCTTGCGCAGCACGCTCCCGACGATCGGCAGGTTGAGCAGCAGCCGATGCCAGAACGCCTTACCCTTGGGCTGGCGGTAGGTGTACATGAACGCCCCCACCACGCCCGCGACGACCAGCACGATGAGCGGGAGGTACGACACGAAGCCGTGGGAGACGGCCATCATGATCTGGGTGAGCTTCGGCAGCTGCTCCTTGCCCCCGCCGAAGTCCTTGAACATGTTCTCGAACGCCGGGATGACGAACGTCAACAAGACGGTCATGACGCCGGCGGCGATCACGACGACGACGGACGGATAGACCATCGCGCCGCGGACCTGGGTGATGAGCTTCTGCCGCTTCTCGATGTACACCGAGAGGCGGGTCATGATGGTGTCCAGGATGCCGCCCGCCTCGCCCGCCTGGACGAGGTTCACGAACAGCGTGTCGAACACGGTCGGGTGCCGCCGCAGCGCGTCGCTGAAGGTCGTCCCCTGCTCGACCGAGCTCTTCACGTCCTTCAGGACGACCTGGAAGCGCTTGTTCTTCTGCTGGGACGCGAGGATGTCGAGGCACTGCACGAGCGGCAGGCCGGCGTCGATCATGGTCGCGAAGAGGCGCGTGAAGGTGACGAGCTCCTTGGTGGACACCCCGCCGCCGAAGGAGAACGAGAGCTCCCTCCCCTTCTTCTTGACCTTGACGGGGGAGAGCTGCTGCTGGCGGAGGCGGTTCTGGACGGCCTCTTCGTCGTCCGCCTCCATCACCCCCTTGCGGACCTCACCGGTGCGCGCGCGGGCTTCCCACGTGAATTCAGCCATGCAGCTCCGAGAGACCTTCCGCGTGAGCATACGTTCCTCCGCCCCTCCCGGTCAAAATGCTCCCTGAACGCCGCCCCTCGCTCGACGAGATCGCGCGAGATCACGTGGTTCGGCCCGGCGTCGCGGCCGCGGCGGCGGTGGGCGCGGCCCGGCGCACCTCGCGAGGCTGGGACACGGCCGTCGGGTGCGCGGGGACGGGGCCGAGCGGGCCGATCGAGCCGAGCGTGCCGTTCGACCTCGCCTCGGTGACCAAGCCGCTCGTCGCCTGCGCGGCGGCCCGGCTCGCGCGCGCGGGGCGCGTCCCGCTCGAGGCGCCGGTGGGGCGCTGGCTGCCCGAGGCCCGAGGTACGCCGACGGAGAGCGTCCCGCTCGAGCTGTTGCTCGCGCACCGAGCGGGCCTCGCGGCGCACGCGCCGCTCTTCGCGCCGCTCGTCGCGCGCGCCCCGGTCGACGTGGCCGCGGGGCTGGGACTCGCGGCGCGCGGGCGCCGCGCCGACTGCCGGGGCGACGCGCCGGAGGGCGGCTTCCCGCCGCTCTACAGCGATCTGGGGTACCTGCTGGCCGGCGCCGCGCTCGCGCGGGCGACGGGCCGGGAGCTCGACGAGCTGGTGCGCGAGGAGGTCGGCGCGCCGCTGGGTCTCGGGCTGGGGTCCATCCGCCAGCTGGGCGGCGAGGCGCGGCGCGCTCCGCCCACCGAGGTCGTCAGCTGGCGCGGCGGCGCCGTCCAGGCCTGCGTCCACGATGAGAACGCCTGGGCCCTCACTGGGCACGGGCTCGCCGGGCACGCCGGCGCGTTCGGCTCGGTGGAGGACGTGCTCCGGTTCGGGGTCGGGCTGCTCGAGGCGTTGGCCGGCCAGCGCCCCGAGTGGCTGCGTCGTGAGGAGCTCGCGCGGCTGGTCGCGCGGCGACCGGGCGGGACGCTGCGGGCCGGGTTCGACGGCGTCTCGCCGACCGGTTCCAGCGCGGGGCGCCGGGCCGGGAGCGAGACCTTCGGCCACCTCGGGTTCACCGGCACGAGCCTCTGGTGCGACCCGGCCGCGGAGCGGGTGGTGGTCCTGCTCACGAACCGGGTGCACCCGACGCGCACGCACGTCGCGATCCGGGAGGCACGCCCGGCGGTCCACGACGCCCTGTTCGCCTGGGCCGGGGAGTAGCGAAATTCCGGCCCGCCGGCGCCCCCGGAGCGCGCGCAGCAGTCTGCCGTTGGCGCCGGAGCCTTTTCGCGGCAGGATCGCGCCGCGCCCCCATGTGGAAGCTCTCCATCGAGGACGACCAGGGCAACACCACGGTCGTCAACCTCGTACGCGAGGAGTACGGGGTCGGTCGCGCGGAGGAGAACACCATCCGGCTGACGGAGCGGAACATCTCCCGCAAGCACGCGCGGCTCCGCCAGCGCGACGGCGCCTGGGTGATCGACGACCGCGAGAGCTACAACGGCGTCTGGGTGAACGGCGTCCGCATCTCGGGGCCGGAGCGGCTGAGCGACGGCGACCTGGTCCAGCTCGGGGACTACCGGCTCGAGGTGATCGACGAGGAGGCCCGCAGGCAGGCCGCCGCTCCGCGCCAGACGCTCATCGGCGCGCACGATCGCCTGGTCATGGTGGCCGGCCCCGCCCCGGGCACCGAGCTCGGGCTCACGGGCGAGCGCATGCTCATCGGGCGGGGCGAGGAGTGCGATCTGCGGGTGGACCACGCGTCGGTGAGCCGCGTCCACGCGGAGATCCAGCCGCTCGGGGATGGCCGGTACGAGCTCATCGACAAGGAGAGCGCCAACGGCCTCCGGGTGAACGGCGCGGAGATGAAGCGCGCGCTCCTCGACGGCAGGGACACGGTCGAGCTCGGTGACGTGGTGCTCAAGCTGATCCGCGCGGGTGAAATCTTCGTTCCCGGCCCCGACGACACCTACACGGTGGTGGCGACCGGGGATCGGACCAGCGCCTCGATCGCCCCGACGGGCGCCGCCGCGCTGCCGCCTGCCGTGAAGGGCGTCGCCGCGGTCCTCGGGCTGGGCGCGCTCGTGGTGCTGGGGATGCTCATCTTCGGCTCCGGGCGGGATGAGGGCCCCGCGCACCTCACGGCGCCGACCCTCGACACCGCGACGCGCGCGCTCGCCGACGCGGACGCCCTGCTCGCCAAGGGCGACGTCGAAGGCGCGTACCGGAAGGTGACCACCGAGATCGGTCCCGAGAGCAACGCGCGTCAGTCGGAGACCTTCAAGAAGGTCGTGTCCGTCTGGGCGGACGATCTGCTCCGCCGCGGCGACGACGCCGCCGACGAAGCGACGAGGCGCAGCCTCTACGGCAGGGTGGAGAAATCCGAGGCGGTCGACGCCGCCCGGCGCAAGCGGGCGTCGGACAAGATCCAGGCGCTCGAGGAGGGCGTCGCCGGGGTGGACGCCCTCCCCGAGGCCCGCCCCGCCGTGGACGCCGCCGCGCAGGCCCCGAACCTCGCGGGCGGCATCATCAAGAAGAACCCGTTCGGCGATCCGGGCGGGGCCGCCGCCGCCCCGGCGGGAGCCGCACCGCCCAAGGAGGACGACCTCGGCGATCGCGCGGCGCTCACGCGCCAGAAGAACGCCCTGAAGGCGAAGGTTCAGACGGGCAAGGCCAGCGACGCCGAGGCGCGCATGCTGCGCGCGCTCTGCCGGCAGCTCGGCGACCTCTCGTGCGTGAACTGACGCCGCCTCGCGCCGCACCATCGGGAGCGCTGCGCCGATGACGACCCCCGCCGAGCCGCGGGAGGTCGCGGTCGACGGGCCCGTCGTGTCGGGCACGGGCGCGGTGCTCGCCTCGCGGCCGGTCCTCGCGCTCTTCGGGCTGGCGTTGCTGGTCGGGGTCGCGGAGCTGGCGCCCGGCCTGGAGGCGCTGCGGGTGCTCTCGCCACGGCCGGGCGCGGCGGCGCCCGTAGCGACGCCGCCGCACGAGGCGACCTCGCTCGCGGTGGGCGAGGCGGTGCTGCCCCAAGAGACGACGCAGCGCGCGGAGCTCGCGCAGCCGGAGCACGCGGAGGCCCCCGGCGCCGCGCGCGGGCCCATCGGCGGGAGGCGAGAGGAGGGCCCGAAGATCGACGCGGAGAAGCCGCCGGTGCCCATCGTCGACGCCGGGCACCGTGGCCTCGGCGGCTTCTACCGGGCGCTCGAGCGGACGATCGCCGGGCAGCCAGGCGCCGTCACGCGCGTCGTGCACTTCGGCGACTCCATCATCACGAGCGACTTCGTCTCCGGGACTCTCCGCCGCAAGCTGCAGGCCCGCTTCGGCGACGCGGGACACGGCTTCATGCTGCTGGCGAACCCGTGGCCCGCGTACTTCCACAACGACGTGACGCGCTTCGCCTCCGCGGGGTGGGCGGTGAGCCGGATCGTGGGGCCGCGCGCGGCCGACGGCCTCTATGGCCTCGGCGGCGTGACCTTCACGGCCCCGCCAGGGTCTCGCGCGCGGTTCGGCACCGCGCGCGAGGGGAGGTACGGCCGCGCGGTGTCGCGCTTCGTGCTGGCGTACCTCGCGCGACCGGGCGGCGGCAAGCTCAGGCTGCTCGTCGACGGCCAAGAGCGCGAGATCCTCGACACCGCCGGCCCCGAGCCGAGGGTCGCCTACCACACGATCGGCGTCCCGGACGGCCCGCACGAGCTCGAGGTCGTCACGATCTCGGGGGCGACGCGCGCGTTCGGCGTGGTGATGGAACGCGAGGGCCCGGGCGTCGTGCTCGACGCGATCGGCGTGCAAGGCGCCAGGGTCCGCTTCCTCGACGAGCAGGACGACGCGCACTGGGCCGACCAGCTCCGCTGGCGCCAGCCCGCGCTGCTCGCGTACCAGTTCGGCGCCAACGAGAGCGGCGACGGCTTCGTCTACCCGATGGCCGACTACAACCGGACGCTCCAGGCCGTCCTCCGACAGGGACGCGAGGCCGTGCCCGACGCGGGCTGCCTCGTCATCGGCGCCATGGATCGGGTGGAGAAGCGCGGGGAGTCGCTGACGACGCTGCCCGTCATCCCGGCGCTGGTCGAGGAGCAGCGCAGGGGCGCCGCTGCGGTCGGTTGCGCCTTCTTCGACACCTACGCCGCGATGGGCGGCAGCGGATCGATGGCGACGTGGGTCGGGCGCGGGCTCGGGCAGGCCGATCTCACCCACCCGACCGGCGCAGGCTCCGAGGTGCTCGCGAGCTGGATCGAACGCGCGCTCCTCGACGGCCTCGAGCGCTGGCGCGCCGCCGGCGCGCCCGCTCCCTGAGCCACGCCAGCGCGCGCTGCGCGCGCGCTCCCTGGTGCTCCGCGCCGCGTCAGTACACCGGGGGATTGCAGTAGCTCTCGACGACGACCTCCTCGATCGTGGTCGCGAGCGACAGCGCGCCCGTACGCACCGCCTCGAGGTCGTAGTTGCGGCCCTGCGTGGCGAGCGGGATCGGCGCCTGCCCCTGCCAGCCGGTGCTCCAGCCGTCCGAGATGCTCGTCCACGGCCACCGTCGGCCGGTGCCGCACTTCGTCAAGCTGAACGGCCCGGGCGCCACCAGCCGCGTGAACGCAAACACCCGGATCCGCTGGGCGACGAGCGCAGCGACCGTGTCCGCGAGGGAGTGCTTCGCCGGATAGTTGCCCTCCTTCGGGTACGAGAGATCGTCCCAGTCGCCGTCACCGTCCTTGTCGCCGTAGTTGTCCGGCGCCTGGAGGAACGTGTCGTCGGTCGCGACGATGATGACCTTCGTGGCGTTCGGCCGCCACGGGAAGGCGGTCGCTGCGGTGTAGAGGCCGTCGAGCGCGTTCTCCTCGCAGATTGGGTTCTGCGTCGTCGGCCCGGTGAGGCCATCGCCGGGGTTTCGGTTCGGGTTGGTGAAGTTCGTCTCGTAGTAGGTGAACGCCGCGCTCAGCGTCGTCGCGCTCGTGTGGACGCGCCCGCCCTCGAGCGGCCCGCTCTCGTCGAGCTCCTCGTTGTCCACGTACGCGACCAGACCGAAGCGGGCGTCCGGAGCGAGCTGGTTCGCGGCGGTGACCACGCCGGCGATCCCTTGCCGGAGGGCGTTCAGCACGAAGTTCATCGAGCTCGAGACGTCGAGCACGAAGACCACGTCCACCACGTCCGTGCACTCACCACCGCCGCCGTCCGTCGTGAGCACGCCGCCGCCCCCGAGCGCGCCCATCCCTCCGCTCGCGCTGGCACCGCCGCCTCCGGACGAGCCGCCGCCCGCCGCCGCGCCCCCGCCCGATCCCCCCGAGCCGGGCGCCGCCCCGCCGCCGGGCGACCCGCCGTCCGCGTTCGCCGCCGAGCACGCCGCGCCGACGAGGCCCGCCGATACCACCTTCCAGATCGTGCGCATCCGGGGACTGCTACTCCAGGGAGCAGCCGGGAGGCAATGCGCGGCGGCGGATCGCGCGACGCGCGCCGAGGAGTGCCGCCCGCGCGCTCCGTCAGCGCAGGCGGTAGACCGCGCCGCCCGCCAGCGCGAACAGCGCGTCGACGAAGCCGCCGTCGTAGGCGGTGCCCCACGCGACCGCGCGCACCTCGCGCCCGACGTCGTGGGACACGAGCCGCGAGCTCGCCGTCGGGCTCGGGCCCTCGAAGTACAGGACGACGACGGTGCTCGCGCACGCGACGCCGGCGGCCTGCCCGGCGGCCGCGAGATCGACGCACGGCGCCGAGGTGACGGGCCACTCGAGGAGGTGCGCCGGCGCTCCGGAGCGCGCGAGGGTGACAGCGGCGAGCGTCGGCCCCGACGCACCGCCGGCCAGCGCGTCCAAGCTCCCGAACGCGTCGAGCTCCACGTCGACGGCGGCGAGCGACGCCGCCCCGGCGCCGAGGCCCGCGGTCGCGGCCGCCCGGAACGAACCGACCGACGCGTCCCAGGAGAACACGTCGACCCCGTGGCTCGCCGCGCCCGCGACGAGGAACACGGTCGACCCGTCCCCCGCCGTCTCGAGCGCGAGCACGTCACGGTAGGCCGTCCCCGACCCAAGGGTGTGCAGCGCGGTCGGGGCGGCGCTCCCGTCGAGGAGCGCGACTCCGATCCCGCCCTCGGCGAGCGTCGCGGCCGCCGCGTATTGCGCGCCAGCGACGACGCCGACCGACGTGTACGCCACCCGCTCCGCCGTCCCGCCGACCGCGATGGGCGGCCGCAGCGAGAGCACGCCCCCGCTCACCTCGATCGGCGTGACCCCGGCGCTCCCCGTCGCCGCGACCACGCGCGACGACGAGGCCGCGCCCACCCCCCACCTGAGGTGCGTCGGCGTCGCCGCCAGCGCGTGCGTCGCCACCTGGGAGAACTCGCCCGTGTCCAGCGCCTCGAGGACGACGACGGTCCCCGCCTCCGTACCCACCAGCAGCCCGGCGAGCGCGCCGGCGCCCACCGGGGCTGTGACCAGCGCCGTGCCGCCCGGCCCTCCCCAGACGACCTCCGGCACGCCGACGCCCGCGCAGATGGGCCCCACCTGTCGCGTGTCGCACCACTCGGACGCACAGTCGGCGTCGACCTGGCATGCGCTCCGCTTCGGGCACTTCGGGCAGGGCCCACCGCAGTCGGTGGCCGTCTCGTCGCCGTTCGGCACGCCGTCCGTGCAGCTCGCGCACGGATCGCAGTCACCGCCGCAGTCGACGCCCTCCTCGCCCGGATCCAGGACGCCGTTCTCGCACGGCCGGTCCGGCGGGTGGGCCCACGTGAAGTCGGCGTCCGCTTCGTCCGGCAGACCCGAGAAGCCCTGGAGCGGAGCGCAGGAGAACGCGCGTACGCCGTCGACGAGCGTCGCCGTCGGCACGTTCGGGAAGAGGCACGGCACCACCGACTCGCAGACGACCTCGCACGACGACGCGACGACCCGAAACCCCTGCCCGCGCGCGACGGCCTCGTACGACGCTCGGCGCGTCCCCGGCGGGCAGGTCTCGGAGCACGCCACGACGCCAGCGTCCTCAGCCGCGTCGTCGCACCGCGCCGCCAGCAGGCCGAGCGCGAGCGCGCCCCAGGCGAGGAGCGTTCGGCGGCGTGGCTCGGCGGCGAACGGGCGCATCGGGGTCACTCGCGGTACCGGACGTCGCAGTCGGCGGCGAGCTCGAAGGCGCCCGAGACCGGCAGCGGCTGATCGAGCAGCCTGGGCCCCGCCTCTCTGCGCACCGCGCCGGTGCACGAGAGGGTGAAGCGGCCAGGCGCGTCCTGGAGGGTGAACGAGCAGCGAGTCGCGGCGTCCGAGTAGGAGACGGACGAGTAAGCGTAGAGCGTGTCGCACGCGTTGTACGCGCCCTGCCCGTCCACGTCATAGGCGTACGGCAACGTGTGCTGAAATCCAGGGACGAAGACGGGCGCCTCACCCTCGCGCTCCTCCACCAGCTCCCCGGCGACGGGACCGTACGTCCCGGGCGCCTGCACGCCGGGCGCCCGGAACACGAACCGGTTCGGGGGCGGCGCGTACGTCCGATCACAGTACTTCGGCAGGATGCCGAGGTTCATGCCGCGGAAGATCCCGAGCTCGAGCTCCACGAGCAGCGCACCCTCGCTCCGGTCGATGAGGGCGCGACACGCGGTCGCGAAGGTCCCGGCGTCGGCGCCCACCTGCTGCGGATCGAGGAACGACACCGCGTGGGTCAGCCCGAGCGCCGGCCCCGAAGGGCAGTCTTGCCGCGCATGGTAATCACACCAGTCGATTCGACCCGACACCTCCGCCGTGTCGCCCGTCGCCGTGTCCACCGCCTCGCCCGAGTACGTCCCGGCGGCGAGCCCCGTCTCCAGCTGCGTGAGGCGGATCCCGCCGCTGCGAAGCACCCAGGACCGGCCGGCGTGGTCGAGCAGGAGTGTGGCGCTGTTCGGAGCCCCGACGCCCCCCTGCTGGAAGGGCACCGCCGGGTCGTAGATGGTGTCGCTCACGAGCCCGCGACACCGGGAGTCGAACACCGAGTTGATCGCGTACGTCCCCACCAGCGAGTAGCTCTGAGCGAGGCCCACGCAGTCGACCTCGAGCCGCTGGGTGGTGGTCGCCGCTCCGTCCGTCGACGGCCCGCACCCACCCGACGCACCGAGCACCGCGGCGACCCCGCCGAGCCACGCCGCCCGCCCGCCCGCCCCGCGCGCTGTCCCACGCTCAGCCCGAGGCGCCGCCGGCAACGCGGCACCACGGCGGGCAGACATGATCCGCGACATGATCCGCGACATGATCCACGTCATGATCCACGACAAGAGCATGTCCGAGCCCACTTGAGAAGCCCTCTCGAGGCGAGAAGCCCTCTCGAAGCGAGAAGCCCTCTCGAGGCGAGAAGCCCTCTCGAGGCGAGAAGCCCTCTCGAGGCGAGAAGCCCTCTCGAGGCGAGAAGCCCTCTCCAGGCGAGAAGCCCTCTCGAACGCCCCGGGGGGCGAGAGCTCGGGAGGTCGGGGGGTTGCGGGCGGTCCGGCGTGGCTGGTATCCTTCCCCGATCATGGTGGCTCTCTCTTCGGTCTCGAGGCGACGGATCATGGGTTGGCTGGGCGGTGCCGCATGGATCGGGCTGCTCGCTCCCGGGTGCAGCGACCCGGGCGAGGACGCGCGGGCGGTGGCGGAGTCGTGCGGCCAGCAGGAGTGCCCAGTGGGGACGGCCTTCCGCGAGAGTCGTTCGGTCACGAGCGGCGTCGACATCAGCGGTGGCTACGACCCCGCGACGTACAAGGCCGACGGCGCCTACCAGAAGCTGGGGGCCGGCGACTGCGAGTACGTCTGCCAGGTGATCAATTCCTGCCCGGATGGCACCTTCCCGGTCATCACCAAGGACTGCTTCACGTGCACCGCCATCGTGGGCGGCCAACCCGCCCCCACGCAATGTTGACGCGGCGGCTCTGCCTCGCCCTGGGCGGGGCGCTCGGGGCGGCGCTCGCCTTCGGCGGCTGCGAACAGGAGAGCGTATACGACCAGACACCGACCTGCGCGCGCGCGTGCCCGGACGGCACCAACATCGTGAGCACCTCCTCGACGCTGGTGGACCCGAGCCGCGGTCAGTTCGCCTTCGTGAGCGGCGAGTGCGAGACGATCTGTCAGGCGGCCGAGCCGTGCCGCGCGCCCAACGTGCCCACGGTCGCGATCGACCCGATGACGGGCGGTGCGCGCTACTCCTGCAAGCCGCTCGAGGGGTTCTCCACGCTCCCGCCCGCCTCCGAGACGGATCTCTCGTTCGGCGCGCAGGCCGGCGACCCGCCGGCGGACCTTCAGCTCGCGGTGGGCTCGCTCCCCGGCGCGCTCGCCGCCGGCGACCTCGACGGCGACGGGGACGACGACCTCGTCGTCGCCAACGAGGGCGCGAGCGACCTCAGCGTGCTCGCCTCGAACGGCGACGGCACGTTCGAGGCGGAGCTGCGGGTGCCGCTCCCCGGCCGCGCGTACGCGCTCGCGCTCCCCGATCTGGACGGCGACGGCCGCCGCGATCTCCTGGTGGCGCACGCGACCCCGGGCCAGCCGTGGGCGATCTCGGGCGCGCTGTCGGCGAGCGCTGGCGGGTTCGGCGAGCTCACGCCCTTCGGCGCAGCCACCGACCCCAGCCCGACGGGCCCGGTGAAGCTCGCAGTGGGGACGTTCGACTCCGGCCCGGGAGAGGACGTCGTGGTCGCCGGGTTCCCGGCCCACGGGAGCACCACCGTCTTCCTGGGCGACGACTCTGGCTCGGTGAGCAGCTCGCGCGAGCTCGACGAGTGCGAGGCGTGGCGCGGGGGCGCGAGCTGCAGCGTGATCTACGCGGGGCAGTTCGACGACGACCCGGCGACCGATCTCGCGTTCCTCGACGACGTGGCCTCCGGCAGCACCCGGCTCCATGTGCTGCACGGGGTCGGGGACGGCACGTGGACCGCGCTCCGCACGGTGCAGACGCTCGGCACCAGGCTCCCGGTGTACGACGCCGTGATCACGCTCGAGCTCTCCGCCCCGGGGAGCCTCGATCTCGCGTTCGTGTCGGGCTCCGCCGTCGCGGTGGCGCTCCTCCCGTTCGGGTCGAACAACGACCCGGACTCCACACCAGCGGAGACCTCCTGCCCCCAAGCTCCGCTCGTGGATCGCGAGGTCACGCGGCTCGGACGCCGGTCCGTCGCGCGCCTGCTCCCCGAGTGCCGGCGGCTCGGCCTGTGGCACTTCGACGCGGTGCCCTCGATCGCCGAGGTCGCGGTGGACCTGCCCGAGGAGCCCGGCGCGCTCGTGGCGGCGGAGTTCATCCCGGGCTCTCCCGCCGCCGCGGTGTCGCTCCCCGCCGCCGACTCCGTCCTGGTGGTGTTCCCATGATCCCGACCGCACCGCCGTCACGCCGCGAGGCCGCGCTCCTCGCCGCCGCCGCCCTGGCTGCGTTGCTCGCTTGCGAGCGCCAGGAGGAGCCGCCGGTCCACGAGACGACCCAGCTCGAGGTGAGCTGTCTGGACATGATCGTCGACGACGATCCGCTCGTCGCGCATACACCGCCCGCCTTCGACGACCAGGGCAACCGCGTGCACGCCTGCGAGCTCCACCTGCAGCGGACGGTGAAGAACGGCTTCCCCGTGGTCGAGCTCGCCCACATGCGCTTCCACCTCCTCGGGCGTTGGTGGAAGACCACGGGCGGTAGTCTCTCGTCCGAGAGTGGCTTCACCCAGGGCGACTTCCACCTGTGGATCGCGGAGGAGGAGTGCCCCTCGTGCCCGACGCGCGAGCTCCGCGGGCCATATTCGTACTGCGATCTGAGGAACACGCAGGGTTGCGCGTACGAGGCGTGTCGAGATTTCGTCCCGGAGGCGGGGGCGTGCGCCGCGCAGTGGGAGAGCGGCCTGTCGAAGAAGCTCTCGTTCGAGGTGTTGCCCTACCAGCGCCTCGAGCCCTCCGCCTACGGCAAGGCCGACCTGCGGCTGCTCGCCGAGGGGGAGGCGACCGAGTGCCGCGCGCTGTGGAGCCGGAGCTCGGGAGGGCTCGAGATCGCGCTCCAGCTCGGTACATGGAATCGCGTCGACGTCGCCAAGCTCTTCGGCGCGACGTGCGCCGCGGGCCAGGCGGCGCACAACCGCCTCGAGTTCCGCGCGACGGGCGTCCAGGGCGCGGGGACGTACGGCCCCCTTCGCCCGGTGGCCGTCGAGGGCGCCACCGCCGTCGCCCGCCTGCCCGAGCTCCACTGGCCGCTGCCGGTCGCGTTCCTCTCGATGACCACGCCGACGTCCGGCGCCTGCGACGACCATGGCGGCGTCGAGCTCGGCTCCGAGTCGGAGTGCACGCTCGAGCTGGCGGCCTCGCGGTTCGAGCTCACGTGCGAGCGTGCGCGGTTCATCCCGCCGACCTCCCCGGTGATCCCCGAGTTCCTCTCCGATTCGTGGGGTTTCGACCGCCCACCCGAGATGCTCGTCCAGGTCCGCGCGAGCGGCGACTGCGAGCTCCGCGAGGTGCCCTGATGCGGCGGCGCGCTGGAGTCTCGGGGCTGCTGCTCCTCCCCTCGATCGCGGCGTGCGGTGGCGGGGATCAGCCGACCTCCGGGCCCGAGCCGAGCCGTCCCGCGGCGGTGAGCGGTTCGTCCACCCGCGTCGCCGCGGACGCGGGCGTCACCCCGCTCGGAGCCGCGGCGCCCCTCGCCCCGCGCCCGCTGGCGCGGTTCGCCGAGGTGCTCGGCGAGGAGCTGTGGGCGCGGGAGCCGACGGCCCGCGTGTCCCTCGGCCGTTGGGCGACGGAGCCGCTCCGCGTCGAAGATCCGGCGACCGGCGTCGCGATCGAGGCCCGCCTGGAGGGCGCCTCGGCGGTGGGCGCGGCCCGCGACGGCGAGGCCCGCGTCTTCCGCGAGGTGCGACCCGGCGCCGATCTGGTCCGTCTCCCCACCGCCTCCGGCGCCGAAGAGCTGGTGCGCCTGGATACGCTCCCCCCGGAGGGTCGACTCCGCTTCCGCGTCACCCTCGGCGGGCACGCCGCCGGCCTGCGACACGTGGGCGGGGTGCTCGAGGTGCTCGACCGGTCCGGCGCGCCCCGCCTCCGGGTCCCGCGCCCGTGGGTCGCGTGGCGTGAGGGAGGCCAACCGCGGCGGGCCGAGGCGCGGCTCGAGCTCGAGGGCTGCGAGGCGGACACCAGGCCTGCGCCTCCTTGGGGCCGGCCGGTGGTCTCCCCC
Organism: Polyangiaceae bacterium; assembly: GCA_020846005.1. Classification (GTDB taxonomy): domain Bacteria; phylum Myxococcota_A; class Polyangia; order Polyangiales; family Polyangiaceae; genus JADLEQ01. The sequence goes on from JADLEQ010000011.1 coordinate 67,154, forward strand.
GGCGCGACGGAGTGCGGGGTGACGATCGCGTGGGATCCGGCGATCGCGCGCGCGCCCCTGATCGTGGATCCGCTGTGGGAGCTCACGGGCGAGATGGCGTTCCCCCGCTCCGGCCACACCGCTACCGCCCTCTCGTACGAAGCGCGCTTCCTCGTCGTGGGCGGCGCGGCCGCCGCGGGCACGCCGGCCGAGCTGTTCGACGCCGAGACGAGCTCCTGGGCCGTCACGGGTACGCCGGCCGAGGAGCGGGCCGGCCACGCGGCGATCGCGGTCGATCAGGGCACCGTCGCGCTGATCGGCGGCGAGGTCGCCGGCGCGCTCACGGCGACGACGGAGACGTACGCGTCGGGGACCGGTCAGTTCACGGCCCAGGGCACGCTGAGCGCGCCGCGCGCCGGCGCCGTCGCGGTGCGCCCGTTCCAGAACGCCTGGATCTGGGTCTTCGGTGGCCGTGGCGCGAGCGGCCCGCTGGCCACCGTCGAGCGCGCAGATCGCGCCGCCACCTGGACGCTCGACACGCCGATGACCCAGCCGCGCGACGGGCACAGCGTCCTGCCCTTCGACTCGGTGTTCGGGGCCGAGACGCTCGTGATCGCGGGGGGGCGCGGCGCGGCGGGGGTGACGAACACCACCGAGCGATACACCACCTCCTACGGCGCGCCCGGGATCGCGGCGGCGGCCGAGCCGCTCGCCGAGGCTCGCGCGTCTCACGCGGGGTACGTGGCGAACGTGATCGTGGGCGGTTTCTCCGAGGAGCTGCTCTACGTGATTGGCGGCGAAGGCGCCGCCGGGCCGCTCGCGTCCATCGAGTGGTTCGACGCCAAGGCAGCGGCCTGGGTGCCAGCGACCGCCAGCCTGAGCCAGCCACGCACCGCGTTCCCCTCGGCGGTCCACCAGAGCGGATGGAGCTGGTTCCCCGTCCTCGGCGGGACGGGCACCGGCGGGGTCCTCCCCGACGTGGTCGACGTCCTCACCTTCACCGGGTTCGAGGTGAGCGTCACCTCCGCCGGCCGGCTGCGCACCGCGCGCGCGGGCGCCGTGGCCTTCCCCTACCGTCCGGTCGCGTCCTCGAGCCTCCATCGCCCGGTCATCGCGGGTGGGCGCGACGCCTCGAACACGCCGCTCGCGACGGTGGAGCGGCTCACGATCCGCAAGGCCGGCGCGTGCGCGTCCTTCACCAGCGACTGCAGCTCGGACACCGAGTGCGCGAGCGGCCCTTGCCTGGCGGGGCGGTGCTGCAACGCGTTCTCGCCGGGGCAGGCCTGCGAAGGGGACCACGAGTGTCCGGTCGAGGACGGCGCGCGCTGCGTCGACGGCTTCTGCTGCAACGCCGCCTGCGACGGGCAGTGCGAGGCCTGTGACGTCGCGGGACGCATCGGGTTCTGCGCGCCCGTCACCGGCGCGCCGCGAGGCCCCCGCGCGGCCTGCGCAGGCGGCGGCGAGCCGACTTGCGGCAGCGCCTGCGACGGCGTCGACCCCCAGGCGTGCCACGCCGCCCCCTACGGCACGCGCTGCGGCGCGGACGTCTGTGACGGCGACGCGCTCCGCCCGACGGTGTGCTCGGGCGACGGCACCTGCATCGCCGCTCGGGAGGCCGACCCCTGTGCGCCCTACGGCTGCTCGAGCGACGCGTGTCGAACCTCGTGCGCCACGGCGGCCGACTGCGCGCAGGGCTTCGCGTGCACGGAGGGGGGCGACTGCCGAACGACCGCGCTCCCCTCGTGCAACGGCTTCTACGAGCTGCTCTACGCGGACGGCACGCTGGCCGCAGACTGCCGGCCGTTCGCCTGCCCCTCGGGCGCCACGGCCTGCCCCACCGCCTGCGCCACCGACGACGACTGCCACGAGAGCGTCTGCGCTCCAGACGGCACGTGCCGGGGCATCGTCGGCAAGAAGTCGAAGGGCTGCGCGGCCTCGCCGGCTCCCGCCTCGGGCGGGGCGTCGCTCGCCGCCCTCCTCGGCGCCGCGCTGCTACTGTCTCGCGGGCGCGCGCGCCGCCGGGCATGAACGCAGGCGGCGCACCGCCATCACGGCCGGCAGGCGCGACGATCGCCGCGCGCGCAGCCGAGCGCCCGGTAGGCGCGGCTCGCCTCCGGGTCACGGGCCACGCCCGTCCCCTTGGCGTGCAGCTCGCCGAGGCGTGAGCAAGCCGCCGCGTCACCGGCGAGGCACGCTCGGCGGAAGAGGAGCGCCGCGCGCGACGCGTCCCTGGTCGTGCCCGCGCCGCGGGACGCGGCCTCGGCGAGACGGCGGCAGCCGCCCGCGTCGCCCCGATCGCACGCCCGCTCGAACAGCGCGGCCGCGCCGTCGGCGTCCTTCGGGCGACCCTTGCCTGCGGCCACCAGCGCGCCGAGCTCCGCGCACGCGCGCGGCTCGCCCCCAGCGCCGCAGGCCGCGTCGAGCCGCGTCACAGCGCGGGCGAGATCACGCGGCACCCCGCGCCCCGCGACCTCGTGGAGCGCGAGCGCGGTGCAGCCCGCAGGCGATCCTCCCTCACAGGCGCGCCGCGCGAGCGAGACGGCGCGATCGACGTCCTTGGGCACGCCAAGCCCGAGCGCGTAGTGACGACCGAGCTCGGCGCACGAGTCGAGCGCCCCCGCGTCGCATCGCTTCGTCCACAGCATCACCGCGCGCACCGGATCCGCCGCCGCGCCGCGACCCTCCGAATACATCCGCGACGACGCGGCGCACGACTCCACGATCCCGGCGTCGCACGCGCGGGTGTGCAGCGCCAGCGCGCGCGGATCGTCCCGCGCCACGCCGTGCCCGCTCTCGAGCCAGCGCGCGGCCACCGAGCACGCGTCCTGCGCGCCGCCCGCGCACTCGCGATCGACGACGGCGAACGCTCGCCTCGCCCCGGCGCCGTCCGGCGCCTCCTCGCCGTCCAGGCGCGCGAGCGCGACGCAGCCCGCGGCGACTCCCGCGTCGCACGCGCGGGCGTGCAGCGCGCGGGCACGCTGTCGGCTCGTGGCCACGCCCCGCCCCTCCTCGTGCAGCCGCCCGAGCGCGGTGCACGAGGCGCGGAAGCCCGCCTCGCACGCGCGCGCGAAGAGCCTGCCGGCCGCCGCCTCGTCGCGCGCGACGCCTCGCCCCTCGAGCGCCAGCAGCCCGAGGGCGCCACACGCCGGCGCGTCCCCCGACTCGCAGGCACGCTGGTAAAGGGCCGCGGCCTGCGCGGCGCCGCCGGGGGTGCGCGAGAGCAGCGCGGCGCGCCGCGAGCAGCCCTCCGGCACGCCGCCGGCGCACGCCTTCTCGTAGAGCGCGAGCGCCCGCTCCGCCTCCCCGCCGCTCCGAGCCACGACGTCCCCCAGGCTGAGGCAGCCGATCGGCGCGCCCCGCTGGCAGGCGCGCTCGTAGAGCGCCATCGCGCGAGGCAGGTCGCGCGTCACGCCGCGCCCGTTCTCCAGCATGTCGCCGAGATCGTTGCACGCGATCTCGTAGCGCGCGTCGCACGCCCGCTCGAACAACGCCACCGCCAGCGGCTCGCTCGCCGCGACGCCCCGCCCCGGGAAGTGGAGCAGGCCGAGGTTGTGGCACGCCATCCCCACGCCGGCGTTGCACGCCGTCGCGTAGTACACGGCCGCGCGCGCGTCGCTCCGCGCCACCCCCTCGCCGCGCTCGTGAGCCGCGCCGAGGTCGTTGCAGGCGTGCCCGACGCCCTGGGCGCAGGCCTGCTCGAAGAGGCCGGCGGCCCTCGACGGGTCCGGCGCCGCTCCGGCGCCTTGGCGAAGGAGCACGCCGAGGTTGCGGCACGAGAACCAGTCGCGTGCGTCGCACGCGCGCTGGAAGAGCTGCACCGCGCGCGGGAGATCGCGCTCGACCCCCTCACCCCGCGCGTGGGCCAGCGCGAGCGCCGCGCAGCCCTCCGCGTTGCCGCCATCGCACGCCTTCTGCCGCAGCTGCACGGCCGACGCTGCGCTCTTCACGAGCCCTGTCCCCGTCTCGTACAGCGACGCCAGCACCACACAGCTCCGGAGCTCGTTCCGCAGGCACTGCTCGTTGCAGTCGGCCGAATCCGACGCCCGGCAGAGCCGCGGCTCCGACGCCTGTCGCGGGACGCACTTGCCGACCGTGAAGTCCATCGAGTCTGGGCACGGGTTGCGCGGCGGAGGCGCCTGCACGAGGCCCGCCGCCGACGCGACCTCCGCGGGCGCGCCCCCGCTCGGCGCGACGAGCTCGACCCGCAGGATCGCCGAGCATCCCGTGGGCGGCGAGGCGGGAGTCCCCCCTGCCGCGCACTGCGCCGGATCGCCGTCTCGGCTCTCCAGCTCCCGGCTGCTCGAGCTCTCGACCTCGCCGCCCGCGGAGAAGATCTGCGCGGCGGTCCGCACGGCGCCGCGCGTGCCGACCTCCAGCGCGAACGCGCCGACCTGCGCCGAGCTCACGAAGTGCGTCACTCCGTGGCACCCGGCCCCGAGCTGCGCGGGCGCCACCGGCGGCAGCTCCGTCCGGAGCTTGCCGACGGTCGTCATCGCGAGCTCGAGCACGGCCCCGCGGCGAAGCTCCCCGGAGAAGCCGCTCACGACCCCGGGCGCGATGCCGGGCAGGTTGGCGCGGATCTCGTCCGTCGACTCGATCCGCACCACGTCGTGCTTCGGGCTCACGGGCACGAAGGCGTACCGCCCCGGCAGCCGGCACGTCTTCACCACGCGGAGCGACCGGCAGTCGTAAGCGACTGCGGCGATCCCGGACTGCATCGCGGCCTCGAGGTCCGTGCGGACGCTGCTCTTCGCGTCGACGACGAGCGGCTCACCGTAGGCGAGCGTCGACTCACACACCGGCTCACCGAGCGCCTCCTGCGGCGTGGGATCGGGCGGCTGGACGGCCCGCCCGAGGGGCCCCGGCCGGCACGCGCAGAGGAAGGCGAGAGCGGCGACAAGCAAACGATGAGGCAGCAACGGCGGGACTCCTACGAGCCGAGGACGCTAGCGTCGCGGCGCGGGGGGGGCCAGGGAGGGCCGGCGCGAGCGGGCGGCGAGACCGCGGGCTCGATCTGGACGCCCCCCCCACCGCGTGGGAGAGTGCGTGAGCGGTGCGGCTCGAGCGTTCGACGGCTCTCGCGCATGCTGGGGCGCAGCGGCGAGGCCGCCTCGCCCTCCAGCCGGGCGCCTGGCTCGTCCTCGCCGCCGCCACGCTCCCCTCCCCCGCCTTCGCCGCTCCGGCGCGCCCGGCCGGCGCTCCCCGCTGCGCGGCGCCGACCGCTTCGCCGCTCACGCGGCGCCCTGCCGACAGCGCGCGGCCGGCCGCGCTGGAGGCGGGGGCGGCGGGGGATCTCGTGGTGCGCGAGCTCCTGCGCGCGGCGTGCACCGCGCCTCACGCGCGGTGGCTGCCGGCGAGCTGCGCACCGTTCGAGGGCGGCGGGCTGGCGGAGCTCCACTCGCGGCTCGCGCTCGACCTCGGTCGCGCGCCCTCGACGCTCCTCTCCCGATCGGGGAGCGGCACGCCGCCGGAGCAGCGGAGCGCGCTGCTCGCAGCGTCCGCGCTCGTCGACGTGGCGCTCGCGTCCCCGAGCGTCGAGGGGCTCGCGTGGAGGCTCGCGCGCGCGCCGGAGGGCGCGGCCGAGTTCGCGGCGGATCCGTGCTCCGACCGCGCGCGGATCAGCAGCGCCGATCCGGTCGCCGTCGCGGCGGCGCTGTTGGAGGTGCTCCTCGCGTTGCCGTCCGGCGCCCAACCGGCAGACGCGGAGGCGGCGATCGCCCGCGCCCTCGCCAACGCGCGCGTCACCGGGAACGCCGAGGCGCTCGACCCGGCGAGGCGCGCGCTAGTCCCCGCGCTGCGGCGCGCCTTCACCGACGCGCAGGCGCAGCGCGCGGCCCCCGCGGAGCGGCTCCCCGCCCTCGTGCGAGCGTACGCGCGCCTCGTCGCAGCCGCGTTGTCGGTCGTCGAGGGGCGCCCGGCCGACACCGACGTGACGCTCGCGCCGCGCCTGGTCGACCCGCTCGCGCGCGGCGATCTCCGGGGCGCCACGGCCGCGGCGCTGGGGCTCGTCCGCGCGCTCGCGCCGGACTCGCTGCCCGAGAGCCTCGCCGTCGTGGTCGAGGTGATGTCCGCGGTCGCGCAGGCGCCCGACGAAGACGCCGCGCGCGCGGCGCTGGTGCGGCTGCTCGTGCCCCTCGGCCCGTGGGCGGAGCACGTCCTGTTCGACGCGAACCTCGGCGCCGTGCGCCTCGACGACCGGGATTTCACCTTCGCCGGCGACGCGCTCCTCGGCTACCAGGGCGAGGCGCTCGGGATCATCGCGCGGGGCGCGCTCTACGAGTACGACTTCACGTCCGACCAGCGCATCGTGCAGACGACCCACGCCGAGGGCGGGCTCGACGCCTGGTGGGTCTCCTCGGGCTCAGCGTGGCGCTTCGAGCTGCGCGGCGAGGGCGGCGTCTCGCTGCTCGACACGACCCGCATCGGCCTCGCGCCGGGCGACACGCCGTTCGCCGACGAGACCAGCCTGCTCGGGCGAGGCCTGCTCCTCGCCGCGCTGCGCTGGCAGCCGTCCGGCGACGCGGCGGCGGGGCTGTGGCTCGGGGGCGGCGCGCAGTACGAGGACTACACGCCGCTCGCGGTCCCGCGAGGTGGCGTCGTAACGCTCGCGAGCGAGACCTCGCTCACGGCGATCGCCCAGGCTCGCCTCCGCGTGCAGCTCGCGCTCGTGCCACGGTGGGTGGGGCTGCGGCTGCGGGCGGACGTGCTCCGGTACGAGGTCCGCCGCGATCGAGAGCTCTTCGTAGTCGGCCCGGGCGCCGTCACGTCCTCCGCGACCTCCGAGCAGACGGTCCAGCTCGAGGCGCACGGCCGGGTGTTCCTCGACGCCGAGGTGGCCCGACTCGCCGGCTTCGTGCCCGGCGTGTTCGGCGGGGTCGATCACTACTCGGTCGACGCCCCCTCGGCCGGCGCGACCTCGGCGACGGCGCCGGTCTTCGGCGGCGGCATCCGGCGCGTGACGTTCTGAGGCGCGCGCCGGGCCTCCGCGCGCGCCCGGCGCATTCACCTCCCCCCTACCCTACTTCACGGCGGCGGAGCGCGGAGGCAGCTCCACGTCGCGGAGCGTCACGGGCTCGTCCCCGACGTTGAGCAGCACGATCGAGCCGTCCGACAGCGCCCACTCCCTCGGCACGACGTGGGAGGTCTGCCGCGTGAGGAGGTCGACGACCGCGTTCGTGAGGTGGGGCGGCGGCGACGCGGGGAACGGATCGAGCGGCACGGCGGGCTCGCTCGAGAGCGCCCAGGCCGCGCGCCGCGCGTCGAGCCCCCAGCCGCGCCGCTCGGCGGGGAGGTCGCGCAGATCGTCCGACAAGAACAGCGCGCCGCCCGCCAGCGCCACGACGTACCCCAGCGCGTCGACCTCGCTCGGCTCGAGCCGGCGCGCGAGCACCGGATCGGCGTCGCACGGCACGGCGCGGCAGAGCGGCCACCGGGCAGCGACGCTGCGCGCCTGGCTCGGGACGTACGCCCACGCCACGTCGGAGGCCTCGAGCGCGATGTCGCCCCCTACGCGCCAGCCGTCCACGTGCGGGAGGCTGGCGAGCCCCGGCGCGCCGACCGCGACGAGCAGCGTCTCCTCACCCGCCGCCGCGCGGATGAGCTCGAGCGCGCGGTGATACGCCTCCATCGGCTGCATCGCCGAGTAGCGCTGCCCCTCGAAGGAGCCCGCGAACAGGAAGTCGATCTTCAACAGATCGAAGCCCCACGCGACCAGCCGCGAGATCACCTGCGTCAGGTGCTGCGCTGCCTCCGGGTGGGTCACGTCGAGCACTCGCATCACGCCGTGCTTGCCGTGCTTGTAGCTCGCGCCACCCACGAGCCACTCGGGGTGCCGCGTGGCCGTGTCGCTGCCCTCCGCGACGAGCAGCGGCGCGAGCCAGATCCCCGACCGAAAGCCGCCCGCGCCCAGCTCGGCGGTGAGGCTCGCCAGGCCCGACGGGAACTTCGCGTTCGGCTCCCAGTCGCCCCACGCGAGCTGCCAGCCGTCGTCGATCACGACCCGGAGCTCCGCGCCCGGGGGCAGGAGCGGCGCGAGGAGGTCGCGCGCGAGCGGGGCGTTCGCGCGGACGGCCGGCTCGTCCACGGTGTCCCACAGCTCGTACCAGGAGTTCCAGCCGGCGGGCGCGGGCCTCGGCGCGTCCCGCGCGCGAGACGAGAGCCGATCGCTCCAGCTCCGGGCGGCAGCCTCGACGTCGCCGCCGAGCTCCACGTACCAGGGCTCGGCCTCGAGCACGTCTCCGGCCTGGAGCTCGATGCGCTCGCCGCTCGCGCCGCTCACGAGCCGGACGCGCACGTCGTCTCCGAGGCCCTCTCGGTGCACCGACGCCCAGGTCCGAAATCGCCGCTCGCTGATCGCGCCCGCGAAGAGCGACACCTCACCTCCCCCGGCGAAGGTGTGACCCCACGACAGCTCGCGCCCCTCGCGCATCACCTCGCCGTCCCCGCGAGCGCCGAGCGCCTCGGCGAGCTCCGCCTCCGAGGGCGGCGCGTCGATCGCGATGACCCCGCTCTGCGACCAGGACTGGAGGCCGTTCGAGAGCCAGCTCGTGGCGCCGCGGAGCTCGCCCACGCCCTCGAGCGCGATCCCCTCGACCGTGGCGGCGCGCGCAGCGTGCAGCGCGAGCGTCACGACCGACTGGTCCACGCTCACGCGGACGAACCCGACGTCCCCCATCGGACAGTCACGCCACGACGCGCCCCCCGGGACGCCGTCGTCCACGCACTCGCCGCTCGGCTCGCGCCAGCCCTCGGCCAGGCGCACCCGCGGGTGGAGCACGAGCTCGCCGAGGCACCGATCCCACGCCTCCACGCCCGCGGCGGTCGCGGAGAGCCCACCGCTGCACGGAGACGACTCCGGCCCGCGCCCGTCCTGCGGGCCGCAGTGGGCCGCGCCGCCGAGCGCCGCGAGGGCAGCCGCGAGCGCGCCAGCGACCGGCGCGCCGCGCCCGCGAGCCGGCGCCCGCGCCTTCGTGAACCAGGGGGGTGCGGCACGCATCCGACCGGGCGAACCCTAGCATCCCGCCGGTCCTCACCCCGGGCGTGCCGCGTCAGCGCCCGTCACCGGGGGCGCGCGGTCCTCGGCGGTCTCCTGGCCCTGCCCCACCCGCGGTCGCCGCCGCGCTACTCCTCGACCCGCCTCCCCTGCCTCGGCCGCCGCACGACGAACACCGGGCGCCGCTTCACCTCGTCGTAGACCTCCGAGAGGTACACCGCGATGACCCCGATGCTCGCCAGCACGAGCCCGCCCAGGATGAGCTGCAGCAGGATCACGGTCGTGAACCCCGTCACGGCTCTCCCCGACGCGTAGAGGTAGAGCGTCTGCGCGCCGAGCGCGCAGCCGGCGACGAGCATCGCGAGGCCGAGCACCGCGACGCCGCGGAGCGGCAGCGCGCTGAACGCCAGGAGATTCCGCGCCGAATACCGGACGAGCCCGAAGACCGACCACTTCGACGTCCCCGCGACGCGATCGGCCACTCGAAACGGCACCTCGGCGGTGCGAAACCCCACCCAGGCGACCAGCCCGCGGAAGAAGCGGCTCCTCTCCGGGCACGCGCGGAGCGCCTCCACGACCTGCCGGTCGAGGAGCTTGAAGTCCGACGCGCCGCGGAAGTCCGCGTTGGCGGCGCCGCCCATGAGTCGGTTGAAGACCGCCGCGAGCGCCCGGTAGAGCAGGCTCTCTCGTGCGCGCCGCTCCTTCACGGCGCTCACCACGTCGTGCCCCGACCGCCAGAGCTCCACCATCCTCGGGATGAGCTCGGGCGGGTGCTGCAGATCCGCGTCCATCAGGAGCACGGCGTCGCCGTGGGCGGCGTCGAGGCCAGACGCCATCGCGGCCTCCTTCCCGAAGTTGCGCGACAGCGACACGACGACGACGCGCGGGTCCGCCGCGGCGCGCCGCTCGAGCTTCCGGAGCGTGCCGTCGCGCGAGCCGTCGTCCACGCACACGATCTCGAAGGTGAGGCCGGTGGCGGCCACCTGCTCGACGACGGCGTCGAGCGCCAGGTCCGCCGCCTGCTCCTCGTCGTACATGGGGAGCACGACGCTCAGCTCGACCGACGGGTCCGTCACTCCGCCCACGCCTGCTCGAGCCGCGCCACGTCCACCACCGACCACTTGCCGAGGCGGAAGACCACCGCCCCCTGCGGCGGCGCCGCGAGCACGAGCTCCGTCGCGCGCCGGCCCTGGAGCAGCTTGCGCGCGTACGCCGTCAGCGGCTCGAACGAGCCGGCGCGCCCCGCGACATCCCCTGCGTAGCGATCGGCGTTGAGGAGCAGGTGGGTCACGCGGTGCCTCCTGGCGTACGCGAGGACCTCGGCGCGATCCGTCGCATAGAGCGCGCCGAGCGTATCCTCCGTCCGCGCCCGCTGTCGAGCCCAGGAGCCGACGAACCACGGCTGCAGCGTCTCGAAGCCGCCCATGTTCGCGCGCGCGCTCCAGAGCGGGATGTCGTCCCCGTCCATCGGGTGGGACGCGACGCGGGTGTTCGAGGGGAGCCCGGCGAAGAAGTCCCAGAGCGGCGCGAGCGGCCTGCGGTCGATCGTCATGCCGACGCGATCGCGCACGCCGTCCCCGAGGGCCACCACGGTGCCCGCGATCACCGCTGTGGCCGCGAGCGAGCGCAGGAGGCGCCCCCGGCGATGGCGCCAGCGCGCGCCGACGCGAGCGAGCATGCCGACCACGAGCGCGGTCACCGCGGCGTGCATCCCGAACGAGTACACGCGCTCCGGCGCGTAGAGCCGGAACGCGAAGACGTGCGCGACGCCGTAGGTGAGCCAGACCCCGGCGAGCAGCGCGACGGCCACCCACGGCACCGGCGCCCACCCCGCGATCACGATCACCGCCAGCCCCGCGCCGAGGGCGAGGGCGGCAGGCGCGTCGTAGTCCCGGACCCGCGCGGCGACGGCCGGCCAGGGGGAGCCGCCGCTCGCGCCGAGCACACCGAACCCGGCGGGCCCCACCTCGCGACGGGCATCGGGCAACGGGAGCACGCGGAGGCGCCCCGCGGGCCCGAACGCCGGCTCGCCGCGCGCCTGCTCGAGCGTGTGGAGCGGCCCGCGGGAGGGGTCGCCTCCCACCGCGGGCGCGATCAGCACGGCGCACGCGAGCGTCAGGCCGCCCAACCAGCGCGCGCGCCGGAGGGCCACCGCGACCCCGCGGCTCCCGAGCCCACGAAGGAGCAGGAGCGCCTCCGCGGCGAGCAGCATCAGCATCGTCGACGGGTAGCTGAGCGCCGCGAGCAGGACGCCCGCGGCGCGCGCGCCCCGCCGCCGGGCCATCGCGCCAGCGATCCACAGCGCGAAGCACGGGAACGCGAACGCGCGCGGGAGCCCCCCGGCGATGCGATCGACCTGCGTCACGTCCCGCAGCACGAAGAACAGCAGCAGCCCCGCCGCGGGCAGCCCGAGCCCGGGCGTCGTGGCCAGCACGACCGCGGCCGCGAGGAGCACCGCGAGCGCGAGCGCTTGGACGACCTTGGTCGCGACGAGCACGCCGACGGCCGGGACGATGAGCGCGTACAGCCAGCGGACGCCGTATGGGACGTAGTCGAGCATCTCGAGCGCGATGGGATCGTCCGCGAGCGGCGCGCCCGGCGCGTGGCGATGAAACGGGAAGATCACGGTGCGCGCGTCGTCCGTCTGCAGCAGCGGATCGAACAACATGCCGGAGTTCCCCCGCGCCCAGTGGACCAGGTACGCGCCGAGCACCGCGGCGAGCAGCACGCTCGTGGCCCACTCGGCGGGGCCGCGCGGCCGCAGCACGCGCAGGCGCTGGTGCGCTCTGAGACGGACCGAGCCCCACCGCGCGCGCCAGGCCGCCCCCGAGACGAGCGACCGCAGCGTCGCCGCGAGGCTCATCCCGAGGCCTGCGCCGCGCCCGCGCCGGCGCCCCCGGGCGCCCTGCCGAGCGCGGCCACGGTGGTGCGGGGGAGCCAGAGGCTGTAGCGACCGAGGCGCGGAGGCAGCGACACCCCAACCTTCGCCGCGACGAGCGGGAGCGGGAAGGCGTGCGGGTAGGGCACGTCCTCCAGGCACTCCAGCCCGGCGCGATCCATGGCTCGGCGCAGCGTGTCGCGGTCGAAATACAGCACGTGCTCGGGCAGCTTGAACGACGGCCAGCGCCCGCCGAGGGCGCGCCGCCACGGGCTCCCGAAATCGGGCGTGGACACCACGACCCGCCCGCCGGGGCGGCACCGCGCCGTGAGGCCTCGGAGGAACCCGACCGGATCGACGACGTGCTCCACGACGTGGTTGGCGATCACCACGTCGAACAGCTCCCCGGCCGCCGCCTCGACCCCTCCGACGTGCGCGGCGTCGGCGCGCCCTCGCGCGACGGCGATGGCCCCCTCGGAGAGATCCGTCCCCACGCGCCGGCGGAAGTGCGGCCGAGCCTCGTCCAGCAGGTACCCGTAGCCGCAGCCGACCTCGAGGAGCGATCCCCCGGTGTGGCCCCCGGCGGCGAGCTGCACGAGCAGCCGGCGGAACGTGCGGCGGAGCGGCTCCTCCTGCGCCTCGTAGCTACCGTACCCCTGCTCGCTCTCGCTCGCGAAGTAGTCCGCGGCGCGGTAGAGCTCGGCTAGGGCGGCAGGGGACGGCCGGGGCGACAGGTACGCGAGCCCGCACTCGTCGCAGGCGACGAGCCCCCACGGTGTCCCCGCCGGGAACCGTCGTAGCCTACGCGACGAGCGGGCACCGCAGAGCGGGCAGTCCGGCTCCTCGATCGACGCCGTCGCGAGCACGGCCGCGCTCTAGCCCGCGGCTCCCACCACCGCAACCGCCGCGCCGCTCGGCGGCCCTCGCTCCGCCTGCGCGCCTTCAGTCCCGACCCGAGGCCTCCCAGGCCGAGGCCGCCGCCGGGTGCCCCGCGGCGCGCGCCAGCCGCGCGAGGAAGCGCGTGCACGCGACCTCGCCGCCGAGGTCACCCGCCTCCCGGGCACGCGCGAGCGCGTCGAGCACCTCGAGCAGGGCCTCTGCGCTGCGGCCCGCACCGCCGAGGGCCATGCCGAGGACGAGCGCGGCCCGGGAGCGCTCGGCGGGCGATCGACCCCGGGCCCGGTCGCTGGCGCCGCGGGCGAGGCGTACCGCCTCCTGGGGCTGCCCCCGCCCCAGCGCGGCGAGGACGCGCAGCCGATCGGCGGCGACGACGTTGTCGACTTGCAGGCGCTCGGCCATCCGCTCCAGCGAGTCGGCGTCTGCGTCGCGCAGCGCCGAGGCGCCGTCGCGCGGGGCCTCCACGGCGCCCGCCGCGCCGGTGTCGATGGCGAGCGTCGACGCCAGGGCCGCGCGTGTCTCCTCGAGCTGGACCCCGAGGCTGGGGCTCGAGCGCACGCTCGGTCGTACCGGCGGCAGCTCCGTCGGCGGCGCGCCCGTCCACGCGATGCCGGCGGTGTCCCACGCGCCGACGAGCCCGCGCTCCTCGAGCGCCGCGGCGCCTCCCGTCATGAAGTCCTCGAACGCGTCGGCGGTCTCGCCGAGGCCGGCGGCGATGGCGCTGGCGACCGCCCGTCGCGCGAGCCGAACGGCCTCGCGCGGGTCGCCACCGAGGAACGCGTGGACGGTCGCGGACGCGCTCTCCAGCGACGACGCGCTCTCGGCTCGGACGCGCGACACCGCGAGGTGGAGGGCGCCCAGCCGATCGAGCGCGATGGTGACGACGGCCATCACCCGGTGGGTGCGGTGCGCGATCGTGACGACACCGCCCTCCTCGACGAGCACGCCTCGCCCGCGCAGGGAGCGGAGCGCGGCCGCTAGCTCACCGGCGCCCGCGCCGTCCGCCCGCCCGGCGTCCGCCAGCTCGAGCACGCGGGCGAGCTCCCCACGCGTCGCGCTCCCCCCGAGGACGGCGAGCGCCTCCAGCGTGGCCCGATCGCCGCTCGGCAGCGCGCGCAAGCGGCGCAACGCGATCGCGGCCGCGCTCGCTGCCGCGATCGGGCGTGACGAGCGCGCCGCGACGAGCCGCGCGCTCCTCCAGCGGAGCGCGCCGGACTCCAGCGCCTCGGCGAGCGCCTCCCGTAAGGCCCCCGGGGTACCGTCCGCGGCGGCCTCCACGCGCGCGCGCGCGCGGGGGGACAGCGGCAGGCGCTCGAGCCACGCGGCGACGGCGCCCGGAGCGAGCGGCCCGAGCGCCCCCTCCGGCCCGGGCCGCAGCGCCGCGAGCGGGCGCGGCAGCGTGTCCTCGGGCGCGAGCGTCGCGACCACCGCCACCGGGCCCGCCACGGCCACGGCGGCCACCGCCTCCAGGGTGTCGCCGTCCACGTGCGCGGCGTCCTCGACGAGGACGCGGGATCCTGGAGCGGCCATCGCGTCCGCGAGCAGCGCCTGCGCAGCCTCGGCGTCGATCCCCTCACCCGCGAGCAGCGCCTCGAGCGCGGCGACGTTGGCGCCGCCGGTCACCGCGGGGACCGCGGCTCGCGCGAAGGCGCGGCGCAGCGCGCCGAGCGGCTCCCCCGACGCCGCCGGCTCGACGCGGAGCGCCGCGCCGGGCGCTCGCTCCGCGAGCGCGCCGAGCAGCCCCGAGACGCCGGCGCCGGGCGCCGCGCGGACGACCGTCAGCACGCCCGGCTCGACCCCGACGGCCGCGACCTCGACCGGCGCCGCCTCGAGCAGCGGCGCGAGCCGGGCGACGGTCTCCTCGAGGTCCGCGCGCACCGGACACTCGGCGTCGAGCACCGCGCCTCGGACGCGCTGCCCACCGAGCAACGCGAAGCGCCGCCCCCGCGTGAGCAGCGCCCCGGTGCGGACCGCCTCGATGCGCGGGTCGACCACCACCTCGCCCTCGCGCGCGACGCCGACGAGCGCGCGGGCCCGCGACACCGCCGGCCCCCACGCCGCCGCCGCCTCGCCCACCAGCACGACCAGGTGGAGCTCCCCGCGGGAGATGGCCGCGCGGGCGCCGAACGCGCGCAGATCGCGCACGAGGTCGACGGCGAGGAGGGCGACCTCGCGCTCGCTCGACGCCGGATGCACGAACGCTGCGTGGCGCTCCGACCAGCCCGCCAGCACCCCGCCCTCCGCTCGCGCCCTGGCCACCAACCGACCGAGGAGCAGGCCGGGATCGGCGTCCTCCAGGTCGAGCGGGCGCGGCCAGCGCAGCGCGAGGTGGACGTGATCCTCCATCCTCGCCGCTCCCACGCCGCCTGCGCCCGGCTCAGGGCTGGACGCGCACCCGCCGCTTGATGGCCTGCAGCTCGTCCTCGACCTCCGACCGCGGGGGCTCGCCGTCCGGCGTGACGCCTCGGCCCTCGAGCGCGCGGAAGCGCGCCTCCACCTCGGCCTGGCTCAGCCCGCCGGGGCCGCGCCCGAGCCCGAGCGCCTCATCGACCTCACGCTGCGCCTGGACGGCGGCGTCGACGCCCTCGATCTGCTGCTCCATCCGGCGAAACTCCTCGAACGCCTTCCCACCGGGCCGCGCCCCGAGCCCCTCGGCCCCCTGGGAGCGCGCTTGCTCGGCGGTGGCCACCAGCGCGCCCCTGCGCGCCGAGAGCTCGTCGAGCTTGCCCTCCATGCGCTCGAGCTCGCGCTTCATCTCGAGGGCGTGCCCGCGCTGCTCGGCGCGGAGCGCCTCGGCGCGGTCGCGCTCCCCCGCGAGGCGCTGCTTCTGCTGGAGCGCCTCGCGCGCGAGGGCGTCGTCCCCGTGACGGACGGCGAGCTCGGCCCGCGACGCCCATCGCTCCACGTCGGCGTCGAGCTGCTCGACCTTCGCCCGGAGCTGCTTCTCGGCGGCGACACCGCGGACGACCTCGGCGCGCGCCGCGCGGATCTGCGCGCGCATCTCCTCGAGCGTGTGCTCGATGGAGCGCCGCGGATCGTCCGCCTTGTCGAGCAACGCGTTGAAGTTGCTGGAGATGGCGCGGCCCATGCGGTCGAAGAGGCCCATCCCCAGAAAGTACCATGGCGGCCGCCGCCGGCCCAGCCAGGGCGCGGCGCGCCGCCCCCGCGCCCGAGCTCAGCGGTTCACGACGTGGATGGCGTGACCGAGCGCGGCCGCCGAGGCCTCCATCAGCGCCTCGCCGAGCGTCGGGTGGGGGTGGACCGTGAGCGCGAGGTCGAGCGCCGTCGCGCCCATCTCCAGCGCGAGCGCGGCCTCGCTCACCAGGTCGCTCGCGCTCGGACCGACCAGGTGCAGCCCGAGCACGCGGCCGCTCGCAGCCTCCGTCACGACCTTCACGAAGCCGTCCGTCTCGCCGATCGCCATCGCGCGCCCGAGGGCGGCGAACGGGAACTTGCCGACGCGAACGTCGACGCCGGCGGCGCGCGCCTCGGCCTCCGTCTGCCCGACGACCGCGATCTCCGGATCCGTGAAGACCACGCCCGGGATCGTGACCCAGTCCTTGCCCGCCGGCTTGCCCGCGATCACCTCGGCGCACACCTCACCCTCCTTGGACGCCTTGTGGGCCAGCATCGGCGCGCCGCTCACGTCGCCGATCGCGTACACGCCGGGCACGTTCGTGCGGCACTCGCCGTCCGTCGGGACGAAGCCTCGTTCGTCGATCCGAACGCCCACCTCCTCCAGCCCGATCCCGCGCGAGCGCGGGCGCATGCCGATCGCGACCAACACCACGTCGCACTCGATCGCGCGTTCGCCGTCCTGGCCCGAGACACGCACGACGAGCGAGCCGTCGGGCCGGCGCTCGAGGCCCTCCGCGCGCGTGCCGGTGAGGATCGTCGCGCCGCGCTTGACGATCGCGCGCTCCACGACCTTGACGCACTCGCGATCGATGCCCGGCAGCAGCGAGTCCGTCACCTCGACGACCGTCAGGCGGCTCCCGAACGTCTGGTACACCGAGCCGAGCTCGAGGCCGATCACCCCGCCGCCGATGACGACCAGCCGCTCGGGCACGCGCCGCAGGCTCACCGCCTCGCGTGCGCCGACGACGCGCTCGCCGTCGAAGTCGAAGCCTCGCAGCGAGATCGTCTCCGACCCGGTCGCGACCACGATCCCGCGCCCCGCGACGAGCCGCTCGACGCCGCCGCTCGCCGTCGTGACCTCCACCGTGTCGCGCGCGACCAGGCGGCCGCGGCCGTTCACGAGGGTGGCTCCGTTCGTCTGGAGCAAGGTCCGCACGCCGCGGGTCAGCTTCTTGACGATGCCGTCCTTCCACCCTTGCATCTTCGCCACGTCGACGCTCGGCGCGCCGAACGAGAGGCCCGTGTCGCCCGCGTGCTGGGCCTTGCGGTAGAGGTGTGCGTTCGCGAGGAGGGCCTTCGAGGGGATGCACCCCCAGTTCAGGCAGACACCTCCGTACTCGGCCTCTTCGACGCAGGCGACCCGCTGGCCGAGCTGCGCGAGGCGGATGGCGCAGACGTAGCCGCCGGGGCCGCCGCCGAGGACGATCGCGTCGTAGTTCGAGTCGGTCATCGGCGCGCGAACTACCGCGGCCGCCGCCCGCGGCCAACCCCCGTCGGCGGCGGATCGCCGTCGCGGGCCCCCGCCCCCCGGGCCGCGCGCTCGACGGCGCGGCGCGGCGGTGGGAGAACGCACCGCGTGCCGCGCGTGCTCGCCGCCGCTGCGCTCGCCCTCGCGGCGCTGGTCCCTGGCCCGCTCGCGGCCGAGGGGCGCGACGCGCCCGCGCGCCAGGGGGACGGCTCGCTCCCCGGCCTCGGCTGGGCGCGCTCCGGGTGGCTGCGCGCGCCGGGCGCCGCCATGATCCGGCTCGCTGCGACGCGCTTCGTCATGGGCTCGACCCCTGCGGAGGTGGTCGAGGCGACGGCGCTCTGCGGGCGTCGATCGGTGCGCTGCGAGCCGAGCGACTTCGCGGACGAGTTGCCCGCGCACCCCGTCCGGCTGGCGAGCTTCCACATCGATCGCACCGAGGTGACGGTCGCGGCCTATCGGCGCTGCGTCGCCGCGCGGCGGTGTCGCGAGCCGCCGTACGCCGAGGGCGCCGCGAGGTTCGACCGCGCCGAGCTCCCGGTCGTGCTCGTGACCCGGGACGACGCGGCGGCGTACTGCGCCTTCCGCGGCGCCCGGCTGCCCACGGAGGCCGAGTGGGAGCGGGCCGCCCGGGGCCCGCGCTCGCGGCGCTTCCCCTGGGGGCGAGGCTTCCACGGGGCGCTCGCGAATCACGGTCGGGCGGGGCTCGACCGCACCGAGCGGCGCGATGGCTACGCCGAGCTCGCGCCGGTCGGGTCGTTCCCGGGCGGGCGCACCGTGGAGGGAGTCCTCGACCTCGCGGGGAACGCGAGCGAGTGGGTCGCCGATTGGTACCGTCCGACCTACCCCTCGGGCGCCGCGCGCGATCCGCAGGGCCCAGCGGCGCCCGGCCCGAACGGCACCGGCGTCGTCCGAGGCGGGGACTTCGAGTCGCCCGCCGCGTGGTTGCGCGGCGCCGCTCGTCGTGAGGCGGACATCACCGCGCGCGTGGCGAACGTCGGGTTCCGCTGCGCCCGGAGCGCGAGGAGGGGGCGATGAGCGCGCCCCGGCGCCGCCTCAGGCTCCCCGTCCACGAGCGCACGCGCTTCGTCCTCGTCGGCGCGCACTACCCGGAGAACGTCGGCGCCGCCGCCCGCGCGCTCAAGACGATGGGGTTCGCGGAGCTGTGGCTCGTGCGGCCGGGCCGCCTCGCGGACCCGTCGCACGAGATGGCGCGGAAGATGGCCGTCCAGTCGCTCGACGTGCTCGAGAGCGCGCGGGTCACCGCCACGCTCGACGAGGCGCTCGTGGGCGCCGAGCTGGTCCTCGCCGCGACGGCCCGCCGCGGCATGTCGCTCGTGCTGGACGCGCGCGATGCGGCCCGCGTCGCCGTCCGCGAGGCGAACGACGGCCGGAGCGTCGCCGTCGTCCTCGGCAATGAGAAGACGGGCCTCGGCCGCGCCGAGCTGGCGCTGGCGCACGAGCGGGTCCGCGTCCCGATGGCGGGCGACCAGCCGTCGCTGAACCTCGCGCAAGCCGTGCAGATCCTCGCCTACGAGCTCACGGTGTCGGCGATCGAGGCCCGCGCCGATCGCTCGTGAGGCTCGCGGACGGCGCTGCTAGAGTCGGCGCAGATGCACGCCGTCGATCTCCGGTCGGACACCGTGACTCGCCCGACTCCGGCGATGCGCCGCGCCATGGCGGAGGCCGAGGTGGGCGACGACGTCTACCGCGAGGATCCGACGGTCCGCGCCCTGGAGGAGCGGGTCGCCGGGCTGCTCGGGAAGGACCTCGCGCTCTTCGTGCCGTCCGGCACCATGAGCAATCAGCTCGCGCTGCTCCTCCACACCCGCCCGGGGGACGAGGTCGTGGTCGGAGACGGGGCGCACTGCATGCTCTACGAGTCCGGCGCGGCGGCCGCGTGGGCCGGGGTCCAGCTCGCGATCGCGGGCACGGGCGGGCTCTTCGACGTGGCGGATCTCGAGCGCGCGGTGCGGCCGCCGGAGCCCTGGTTCCCGCGCACCTCGCTGGTGACGCTGGAGAACACACACAACAAGGCCGGCGGGCGCGTGTTCCCCGAGGCGAGCGCGCGGGCGGTCGCCGAGCGTGCCCGCGCCCTCGGTCTCGGGACGCACCTCGACGGCGCGCGCCTCTGGAACGCAGCGGTCGCGCTCGGTGCCCCGGAGGCGCGGCTGGCCGAGCCGTTCGACACCGTGAGCGTCTGCTTCTCGAAGGGGCTCGGCGCGCCGGTCGGCTCGGCGCTCGTCGGGCGCCGAGACCTCGTCGAGCGCGCGTGGCGGCTCCGCAAGATGCTCGGCGGCGGGATGCGCCAGGCCGGCGTGCTGGCGGCGGCGGCGCTGCACGCGGTCGAGCACCACCGCGCGCGCCTGGAGGAGGATCACGAGACGGCGCGGCAGCTCGCCGCGCGGCTGCGCGACGCGGGTCTGCCCGTGGGCGCCGTCGACACGAACATCGTCGTCTTCACCGTCGAGGCGCCCACGACGGCGGCGCGGGTCGTGGAGCTCGCGCGGCGCGAGGGCGTGCTGATCGGCGCCATGGACGCGCGGACGCTGCGCGCGGTGACCCACCTCGACGCCGAGCGGGGCGCCGTGCTCGAGGCAGCCGGCGCCATCGCCCGCGCCGTCGCCGCCGCGCGCGAGGAGCGCCCCGCCCCGTGAGCCGCCGCGCCCCGACGCGAGCCGAGCGGACGCCGCGAGGGTGGGCATCGGGCGCGCTGCTCGCCGCCGCGCTCGGCTGCGCCCCCACGCTCCCCGAGTCGTTCGTGCTCTCGCGCGCTGCGGCGGAGCGCGCGTACTCGGCGGGCCGGTACGAGGAGGCAGCCGAGCACTGGCGGCACGCGGCCCAGGCGGCGGATCGCCCGAAGGACCGCAACGAGGCGAGGTATCGCGAGGCCGCCGCGCTCCGCCGGGCCGGGCGCCACGGCGAGGCGGACGCGCTGCTCGAGGCGCTCGCGCGGGCGACCCGCGCCGCTCGAGCGCCGCGCGCCAGCTATGATCGCGCGCTCGCGCTCCTGCACCGCGGCGACGAGCGGGCCGCGCACGCCGAGCTGGAGCGGCTCCTCGTCGCGCACCCCGACCACTCGTTCGCGGCGCTCGCCGCGAAGAAGCTCATCGAGCGCGCGCGGGCGGACGGAGGCGCCGTGGCGGGCCTGGCGGAGGCGACCCGGCTCCGGTCGCTCGTCGGCGACGTCGCCGTCGTCGAGCGCCTCGAGTACGAGGCGGCCGGCGATCTGGAGGCCCTCGGCCGGCTCGCAGAGGCGCGCGACCGCTTCCTCGACGTGGCGCGGCGCTACCCGTACCCGACCGGCGCGCTCTGGGACGACTCCCTCTGGCACGCGTCGCTGCTCGAGGAGCGCCTCGGCGACCCGCGTCGCGCGATCGCGCACCTCCGGCGCATGCTGGCGCAGCAGGAGGCCTCGAGCATGTCCGGCAGCTACGAGCGCCCCCGCTACTCCCAGGCCCGCTTCCGCATCGCCGAGCTCTACCGGGACCGCCTCGACGACCCGGCCCGCGCCCGGCGGGAGTTCCGCGCGCTGCTCGAGCGACACCCGACGAGCCTGCTCGTCGACGACGCGCTCTGGCAGGAGGCGCTGTTGGCGCGGCGAGCCGGCGACACGCGCGCGGCGTGCGATGCGCTCGCCGCGCTCACGAAGCACTCCCCCGACTCGCGCTACGTGGCGTGCGGGCCGCTGCTCTGCCCGGCGCTCACTCCGCCGCCCGGCGAGTGCCGCGACTACCTCCGGCGCAGCGTCCCCTGACTCGCCGGCGCGCGGCTACGCGGGCGGGAGTCAGTCCTCCTCGACGAACTCGTCGTCGGTCTCCTTCGACTCCTCTTCGTCCTCTTCCGGCTCGGCGGAGTCCTCCTCCGCCTCCTCTTCCTCGTCCTCGGCCTTGGCGACCGTCTTGAGGTCGACGCCCGCCTCGCCGAGCTGGGTCTCGAGGAGCTCGAGGAGCTCGTCCACGTCGTCGCCGCTCCACTCGTCGAGCACGTCGGTGAGGAACTCGTAGAAGTCGCCGGCGTCCAGGTGGCGCTCGATCTCCTCCACCTGGTCCTCGGAGAAGGCCTCGAGGATGTCCTCGCGGAGTGACTCGATGTCGCCCTCCTCGATGGCCTCCTGAGCGGAGAGACGGATCTGACGGAGCGCGCGCTTGTCGAGGTGGATGTCCATGGCAGCCTTCCCGGACGCTTGGGGCCGCGTTCAAGCAAACCGCCTCCGCCGCGTCAAGGACTCCCGGCGGCGGCCGGCGGATCGCTCCGGCCCAGAGCCCGGCCCGCGCGGGGCGCCGGGGGCCGGCGCGCGTGATAACCTGGTTGGCGTGAGCGCGATCGGCCGGTGCGTCGCCCGCCGCGGCGGCCTCGGGCTCGCGTGGTGCTGGGTCATCGCCGCGACGGCGGCACGCGGCGAGCCGTCGCCGCCCCCGTCCAGCTCGCATTTCGTGCAGTACGGGGTCGCGCTCGCCGCGGAGACCCCGGTCGACGCGGGCGCCGCGTGCCCGGAGCGCGCCACGGCGCCCTGCATCCTGGGCGCCGGCAGCGGCCTCACCATCCGCGCAGGGTACCGGGCGCGGGCTCCCTGGTACGTCGGCGGCGCGTACGAGCTCACGCGGCAGAACTCGTCCAACCTCCTCCGGCTTGCGATCCTGCAGCAGCTCCGCGCAGAGACGCGGTACTACCCGGTCGAGGGATGGCGCGCGGCGCCGTACCTGTGGGCGGGCGGCGGCCCGTTCGTCTACGGCAACGAGTGGGGCGTCGAGACGGGCGGTCTGGTGTCGACCGTCGGGGTCGGGCTGGAGCTCGAGCTCAGCCGCTCGACGCTCCTCGGCGTCGGCGCCGGTTACCGCTTGCTCGTGCTCCGGGGCTGGACGGACGACGCCGGCCAGCGCCGGGCCGACGCGCTCCTCGGGTTCGGCGCGGCGCATTTCGCGGGCCTCGAGCTGGGCTTCGAGCTCCGCGATCCGCTCTCCCGCTGGTGAGTCCGGCCCGAGAGAACGGGGCCTCGCGAGAGAATCCGCTCGCGGGACTTGACGTAGGTCGCCCTCCGGGGTTCCCCTTGGGCATCGTGCGGTGCGAGCGCTGCGGCAGATCGAACGCGGAGCACCTCAGGTTCTGCCAGGACTGCGGCAACCGCCTGGCGGGCGCAGCGTCGGCTCCGGGGGCCGGCGCCGGGCGCGACGCAGCCCGCCCTCGCCCCGCCGCGCCCGACTTCGACTTCGGGCCGCGCGAGGCGGAGCGGACGGTCGAGTGCGGCCGCTGCGGGCGCGAGAACCCGGCGCACGGCCGGTTCTGCGCGCAGTGCGGCGCGCCCATCGGTCTCGCGCCAGTCCCCGTGGCGGCGCCGGCGCCCGCGCCGGCCCGCGCGCCCGAGCCCCGGCCGGCGGCGCCCGCGCCGGCCGGCCCCGCCCCGTCCCCGGAGGCCCGCGTGGCGTGCTGGCGGTGCGGCGGCGCGAACTCGGCCCAGATGACGTTCTGCCAGTTCTGTGGGGCTCGCCTGGAGGGCGCCGAAGGCGCCCCGCCGCGTCCGCCGGCGACGAGCCCGGAGGTCCCCGCCATGCGGGCCCCCGCGGCCCTGGCTGCGCCGCGGGGGGCGCGGCTCGTGGTGATCGCGCAGGACGGCAGCCGGGGCCGGGACTACCCGCTCGACGCCGAGCAGACGGACCTCGGGCGGGAGGAGGGCGCGATCCGGCTCGCCCACGACCCGTACGTCTCCCCGAGGCACGCGCGCCTGACATTCCGGGATGGCCGGTACCACCTCCGAGATCTCGGCTCGGTGAACGGAGTCTTCCTCCGCCTCCGCGGTCCGGCGAGGCTCCGGCACGCCGACTTGCTTCTCGTGGGGCTGGAGGTGCTAAGGTACGAGGCGGTGAGTGACTCGGAGAAGGGTCTCGGGCCTGCGGCCGAGCACGGCACGCAGCTCTTCGGCTCGCCTGCCGCGCCGCGGTACGCGCGCCTGTGCCAGCGGACGGTCGAGGGCGTCACGCGGGACATTTACTACCTGACCCGCGACGAGGTGGTCCTCGGCCGCGAGACCGGAGATCTGGTCTTCACGGGCGACCCCTTCATGAGCCGCCGGCACGCCGCCCTGAACCGGGACCCGGCGGACGGCTCGTACCTCCTCCGCGACGTGGGGTCCTCCAACGGCACCTACCTCGCCATCCGGGGCGAAGTCGCGCTAGATGCAGGGGATCACGTCCGGATCGGGCAGCATCTCTTCAAGCTCGAGACGAACGGCTAGGCTCCCCCCCCGACCATGAGCGGCCCCATCGAGATCAACGTCTTCGGACGCACCGACGTGGGGCAGATCCGCGAGCACAACGAGGACAACTTCGTCGTGGCGGACCTCACCCGTAAGACCCGCAGCCTCAAGGAACCAGACCGTCGGCTCGTGGTGGGCGAGCGCGGGCTGGTCCTCGGCGTGTGCGACGGCATGGGCGGCGCGGCGGCCGGCGAGGTGGCGAGCCAGCTCGCCGTGGACATCATCTACGAGAAGCTCGCCAACACCGACACGCCCCCCGACCGCGACGAGCTCGCCCGGCGCCTCGTCCACGCCATCGAGGAGGCCGGCTCCCGCATCTACAACGACGCGCGCGCCGACCGGAGCCGCCGCGGCATGGGGACGACCTCGACGGTCGCCGCGCTGGTCGACGAAATCCTCTTCGTGGGTCAGGTGGGTGACAGCCGCGCCTACCTGCTGCGCGACGGCAAGCTCGTGCAGGTGAGCCGCGACCAGTCGCTGGTCACGCAGCTGATCGAGGCCGGGCAGCTCACCGAGGAAGAGGCCGAGAACTTCGAGCACAACAACATCATCCTGCAGGCGCTCGGCACCGCGGAGACCGTCCAGGTCGATCTCACGCACGTCGAGCTCCGCCGCGGCGACGTCCTCTTGCTCTGCTCGGACGGCTTGTCGGGCATGGTGCGCAACGACGAAATCCGCGAGGTGCTCGTCGCGAACCCCGAGCCCTTCGACGCCTGCCGCGTGCTCATCGAGCGCGCGAACGCCGCGGGCGGTCACGACAACGTCACGGTGATCGTCGCCCAGTTCGGCGGTGACGGCGTCCCAGAGCGGGCGGCCGCCGACCCACCGGTCGGCTACCGGAAGTACGCGCTCCCGGAGACGACCCGCTCCGCGCCGACGCTCCGCACCGCGACCCCCAGCTCGACCGACATCCAGCTCGCGCACGCCCCCAGCGCCGAGGCGAGCCGGGAGTCGCGGCGGCTCCGCGTCGGTCACACGATGGTCGGCATGACGAACCCGCTGGCCGGGGTCGACCTGGGCGGCGCGGCGCCGCCGGCGTCTGCGCCGCCGCCGACGTACAGCGGCGCGGACGAGCCTGTCGACATCCCGACCACAGGGATGCCGCCGCGCGTCGTGGGCCTGCTCGTGGTAGGCGCCTTCGTGCTGCTCGCGGTCGCTGGCTCGCTGCTCCTGCGCTAGGGCGATGCGGCGGCGCGTGTCCCGGCTGCTGGCGCTGGCGCCGGCGCCCGTGGTCGCGGCGTTGTTCGCGTTCTGGCTGGTGTCCGGGGGGGCGGCGCCGGATGCCCGGCCCGTGTTCTTCGAGCTCAGCCCGACGGACGTCTCGCGGCGCGCGCCGGCGCTGGCAGAGCGAGTAGCCGCAGGCGGGCCGGAGGCGCCCGCCGCGGCGTCGGAGCTCGCGCGGCTGGGCGGCGCGGCGCTGCCCCACGTCCTGCCCCGGCTCGACGCGCTGGGCCCGACCGAGCGGGGGCGAGTGGCGGTCGCGCTGGAGCCGATCGCGCGACGGATGGGCCTCACCGAGGGCGAGGAGCTGGCGTCGCCCGAGGACGCGAACCGCTTCTGGTCACGGTACTGGCTCGACCGGAGCGCCGACTTTCACCCGGCGATCGCCCGGCGCGCCGTCCAGCGCCTGTCGACCCGCGCGCTCGCCGGCCGGCGGGGCGACGTGATCGCGCTCGACACCTACGCGCTCGAGGCGATCCTCGAGGCGCTCGGGGAGATCGAGACGGAGCGCGACGTGGTCCGCGTTCGGCGCCTCCTGGCGCTGGCCGCGCGATCCACCGGCTCGGCCGAGCAGCTCCCCCGCGACGCGACGATCGCGGACGCGCGGGCAGCCGCGCTCCGCTGGCGGCTCTGGTGGACGGAGCACCGGCGCGACTACGTGACGCGGTCGGGCGCCGCGCGCGCCTTCGCGGTGTTGACGGACACCCGGTTCGGGCGGTGGCTCGAGGCGACGCTGCTCCGCGGCGCGGATCCGTCGTCGCCGCTGGCGTCGGCGGCGCGGGCGGCGGGCTTCGTCGTCGCAGTCGCGGGCGTGGCGAGCGTCGTCGGCGCGCTCGTCGGCGCGGGCGCGGCCGCGCTGCTCGCGGCGCTCCTCGGTGGCGCGTGGAGGGCGTTCTCGTACCGGGACGCGATCGCCACGCTCGCCTCGTTTGCCGCCGCGGTCGGCGCGCTCGCCGCGGGGCTCGGCGCGGGGGCGCCGGTGGCCGTGGCGCTCACCGTGACGGTCGGCGCCGTGGCCCTCCCGATCGCGGTCAACGGCGTGGTGGCCGCGCTCGGGGAGGCCCGCCGCCCGCACCACCAGACGGCGATCGCGTTCGGGGTCGCCGGTCTCCGCCTCGCGCGCTGGCGCTGGCGACCGGGCGCCGCGATCGCCGCCGGTCTCCTCCCCGCCGAGGCGCCGCTGGCCGTCGTGGTGGCGCTGTGGCTCGACGCCGAGCTCCGGCTGAGCGGCGCCGCGGACCAGCTCGCGGCGGCGGCGCGCGGCGGGCCGCCGGAGGCCGCCGTCTGCCTCGCCGCAGGCGGGGCGCTGTTGCTCGGTCTGCTCGTCGCGCTCGCGGACGCGACGGCCGCGCGCCTCGACCCCCGCGCCTCGCCGGACCCGCTGGCGCGAGGCGGGCGATGAGCGGCGAAGCGCTCGCGTGGATCGGGCTCGCCGGCTTCTCCGCGGTGGCCGCGCTCGGCGTCGGGGTGCCGCTCGGGCTCGCGAACGCCGGCCGCACGGACACCCGGGCCGCGCTCGGGCTGGTCGTCGCCGTCGCGCTCCTCCCCGTCGCGTGGGGCGCGGCCGGCGCGCTCGCTCCGACGGCCTCCGCCCTGGCGATCACGGCCCTGGTGTCGATCGGCCGCGCCCTCGCGGTCGCGCGGGTGGTGCGCGGCGCCGCGGCGAGCGAGCTCGCCGAGCCGTGGGCAGAAGCCGCGATCGCGCTCGGCGTGCCGCGCGGGCGGCTGCTGCTGCGGCAGGTGCTCCCGCGTACCCTCGCTCCCGCGGTGAGCACGGCCGCGCTCGGCCCGGCCTACGTCGCCCTGTGGGCGGGGGGCGCGGCGGCCGCCGGAGCGCCGCTGTCCCTCGCCGGGCCCGTCTCCCCCGCGACGCGGGCGGCGCTCGTGGCGGGCGCGGCGATCGCCGTCGCCGTGGCCCTCGGTGTGGCCGTCGACGCGCGCGCGCGCGCGCCGTGGCGACGCGCGCGCGCGGGAGCGCCCTTGCCCCGCGACACCGGATGACTATGAAGGCGGCCATGGCGCTGCCGCAGATCACCGAACGCAATTTCGAGGCCGAGGTGCTGCGCAGCGAGCTGCCCGTGCTGCTCGAGTTCGGCGCCGAGTGGTGCGCGCCATGCAAGACGGTCGCGCCCGAGCTCGACGCGCTCGCCAAGGAGCTGGAGGGCAAGGCGAAGGTGGTCACCGTCGACATCGATCGCGCCCCGCTGCTCGCGCGAGAGATGGGTGTGCAGTCCGTGCCCACGTTCGTGGTGTTTCACCAGGGCCGCCCGGTGAACGGCAAGGTGGGCGCCCTGCGCAAGGCCCAGCTCCGCGAGCTCATCGATCCGGTCCTCCCCCGCGCCGCCGGCGCGCTCAAGCCCGAGGAGGTCGCCGCGCTGCTCCAGCGCGGCGCCATCTCGCTGGTCGACACGCGCGAGGCCGCCGCCTTCCGGCGTGCCCACCTGCCGGGCGCGACGAGCCTGCCGCTCGAGGAGATCGAGACTCGCCTCGCGGAGCTCCACATGCTCCCCGGCTCGCCGGTCCTCTACTGCCGGTCCGGGGACCGCACCAAGGAGCTCGCCAGCTCGTTGGCCGAGCAGGGGATGCCGGTGTCGTTCCTCGAGGGCGGCATCCTCGGCTGGGAGGCCAGCTCACTCCCGATCGAGCGCCCGGACTGAGCGGCCCGGGCGACCCTCGAAGGCGGCGCCCGGTGCCGCGCGAGTGGGCTCGCCACGCCGCCCGCTCAGCCGTCGCGTACGCGGGCGAGCGCCAGCGACAGCGCCTCGGCCGCCACCTGCCGGAGCGGGATCCCGTGCTCGCGCGCCAGCGCCGCGCACGCATCGTGCTCGGGCTTCACCTGGGGCGGCCCCCACGGCCCCTCGGAGATCTTCACGGGCACCTCGCCCCACCGGGTGCGCACCTGCTCCACCCGCCGCGGCCGGACGGTGCGCGACACGAGCGCGCGACGAACGCCGAGCGTCGACGTCTCCCGCAGCAACACGGCCGTCAGCGCGTCCTCCGCGCCGAGCTGCGCCAGCGCGCCGAGCACCAGGCCCGGGCGGCCCTTCTTCATCGTGACCGGAGCGGCCCACGCGTCGAGCGCGCCTGCGGCGAGGAGCGCCTCGAGCGCGTGCGCGGCCACCTCGCCGGTGAGATCGTCGACGTTCGCCTCGAGGAGCGCGACGCGCTCGCCGGGCGCGCGATCGTCCTCGAGGAGATCGCCGAGCACCGCCCGCAGCGCGTTCGGTCGATCCGGTAGCTGGCGCACGCCGGCGCCCCACCCGGCCGCGATCGGCGCGATCGCCGGCCAGCTCACGAAGCGCTCGGCGACCACCGCCACGATCGCCGCGCCGGTCGGCGTGACGAGCTCGCCCGCGATGCCCGCGTCCACGGTGGGCACTCCGCGCAGGCAGAGGACGGTCGCCGGCGCGGGCAGCGGGAGGCGGCCGTGCTGCGAGTCGACGTGGCCGCGGCCGAGCGGCAGCGGCGACGCGGCGACGCGCGCGCCCAGGTGCGCCACGCACGCCGCGGCGCCCACCACGTCGACGAGCGCGTCGACGGCGCCCACCTCGTGGAACTGCACGCGCTCGATCGGGATGCCATGCACCTCGGCCTCCGCCTCGCCGAGCCGGCGGAAGATCCGGCGCGCCAGCGCGCGCGCGCCATCGGTGAGGGGCGCCCGGGCGAGGAGCTCATCGATCGCGCGCCACGTCCGCTCGGGCTGAGCGCGCTCCACGACCACGTCGAAGCGCGTGGCCGCGATGGCGCCGGCGTCCGCCCGGACGAAGCGGAGCGCGACCCCGGGCAACCCCAGCGCCGCCACCGCCGCTTCGACGACCTCCGCCGGCACCCCGAGGTCCACGAGCGCAGCGATCGTCATGTCTCCGGCGATGCCGCTCTGCGCGTCGAGGAAGAGGAGCTTCCCCTCCCCCGCTCCACCCGGGAGCCGCGGTGTGCGCCAGGTCGCTCGCTGGTGCTCGTCTCCGTGAGCGTGCTCACCGCCTGCGTCATGGCCGTGACCGTGGCCGTGACCGTGGCCGTGACCGTGACCGTGACCGTGACCGTGACCGTGACCGTGAGCGGGCCCCTTCCCGTGCCCCCCATCCCCTCGGCTCATCGATCCCTCCCGAGCCACCCGGCCTGGCGCATCCGCACCACGGCGAGGGCCGCGCCGAAGCCGTTGTCGATGTTCACGACCGTGATCCCCGACGCGCACGAGCCCAGCATCCCGAGCAGCGCCGCGAGCCCTCCGAGCGACGCGCCGTACCCTACGGACGTGGGCACGGCGACGACCGGCGCGCGCACGAGCCCCCCGACCACGCTCGGCAGCGCGCCTTCCATCCCCGCCACGACGACGACGGCCGCCGCCTCGCGCAGCTCCGGGAGCACTGCGAGGAGCCGGTGCAGGCCGGCGACGCCCACGTCCGTGAACCTCCGCGCCACGCAGCCGAACAGCTCGAGCGTGCGGGCGGCCTCCTCCGCCACCGGCAGATCGCTCGTCCCGGCGCACACCACGGCGACGGGTGGGCCGGACGGCGGAGGCGCGAGCGGCGCCTTGCGCCACAGGAGCCGGGGGAGCTGGTCGTACGCGAGGTCGGGGTGTCGACCCCGCACCACGGCGGCCACCTCCGCGGCGACGCGGGTCACGAGGACGGACTGCCCCGCGCCCGCGATGGCGCCGACGATGTCGGCGATCTGGGCGGCCGTCTTCCCTGCCCCGTAGACGACCTCCGGCACGCCGAGGCGGGCCTCGCGATCGAGATCCACGCGGGCGTGCCCGAGATCGGCGACCGCGGGCACGGCCAGCGCCTCCGCCGCCTGCGCGGGCTCGACGCCGCCCTCGCGGACGGCGACGAGGAGCTGGAGCAGGGCGGCTCGATCCACGCGCGCCTCCGTACCACCAGGCCGCGGCCACGGCGAGGCGGGCCGCCGGCGGGCGCCGTGGGTCGTCACGCCAAGGCTCGTGGTGTACGCTCCTCACTTGATGGGCGCCGCGCCGGCTCGCGCGACCGCCCGGATGGAGGACCCGCGATGACGAAGCCCCATTCGACCCCGCGCACCTCACCACGCCGGCTGCGCGCCGCGTGGCTCCTCGCCGCGTCCACCACCCTGGCCTGCGGCCAGTCGCCGCCGGAGGCCGGAGAGGCCGACCCCGCGTCGCCCGCGCAGGTGCCCGCTGCCGCGCACCCACGGGCGCCCGGCGAGCGCGGCGCCGCGCCGGCGCTCCGCGCGCCGTCGCTCGGCCACGCGAGCGGGATCCCCGGCGCGCCCTCGGGAGGGTCGCGCGCGGAGCGGGCCGCTTGGGTGCAGCGCGAGCAGCTCCGCTCGGACGCCTCGTACGCGGTGTCGGCGGCGGCCGGGGCGCTCGAGGGCCGGAACGCGGCGAACGGCTTCGCGGTCGCCTTCCAGGGAGGCGGGTTCGAGCTGAGCTACGACGCCGGCACGCGCGCGCTCTCCGGGCGGTGGCAGCCTGCGCGCCCCACGCCCGAGCCGGTGCGGCTCGCGTTTCGGCTCGAGCGCTGGGGAGCTCCCGGCGCGCTCGCGCCGGCGCCCGCCCCCGCACGCACCACGGCGAGCGGCAACCGGGTCGAGCTCGATCGCGGGGCGCTGGTCGAGTGGTACGTGAACGGCCGGCTCGGCCTGGAGCAGGGCTTCACCATCGCGGCGCCGCCCGAGGATCGCGCCGGCCTCCCGCTCGTGCTCGAGCTCGGCGTCGAGGGCGACGGCACCGTCGAGGCCGCCGGCGCGGGCGGGGCGCTCGCGCTCGTCTCGCGCGAGGGCGTCCCGTGGGCGTCGTATGGCGAGCTCTACGTCTCGGACGCGAGCGGCGCCGAGCTCCCCGCGCGGCTCGAGGCGAGCGGCCGGGGGGTGCGCATCGTGGTCGAGGCGGCGCGCGCCGAGTACCCGATCGAGATCGATCCGACGATCTGGATCCAGCAGGGGGAGCTGGCGCACGAGGAGAAGCGGTCGTGGGGCGACGCGGGCCGGGCGGTCGGCGCGTCGGGGACGACCGTGATCGTCGGGGCTCCGAGCGACACCTCGACGCCGGGCCAGCGGGGCACCGCGTACGTCTTCGTGCAAGCGGGGACGGCCTGGGCGGAACAGGCGGAGCTCCGCCCCACGCTCCCCGGCGGGGACGAGTCCTTCGGCGCGTCGGTGGGGATCACCGGCAGCACGGCGGTGGTGGGCGCGCCGAACGCGAGCGTCGCGTACGGCTCGGGCCGGGCCTACGTCTTCGTTCGGAGCGGGACGAGCTGGGCGCAGCAGGCGCAGCTGGAGCCGCCACAGGCAAGCCCGGCGAACAACGTGGGCAGCGGCGCGGCCGTAGGCGCGACGACGGTCCTGTTGGGCGCGCCCTGGCTGGGAGCGTACGTCTTCGAGCGAGCCGGGACGACGTGGGCGTACCAGCAGACGCTGAACGCCAACCAGACCGCGGGCACCGCCGTGGCGCTCAGCGGGACCACCGCCGCCGTCGGCGCGAACTACGACGGGACCATCGCGAACCAGGCGGGCGCCGTGCATGTGTACGTCCGATCGGGGACGACCTGGACCGAGCAGCAGCAGCTCTTCGCGGCCGACGCGCAGACCGGCGATTTTTTCGGCAGCGCGGTCGCGCTCGAGAACAACGTGCTCGTGGTGGGCGCCGCCTACGAAGACGACAAGGGCAACGACGCGGGGGCGGCGTACGTGTTCGTGCGCTCCGGCACCACCTGGGCCCAACAGCAGAAGCTGGTCGCCGCCGACGGCTCCGGCGACGACAAGTTTGGGCGGAGCGTGGCGCTGATCGGGACCACCGCGCTCGTCGGCGCCCCCGGGGACGCCAACGCTGGCAGCGGCTCGGGCTACGTGTTCGTCCGGGCGGGCACGAGCTGGACCCAGCAGCAGAAGCTCGCGTCCTCGTCGGGGGGGCTCGGAACCTCAGCCGCCCTGCTCGCCGATCTGGCCATCCTCGGAGCCCCGAGCGGCGACGGCCTGGGCGCGCCGAACAGCTCCTCGGGGGACGCCAGGGTGTTCGCGCGCTCCGGCACGGCCTGGACGGAGCAGGCCACGCTCGGCCCGAGCGACACGGCCCGCGGCGACCGGCTTGGCACAGCCGTGGGAGCCACGTCCACCCTGGCGGTGGCCGGCGCTCCGGCGGACACGCCGCGCGGCAGGGACTCGGGCTCGGTGGTCGGCTTCCGCCTGTCCGGGGGGCTCTGGGTGGTCGAGCCAAAGCTCACCCCGACCGACGGCGCGGCCGACGACTTCTTCGGCGGCGCCGTGGATCTGGACGGCTCGACGCTCCTCGTCGGCGCCGCGGGGCACGACGCCGCCGCCGCGGCGAGCGGCGCGGCGTACGTGTTCACGCGGTCGGGGACGGGGTGGGCGCAGCAGCAGAAGCTGCTCCGCCCGAGCGCGACCGGCGGGGAGGGCTTCGGCACCCGCGTCGCGTTGTCGGGGACCACCCTCGCCGTCAGCGACACCGTCTGGTTCGGCAGCCAGGCGTTCGTCTATGCGCGGAGCGGCACGGCGTGGTCCCTCCAGGGGCAGTTGCCGAAGGCGACGTACAACATCCAGGGGCTCGCGCTCGACGGCGCCACCCTCGCGCTCGGGACGGACTACGCGACGACCGTCGACGTCTGGACCCGCACGGGGACGACGTGGGCGCTCCAGCAGAGCCTCACCGCACCGGGCGGCTCCGCGCAGTTCGGCAACCGGCTGGCGCTCACGGGCACCGGCACGACGCTCGCGGTCGCCGCGTACGAGGAGACCGACAGCCGCGGCGCCGTCTACGTCTACACGCGCGCCGGGACGGTGTGGTCCCAGCAGCAGCGCCTGGTGGCGTCCGACGGCGCGACCGGCGATCTGTTCGGCATGTCGCTCGCCGCGGAGGGCAGCCGGTTGGTCGTCGGCGCCTCGGGGGCGGACGGCACGAGCAACAACGCGGGGGCCGCCTACGTCTTCGACCGCGCGGGCACCACCTGGAGCCAGCTCGTCCGGCTCGGCGCGCTGGACGCGAGCACCGACGACATCCTCGGGTCCGCGGTCGCGCTGAGCGGCGATCTGATCGTCGCGGGCGCCTCCCAACACAACCACGCCGACGACGACAGCGGCGCCGCCTACGCCTTCCTCTACACCGATCCGCTCCCCGACGGTCAACCCTGCAGCTCCGCTGGCGCGTGCCAGAGCGGCGACTGCGTGGATGGCTACTGCTGCGACACGCCCTGCACCGGCTCGTGCGAGGCGTGCTCCGTCGCGCTGAAGGGCTCCGGCGCCAACGGCGCCTGCGGCCCGATCGCCGCCGGGACGGACCCAGGCAACGACTGCACGGCGCAGCCCGCGTCGACCTGCGGCAACACCGGCGCCTGCGACGGCGCGAGCGGGTGCCAGAAGCACACGGCGGGCACCGTCTGCCTCGCCCCCTCCTGCGCCGGCCAGGACGCTCAGAACGAGGCCCGCACCTGCAACGGCGCCGGCACCTGCGTCGACAACGGCTCGACGCCGTGCCCGAGCGGCTTCGCCTGCGTCGGCGTCGCCTGCGTCACCACGTGCGCGAACGACGGCGAGTGCGCGACCACCCACTACTGCGACACCGGCACCGGTCAGTGCGTCCTCGACGACCCGCCCGGCACCCCGTGCAGCGCGCCGGACCACTGCGCGACCGGATACTGCGTCGACGGTGTGTGCTGCGCCACCGCCTGCGACACGGCGTGCAACAGCTGCAACGCGGGCCTCACCGGGGGCACCAACGGCGCCTGCGCCCCGATCCTCGCCGACACCGACCCGCTCGGCGACTGCCCGGAGGACGTCGTGAGCTCGTGCCAGCGCGACGGCCTGTGCGACGGCGCCGGGCAGTGCCGGCCGTACTACCCCTCGGGCACCGTGTGCGGCGCGACCACCTGCTCGAGCGACGTGCTCTCCGGCGCCACCTGCAACGGCAGCGGCTCCTGCGGGCTCGGGAGCTCGCCCTGCCATCCGTACAGGTGCGCGAGCGGCTCCAGCTGCCACTCGAGCTGCACGAGCGATCTGCAGTGCCAGGCGTCCGCCTGGTGTCGCATCACGGACAACACGTGCCAGCCGGACCTCCCGAACGGCCAGACCTGCACCTCCGCAGCGCAGTGCACCAGCGGCAACTGTGTCGACGGCGTCTGCTGCAATACCTCCTGCACCGGTGGCTGCCAGGCGTGCACGGCGGCCAAGAAGGGCGGCGGCGCCAACGGCACCTGCGGCTCCATCGCCGCCGGCGCGGATCCGGACAACGAGTGCACCGATCAGGGCTCGAGCTCGTGCGGCACCAACGGCGCGTGCAGCGGCGCCGGCGCCTGCGCGCTCTACCCACCGGGGACGGCCTGCGGCTCCACGAGCTGCGCGAGCGGCACGCAGCAGGGCAACACCTGCAACGGCTTCGGCACCTGCACGCCCGCTTCCACGACCCAGTGCGCCCCCTACACCTGCCTGAACGCCTCCGTCTGCGCGACGAGCTGCTCCGACGACACGTTCTGCATCGCGAGCGCCTTCTGCGACACCACGACCAGCACCTGCACCCCCGACAAGCCCTCGGGCCAGGCGTGCACGGCGGACAACCAGTGCACCTCCGGCTTCTGCACGGACGGCGTGTGCTGCGACCAGCGCTGCGGAGGGCTCTGCCGCGCCTGCACCGCGGCGCTCAAGGGCTCCGGGAGCGACGGCACGTGCGGGTTCGTGGGGGACACCACCGATCCCGAGTTCGAGTGCCCCGACGACGGCTCCGCCACCTGCGACCGTGACGGCATGTGCAACGGCGCCGGCGCCTGTCGCCTCTACGCGGCGGGGACGGCGTGCGGCGCGACGACCTGCGCCTCCGGCACCCAGACAGGCTTCTCGTGCGACGGCTTCGGCACCTGCGCGTCGTCCCAGAACACCTCGTGCTCCCCCTACACGTGCCAGGGCTCGGCGTGCGGCACCTCCTGCACCGCGGACACCGAGTGCATCGGCTCGCACTTCTGCGGGCCGGGCGGCGTCTGCACGCCGGACCAGGCGAACGGCTCGGCCTGCGCGACCGGCAGCCAGTGCGCGACCGGGTACTGCGTCGACGGCGTGTGCTGCGATTCGCCCTGCAGCTCCACCGTGTGCCAGGCGTGCAGCAGCACGAAGAAGGGCGCCGGGAGCGACGGCGTGTGCGGCCCCGTCGCCGCCGACTCCGACCCGGACAACGAGTGCCCCGACGACGGCGCGACGGCCTGCGGCCGCGACGGCTCGTGCTCAGGCGCTGGCGCGTGCCGGCTCTACACCGGGGGGACCGCGTGCGGGTCGACGACGTGCAACGCAGGGACACAGACGGGCTTCGCGTGCAACGGCTCCGGGCTGTGCCAGTCGGCGCAGAACACCCAGTGCACCCCGTACCAGTGCGCCGGCAGCGCGTGCGGCACCGTCTGCGCCTCCGATCTCGACTGCGTCGCCGGCGCGCACTGCTCGGCCAGCAGCGAGTGCATCCTCGACCTGCCCAACGGCGCCGCCTGCGCCGGCTCCTCGCAGTGCACGAGCGGCAACTGCGTCGACGGCGTGTGCTGCGACCAGGCGTGCACCGGAGGCTGCCGCGCGTGCAGCGCGGTCGCGAAGGGCGCCGGCGCCGACGGCACGTGCGAGCCGGTGCTGGCCGGCACGGATCCGGACGATGACTGCTCGGTGGAGGATCCGACCTCGTGCCAGAAGGACGGCCAGTGCGACGGCGCGGGCGCCTGCCGGCTCTACGGGCTGGGGACGGTCTGCGGCTCCGCCACCTGCGCGGGGTCCACGCTGACCGGCAACCAGTGCAACGGGCTCGGGAGCTGCGTCCCGGGCTCGGTGTCGACCTGTGCGCCGTACAACTGCGCGAGCGGCAGCTCGTGCGGCGTGGTGTGCGCGACCGGCGCCGACTGCGTCCCAGGGTCGTACTGCGCCGGGGGCGCCTGCATCGCCAAGCTCGCGGACGGCCTCGCGTGCTCGAGCGGCGCCGAGTGCGCGAGCGGCTTCTGCGTCGACGGCGTCTGCTGCAACACGTCCTGTGACGGCCTCTGCCAGGCGTGCTCCGCCGCGACGAAGGCGAGCGCGGGCGCGGACGGCACGTGCGGCGACGCCGCCTCGGGCCAGGATCCGCACGACGACTGCCCGGACGACGGCCCCCAGAGCTGCGACCGCAACGGCGCCTGCGACGGCTCCGGTCAGTGCGCGTTGTACGCCGCCGCGACCCAGTGCGGCGCCGGCCGCTGCGAGGGCGGCGCCACCAGCGGCTGGACGGCGACCACCTCGAGCTGCGACGGCACCGGGGCGTGCCTGCTCGACATGTCGACCGACTGCGGCCTCTTCGGCTGCTCGAGCGGCCTCTGCGTCGCCAACTGCGGGGCGGACGGCGACTGCGCGCGCGGCGCGATCTGCGCCGCGGGCACCTGCGCCGCACCGGCGCCGCTCGGGGATCCGTGCACGGAGGGCCGCGAGTGCGTCACGGGCCTGTGCGTGGACGGAGTCTGCTGCGACGGCTCCTGCACCGGGCAATGCGAGGCCTGCGACGTAGCCGGCGCACTCGGGCGCTGCGTCCCAGTGCTCGGCGCTCCGCACGGCGCCCGCGCCGCGTGCGCGGCCGCCACCGGCGACGACCCGTGCGCCGCGACCGAGTGCAACGGCTCGCTGCGCGGCTCCTGCGCCGGCTTCGCCGGCCCCTCGGTTCAGTGTCGCGCGGCGAGCTGCGCCGACGGCGTGGCGACGGTCGCCGCGTCCTGTAGCGGCACCGGGACGTGCCCGGCGGCGACCACCTTCACCTGCGAGCCCTACGCGTGCGGCGGCGACGCCTGCGCGACGACGTGCACCACGGACGCCGAGTGCAACTCCGAGTACCGCTGCAGCGGGGCCAGGTGCGTCGCCCGCGGCGCCGAGTGCGCCGACGACTTCACGCTGAAGACGCGCAACGACGATCTCATCGACTGCAACCCGTACAAGTGCGAGGGCCAGGCCTGCCGCGACTCGTGCGTCCAGACGATCGACTGCGCGCTCGGCTTCCTCTGCAGCGGCGGCGAGTGCGTCCCCGAGTCGACCGGCGGCGCCGGCGCCAAGCCCGCCGACGACGGCGGCTGCGGCTGCCGCGCGCCCGGGGCCCGAGACACACCTCGAGGTGCCTCGGCCCTCGCGCTCGCCGCGCTCGTGCTCACCGTCGCGCGGCGCCGTCGCCGCGCGTGAGGGCACCGCGGTGACGACAGCGGGCCGCGGGCTCCAGCGAGTCGCGCTGCTCTGCGCCTCGCTCGCGTCGGCCTGCCGCGGCGAGCGCGGCGCAGGCGAGTCGCCGGGCGCGAGCCCGGACACGAGCGACTCGCCGAGCGCGGGCGGGGAGCCGGCCGCCCCGCCCGGCGTCCGCTCCGCCGCGAGCGAGCCGTCCGCGCTGCTCGGCGTCCCCGCCTCCGCCGCGCCTGGAGCCGCGCCCTCCGCCGCTGGGCTCGCCGGTGTACCTCCCGGGGGGTGGGAGCCGAGCACGGAGGCCTGTCGCTCGCCGCCGCTCCCGGCGGCGCGCGCGCTTCGGGCCCCGGCGGCCCGGCGCGCCCTCGGCTCGGAGAGCGAGATGGCGCCGCGCGCGACCGAGCTGCTCGTGCCGCCTCAGGGCCTCGCGCGCTGCCCCGGCGTCGTCGTGGTGGAGAACCGAGAGGAGGCGGGGGCGTCCTCGGTGCCGCTCTCCGCTGCCGCGCTGGGTTGGCTCGACCGAGTCTGCTGCGAGGCCGTAGCGGCGTATCCACGGTTCGCGCGGGCGCGCGGCGCCGAGCCGGCAGGCCCGGCGGCGCTCGTCGCTCGCGTGAGCCTGGTCCCCGACGACGCCGAGCCGCGATCGCTGAACGATCTCGAGGGGCGGTTCGTCTCGCGCGCTGGCGCCGGGCTGGACCTCATCGACGGCTGGTACGAGCGCCCGCTCCAGCGCGTGTTCGTGCCAGCGGGCGTGCTCCGCCCGAGCGGCAGGCCGCGCCTCCACGTGCTCGCCCTGTTTGCGCACGAGCTGTACCACGCGCTGAGCGCGCAGAGCGGCGTGTACGAGCGGCGCCCCCAGCCGCGCGACGAGGCGGAGGAGGCCGACGCGCGCGCGTTCGTCGATCAGCTCGGGTTGCCCGCGCCGGCGCGGTGATCTCGGGCAGGGGTGGAGGCGCCGGGAATCGAAGCCGGGGAACGGCATCTTCGTCGATCTGGGTCGATCTGGGTCGATCTCGGTCAGCCGGGGAAGTCCCGCGACTGAGCGGCCACCTGGCGATTCCTCGACATCGGTCGAGATGCGTCGATCTCGCTCGACCTGTCACAACCTGTCACAAGCCGGTTTCAGCCTGCGGCTTCTCACTCGGCTCCGGTGCCGCCGAGGGAAGCTCAGCCGTGGCGAAGACGCACCACGTTGCCGACCGCTTCGACGCGAACCTCAACGCCATCGATTTGTTTCGGGACCGTCCGGCTGATCTCCTCAGACAGAGCGATAACGTTCACCTGCACACAGAACCCCGCGTCGGTCTTGCCGATGCCGATACCGGTGAGCCATGAGGCAGCCCCGAGCTTCTTCTTGACGGCCGCCTTCGCCTGACGTGCCTGGTCCATGGAGATCATCTAGTCCTCCTTCATTTACCCGCCGTAGACACCAGCCACCCTGAGCTTCTCGAAGACCGTCGAGATGGGATTTGCGTAGGTCACGCCCCGGGAATTTCCTGCGAACAGAAGCCCCACGGCGAAGTTGTCAGCATCAAGTGTTAGCGCGCCTTCTCGTTGCTCGTGATCGAGCGTGCGCGTGACCGGCTCCACGAGGTCCATCGCGGGGGTGCGCGTCAGCAGATCCGGGCGTTGATGTCGAGGCTTTTGGACGGGGCGGGCGTC
>JADLEQ010000012.1 GCA_020846005.1 Polyangiaceae bacterium
GGCGCGAGCGGGAGCGGGGGCGCGAGCGGGAGCGGGGGCGCGAGCGGGAGCGGGGGCGCGAGCGGGAGCGGGGGCGCGAGCGGGGGCGCGAGCGGGGGCGCGAGCGGGAGCGGAGGCGCGAGCGGGAGCGGGGGCGCGAGCGGGAGCGGGAGCGGGGGCGCGAGCGGGAGCGGGGGCGCGAGCGGGACCGGGGGCGCGAGCGGGAGCGGAGGCGCGAGCGGGGCCGCGGGGGCGGGCGGCGCCCCTGGGGGCGGAGGCGTGGGGAACGTGGGGGAGGCGTGCGCGCCGGAGGCGACGCTCGCGTGCGTGGGGCACGCTCAGGGGGATCGACTCGTGTGCACCGGGGGAGTGTGGGTCTCGAACGGCGCGTGTGTCTCGGGGGAGAGCTGCGACACGCGCAGCACGAACCAGGGCATGTGCGAGGCGATCGTCGCGGGCTGCGGCGGCAGGGCCGGCGGGGAGCGGTACTGCGACGGGCAAGCGGTCGAGGAGTGTGGCGTCGATCTGGTGACGGCGAGCCTGGTGGAGACGTGTACGAGCCAGGCCTGCGTGGGCGGGGCGTGCGTGGGGGTTTGCGAGCCGGGGGCGCGGCAGTGCGAGGGGGCCACGCCGCAGCTCTGCGACGCGACGGGGAAGTGGCAGGCGGAGCCGGCGTGCACGACGGCGACGGCGTACTGCGCCGGGGGCACGTGCACCGCGTGCGCCGGGAGCACGCGTGACTGCGACGGTGACCCAGCGAACGGCTGCGAGGTCGACCTGAAGGCGACGGCGAGCTGCGGCACCACGTGCGGGGATCGAGTCGCGTGCTCGAGCTCGCAGGTGTGTGTGGCCGGGGGATGCGTGACCCCGCCGAGCTGCGGTGGTCTGGCGAGCGACTGCGGTTCTGCCGGGAACGACAGCTGCTGCACGAGCCTGCTCGTGTCCGGCGGGACATTCTATCGCAGCTACGATGGCGTCACCAGCGGGTACCTGAGCCAGGCGTACCCCGCGACGGTGAGCGAGTTTCGCCTCGACAAGTACGAGGTGACCGTCGGGCGGTTCAGGCAGTTCAGGGCGGCCTGGGGCGCGGGCTGGCGCCCCACCGCGGGCGCGGGCAAGCATGCCCACTTGAACGGCGGGCAAGGGCTCGTGGTGCCCGGGGGGGGGAGCTACGAGGCGGGGTGGGACACCGCTTGGGAGGCGAGCGTAGCGCTGACGGACACCAACCTGGCGTGCCACTCGACGTTCCCGACCTGGACGAACAGCCCGGGCGCCAACGAGCGGCGCCCGATGAATTGCGCCAACTGGTACGAGCAGTACGCGTTCTGCATCTGGGACGGAGGGTTCCTGCCGAGCGAGGCGGAGTGGAATTACGCCGCGGCTGGCGGCAATGAGCAGCGCGTGTACCCGTGGTCGTCGCCACCGACCTCGGCCACCTTCGAGTGCACGAACGCATCGTTCGACTGCTACTCCAACACCTGTGCGGACGGCACCCTCGGGTGCGCCTTGAGCGATATCATGTTCGTCGGTTCCCGGCCTGGGGGGGATGGGAGATGGGGGCATGCGGATCTCGGGGGCAACCTGGCGGAGTGGAACCTCGACTACTGGACCAGCGCCTATCCGAGCGGCTCGTGCAGCGACTGCGCTGTGACGGCGTCCCCCGACTATCGGATCACCCGCGGCGGGTACTACGGAAATGGCTTCGGCACCGGCGGCGTGTCGCACCTGCTGGTCTCGTTCCGCGACAGCGGGCCCCCGGCGGGCCGCCAGTACGGCCAGATTGGCGCCCGATGCG
Source organism: Polyangiaceae bacterium (assembly GCA_020846005.1). Taxonomy (GTDB): domain Bacteria; phylum Myxococcota_A; class Polyangia; order Polyangiales; family Polyangiaceae; genus JADLEQ01. The sequence continues at coordinate 1,775 of JADLEQ010000012.1, forward strand.
CCAGGACGCCGTAGCGGGGCGGCAGGGAGCTACGATCCAAGGCGCGCGCGCTGCTCCACCACGCGCCGGACCCCGACCGCCACGAGCGCCGCCATGAACGGCAATACGGTGACCGCCCGCGGCGGTGAGACGGCGAGTGGGTACGCCGTCACCGCGGCGAGGCACGATGGGACGGTCACGCCGGCGACGAGCAGCGCGCCGAGGGCGGTCGGATCGGGGCCGGGGCGGAGGGCGCCGCTCGCGAAGCGCCGGGCGAGGGTGTCGCGCGCGAGCACCGCCAGGCCACCGGCGCCGAGGACCAGGAGCGGGAGCGTGGCGGGCTGGGCGACCGCTCGGAGGTAGGCGCCGAGGGCGGCCCCGGTGCTCTGCGGCGGCGTGGCGCCGGGCGCGAGCTCGGCCTGGAGGTCGTGGGTGAGCCAGCGTGCGACGTCGGCGGGGGAGGCGCCCCAGACCGCGGGCGTCAACGCCAGCGCGAGCGCGGGCGCCAGCGCGAGCGCGGGGAGGAGCAGGGCGGGGGCGCTCACCGCACCGCGCCGCCCCCTCCCGCGCGCGCCCGCGCGCCGCGCCCAGACGACGTGCGCCCACGCGAGCACGAGCACCCACGCTGACGCGAACGTCACCGCGAGGCCGGCGCCGAGCCACGCCGCGCCTCGCCAGGCCGCGGAGGTGCGCGCGCGCGGCGAGCCCCGGTCGCGCGCCAGGGTGCGCGAGTGCTCGGCGAGGACGAGCAGCCAGAGCGAGACCGCCGCGGTCGCCTCGCTCGCCGTCGCGGCCTCGCGGTGGAAGCCCGGCGTCGCGAGCAGCGCGGCGACGCCGCCCGCCGCGGCCAGCGCTCCCAGGCGCGGCCGGAGCAACCGGAACAGCGCGCCGGCTCCGAGCGCGCTGAGCGCGATCCACGGCAACCGCGACGCGACCAGCGGGTCCACGAACCGCCCGACGCTCTCGCGTGACCACGCGCCGAGCGGAACGAGCGCGCCGCCCCTCCCCGCCGCCGGCGCGAGGGCGGCGCGCGCGTCGGCGCCCACGAGCCCGCCGGGGCCGCGCTGGGCGGCGGCGTGGACGACCTCGGCCGCAGACGCGATCGCCGCGAGCGTCCGCTCCTCGTCTCGGGTCGCCGGCGTCCGCCTCGACACCGCGACGAGCGTCGCCAGCGCCAGCCCGAAGACGAGCGCGCCCACGAAGCGGCCGTACCCGGTGCGATCCAGCGCGAGCGACACCATCGTCTGCCCTCCCTCCTGCCACGCCGTCCCTCCTCCGCAAACCCCCCAACCCGCGCCCGGCCCCGAACCCGAGCGCGAGCCCGCGCCCGACCCGAGCCCCCGCGCGACATCGGACACCGCGACCCCACGCGCCCGACCCCCGCCCCCGCCCCGCCCTGGACGCCCCCGAGCCCGCCGATACGCTCACAGCCCCGCCCCGCCGCTCCCAGTCGCCCCCGCTCCCGCTCCCACCCTCGTCCCCGCTCCCAGTCGCCGCCGCTCCCGCTCCCGCTCCCGCCCCCGCTCCCAGTCGCCGCCGCTCCCGCTCCCGCTCCCGCTGCCGCTCCCAGTCGCCGCCGCTCCCGCCCCCGCTCCCCCCATCCCCCCATGCCCCTCCGAATCCTCAACCCCGCCACCGACGCCCTCCTCGCCGAGCTCCAGGAGGACGACGCGCCCCGCGTCGCCGAGAAGGTCGCGCGCGCGCGCGCCGCCCAACCGGCGTGGTCCGCGACCCCGTACGCGGAGCGCGCGCGCGTCGTCGAGCGGTTCGCGTCGCGGCTCGAGGAGCGGCTCGAGGAGCTCGCGCGCGTGACGACGGCGGAGGTCGGCAAACCAATCACCCAGTCGCGCAACGAGCTCCGCGGGCTCCTCGGTCGCGTGCGATTCTTCCTGGAGCGGACGCCCGGCGAGCTGGCCGACGAGGTCGTGCACGTCGACGCCGAGGGGGGCATCGAGGAGCGCATCCGTCACGAGCCGATCGGCGTGGTGGCGAACGTGTCAGCGTGGAACTACCCGTGGTTCGTGGGGGGCAACGTGTGGGTTCCGGCGCTGCTCACTGGCAACGCGGTGGCCTACAAGCCGAGCGAATACGCAGCGCTCACGGGGCTCCAGGTGGAGCGGCTGTGGGCCGAAGCCGGCGTCCCCGAGGGCGCGTTCGTCGCCGTCGTCGGCGGCGGCGCGGCCGGGGCCGCGCTGGTCGACGCGGCGGTGGACGCGGTCTTCTTCACCGGATCGTACGCCACGGGGCGGCGCGTCGCGGAGCGGGCGGCGTCCCGCCTGGTGCGGGTCCAGCTCGAGCTCGGCGGCAAGGATCCGGCGTACATCTGTGACGACGTCGACGTGGCGTCGGTCGCGGGGGCGGTGGCGGACGGCGCCTTCTACAACGCCGGGCAGAGCTGCTGCGCCGTGGAGCGGGTGTATGTGCACGAGCGCGTCTGGGACGCCTTCGTCGAGGCGTTCGTGCGCGAGGTGCGACGGTTCGTCGTGGGGGATCCGACCGACGAGCGCACGTACCTCGGACCGCTCGCGCGGCGCGACGCGGCGCTGGCGTCGGTCGAGGCGCAGGTGGCCGACGCGCTGGCGAAGGGGGCCCGCTGCCTGACGGGCGGCGCCCGGGTGCCCGGTCCCGGGAGCTGGTATCAGCCGACGGTGCTGGTCGACGTGACGGACGACATGGCCGTGATGCGCGAGGAGAGCTTCGGCCCCGTGATCGGCCTGGCGCGCGTCGGCAGCGACGACGAGGCGCTCGCGCGCATGGCCGACACCGACTACGGCCTGACGGCGGCCGTCTACACGCCGGACGCCGCGCGCGCGGCGCGCCTGCTCGAGCGGCTCGACGTAGGCACCGCATACTGGAACTGCTGCGATCGGGTGAGCCCGCGCCTACCCTGGACGGGCCGCAAGGCGTCCGGCCTCGGGGTGACCCTCTCGACCTACGGCATCGAGGCCTTCACGCGCCCGAAGGCCTGGCACCTGCGACGGACCTAGCGCGCCCCTCCCTCGCGAGGGCGCGGCTCACGGACACAGCGGGCAGCCGCACTCGAGGTGCCCGCCCCAGTCCTGGCACGAGCCGCCGCACACGCTCCGGCCCATGCACGCGCAGCTCCGATCCGCCGCGCACGCCTCCGGTACGCGAACGCAGTGCGCGGTCGATCCGACGCCGCCGGTGACGGTGACGCAGACCTCACCCGCCGCGCACGCCTCGCACGTCTCGACAGCGTCGCACTCGGAGGGCGCGACGCACGGACCCCAGCAGGCGCCTGTCACGGTGGCCACCCGCCCGGTGGGGCACGCCGGGGGCAGCGACTCGCAGCTGGCGGTCGTCAGATCGCAGTTGCGCGCCGTGGTGCAGCGACCGAACCGGCAGGCGGCGGCCTGCACGCCGTCGCGGAAGCACTGCGCCTCGGCGCACGCCGCGTCGCAGCCGGGCGGCGCCTCGCCGCCCACGGGATACGCGACGCAGTTGCAGCAATCGGAGAAGAGCGCGCAGTCTTCGTCCGACTTGCACTCCGGGGGAGGTGGCGTACCTCCTCCCGCCCCTCCCACCCCACCGCCGGAGCCGCCGGAGCCGCCGGCGGCCGAGCCGCCGGAGCC
>JADLEQ010000013.1 GCA_020846005.1 Polyangiaceae bacterium
GACGCCCGCCCCGTCCAAAAGCCTCGACATCAACGCCCGGATCTGCCGACGCGCACCCCCGCGATGGACCTCGTGGAGCCGGTCACGCGCACGCTCGATCACGAGCAACGAGAAGGCGCGCTAACAATCGCCGCCCGACGCGACGGGGCGACCGGCGCCATCAGACCCGATCGAGGTGGCGGAGTACGCGCTCGACCTCGTCCAGCGAGTTGGGCCAGTGTGGAGCGAACCGGAGGTGACCGTCGGGGACCGAACAGACGACGCCACGCACCGCGAGCTCACGCTGGGTCGTCACCGCGTCCACGCCGTGGGGCGGCAGGACCGCCAAGATCCCCGACCGGCGCTCGGCGTCCGCGCTGCGCAGGCTGCGCCAGCCGCGCGCGACGAGCCCGCGCTCGAGCCGATCGAGGTAGAGGTCGAGGTGCGCCCGGATGGCGGACACGCCGAGCCCGAGCAGCGCGGTCACCGACGCACCGAGCGCCGCGAACGACATCGCGCCGAGCGCGCCGCCCTCGAACACTCGAGCCGAGCGGAGGAGCGGGAGGTCGTACGCGAGGTGGCCCGGGCCCTCGAGCAGCATCTTCAACGCGCCCTCGTGGCTGAGCCAGCCCGTCGTGCGTGGGACGAGGCGAGCTGCGCGCGCCTGCCGCGCCCACAGGAAGCCGCTCCCTTCGAGCCCCATCAACCACTTGTGACCGCCGCACGCGAGGTAGTCGATCCGGTCCGCCTCGACGTCGATGGGCGTCGCACCGCAGGCCTGAATGGCGTCGACGGCCAGCTCCGCGCCGTACCGCTCGCAGAGGGCGCCGATCCGCCCCAGCGGCATGCGCAGGCCCGTCTGGAACTGGACCGCGCTCACCGTGACGAGGCGCGCTCCGCGCGAGAGCTCTCGCTCGAGCGCGTCGAGGCCCGCTTCGCTGCTCTCATGCCACGGCGTCAGCGGCAGCAGGACGAGGTCGAGGTCGAACGTCTGCGCGGCGCGTTGCCACGGCGAGACGTTCGTGGGGAATTCACCCGCGAAGCCGACGATCCGCTCGCCGCGTCTCCAGTCGATGGCGAGCGCCACGTCGCCGAGCCCGCGCGTCGTGTTGGGCTCGAGGGCGACGTCCTCGGCGTGCGCTCCGATCAGCTGCGCGAGGTTCGCGCGCAGCCGGCTGCGCTGCTCGTTCCACGGGCCAAACGCCTCCACGCCGCGGCGAGCGTAGTCGTGCAGCACCTGAGCCACGGCGGCGCGTACGTAGGAGGACGCCGGAGAGATCGCCGCGTGGGCGAGGTACACGTCGGCGTCGAGGTCGGGGAACGCATCGCGACTCCCGAGCCGCGGCGGTGGCGGCGGCGCATCGGGTGCCGTCGACGAGCGTCGCGGATCGCGTGACATCGGCGACAGCGTAGCCTCCCTACGGCCGCGCTCGGATGGGATGCCGCTCGATCGTCGCCACGACATGCCCCGGCCCGCCTCGACCCCGCGGGCGCGCCGGCTGCCTCGGCGCGCGCCGGGGGGAGCCGAGCCGGGGGAGGGATCTCGCAGCGCGCGCGGCGCGGCTCCGGCGATCCCGCGGCGACGAGCCGCCGGCGGCGCGGGTGGACGCGCTCGGGGCGAGCGGCTGGGCTGAACATCCTTCCACCGCACGGGCGTCCGCTATTTTCTGTTCACCAGACATCCGTGAGGTGATAGGACCGGCGCTCCCTCGAACCCAGGGAGCAGGATGAGCCAAGGCAAGCGAGCGGCCCACCGCAAAGGCGGATCGACCCGCGGGAGGCGCGTCGCGCGCGCCGCCCGCACGCTCCGAGCGGGCACCGCGCGTCCCGCGAAGAAGCCGCCCGCGAAGAGGCCGCCCGCGAAGAGGCCCCCCGCGAAGAAGCCCCCCGCGAAGAAGCCGCCCGCGAAGAAGCCCCCCGCGAAGAAGCCCCCCGCGAAGAAGCCCCCCGCGAAGCGAGCCCACGCGAAGCGCGCGCGCGGCGCGGAGGCGACTCTGCCGCCGCTCGATGCCGCGTCGCGCGTCGCGCGGTCGCGGCCCGCCGCGCTGGGCGGATCGCAGCCCGTCGAGCCGCGCGTGGTCGTCACCCCGTCGGGCGCGCGGTTGCACGTGGTCCCCGCAGGCACGAGCTGGCGGGACGTGCAGCCGCCCGCGGCGCAACCGCCTCCCCCGGCCCCGGCCGCGCCGGCGAGCCCGTTCGGCGCCATTCGCCCGGTCGTCGAGCGACGCACGGTACGTCCCCACGCGGGCGGCTCGGTCGGGGACGCAGCGCAGGGGCGCGTCGCGCGACTTCTCACCACCGCGGCGGCGATCGCCCCGCGCGGGACGGCGCCGCGCGAGGCGTTCGGGCGCGAGACCTGGCAGAAGCTCGACGCCGCGGCGGAGCGCGTGGGTGCTGCGCTCACCTCGGACCATCGGCGCCTCCTGCGGGCCGCGATGGAAGGCCACGACTGCCTCGCGGTCGTCCCCGAGAGCTTCGACGCTGGCGTGTGCGCCGCGATCGCGTCGCTCCTGCTGCCCCAGCCGGTCGTCGTCGTGGGGCTGTCCTCGGCGCTCCGTCGAGTCGAGGCGCTCGCGACCCGTCGTGGGCTCACGTTCGTAGCCTTGCCCGAACGCGGGGAGCCGCCGCCCGATCGGATCGCTGCCCTGCGACGTGGAGCCGGTGGGCTCGTGCTCGCGCCGCTCGCTGCGGTCGGCGGTCGTGCGCTGAGCGAGGTGCTCGCCGCCACGGGCGTGGGCCAAGTCTGCGTGCTGGGCGCCGAGCGCGCGAGCGCGCTCGTCGACGGATGGAGCCCCGCGTACGTGACGCTCGCGCCCTGGTGGGCCGCGATCGGGCGTCCCCCGGTGCTCGGCTTCGCGTCACCCTGCGCCGAGTCGGCTCGCCACGACGCGGCGGAGGCGCTCGCGCTCCGCTCGCCGGTGGTCGTGGTGGCGCGCGCGACGAGCGAGCAGCTGGCGTTGGACGTCACGAGCGCGTCCGGCGATGTGCGCCTCCGCGCGCTCGGTCAGCTCGCACTGCGGCTGCGCCGTCCCGGCGTCGTCGTGTGCGGCGCGGTTCGCGACCTGCCGGGGGTCCACGCGGCGCTCGCGTCGCTCGGCGTGCCGGTGCATCGCCTCCACCCCGGGATGCGCCCCGACGAGCGCGCCCGCGAGCTCGACTCGTTCCACGCGCCCGCGCGGCGGGCGTGGCTGGTCGTGCCCGCGCCGGCCCGCACGCTGCTCACCCCGGCTGGCAGCCTCTCGGCGCTGATCGCGCGCGCGGACGTGCGCGCCGTCGTCCATTTCGGCGCGCCGAGTTCCCTCGAGCAGTACGTCCGCGACGTGGCGGTCGCCGGTCGTGACGGCGAGCCGGCGGCCAGCGTGTGGTTGCACGACGCCCGCGATCTGCCCGCGACGGCCGCTCGACTCGAGGCGGAGCGCCCCCGCCCGTCCCCCGTGGCGTCGCTCGGTCGTGCGCTCGCTGAGCGGGCGCTGGAGTCGCGCGCGGCGTCGGTGGAGTCGCTCGCGCTGGCGACGGGCGGGAGCGCCCGCGGTGTCGAGGATGCCGCGAGGCTGCTCGAGGCTGCCGGCATCGTGAGCCTTCAGGGCGGCTGGGTCCGTCCGTGCGGCGAGCCGCTCGCGTTCTCGCGCGCCGCGGACGCGCTCGCGCGCGCCCTCGCGACGCAGCGCGAACATGACGCGCGCCGACTCGAGCTGCTCGGGGCGTTCGCGTCCCGTCGCGGCTGTCGGAGCGTGGCGCTCGAGGAGCTCATCGGCGTAGGCGGTGTCTCGCCGTGCGGGCGCTGTGACGCCTGCACCGAGCCCACCGTCCGCGTACACGGCGCGGACGACGCGGGCGGCCACCGCCAGGCGCCGCCTCGGGCCTTCGCGGTGACGGCGCCTCGCCCCGCGGCGCCCCAGCGCCCGGGGGCCCCCCTCACGGCGAAGCTCGGGGACTTCGGGCGCCTCGCCGCCTCGCGTTAGGTCCCGGCGGCACCGCGGTCGGTGCTACCCCTTCTCGGCGTCCGCGGCCCCAACCTCGTCCGCTCCCCCGTACGTTGGATCCCCTCGCTGACATCGTCCCCCTCGCACGACGCGAGCTCGAGCGCGCCCGCGACTCGCTGGCGCGCACCGGCTGGGAGGCCTCCGAGCGAGTCCACGAGGCGCGCAAGGCGCTCAAGCGTGCGAGGGCGCTGCTCCTCCTGCTGCCCCCTGGGCGCGGCGCCCGAGACGGCGCGCGCGCCGCCCGAGACGCAGCGCGCGCGCTCGGCGCTGCCCGGGACGCCGCCGCCTTGGCCGAGGTCGTCGATCGCCTGTGCCGCGACCGCCCGGAGAGCGCCCCGGACCTCGCGCCCGTCGCTGCCGCGCTCGCGGCGGGCGTTGCAGTCCGCGAGGCGCCCAGCGCTGCCGCGCTCGAGTGCGCGCTCGGCGCGGTGGCGCTCGCGGTCGACGGGATCGACACCGCGAGCGAGGCGACGGGCGCCTCCTTCGCGGCCGGGCTGCGCCGGGCCTACGCCAGCGCGCGCCGCTGCTGGCGCGAGGCGCACGAGCACCCCACCGCCGATGCCTTCCACGAGCTCCGCAAGCAGTCGAAGGCGCACGCCGTCCACCTCGGGCTGGTGGCGCCCGCCTGGCCGGCGGTCCTGGACGCCCACGCCGGCACGCTGGTCGAGCTCGGCGCGGCGCTCGGCGATGAGCACGATCTCGGGCTGCTCCTCGCCGCGCTCCCGTCGCTCCCCGGGGGCGAGCGCTGCCACGAGCCGGTCGTGACGCGGCGCGACGAGCGACGCGCGCAGGCGCTGTCCCTGGCGAGCCGGGCGTTCGCCGAGCGGCCGAGGGCCCTCACGCGCCGGCTGGAGGCGCTGGTGGCCGCCGCGCGCTCCGCGCCAGCGGCGCCGGACGCCTGGGAGCGGGTTCGGCGCCGCCTCGCCAAGAGCGCGCCCGGCACTGTGCAGGAGTGACGTAGGGGCAGGTCGGGCGCCGGGCTACTTTCGGCTACCCCGGTTCCCCCGCGCCCTTCGGCGACCGGTCTCGCCCAGACTCTGGCCCTCCGAGCCGCGGGTCTGTCATCATTTCGTGGTGAGTCGTCCTTCCCCCCCGCGGGCGCCGCGGCCCGCCGCGCCGCCCGCAGCCGCGCGCGGCACGCTGCTCGCGCCGGCGCGGCCGGCGCCGCCCCGGGTGCCGTCGACGCCGCCGCCGCGGGCGGGTCCGTCACCGCGCGCGTCGATCGTCGAGCCCACGCTCCTGGTGGTCGGGGCGCCCGCGTCGCTGCTCGGCGCGCTCACGCCCGCGCTGGGGCGCCACGGCGCGTACGTCGAGTCGGCCTCGGCCGCTGACGCCGTCGAGGCGGCTGTCGCGGTCGCGCCCGATCTGATCGCGCTCATCGCCGAGTCGCTGCCCGGTGGAGGTGCGGAGCTCCTGACCAAGCTCCTCGCGACGCGGATGAGCTCCGTCGTCCCGATCGCCATCGTGAGCGATGACACCGACCTCGCGGCGCGCCTCCGGGCGTTCCGGGATGGCGCGGCGGCCGTCATCCCGCGCACGGCGAGCGTCGACGCGCTCGCGCAGCGCCTCGTAGAGGTCGCGCGCGAGGCCCCAGAGCGCCCGGTCGAGGCGCTCGGCAAGGTGGGGGAGGCCACCCTGGACGATCTGGTCCGGACGCTGGAGCGGGAGCTCCGGAGCGGCATCCTCTCAGTGAAGACGAGCGGCGACGCGCCGCTCCGATTGGTGCTCGATCGCGGCCGCCCCCTCGCGTCCCTCATCGACGACTTCGTCGGGCGCGTGAAGCAGCAGGTGGTGAGCGCGGAGGTCGTGCAGTACGAGTTCGACGAGCTCGCCGGCGGGAGCCTCGAGCTCCTCGACACCCGAGCGCTCGGCGACGAACCGGTCGCGCGCGTGGATGGCCTGCGCGTCGTGCTCGCAGACGACGATGTGGGGCGTGCCGACGCCGTCGCGTCCGAGCTCCGCGCGCGAGGGGCCGTCGTCGTGGTGACGGACCTGCATCCGAGCGAGCTCCACCTCTCGAGGCTTCGCCAGCACGATCCTGCCGCGCTCGTCATCGGCGCCGACCACCTGCGCGGAGCCGGCTACGCGCTCCTGCAGCGGATGAGGGAGGACGCGCGCCTCCGCTGGGCGGCGCTGCTGGTGGTCGAGTGGGAGGCGGTGTGGAGTGACGGCGAGCTATCGCCGGTCGCCGCCAGCATCCTGGCGAAGCTCGCGGCCCTCGCCGAGCCCGAGCGGCTGCTCGCGTCGCAGGTCGCGTCCGGCGCAGGATTCGACACGCGCGTCGAGGCGGTCGGACCGGCGCGGCTCCTGCGGCTGCTCGGGGCGACCCGCCGTCCGCTGAAGGTCATCGTCGCGAATCCGCGCTTCCGGATCGAGCTCGGGTTCGTCGAGGGCCTGCTGGCCGGCGCGGAGGCCCGGGTCCGCGGCGAGAGGAGGCCGATCGTAGGCGTCTCGGCGATCGCAGCCTTCCTGGTCGTGGGGACGGGGCGCGCCCAGGCGCTGCCCGTCGAAGACGTGCTCGCCGCCGAGGTGATGGCGCCGGTCGACGTCGCGCTCGCGCAAGCCGAGACGGAGGTCCCCGCGATCCCGCCGTCGGTCACGCCGCCCCCGCCGACGGCCGAGGTGCGCGCGTCGCTGTCGAGCATCGACGACGGCTGGGGAGCGCGCGCCTCGGTGCACGCCGTCGCGGACGACCCACCGTGTCATGACTCGGAGGCGCCCACCGCACCCCGGCCGGCGCCGTCCGAGCTCGCTGGGCGCCCCGCCCGGCCTGCCGCCGCCGTCCCGCCGGCGCGGGCGGCGCCGCCCCCGCTCGCGCCGCTCGCCCCGTCGCCCCCGCCGCCGCTCGCTCCTGCGACGCCTCCCGCCGACGAGCGCGACCCGCCTCGCTTCGACTCCGAGGCGCCGACGCTCTCCACCTCCGTCGACCAACTCGCCGCGATCGCCGCGGCCCCGCTGCCCCGGTTCGATCCGCCGCCCGGCGTCGCCGCCGGTGCGTCACCTGCGGCGCCCGCGGTGGCCGCTCCCGGCCCAGGGGTCGCGTCCTCCAGCTCCGTCGCGCCCCCGCACGCCCTCGATGCGCTGGGCTCGGCCCTGTCGCGCGTGCCCCTCCCGCGGGGCGACGCCCCGCCCTCGCTCGCTCCTCGGGTGCCGGCCCCCCCCGGGAGCGACGATACCCCTACCGCCTTGGCGTTTGGAGGGCTCCCGATCACCCCCATGCCCGCCGCCCACGAGCTGGCGTCGACTCCGGCGCCTGCGCGCGCGCGTCCCGGCCGCGGGCGCTGGCTCGCGGCGGGCGGCGCGCTGGCGTTCGTCGGCGGGTTCGCGGTGGTGTTGTTCGTCCTTGCGGGTCGGCGTACGGACGCGGCGAGCGCGGCACCCAAGCGACCCGAGGCGTCGTCGGATGCACGGGCCGCGCCGGTCCCGACGGCCGCCGCGCCGATCCCGGCGGCCGCCGCTGCGCCGGTGCCCGCGGTGAGCACCGCCGCCGCTGCGTCGACGCCCGCGCCCGCTGCGCCCGCCGAAGCGGCGACCGGGCCCGAGCGCGAGCCGCAGGCCGAGGTCCCCGCGTGCAGCGAGGCGCCGACCGAGCCCGGGGAGTCGCCGGCCTCCCAGCTCGGCGCGGCGCGCCGCGCGATCGTGGCAGGGGACCTCGATCGCGCGCGCACCGCGTACTGCCGGGCCGTCGCGCTCGACGCCACGTCGGTGCCCGCCGCGCTCGGTCTCGCGACCATCCTGCTCATGCAGGGCGCCGGCCCCGCCGCCCGCGAGGTCGCCGGTCAGGCGCTCGCGCTCCGCCCCGCCGACGACGGGGCGCGCCAGATCCACGCGGACGCGCTCGCCGCGTCGGGTGACGAGGCGGGCGCGCGCGCGGCGCTGCTCGCGCTGGCGGGGGCCGCGGACGAAGGCGACGTGGCTGCGCGCCACGCGCGGACCTACGCGGCGCTCGGGGCGGAGGCGCTGCGCAAGCGCGATGGCTACCGTGCCGAGCGCATGTACCGGCGCGCCGCGGCGCTCGCGCCGTCGGACGCGACGGCCGCGGTCGGGCTCGCGCGCGCGCTCCTGCTGCTCCGCCGCCCGGAGCGTGCCGCTTTCTGGGCCCGGCGCGCGATCCCGCTCGGCGCGGCGAGCGCGGCGCCGAGCGTCGCGCTGGGGGACGCGCTCGCCGCGGCCGGAGATCGCGCGGGGGCCCGCGAGGCGTGGAGCCGCGCCGCCGAGGTCGAGCCCACGGATCCGGCGGCGCGCGAGCGCACGGCGCGCGCCGAGTGAGCAAGCAGCGCGCCGAGTGAGCAGGCAGCGCGCCGAGTGAGCAAGCAGCGCGCCGAGTGAGCAGGCAGCGCGCCGAGTGAGCAAGCAGCGCGCCGAGTGAGCAGGCAGCGCGCCGAGTGAGCAGGCAGCGCGCCGGCGTCGCCCTTCGCTCCAGGCCGGACGCGGTGTAAGCTCAGCCGTCGTGTCTTCGTCGCGCCTCCAGCGGCTCGTCGCGTCCTCCGCGATCGCGAGCTTCGCCTTCGCGGTGCCGGCGGCCGCTCAGAAGACGGTGCGGGGGGACGTCGATCGGCACCTGGATCGCAACCTCGACCGGGGCGACCGCGGGAAGGGGAAGAAGAAGCGTCGCCGCGCGGTGAGCCACGCGGACACGGCACCCCCTCAGGGCCCAGGCCCGGCCCCGCCCGCCGCTGCCCCGCCTCCGGCTCCCGAGCGCCCCGACCCGTACGCAGGGCTCCCGAGGCGCGTCTTCGGGCGCCACCTCAAGCTCGACCCGAAGGCGGGGCTCGGCTACCGCGGCTGGTACGCGCAGCAATACCCGAACGCGTCGGTCGATCTCGCCGGCTATCCGACCTGGAGTGTCGGCGCCCGGGCGAGGCTGTTCTCGTTCCTCACGCTCGATCGCGTGGCGTTCGAGTCGAACGGGCTCTCGGGGCCCGGCCGGCGCGAGGCGTCGATCGCCGTCGAGGTCGGCCAGCGGGTGCCCCAGGCGGCGTGGCTGCTCGGGCAGGTCGGCGTGCCGCTCGATCTCGTGATGATCCCGATCGCCCGGTACGAGTCGCGCACCTTCGAGACCACCGCGCGGCCGAACCGCCCGGTGCGGATCGTCCCGCACGCGACCAGCGCCGATGCCGATCTCAGCACGCTCCCGGCCACGACCTCGCCGCTGCGCGTGACCTCGGCGTTCGAGACGTTCATCATCGGCATGAAGTACGTCGGGAGCGACCGCGACCCGGCTGGGGTGATCGGCGCGAAAGGGGGGAAGGTACCGCCGTTCTATGTCGGGCTCGGGTACACCGCGTACTCCAAGCCCTACGTCCTGAACGTCGGCGGGATCACGCTCGAGGACTACATCTTCGACGGCCGCTTCCAGGGGCTCGGGTTGGCCTCGGGGCTCTCGACGGCGCAGCGCGTCGGTCGCCCGTACGTGGACGCCGCGATGCAGCTGGGGCTCGGCGAGATCCGGCTCCTGCGCGACTACACGATCAACGAGGAGCTCCCGGGAGACTGGCTCCTCGGGTACCTGCAGGGCGAGGTCACCGTCGGGTACCTGCACCCGCTCACCCGAACGACCCCCACCTTGCTGCTCGGGGTCGCGCTCACCGGCGGCGGCGCGACGTTCTTCGCCTTCGAGACGCGCGCGGAGGAGGGCGAGACGGTCGACGCGCCGCCCCTGAACTGGGACGTGCTCTGGGGCGCGCACGTGCACTTGACCGTCCCCTTGTGACGGGCGCCGCCCGGTCGCGCCCTCCCGCGCTCTCCGGGTTTGCATCGATGCCCAACTCGGTCTAGCGCGCCGCGCATGGATCACACGATCGTCCTGCTTCCCGGCGACGGCATCGGCCCCGAGGTCACCGACGCCGTCGTTCACGTCCTCGAGCGCGCGGGCGCGCCGTTCGTCTACACGACTCGCCTCGCCGGTCAGGCGGCCGTCGACGCCGGGAAGGGCGACACGCTCCCCGAGGAGACGCTCCAGGCGATCCGGGAGCATCGCCTCGCGCTGAAGGGGCCGTGCACGACGCCGATCGGCAAGGGCTTCAGCTCCGTGAACGTCGGGCTCCGGAAGCGCCTGAACCTGTACGCCGCCGTCCGGCCCGTCCGGAGCTTGCCGGGGGTGAGCACCCGGTTCGACGGCGTCGACCTGGTCGTGGTGCGCGAGAACACCGAGGGGCTCTACGCCGGGATCGAGAACGAGATCGTCGACGGCGTCATCGTCAGCATGAAGGTCGCCACGCGTGCCGCGTGCCACCGCATCGCACACTGGGCGTTCCGCTACGCGAACCAGAAGCGCCGCGCGAAGGTCTCGCTGTTCCACAAGGCGAACATCATGAAGATGAGCGACGGCCTGCTCCTCGAGGAGGCGCGGAAGGTGCACGCCATCGACTACTCGAACATCGCCTATGAGGAGCTCATCATCGACGCCGCGCACATGAAGCTCGTCCAGGATCCTTCCCGGTTCGACATCATCTTGTGCGAGAACCTGTACGGCGACATCGTCTCCGACCTCTGCGCCGGGCTGGTCGGTGGCCTCGGCGTCTGCCCGGGCGCGAACTTCGGTGACGACGCGGCGGTGTTCGAGGCCGTCCACGGCTCGGCGCCGGACATCGCCGGCAAGAAGCTAGCCAACCCGCTCGCGCTCCTGATGAGCGCCGTCATGCTGCTCCGCCACGTGTCCGATTCGCGGGCCGACGCCCGGTGTGCGGTGGCCGCGGAGCGGATCGAGGCCGCGTATGGCAAGGCCCTGGTCGACGGCGCGACGACCCGCGATCTCGGCGGGACGCTCGGCACTTTCGAGTTCGCCGACGCGGTCGTCCAGCGCCTTTGACTCCGAACGGGGCGCTGCCCGTCCGGCGGCGCCCCCGTGGAAGGCGCGCGCGCCAGCGTGTACGCTAGCCAGCGATGGCCCGCGCAGTCTTCGTGATCGACGGTGTTCGTACTCCCATCGGCCGCTATCGCGGCGCCCTCGCGTCCGTTCGTACGGACGACCTGGCGGCGATCCCCGTCGCCGCGCTCCGGGCCCGCCATCCGGCGCTCGGGGAGCGCGTCGACCAGGTCATCTTCGGCGCCACGAACCAGGCGGGCGAGGACAACCGGAACGTCGCGCGGATGGCGACGCTCCTCGCAGGGCTCCCCTTCGAGGTCGCGGCCGTGACGGTGAACCGGCTCTGCGGATCGGGCCTGGAGGCGGTGAACGACGCGGCGCGCATGATCGCGCTCGGAGAGGCGAACGTCGCGATCGCCGGCGGCGTGGAGAGCATGACCCGCGCGCCGTTCACCCTGCCCAAGGCCGACGAGGCCTTCACCCGGACCCCGCCGCCCGTCTACGACACCACGATCGGCTGGCGCTACCCGAACCCGCGGATGGCCGAGCGCTTCGAGCTGTTGTCGATGGGCGAGACGGCGGAGCTCGTGGCCCGCAAGCACGGCATCGGTCGCGAGGAGCAGGACGCCTTCGCCGCCGAGTCGCAGCGGCGGGCCATCGCAGCGCGCGACGCGGGCGCGTTCGGGGATGAGATCGTCCCGGTCGAGATCGCCCAACGGAAGGGGCCCCCGCTTCGGATCGAGCAGGACGAGTGTCCGCGCGCCGACACCACGCTGGAAGCGCTCGCCAAGCTGAAGCCCGCCTTCCGCGCCGACGGCACCGTGACTGCGGGGAACTCGTCGCCGCTCAACGACGGCGCCGCCGCCGTGCTCCTGGCGAGCGAGGACGTCGTGGTCGAGCTCGGGCTCCGCCCGGCGCTCCGCTGGATGGCGTCGGCCACCGCGGGCGTGGATCCGAGCTACATGGGCGAGGGCCCCATCCCCGCCACGCGCAAGCTCCTCGCGCGCACCGGGCTGCGCATCCCGATGATCGACCTGGTCGAGCTGAACGAGGCGTTCGCCGCCCAGAGCCTGGCCTGCATCCGCGGCCTGCAGCTCGATCCGGCGAAGGTGAACGTGCGGGGCGGGGCGATCGCGCTCGGTCACCCCATCGGCGCGTCGGGCGCTCGCATCGTGGTCACGCTCCTCCACGCGGCCCAGGCGCTCCCCGTCGGTCGGACGGCGCTGGCGAGCCTGTGCATCGGCGTGGGCCAGGGGATCTCGACGCTCTTCGAGCGAGTGTGACCCCGGTGGTGTCGCGACGCCGGGCGGACGACCGCCGCGCCGTGCGGCGCGGTCGCGGCGCCCTCGGCGCCGCGCGCTCCGGCCTCCTGCGGTTGGCGTTCGGCGTCTTCGCGGCGAGCTTGCTGGTCTGCGCCCTCCCCGCGAAGGCGGAGTCGCCCGCGTCGCCGCCGCCGTCCGCCAGCGCAGCGGCAGCGCAGGCCGTCGTCCGGCTGGGAGACGCGCAGGTCGTGACGCTGCGCAGGGGCCGTGGCGGCGTCGCGCTGGCGGAGCGCGCTCGCCTCGCCACGTCGGCGCTCGAGAAGGCGAGTCGCCGCGCCGGGCCCGACGACGTGCGCGTCGAGGCCGCGGACGGCGTCGCCGTCCTCTACGCCGGAGAGGTGCCCTTCCTCCAGCTCGACGCGCAGGACGCCGCGCTCGCCAACGACGCGAGCCTCGAGGTGCACGCGGCCGCCGCCGCCGCGCGCGCACGCGACGCGCTCGCCGCGGAGCGACGCCGCAGCCAGATCGCCAACACCGTCCTGTCGCTCTCGCTGGTGGTGTTCCTGTCGCTCGTCGCTGTCTTCGTCGGGCGCAAGCTGGGTGAGTTCGTCGAGCGCGCGCGCGCCGCCGTGGAGCGGAACGCGCATCGGGTTCCCGGGCTCCGGGTGCGCGACATCGAGGTCATGCGTCCGGCGCTGGTGCGCAGCGCGCTCGACGTCGGGCTAGGCGTGATGCGCTGGGTCGTGCTCGGGGCCGTCGCGTACGCGTGGCTCGTCGTGGTGTTGTCGCTGTTCGAGTCGACCCGGGGATACACGGAGAAGCTCACGGGATTCGTGCTGGGGCCGCTCTCCGGCCTGATGGGGCGTGTCGCGGGGGCCCTCCCGCTGGTGATCGTCTTCATAATTGCGGCGGCCGCGACGGCCGTGCTCGTGCGCTTCGTGGGGCTCTTCTTCGCCAGCGTCGCGCGCGGCGAGACGAGCGTCGAGTGGCTCTCGGCGGACCTCGCTCCGGCGACGAGCGCGCTCGCGCGGGGCGGGATCGTCGTCGCTGCGCTGGTGTTCGCCGCGCCGGTCGTGATCGGTGAACGCGAGGGGGCGCTCGGGCGCGCAGGGCTCGTCCTCGTCGCCGCGTTGGGCCTCGGGGCGGTGCCGTTGCTCGCGAGCGGGGCCGCCGGCGCGATCGTCCTCTTCGGCCGGCGCCTGCGGGTCGGCGACCACGTGGAGATCGCCGGCCGTGCCGGCCGGGTCGTCGCCGTCGACCTGCTCTCCGTGCGGCTCGTCGAGGCCGGCGGGGGCGAGGTGCGCGTGCCCCACCTCGCCGCGCTGTGGCACCCGACGCGCGTCCTCGGGGCGCGGGCTCGCGCGCGGTTCGAGCTGGTCGTCGCTGCGTCCGCGCCTCCCGATCGGGTCCTCGCGGTCCTCCTCGAGGCGAGCCGGGAGCTGGCGAGCGATCCCCAGATCGAGCTCACGTCGATGGACGCGGGCGGCGCCCGCTGGGTGGTCGAGGCGGACTGCGAGGCTCCCGAGAGTCGCGCGCTCTTCCAGGCGCACGTGGCGGCGGCGCTCGCCCGTGCCGAGATCCCACTGGGCGGCGGGCGCGGCGCATGAGCTCGACGGCGCTCCTCGTCGTCCTGCTCGCGCTCGCCTACATCGGCAGCCTCGTCGTCGGCTCCCGTGGCCAGAGGGGGTACGGCCTGACGAGCGGAGTCGAGTACCTCCTGGTCGGAGTCGCGCTCGGTCCGCACCTGCTCGGGCTCGTCGATCGCGACCTCGCTCGAGGCTTCGGACCGCTCGCGGTCGTCGGGCTCGGCTGGGTCGGGTTCGGGGCGGGGCTCGAGTACGGAATGTCCGGGCGCCGGCGCATCACGGCGCGCGGCGCGGTGGTCGGCGTCGCCCTCGGTCTGGTCGGTGTCGCGTTCGTGGGCGCGGCGGTCTGGTTGTCGCTGCTGTGGCTGGCGGGGCTCGGCCTCGCGACCCCGCCGGCACGTGAAGCGTTGCTCCTGGCCGGGGGTGTCGGCGCGGTCGGGGCCGAGACGGCGCGGCACGTCATCCGGGCGGTCGTCGAGCGCGACCGCGCCGAGGGGCGGCTGACGAACCTCCTCGCGGACCTCGCCGCCGCCGACGACGTGATCCCCGTGCTCGCGCTCACCGCGCTCTACGCGTTCGCGCCCGCCGGCGCCGCGGACGGCCTGAGCCTGGCGACGAGGATCGGGCTCGAGCTGGGGCTCGGCGTGCTGCTCGGCCTCCTCTTGGCGGCGCTCCTCGGGCGCGAGCCGCGCCTCGCGGAGAGCTGGGGCCTGCTGCTCGGCACGTGTCTGCTCGCGCTGGGCGTCGCGTCCCGGCTCGAGCTCTCGGCGCTGGCCGTCGCCTTCTTCTTCGGCCTCTCGCTCGCGATCGGGTCCCGGCACCGGGACGATCTCCGGGACATGGTCACGCCTACGGAGCAGCCGGTGGTGCTCCCGCTCCTGTTGCTCGCCGGGGCGAGCATCGACGTTCGCGCCGCGCCGTACCTGGTCCCCGCGATCGCCGTCGGCATCGTGGCGCGGGTCGTCGTGAAGCTGCTGGCCGGCGCCGGGGTGCTGCTCGTGAGCCTGCGCGCTCGGGCGGCCGGGCTCCGCGTCGGCCTCGGGCTGCTGCCGTCGGGTGCGTTCGGGGTCGCCATCGGCATGAGCTGCTACGTCGCCCTCCCGGGCGGCGTGGGGGAGACGATCCTGGCGTTCTCCGCGCTCTCCTGCGTCGTGGGGGAGCTGCTCGGGCCGCCCGCGGTGCGCCGCACGCTGGTGGCGGCCGGTGAGATCGCGGGCGCCCCGCCCGCGGCCAGCCCGCCAGGTCGCGCCGAGCCGCCAGCGGCGGTGACGCCGGAGGGCGGCGCATGACGGGGCACGGCGCCGCGCCCGCCGGGTTCGCCACCCGAGCGCTCCAGGCCGGAGCGCTGGTCGTGCTGTTCGGCGTCGGAATCACGGCGAGCCGTCTGGCGCCTGCGCGTCCCGACGCGACCGCAGCGCTCGCCGCGGTGGGCTTCCTCCTCCTCGCCGGGACGCTCCTCAGTGAGCTGCTCGAGACGATCGGTCTCCCCCATCTCACGGGGTACCTGCTCGCCGGCATCGTCGCTGGCCCGCACGTGCTCCACGTCGTCGACCACGTCACGGTGGAGCGGCTCGCGCCGGTGAACACGCTCGCGCTCGCGCTCATCGCGTTCGCCGGAGGAGCGGAGCTCCGCGTCGAATCGATCCGAGAGGTCGCGCGGGGGCTCGCCTGGGCGACGCTTGTCCAGACCGCTGGCGTGCTGGTAGCGCTCGCAGCGGGCTTCGCCGCGCTCGCGCGGTTCGTGCCGTTCACGGCCGGGATGAGCTCCAGCGCGCTCCTCGGCGTGGGGCTGCTCTGGGGAGTCATCGCGGTGAGCCGCAGCCCGTCGGCGCTCCTCGGCATCCTGGCGCAGACGCGCGCCAAGGGCCCGCTCGCGCGGTTCTCGCTCGCCTTCGTCATGTCCTCGGACGTGGTGGTGGTGCTGCTCCTCGCGGTCGTGTTGATGGTCGCGCGTCCGCTGATCCAGCCGGGCGCGGCGCTCTCGACCGAAGATTTCGCCGTCCTCGGTCACGAGATCCTCGGGAGCGTGAGCCTGGGGACGACGCTCGGGCTCGTCCTCGCGGCGTACCTGCGCCTGGTGGGCAAGAACCTGATGCTCGTGCTGCTCGCGCTCGGCTTCGGGATGACCGAGGCGCTGCGGTACGTCCACTTCGAGCCGCTCCTCACGTTCCTCACGGCGGGCTTCGTCGTGCAGAACCTCTCGGGGCAGGGGGAGAAGCTCCTCCACGGGGTCGAGCGCACCAGCGGCGTGGTGTTCGTGGTGTTCTTTGCGACCGCGGGCGCCCACCTGGACCTCCCGCTCCTCCGCTCCCTGTGGCCAGTCGCCCTGTCGCTCGCGTCGCTCCGGGTCGTAGCGACGTGGGGCGCTGCGCGCGTCGCGAGCCGCCTCGCCAGCGACGAGCCGGTCGTCCGCCGCTGGGGCTGGTCCTCGCTGGTGTCGCAGGCGGGGCTCTCGCTCGGCGTCGCGATGCTGATCGCCAGGACGTTCCCTGAGTTTGGCCAGGGCTTCGCCGCGCTGGCCGTCGCGACCGTGGCGATCAACGAGCTGGTGGGCCCCGTCCTCTTCAAGGTCGCGCTCGACCGCGCGGGCGAGACGAGCACCGCGCCGGAGGTCTCGCGCCCCCACGCCTCGTTCGACACGGCGTGAGGGCGCCGTCGGGCCCGGGCGCTCGCGGTCTCCCGCGCGGCTCAGGAGGGGTGCAGCGCACGATCCGCGCCCTCCCACTCACCTCCCTACCGCCCGCACCTGGTCGCCCTCGATGACCAGCACGGCCGGCGTACCCCCGTAGTGGCGGGCCATGCCGACGTCGATGCGCCAGACGCGGTCGCCGCACGCCGAGGTGATCCCACGGGTGTGCGGAGTGTGGCCGACGACCATGCGACGCGCGCCGAGCGCGCCGAGCGCCTCGGCGAGGAGCGCGCACTCGGAGGCGTCCACCTCATCCTCGGAGAACGTGCGCGCCCACACGGGGCCGTCGTCGGCTTGGGCGAGCGCGGGCGCCGTGCGCTCGCCCCGCATCCACGCGCTCACCTCCGCGTTGAAACGCCCGACGCCGTAGCGGACGTGGGACGGCAGCACGCCGCCGTGCGCGAACACCGTCTCCCCGACGACGATCACCGTCTCGCGCGCGGCCAGCTCGCGGGCGTACGGGCCGCCCGGCGCGAAGGCCATCGCTCGCCCGCGGTGCGCCTCCGGGAAGCGCCCGAGCCCTCGCGCGTCCGTGCGCACGTCGGCGAATGCCGCGAACCCGCCCGCGGTCACGTAGCGGAAGTCGAGCGCGACGTTCATCGTCTCGTGGTTGCCGTTCAGCACGTGGACCTCCCCGCCGGCGCGGCGAGCCTCGGCGCCGAGGCGCTTCAGCAGGTCGAGGATGGCGCGCTCGTCGTCGCCTCGGTCCAGCTGATCTCCCGTCTGCACGACCACGAGGTCGGCGCCGCTCCAGCGATCCTCCGAGTCGATCGCGCCGGCCAGGCGCAGGGCCGCGCGCGTCGCGGCGAGGTCGCCATGCACGTCGCCGATCGCGGCCAGGCGGCGAGGCGCGGGGAATCGGAAGGGCCGCTCGGCGAGGGGCGGAGGCTGCGCCGGCGCCGCCGAGGCGGCCGCCGCCCGCGCGGGCGGGGTGGGTTGGGGCGGCTCGGGGGCGCGGTCGCACGCCCCCACCACGAGGCTGGCGGCCAGTGACGTCGCGAGCGTGACGGTGGCGACGACCCACGTCGCGCGCGCCGCGGGTGCACGCTGGATCGCCATGCTCCGAGGGTACCCGGCGCGGTCGGCTCAATCCAGCGGCACGAGGTGCACCTCGATCGCCGGTCGGGTGCCGGAGAGGTCGAGCACGCTCCGGCGGGCCGCTCGGCGTAACGTGTCGACGATGGCCGCCTCGTCGCCGTGTCGCCCGCGGAGGCGCGCGCGCGCTACGTCGAGCGCCACCTTCCGCAGCGCGTTCGCGTCGTCGTCGAGACAGGGGACGCCGCGCGCCGTGACGACGGGCGGTCCGACGAGGTGGCCGTCGCGGCCGAGGCGCATCGAGACCAGGACGACGCCGGCCCGGCCGAGCTCGAGCCGGCGCGTGTACGTCTCGGAGTCCAGCTCCTCGCCCCCCATCGCGACGGCGATCTCTCCGTGGGGGATCGGGTCGCCCGTCCGGAGGCGGCCGTCCTCCAACTGCGCCGTGACGCCGTTCTCGATCACCAGGACCTCTCCCACGCCGGCCTGGCGGGCCAGCGCGGCGTGCTCGCGCAGGTGGTGGAGAGTCCCGTGAATGGGGACGAACGCTCTCGGGCGCAAGAGCTCGATCATTCGCCCCTGCTCGGCCCGGCTCGCGTGCCCGCTGACGTGCACGCCCGGGTCCGTCGCTCGAGTCACCACGCGCGCCCCGCGCCGGAGCAGATCGCACACCATGTCGTGGACGACCCGCTCCTTGCCCGGGATCGCCCGGCTCGAGAGCACCACCAGGTCGCCTGGCTCGATCGCGAGCTGACCGTGCTCGGCAGACGCCACGCGACGGAGCGACGAAGCGGGCTCCGCTTGCGTCCCGCCGGCCAGCACGAGCACGCGCTCCGGGAGCAACTCGGGGAGCTGCTCGGGCGCGACGAGGAGATCGCTCGGCCAGTCGAGGCGCCCGAGGCGCGTCGCGACCTCGACCTGGGTGAGGAGGCTACGCCCGAGCAAACAGACGCGGCGCCCGTGTCGGCGCGCGATCTCCCCGAGCGAGATGAGGCGCTGGACGTTGCTGGCGAAGAGCGTCACCACGACCCGGCGCGGCGCCTGGGCGATCAGGCGATCGAGGGCCAGCGCGACCTCGCGCTCGGAGCCGGGGCGCTCCGAGAGGTCGACGTTGGTCGAGTCGGAGAGGAGGAGATCGACCCCGGCGTCGCCGATCGCCTCGAGTCGCGCCACGTCGGTCGGCTCGCCGTCGGGCGGGTCCGGATCGAACGTGAAGTCGCCGCTGTGCACTACCGTACCTGCCGGCGTCTCGATGCGGAGCGCGGTCGCCTCCACGATCGAGTGGGACACCCGCACCGGCTCGACGCGGAACGGCCCGAGCTCGAGGATCTCCCCCGCCGTCACCGGGCGGAGCGAGACCTCGTCGTTGCGCAGCGCGTGCTCCTCCAGCCGCCGCGCGACCAGGGCGAGCGCGTGAGGAGGCCCCCACACCGGGACGTCGAGCCCCGCCAGCAGGTACGGCAGGCCGCCGATGTGGTCCTCATGGCCGTGCGTCAGCACCACTCCGACGACTCGGCGGCTGCGGTCCGTCAGCCAGCGGAAGTCCGGGTGGAGCACGTCCACCCCCGCGTCGTCCTGTGGGAACGACGATCCGCAGTCGATGACGAGCGTCGCGCCGTCGTGTTCGAGCGCGAGGCAGTTCATGCCGATCTGGCCAAGTCCGCCGAGCGGCACCACGCGGAGCGGGCTCGACGGGCGTGATCCGATGGGACCGGCGGGGGAGGAGGGAGGCGCCAAGTCCGGGCAGTCTAACGCGGCGCGACTCGTCGCGGCGCGCCCCTCGCGCTATCGTCGCACCATCATGCGCGGCTGGTGGCTCGGTCTGGTGTGCTTGGTGGGGTGCTCGGCGAACGACACGGCGAGCCCCGGAGCCGGCGGTGGCTACGGCGGCCAGGCTGCGGCCGGCGGCTTCGGCGGCGTGGGCGGCGGCGCCGCCGCGAGCGGCGGAGGCGGCGCCGCCGGCGCGGGTGCGGCGGCCGGTGCTGGCGCCGGCGGCCTCGCCGGATCGGGCGGGGGCGGCAACCCGCCCGTGGGCGAGGTGTACGGCCACAGCGCCAACACGCTCTACAAGCTGGAGCCCTTCTCCAAGACGGTGGCGGTCATTGGCCAGTTCGACTGCACCTCGAGCATGTGGGACATCGCGCTCGACGCGTCCGGCGTGATGGTCGGGGTCACCGGCGGCCTCGGCGGGGGCGCCGTGGTCTCGATCGACAAGGCGACCGCGAAGTGCTTCGTCGTCAAGTCCGGCACGTTCCCCAACTCGCTCACCTACCTCCCGGCCGGCACGCTCCTCCCAAGCGAGGAGGCGCTCGTCGGCTACGACCGCTCGAACTACGTGCGGATCGATCGCCAAACGGCGTCGATCGTCCCAGTCGGGGGCCTCAACCCGAACTCGACGGGCGAGGCGTGGGAGTCGAGCGGCGACATCGTGTCCATCATCGGCGACAAGACGTACCTGACGGCGAAGCCGCTGCTCTCCGGGGCGGACACCGTCGACTACCTGCTCGAGGTCGATCCGGTGACGGGCAAGGCGCTCAAGGTGCTCGGATCGACGGGCTTCCAGGACCTGTGGGGGCTCGGCTACTGGGCGGGCGTCGCCTACGGCTTCAGCGACACCGGGCAGCTCGTCGAGATCGACCTGGCGACCGGCGCGGGCGCGCTGATCCCGATCCAGTCCCTCCCCGGCCTCAGCTTCTGGGGTGCCGGGGTCACCACGGCTGCGCCCATCGAGCCGCCTCGGTAGTGGGCCGCGCTCGCGGCCGCCGCCCGAGGGTGCGCGGCGGCGCCGCGCCGCGCGGGCGCCGCTTGCGCGCGGCCGCGTGCCGCGCCATGTGAGCCCGGCGCCGGCCGAGGTCCGGCGTGGAGTCACGCCGATGAGCCAGTCGATCCGCAACGTCGATCCCGAGGGAGCGCGCGCGCTGCTCGAGGAGGGGTGGACCTACGTCGACGTCCGCACGCCCGAGGAGTTCGAGGCGGGGCACGTCCCCGGAGCGCTGAACGTCCCCTGGGCGTTCCAGGGCGCGGGAGGGATGCGCGCGAACCCCGAGTTCCTCGAGGTGATGCGCGCCGCCTTCGGTCGCGAGGAGCACCTGCTCCTCGGTTGTCGATCCGGCGTGCGCTCGCGGCACGCCGCCGAGGCGCTGGTGCAGGTCGGCTTCACGAACCTCGCGGAGCTGGTGACGGGGTACGAGGGCAAGCGAGACGCGTTCGGGCGCCTGTTGCCCGGGTGGGCGCCGTCGGGGCTGCCCACGGAGTCCGGCACCCCGAGCGGCGCGGGCTACTCGTCGGTGCGCGAGCGCCAGCCGCGCTGAGCGCAGAGGCGCGGCCGCCGCTCGCTCAACCCCCGTCTGGCGCGCCGCTTGCGCTCGCGCGCGCGCGCTCGTAGTCCGTCGCTGCCTTCTCCACGATGGCGTGGTCGCGCGCGGCCTTCTCCGCCTCGGCGGCCAGGAACGCCGTGAACTGCGTCAGGCCCCAGATGCCGTTCTCGCGCTTGCGGAACGCGTAACGCGTGCCGCGCACCGTCTCGAGCGTCGCGCGGTCGCCCTCGATCTGCACGGCGCGCACGCCCGAGAGATCACGCCGTAGGCGCTCGACCCAGCGCTGCTCGGCCGCGAGCAGCGCGAACACGTCCTGCCCGTCCGCGGCGTCGGCGACCGCGCGCCACGCGCCCGCGCGCTCCGAACGCTCCGGCTCGGGGTACGCGGCCAGCACGCGCTCGCGGGAGCGGCGTCGGTAGTCCCGCAGGGTGAAGCAGGCGTGCTGGGCCGGCGTCTCGAGGTAAGGGAAGAGCCCCTCGGGGTGCCCGGTGTTCACCGCCTTCGCCACGCGGGCGTAGGCGCCCTCCGGGGTGCGGTCGCTCGGGAAGGTGAGCGCACCCCACGCGACCCAGCCCGCCGGCAGGGCCAGGGCCGCGGCGGCGAGCGCGAGCAGGAAGCGGCTTCGCCTCACCCGCACGTAGTACCATCCCGGCGCCGCGGCGGTAGAACCCCCGCGCGCCATGCACCGAGGTCTCGCCGTCGCCGTCGTCGTCCCCGCGTACGGCGAGGCGCGCCTGCTGCCGCGAATGCTCCGCCGGCTGCCCGCGTGGGTCGACGCGGTGTACGTGGTCGACGACGCGAGCGACGACGGGACCGCGGAGGCCGCCCTCGCCGTCGGCGATCCGCGGTTGCGCGTGGTGCGGCACTCGGTGAACCGCGGCGTCGGCGCGGCCATCGCGACGGGGTACGCCGCCGCGCTCGCCGCGCCGGCTGACGTGGTCGCGGTCATGGCCGGCGACGATCAGATGGACCCGGGGGACCTCCCCTCCCTGCTGGCGCCGCTGGCCGACGGGCGGGCCGATCACGTGAAGGGCGATCGGCTCGCGCACCCCGAGGCGCGCCGGATGCCGCTCGCGCGGCGGGCCGGCACGCGCTTCCTCGCCGGCGTCACGCGCGCGGCCACGGGACTGCGGGTCCACGACTCCCAGTGCGGCTACACCGCGACGACGGCCGCGTGCCTCCGCGCGCTGCCGCTCGACGACCTCTGGCCCCGCTACGGGTACCCGAACGATCTGCTCGCGCTGCTCGCGCGCGGCGGGTTCCGCGTGGCGGAGGTGCCGGTCCGTCCCGTCTACGCCGACGAGGCGAGCGGTCTGCGGCCCTGGCACGTGGTGACGATCCTCGCCGTGATCGCGCGGCGTTGGGGCGCCGGTCGCGCGCCAGGGCGACCCCGGCGCGCGGGCGCGCCGGCGGGCGCCCGGTTCGGGCGCTCGCCGCTGGCCGAGTAGCGTCGGAGCGCCGCTGCACGTATCCTCCGCCCAGAGGTCGACCATGCTGCGAACCATCGCCTGGGGATCGGGTCTCGCGCTCGCGCTCGCGGGCTGCGGAGGGGAGGGCGGCGCCGGCACCGGCTCCGGCGCCACGGGAGGCGCGAGCGGCGCGGGGGGCGGCTCGACGGGCGGCGCGGGGAGCTCGAGCGGCGGCGGGTCGGGCGGCGGCGCCTCGGGCGGCGGCGGGTCCGCGGGGATCCACAACCCGCTGGCGAACCCCGCGTCGGGGCCGCCCGCCGGTTGGGCCGAGGGCGACTGCAGCCTGTCGCTCCCGGCCGAGGCGCTCCCCGAGGCCGTCTCGAGCCCGACTACGGTGGTGGGGGACGGCACACCCGCGAGCTGCACGTCCGGCGCGTTCGTCCAGGCGGTCGCCGGAGGCGGCGTGATCACCTTCGACTGTGGCCCCGACCCGATCGTCATCCAGCTCAGCGAGACCGCCAAGATCTTCAACGACAAGGGGCCGCGGATCGTGATCGACGGCGGCGGGAAGGTGGCGCTGAGCGGCGGCGGCCAGCGCCGCATCCTCTACATGAACACCTGTGATCAGGCGCAGACATGGACCACGCCCCACTGCGACAATCAGGACCACCCGCGGCTCACCGTTCAGAACCTCACCTTCGCGGACGGCGACGCCACGGCCGAGGAAGATGGCGGTGGCGCCATCTTCGCGCGGGGAGGGCGCCTCAAGATCATCAACAGCCGCTTCTTCAACAACGCGTGCCAGACGACCGGCCCCGACGTGGGGGGCGCGGCGGTCCGCGTGTTCGACCAGCACGACGACCAGCCGGTCTGGGTCGTGAACAGCACCTTCGGCGGGGATCCGGCCGGGTACGGTGGGCGGTGCAGCAACGGCGGCGGCGTGAGCAGCATCGGGGTGTCGTGGACGATCGTGAACAGCCTGTTCAGCTACAACCAGGCCGTGGGCGAGGGCGGCAACCCGGCGCAGGCCGGTACGCCGGGAGGCGGCAGCGGAGGCGCGATCTACAACGATGGCAACACGATGACGCTCACGCTCTGCGGCTCCCTCATCGAGCACAACACCGTGAACGCCCACGGCAGCGCCGTCTTCTTCGTGAGCAACGACCACTCCGGCAACATCGTGATTCGCGACTCGACGAT
This sequence comes from Polyangiaceae bacterium, assembly GCA_020846005.1. Taxonomy (GTDB): domain Bacteria; phylum Myxococcota_A; class Polyangia; order Polyangiales; family Polyangiaceae; genus JADLEQ01. The sequence goes on from JADLEQ010000013.1 coordinate 23,269, forward strand.
CCGGGACAACACCGGCGGCTCGTGGTACGCGCACCCCGGCATCTCGATGCACGACGACACCGACATCGAGATCACGAATTCGACGCTCGAGCCCTAGTGCGAGCCCCACGTACGAGCCCGCGCGCGACCGCCGAGGCCGTCGCAACCCAGGCCCTTCCATGAACGTCGCTCACGTCACCGTCCAGGAGACACGCACCAGCAAGCTCGCTCAGCGTGTCGAGGCCCGCCAGCACTCCCTCTCGGCGGACGAGCCCCCCGAACTCGGGGGTTCGGACTCGGGCCCCTCCCCGTACGAGTATCTCCTCTCCGCGCTCGGCGCCTGCACCTCGATGACGCTGCGCATGTACGCCGACATGAAGCAGCTCCCGCTCGAGCGCGTCACGGTGCGCCTGCGGCACGAGAAGGTCGAGGTCGACGGCGGCGGGAAGCGCGACCGCATCGATCGCGAGATCGAGCTCGAGGGGCGCCTCGACGACGCGCAGCGCGAGCGCCTGCTCGAGATCGCCAACCGCTGCCCCGTGCACCGCACGCTGAGCTCCGACCTCCTGATCGAGTCGCGCCTGGCGAGGTGAGCGCCTTCGGCGGTCGCGCCAGGCGTCACCCGCCGAGCGGACCGCGGGACGGCGCGAGGTAGAGGGTGTCGGCCGCGAGCGTCGCGATCAGCACGAGCGCGGTGAGCGCCTCCGCCGCCGCCGCAGGCACCCACGATCGCACCGCGCGGCGGCCGCCGACCGTCACCGCCTCGATCGCGCCGCGGGCGCCTCCCGCGAGCTCGAGCGCGCACGGCGGGCGGCTCCCAGCGGGGAACGCGAGGCCACGCCACGGCGCGCGCACCTCGACCCAGCCGGCCGCGCCCTCCACGCGGAGCCCGCCCCGCAGCCCGCGCGCCACGCCGAGCCGCGCGAGCACCGCGCCCGCACCGTCCAGCGCTCGCCCGCGCACCGGGCGGAGCCAGGCGGGGTCCAGCTCCACACGGAGCGCCAGCGCACCGCACAGGTCGCGACAGACGAACGTCGCGCCGCTCAGCCCCGCTCCGCCGAGGCCGAGCGGCGCTCGCCCCACGCGGCGCTCGACCGACCAGCGGAGCCCGCCATCGAGGGCCGCGAGCGTCCCTCTTTCGGACCGGGACGCTTCCCAGTCGACGACGAAGCCTCGGATCCCGGTCACCGTCGCGCGCCCGGAGCCCGCGGCTCCCCGGGCCGTCCGTGCGGAGGTGGCGCGCGCATGAGCGGGACGCTAGCGCGGCGCCCCGTCGCCCGCCGGTGCGCTAGATCCAGGGGCGTGAACTTCTTCGGGCACGCCGCCATCGCGGGCCGGTTCTCGCCGTCGCCCGCGTTCGCCCTGGGCGCGATGCTGCCCGATCTCGCGGCGATGATCGGCGCCCGCCCCCCGAGCTCGGTCGACGACGACGTGAGCCGCGGCGTGGAGCTCCATCACGCCACCGACGCCGCGTTCCACGACCTCGCGGCGTTTCGTGAGCTCGTCGCCGGCGCCGAGCGCGAGCTCCGCGCGCGCGGCCTGAGCCGGGGGAGCGCCCGCGCCGCGGCGCACGTGGGCGTGGAGCTGCTGCTCGACGGCGAGCTGGCCGGCGAGCGAGGCTCGCGTGACCTCTACCTCCGCGCGGTCCGCGCCGGCGGGCTCCTGCGCGCCGGGCGCCTGCTCGCCTGGCGACCGGAGGCGGCCCGGCTCCGATTCGAGGCGCTGCGGCTCGCGATGCTGGCGCGAGGCGTCCGCCGCGAACACTCGACCGCGCCCGTCATCGCGAGGCGCGTGGGGATCGCGCTCGAAGGGCGCTCGCGGCTCGCGCTCGCGTCCGGGGATGAGCTGCACGTCTCGGAGTGGGCGGCGGCGGCCGCGCCGCGCGTTCGCTCCGCCGCCCCCGGGATCGTCGCGAGTGTGCTCGGCGCGCTGCGCGGAGGGGGGACGAACGGCGGCTCCACGGGCGGCGGCGGAGCGCCCGCCGACCGGGACGAGCCGTAGCGCTCATCGCCGCTCGAGCCGCGCGCGCACCCTCGCGCGGGCGTCGTCGTCGAGCGCGTCGAGGCGCGCGTGCCCGAGATCGTCGTGCACCCCGCCGGCGCCCTCCCGGCGGAGCCCGAGCCCCACGATGCGCGCGTCGGGCGTCCGCCGCACGACGAGCGCCGCCTCGAGCTGGCGGATCGCCGCGCTCTGCAACCTCGCCTTGAGCGCGTGGGCCTGGCGCCGCGCGTCGTCGTTCAGCGGCCGGCCCGTCGGCGAGATGGCCCGGATCAACCGGCAGAGCGCGCGGGGCTCGAGCTCGACGCGCCCAGCGGCCACGGCGTCGAGGTCGACGCCGCGGGGCGCTCTTCGACTCCGTCGTCGCGGCACGCGCGTGTTGTCGCGCCGCGGGCGAAGTCGCGCAACCGTGACGGATGGGTGAACACTGTTACAATCACGCGCATGACACGACTCGAGCGGCTACGCGAGTCCTCGCGGGGTGTGGCGGTCAGCGCGTGCGGCGTGGCTGCGGTGGCGCTCCTCATGGCGCGATGCTCCGACTCCGGGGACCGGGGCGGGGGAGCTGCGGCCGGGGGAGCGGGCGGCACGGAGGGCGGGGCCTGCCCGACGGAGGAGAGCCGGTTCGCGGCCGGCGACGCCGTCGGGCATGTCGACCCGTACGGGGCGCGCGCGGCCGGCCAGGCGCGGGCCGGCCGCCTGACGAGCGAGGCGATGATCGTGCAGCCCGCCCACGGCCGCCAGCGGATTCGCGTCGGAGACTACGTGCTCGCCAACGACCGGATCGCGTTGGCGGTCGAGGACGCCGGGCTCTCGGACGGCTACGCGCGCTTCGGGGGCGAGGTGTTGTCGATCGATCGCGTCGGCGAGGACGGTCGCCCCGCGGGCGAGTCGCGCTACCTCGAGACCCTCATGGCGTTGTCCATCGAGATGGTGAACGTCGAGCGCGTCAGCGTGATCGCGGACGGCTCCGACGGCGGAGCCGCGATCGTCCGCGCCGAGGGGCGTCTCGAGCCCATCCCGTTCCTGAACGGCGCGCTCGCGGCGCTGTTCCCGCGCAGGTACGGTCTCCGCGCGGCGTACGACTACGTCCTCGAGCCGGGCGCGGAGCACGTGCTGGTGCGCGTGGGGATCCTGAACCCGGGCAGCGAGCCGGTGGCGTTCGCCGTGGGCGGGGTCAGCGACGAGATGCACGGCTTCTTCCACTACAGCCAGAACCAGCTCGTCACCGCGCATCGCGGCTTCGCGAAGGCGTCGAAGCCGGTTCCGTTCGCCGGGTTCGTGAGCGGCGAGTGGAATTTCGCCTGGACGAAGCCGGGGGGGGTGCCGCTCGCGCCCCAGATCGAGATCAGCGGGTTCCAGTACTTCACAGGCCCTGGTTTCGAGGTGCCGGCGTGCGCGGAGCACTGGGTGGACCACGTGCGGCTGGTCGCGGGTGGCCCCGAGTACGACGGCCTGCGAGAGGCGGTGCGCCGGGCCGAGGGCGAGCCGGCGTGGCGCGCGATCTCGGGGACGGTGCGGACCGCGGCCGGCGCCGCGGCGCCCGGCGCGTGGGTGCACGCGGAGGGCGTCGACGGGACGTACCTCACGCGGACGCGCGCCGACGCCAGCGGCGCCTACACGCTCCACGTCCCGCCGGCCGAGGCGGCGCGCCTCCACGCGTACCTTCCTGGGTACCCTGTCGGCGCGGGGGTCGAGGTGCCGGCGGCGAGCGACGACGCCGACCTCGCGCTCCCGGCGGCCGGCACGGTGCACGTCGTCGCGCGCGCGGCCGACGGCGTCACGCCGCTCCCGGTGCGGGTGCAGGTGATCCCGGCCGCTGCCGTCGAGGGGCCCCCGGACGCGTGGGGGATGCCCACGGAGGCGAACGATCGACTGCACGTAGACTACGCCGTCACGGGGGAGGCCACGCTCGCCGTGCCGCCGGGTGAGCATCGGGTCGTGGTGTCCCGAGGCTCCGAGTGGGAGCTGCACGACGAGACGGTCACCGTGACGGCGGGCGCCGTCGCGGAGATCGCCGCGACGCTCGAGCGGTCGGTCGACACGACCGGGGTGATGTGCGCGGACTTCCACGTGCACAGCCACTTCAGCGCCGACTCGAACGACTCGGTGCTGCAGAAGGTGAAGAGCGCCATCGCCGATGGCCTCGACATCCCGGTGTCGAGCGAGCACGAGTGGGTGATCGACTTTCAGCCGACGATCGAGTCCCTGGGCCTCGAGGCGTGGGCCTACGGGATGCCGAGCGAGGAGCTCACGACCTTCGCGTGGGGGCACTTCGGCGTCGTGCCGCTCCTCCCCCGGCCAGACGCCGTCAACAACGGCGCCGTGGAGTGGATCGGCACCGAGCCGCCGGCGATGTTCGCGGCGGTGCAGTCGCTGCCCGAGGACCCAGTGTTCGTCATCAACCACCCGAGCGGGGGCGGCTTCGGCGCGTACTTCTCCGCCGCCGGGCTCGACCGCGAGACGGGCACCGGGGACGCGAGCCTCTGGAGCACCGATTTCGACGCCATCGAGGTCTTCAACGACTCCGACTTCGAGGCGAACCGCGACAAGAGCGTCCGCGACTGGTTCGCGCTGCTCGGACACGGCCACACGTTCTGGGCCGTGGGCAGCTCCGACAGCCACCACCTCCGATCGAGCCCCGTCGGCTATCCTCGCACGTGCGTCGACGTCGGCACCGACGATCCGCGGGAGCTGACCCACACCCGCGTGCGGGACGCGCTCGCTGCGGGGCGCGCGACCGTGAGCGGCGGACTCTACCTGACGGTCGAGGGCCCCGGCGGCGCCGGGCCGGGGACGTTCGTCACCTCCCGGCCGGGGACGGCCGACTTCACCGTCACCGTCGCGGCCCCGAGCTGGCTCGACGCCACCACACTGGAGGTGATCGTGGACGGCGAGACCCAGGCCACGGTGCCGCTCCAGCCGTTGGGCGCCGGCACGGGGAAGCGGTGGATGAACGTGGTCTCGGTGGCGCTCGACCCGACGCGCGCGCGCAACTGGGTGGTCTTTCACGCCCGCGGAGACGGCGATCTCTCGCCGGTGCACCCCGGCCGGCGCGTGTTCGCCGTCTCGAACCCGGTCTTCTTCGGGACCTGAGCGCGGGCCCCCGGCCGGCCCGGGCCCGGAGTGATACTTTGGGCTGACCCATGAGCGTCAACGCCTGGCTCGAGCTCGACGGTGTGCGGCACCACCTCCCCGAGGGCGAGACGTACGTCGGGCGCGGCGTGGTGTGCGCGATCGTGCTGCGCGATCAGCTCGCCTCGCGCCAACACGTCCGGTTCACGCGGGCCGGGGGCCAGGTCGTCGTCGAGGATCTCGCGAGCCGGAACGGGACGTACGTGAACGGCGAGCGTCTGGACCGAGGGCGAGTGCTCGCTCACGGCGACGTGGTGCTCGTCGGCGCGGTCCGGATCACGTTCGGGGTCGCGGCGAGCACGCCCTCGTACCTCCCGCCCGGGATCGAGCTCTTGGAGCGGCACGCGCGGGATCCCGAGGTGGTGCGGTCGGCGTCGGTCCACACCCAGGAGGTCCACGTCACCGAGCCGGCGGTTAGCTCGGTCGCCGTGCTCGAGTCGCTGGTCGACTCGCCGGCTGCGCGCGCGGCGCCGGCGAGCTTCGCCGGCGGGGTGTGCGGCTCGATCGAGCGCCTGCTCACGGTCGCGGAGCAGCGCGCCGAGCCGCTCGACGCGGAGCTCGCGGATCGGGTAGTTCGAGTCGCCGAGATCGTGGACCGCTGGTTCCCGGACGGCTCGCGCGCAGAGTGGGCTGCCTCCGTGCGGCGCCGGCTCGGCCGGTGAGTCGGGGGCGCCGGTCGCCCCCGGGCGCTCCGCGCCTCAAGGGAGCGACAAGGTGAGGCTGTAGATCTCGGTGGGCCCGCCCTGGCCCTCGAGCCACGGCGTGTCCGGCTTCGAAGGATCCGAGGTGTAGTTGTAGACGAGGTGGCGCCCGGAGCCGAGCGGCACCACGCTGGCGAAGCAGGTGTCGCCGCTCGAGGGCAGGTCGAGCACGAAGCTGACGCTCAGGTCGGCCGGGTCCACCTTCCAGAGCGAGCAGCGCTTCGGCGTCGTCCAGTACTCCTTCTGAAAATCGATGGACAGCTCGCTCGCGGGCTTGTCGCGGTCCCCGAGGTCGTACTTGCCGTCGTTCGCCACCTGCCGGCGGGCGATGAGGTACACGTCCGCGCCGTTGCGGAACACGACGGGTGAGTCGTACTTCTTGGGATCGGCCACGCACTCCCACTGTCCTAGGGCGCCGGCGGGCGCCCGACAGATCTTCGAGCCCCAGCCCAGCTCGTCGCCTGCCTCGTTCCGGCTCACTGCGACGATCCCGCCGTCGTCCAGGAACGCGAGGTCCGTCTCGGAGGAGCCGCCCTCGAGGATGACCGGTTGTCCCGAGACGTACGGCGCGAAAGCCCTTCCGTCCGTCGTCGTCAGCCAGTGTACGCGGACGCCGCCCTGCTCGTTCTCGTAGATGCTCTCGCCGCCAACATAGCCGATGACGTGCCCCACGCCGTCCAGGGTGCGCGCGCGCCAGGGGATGAAGCCGGGCTCGAAGATGTCCTCCACCGGCGTCCAGCGCTCGGGCCCGAGCCACTCGGACACCACCGTGCGCTCCGGGACGAACGTGAGCGGGATCTCGCTCAGGACGGCGAAGTACAAGAAGAGCCGGCCGCCCACCGAGAGCAACCGCGGCTCACGCAGGTCCTTCCCGAGCTGGAACGAGCCCTCGAAGCGCCATGCCTCCTGGTCCGTCGTGCTGACGACGTAGAGGGTGACGAGCTCGCTCGCGAAGTGCGACGGCGCCGTTCGGAAGGCGAAGAACAGCCGGCCGTCGTGCCAGACGATGTCCAGGTTGTTGTGCGCGGTCTGCGACACCACCCCGGGCGGCATGAGCGGCGAGGGGACGATCGTGGTGCGCTCGCCTACAGCCGGCGGCGTGCCCGCAGGCGCGGCGCACGCATCGCCGAGCGTCGGGCACGGCGCGGACACCTGGCTCGGGGGCGTCGCGTCCTCGGCGCCGCAGCCGACGCCGAACCCCGCCGCGAGCGCGCACCACGTGACGGCCCACCGGGCGGGACTGCACACGGGCCTGCCGACTTCCACCCTGTCGAGCCTATCATCCCCGCGCGAGAGAATTTCTGCCCCTGTGGCCCACCCACCTGGACATCATTGGCCTGGCGGCTGTATCAACGCCTGGCGCGAGGGAGACGAAACAGATGCAACCACCCCCGAATGCACCGCCCCCGGGCGGCTACGGTCAGCCCCCCGGCGGTTACGGCCCTCCTCCCGGCGGATATGGCCAGCCTCCCGGTGGCTACGGTCCGCCTCCGGGCGGGGGCGCGCCCCCTGTTAGCGCGCCTTCTCGTTGCTCGTGATCGAGCGTGCGCGTGACCGGCTCCACGAGGTCCATCGCGGGGGTGCGCGTCAGCAGATCCGGGCGTTGATGTCGAGGCTTTTGGACGGGGCGGGCGTC